>JAWVEB010000028.1:0-189721 GCA_033856915.1 Blastocatellia bacterium | reverse complement strand
CCCCCCCCCCCCCCCCCCCCCCCCGGCTCCATGAAGCGCCTTGGCTCTCAGAAGGGCGATGATGAAGAAATGGAAAATGGATCGGCTCCCAGACAGTTAGACTTTAGAATGTGTTGGCGATACCATGCAGCGCCGAACGGTCTTAAAACTCTTTTCGAAATCCACGAAGAATTTCAAAAAATGAAAACCCAATTCTTTGGTTCGATGCCATCACGGTTGCTCTTAACCTTCATAGTTACTTTGATGATCGCCGGTGGTGGTTCGGTGTTTGCTCAGCAGTTCAACCCCGATCTTTTCAAGCCACTGCATTGGCGCAGCATCGGTCCCTTTCGTGGCGGCCGGACGCGGGCTGTCGCTGGAGTGCCTGCGCAACCGAACGTTTTCTATGTCGCGCAAGTGAACGGCGGCGTTTGGAAGACCGACGACTATGGACGAACCTGGATGCCAATTTTCGACGAACAACCGACGGGTTCGGTTGGTTGCATCGCAGTGGCGCCTTCCGATGCGAATATTATTTACGTCGGTAGCGGCGAAGGACTACAGCGTCCTGACCTCTCGGTTGGCGATGGGATATATCGATCGAACGATGCCGGGAAGACCTGGACGCATCTTGCTCTGCGCGACGGCCAGCAGATTCCACAGATCGCGGTCGATCCGAGAGATCCGAATCGCCTCCTGGTCGCGGTCGCCGGCCACCCTTACGGCCCGAATCAGGAGCGCGGCATTTTTCGCTCGACCGACGGAGGCAAGTCGTTCGAGAAAGTTCTTTATAAAGACGAGAACACGGGGGGCGCAGATGTGTTGATCGATCCTGCGAACCCTGACGTCGCCTACGCGGCGCTTTGGGAAGCACGACAGGGTCCCTGGGAAAACGCCGCTTGGAGTGGGACCGGGGGCGGGATATTCAAATCCACCGACAATGGAAAGACCTGGCGGCAGTTGAAAGGTGGATTGCCGGAAGGAATCACCCAGGCAAATCTTGCCATCGCGCCGAGTTCGCCCAATCGCTTAATCGCATCGGTGGCATCTCCGGGTGCAGTTAACCTGTTTCGCTCTGATGATGCGGGCGAGAATTGGGCCATCATCACGAAGGACCCGCGTCCGGCCGGCCGCATTGGGGGCGGTGATCTTTCAGTTCCGAGATTCAATCCTAAAGATCCCGACGTCGTGATTGTTGCGAGTACCGTAAGCTGGAAGTCAGTCGATGGGGGCAAGACCTGGAGCGCGTTTCGCGGCGCGCCGGGCGGCGACGACTATCAAAATGTGTGGATCAATCCGAACAACCCCGATGTGGTTTTGCTGGGCAGCGATCAGGGCGCGATTATCACCGCAAACGGCGGTAAGACCTGGAGCAGTTGGTACAACCAGCCGACCGCGCAGCTTTATCACGTCAACGCCGACAACGCTTTTCCGTACCGATTATGCAGCGGCCAGCAGGAAAGCGGTTCGGTTTGTATAGCCAGTCGCGGCAACGACGGTGAGATTACTTTCCGCGAATGGCACCCGGTCAGTGCTGAAGAGTATGGCTACGTTACACCGGATCCACTCGATCCGGACATCGTCTATGGCGGCAAGCTGACGCGCTACGATCGCCGCACCGGGCAAGCTCAGAACATCATGCCCAAGCCTTTTCGCGGGGCGGATCTTCGCGCCGTCCGCACCCAGCCGGTGGTCTTCTCGCCAGTTGATCCGCACCTGCTTTTCTTTTCGACCAACACGCTTTGGAAGACGAAGGACGGTGGGCGAAACTGGGATCAAATAAGTCCCGATCTGACTCGAAAAACATTCGAAGTGTCCGAGACCGTTGGCAAGTATCGTTCGCAAACCAGCGCGGCAGCCACACAGCGCGGCGTGATCTATGCCGTTGCCCCGTCACCGCTCGACGTTAATCTGATTTGGGCCGGGACCGATGATGGCTTGATTCATCGGACGACCGACGGTGGCGCGCATTGGATCGATGTCACTCCAAAACAGCTCAAGCCCTGGCAGAAGATTTCTATTCTCGACGCCAGTCACTTTGATAAGAACGCCGCCTATGCCGCTGTCAATACGCTGAGATTGGATGACTTGCGGCCCCACATCTATCGCACGCATGACGCGGGAACAACCTGGACTGAAGTAACCAAGGGCATTCCCGAAAATGAAAACACCGACGTGGTTCGCGAGGATCCGGAAAGGAAGGGTTTGCTGTTCGCCGGCACCGAGCGCGCTGTTTATGTATCGTTCGACGACGGCGATCACTGGCAGTCTCTGCGTCTCAACATGGGGGCCAGTTCGATTCGCGATCTGATTATCAAGGGCGACGATTTGTGTGTTGCGACGCACGGGCGAGGGTTCTGGATTCTCGACAACATCACACCGCTGCGACAACTCCAGGCTTCCATGTTGAAAGCGCGCGCGGTGCTGTTTCGTCCACAGACGGCCTTGCGAGTTCGCTGGAATACGAATAGTGACACGCCACTACCGCCCGACGAACCCGCGGGTGAAAACCCGCCCGATGGCGCAATGATCGATTACTACATCGGCGCGGGTGTGTCGGGGCCAGCGACCCTGGAAATCAAAGATGAAGCCGGCCAGGTCGTGCGACGTTACTCGAGCGCCGATCCGCTCCCTACTCCTGATCCGGCTCTTGCAATCCCGCCTTACTGGGTAAGACCGCCGCAGAAATTCTCCGGCGACGCGGGCATGCATCGCTTTCTCTGGGACCTGCATTACGCTCCCGTTCCTGGCGTGCAACCGCAGTATCCGATCGCCGCGGTCTATCGCAACACTGCGCCGGAATCAACTGCGCCGTGGGCGATGCCGGGGAAGTATTCCGTCGTATTAATAGTGGGTGGAAAGAGTTATCAGCAGCCGCTGACGATAGTGATGGATCCGCGGGTCAAGACTTCGAATGCGGATCTGGGGGAGCAATTCAGGCTATCGAAGCAGCTTTACGACGAATGGCTGGCGTTGGATTCCATTTCAGAGAGTATCAAGCGCATGCGGGGTCAGATTGCGGAATTGCGTCCGCGAGTATCGGCGGCGGACCTGAAAACGCACATCGACGCTCTGGGCGAAAAACTTCAAGCCCTGGCTGGAACGGGGACTGGCGGCCCGGGCGGAGGAGGCGTCGCGCGTCTAAGCATCGCAAGTGCCTCCGGCAGAGTGCGGACCCTCTTCAATCTCTTCGAAGAAGTCGATCTTGCCCCAACTCCACAGGCTGCTGCCGCGGTTCCCGACGTGTTGAAAGATTCGCGCTCGCTTCAGGAGAACTGGCTGGCGATCAAGTCGAAGGATATTCCGGCGCTGAATCAGGAGTTTCGGGCAGCCGGTCTGCCGACGATAGACGTGGCGAAATAGACTCAGCGAGTACTCCATTCTGCCAAGCTAATCTCATTAGCACCGAGCGCTTCAGCGCGGTGAATTTAGTGTTTGAAAGAACCTGAAACCGTTTTAAACGGTTTCCCTACCGGATCGAATTGCCAATCACCGGGCTGAAGCCGCGGTGCTAATGAGAGGCCTGCCAGCTTTGGCATGTCCTGGCTATCTTCGCCCTGAACCTGCCAATGCTCCCTCAATCCTTGGAATTCCCCGCCAATTCATCATTTAAACCCTTCGGTAAGTTAGTTTATGAAGGGTCAACTGACAACAGGTATCGGCAATAATTCAGTCAGTCTGCGAGATGGGGCGAGCGCCCTCTTTCGTCGCAGGGGACTGGTTCTGTTCATCTTCATCACCGTCGTGCTGGGCACGGCGCTGCTCACCTGGGTGCTTCCCAACAAATACGAATCGCGGATGAAGATTCTGGTGAAGAACCAACGCGTCGACGTGGCGATCACGCCGGAAGCTACCAGTGGCACGCCGGGCGCAGTCGATGGCGAAGTCAGTGAGAGCGAAATCAATTCGGAGATCGAGTTGCTGACCAGCCGTGACTTGCTGACGCAGGTGGCGAAAGAAACCGGCTTGGGCCAGGCCGGCTCATCGATGTTTTGGCAGAGGTCAACATCTGAACCCGAACGGATTGAGAAGGCAGCGAACGACCTGGCGAAGGAACTGTTAATCGCGCCCGTCAAGAAAGCAAATGTAATTTCGATCAGCTACTCGGCGAACTCACCAGAGTTGGCGGCCGCAGTACTGCAAAAACTGGGCGAGCTTTATTTAGAAAAGCACCTGAAGCTTCATCACCCAACGGGCGCATCAGATTTCTTTAAAGACAAAGCCGATCAATACGAGACCCAGTTGCACGACTCGGAAAAACAACTGACCAATTTTCAGCAGGACAACAAGCTGATCGTTCTTGCCCAACAGAAAGATCTAACGTTACAGAAAACCGCCGAAGCGAAGTCAAAGTTGCTCGAGAGCGAAACGGCCGTCAACGAGGCAACGAATCGGATTAAGCGAATTGAGCAACAACTGGCGGTCACGCCCAAGCGAATTGTCACGCAAAGTAAATCGCTGCCGGCTCAATACTCGGCGGAGCGCTTGAACACCATGATGGTCGAATTGCAGAACCGTCGCACGCAACTGTTAACAAAGTTTCGCCCCGACGATCGTCTGGTGCGCGAGGTCGACGAGCAGATTCGCACTACCAGAGACGCTTTGGCCAAGGCCGAATCACAGACCGCGACTGAGCAGGCAACTGATCTGAATCCGCTGCGGCAGACGCTGGAGACGGAATACTCAAGAGCCCGTCTGGACCAGACCAGCGCCCAAGCCCGCCGGGATACGCTGGCCGGCCAGTTGCGCGAGTACGAGGGCGCCTTGCAAAAGTTGGAAGGCGATACAACCAAGCACAACGACCTGCAGCGCCAGGTGAAGGAATCTGAAGAGAACTATCAGCTTTACGCCAAGAAGCGTGAGGAAGCCCGCATCGCCGACGAACTCGATCGGCAAAAGATTACCAACGTATCTATCGCCGAAGCTCCCGCGGTGCCGCGAATTCCGTCGTCACCGAATCGTCCTTTGAATCTGGTGCTGGGCGTTTTCGTCGCTGCATTCCTGAGTTTGGGAACTGTGTTCTCGGCGGAAATGCTTGGCGACACCATTCATACTCCGCGTCAGCTCGAAGCCCTCACGGGCGCGACCGTCCTGGCCACCGTGCCCGAGAATAGCCGCCGTCTGGTAGGGCGCAGCAAAGGCAAAACAAAAAAGATCGATAACAACCCGTTGGCTCAATTAGAGAGCTAATTGGGCCGGTAAAACTGTGCAAATAGAAGAGCAAATCAACGGATCAGAGATGCCTGTGGCGCGAATCCGCAGCAATGGCCATCGGCGGCACAATCTTCAGTTGCTGCTGGCAAACCTGCAGAACTCAACCCAAAGATTACGCGGCGGCGCGGCCATCGCGTTCACTTCGGCGTCGGTAGGTGAGGGCGTTTCGCATGTCACGCAACTGTTCGCAGTCGAGTTGGCGCGGCACACCGGACGTCGCACTTTGATCGTCAGCGCGGAAAGAATGCAAAGCCTCGGCGTCGAAGACTATCTGCGAATGCCCTGGAACTGCCACCCGACCAACATTGAAAACGTCTGGATGCTGCCGTCCAAAAACAACGGCAGAAAGAAAGACAGCGAAACGGATGACGACGCAGGCCCTGAGCTGCCACAGAGATCTTTCCTGATGAGAGTGAGCAAGGAAGGCGAAGATATCGATACGGGATTGGATTCGGTCGACGCGTTGCGGGTCGCTTTTGACAACATTCTGATTGATTGCCGATCGCTTAGGGTGTCTTCAGAGGCCGCCGTGCTGAGTGCCAGTGTTGACGGCGTAGCAGTCGTGGTGGAAGCCGGACAGACCCGGCGCGACGAAATTCTAAATGCCCAGCGCACGATCGAAAACGCCGGCGGAAAATTTCTGGGATTTGTTTTGAACAAGCGTCGCTACCCGGTTCCCGAGTGGCTGTACCGGCGGCTGTAATGGCGGCACAGACTTCAGTCTGCGAATCGTTCGGTCGTAATCACGGGCTGAAGCCTGTGCCGCTAAAGCGAGTTTTAGGAGTGCCAATGAAGAAGATCCTGCTTTTATTGACCGCAATTTGTTTTCTCGCCAGCGCCGCCGCCGCAATTGCCCAGCAGCAGACAGCGCCGCGACTGACCACCGTCACCGAGGAACGCTATCGCCTGCAACCAGGCGACGTGTTCGAGGTGCAGTTCCGCTATTCACCGGAATTCAATCAGACAGTGACAGTTCAACCGGACGGCTTCATCTCGCTCGAAATGGGTGGAGATCTGAAGGTCGCGGGCCTGACGATTGAACAGGCGCGCACGGCGATTCTGAAAAAGGCGAGCACGCGTTTGCAGGATCCAGTGGCCGCCATTGTCCTCAAGGAATTCCAGAAGCCCTATTTTGTGATTGCGGGCGAAGTAAACGTGCCGGGCAAGATTGAAATGCGCGAACGTGTAACCGCGCTGCAGGCGATTATGCTGGCGGGCGGAATGAAGGAAGCCGCCAGGTCTTCGCAAGTCGTGGTGTTTCGCCGGATCAATTCCGACACGGCTGAAGTGAAGCTCCTGAATCTCAAAAATATTCACCGCACTGCCGATCTGGAAAACGATTTGACGCTGCAACCAGGCGACATGGTCTATGTGCCCCGCGACAAGATTTCAAAGGTTGAAAGATTCATGAAGTTGGCGAGCGTGGCGGCTTTTATGGCGCCCAGATTGTAACGACCGTCACCCGATTACCTAATCATTTTGATGACTGATCGCAACGGTTCTCTTTCTAATTACTTTCTCAAGCTGAGCGACCTTTCGCTGCTGCTGGTTTCGCTTGGCTGGACGATCGTACACCGCTACTCGCCGGCTGAGAATCCGACTTTTGTCGTCGACTATCTTTCCGAACGAATCAGAGTGACGAATGCTTTGCTGGGATTTGGTCTCCTCTTTACCTGGCACGCGGCGTTTGCCGTCCAGGGTCTCTACGTCTCGCACCGGCTGCGTCCGATTCGCCTGGAGGTAAAAGAAGTCGGCCGCGCCGTGCTGATTTCATCGGTCTTGCTGCTGGTAGCCGCCAACGTCGGCAGTTGGCCGACAATCAATGTTCGGACAGTCGCGACGTTCGGACTGACGAGCTTCGCTTTGATTGGAGCCGGGCGTTTCTTCCTGCGACTAAACCTGCGGCGCCTGCGCCGGCGGGGCCACAACGTCAAGACGCTGCTACTGGTTGGTGGCGGGGCTCGCGGCCGTGCCTTTGCCGCGCGGATAACTCTGCGCCAGGACCTTGGATATCGTGTGCTTGGTTACGTCGACAGCGATCCCGCGTTCGCCGGCGAAGATATGGCCGGCGCGCCATGGATGGGAACGATCGAAGACCTGCCGCGAATCCTGACCAACGAAGTTATCGATGAAGTCGCGATTGCGTTGCCAATCAAATCCCAATACTCGCAAATCGAGGCCGCAGTCGTGCTGCTGGAAGAGCAGGGAATCACGACGCACCTGTTGTCCGATCTCTTTCCCCAGAAGCTGGCGCGCTCACAGTCGACGGATCTTGATGGGCTCCCTCTTGTCTCTCTGCATAGCGCGCCAATGTTTAGTTGGCGGACCGAGGCGAAACGCATTTTCGATTTTGTATCCGCCATCGCCCTCCTATTGATTGCGGCTCCCGTCCTGCTGCTGGTCGCCCTGCTGATCAAGCTTGAATCGAAGGGCCCGGTATTTTTTGTGCAGGAGAGAGTGGGCCTGAACAAACGGCGTTTCCGCATGCTCAAGTTTCGCACGATGCAACGCGATGCCGAGGCGCGGATGGGCGAAGTCGAACACTTGAACGAAAAGAGCGGCCCGATTTTCAAGATTAGAAACGATCCCAGGGTTACTTCGGTCGGCCGCTGGCTGCGGCGAACCAGCATCGATGAGTTGCCGCAGCTTGTGAACGTGCTCCTGGGAGACATGAGCATCGTTGGACCAAGGCCTTTGTCCGTGCGTGACGCGACCCGCATGGAACTTGCATGGCAGAAGCGACGGTTTAGCGTCAAGCCCGGGTTGACGTGTTTGTGGCAGGTGTCCGGTCGCAGCAATCTCACCTTCGAACAGTGGATGCAATTGGATCTGGAATACATCGATCGCTGGTCGCTGGGTCTCGACGCCTCGATTCTCCTCCGCACCATACCTGCCATCGTGCTGGCGCGCGGCGCAAGCTGAGGCGTCTTCGTGATCGTGGACCGCGCAGCTTGCGCGTGACTTGCGGTAAGACGCCCGGATCGCCATTTCAAAACAGGAAATTGATTCATTGTGATTGCTCGCAGCGCAAAACTGATCCTCATTACCGACGTTACGATCGTGCTGTTTACGATGGTCTCGAGCCTGGTGGGCGCGAGAGCGTTAGGGCCGGCTGGTCGCGGCGATCTCCTGGTAGTGGTCCTTTGGCCGCCGGTGGTCGCGATGCTGGCGGGACTCGGGCTGCCTTCGGCTTATCGCTACTGGATGGCGAAGGAACCAGAGAGAGCTGCGGCACTCTTCACCAATGCAGTGATCTACACGGTTATCGTCGGCATTGTCAGTATCGCCCTCGCCGATCTGATCGTGCCGCATCTGGTTGGCGACCGCAGTCCGCAAGTCCGTACTCTTTTGCGCATCTATCAGGTGAATATTCCGGCGGCGTTGTTTCTCAATTTGATGCGCGGGTTGCTGGAAGGCACACGCCGTTTTGGCTGGGCGGGCGCGGCTCGGCTAGTCTCATTTATCATTCAGGGAAGCGGCTTTGCGATTCTGTGGTTCATCGGACACATGACCGTGGCCACCGCAACCTACACGCTAATCATCGCCCAGACTGCTTCGACGCTGCTGGCTCTCATTGCCGTCTGGCATCAACTTCATCCGCGCTGGCAACCCAGTTGGATTGAGTTCAAACACTCGATGCATTACGGCCTGCGCGACTATGCCGGAGGCGTCGCTGACTTCACGACTTTGCGTTTGGATCAGTTGATGCTGGGCGCGATGGCCTCAAGCGCCGCGCTCGGGCTTTACGTGATTGCGGTGCGGCTTTCTGAGATGACGACGATGGCGGCCGATGCACTTGCCGATGCGCTCATGCCGGAGGTCGCCGCTTCGCAGAAAGGTGACAGGGCAGAATTGTTACTCGCACGCAGTTTTCGCCTGACCATATACATGCACATCGTTATGTTGCCCATTCTGTGGCTGAGCGCGCCGCTGATATTGAAAATCCTCTTCGGCGAAAGTTTCGTCCCCGCCACGAGCGCGTTTCGCTGGTTATTGATTGCCGCCACGGTTTGGAGCCTGGGCTCGATAGTCATTAGCGGCCTGCGCGGTTTCGGTTATCCGGGGATGAGCACTATCGCGCGCTTCTCGGCCGCCGTGGTGACAGGGGTCGGGTTGGTGATTCTGCTGCCGCGACTAGGCATCACGGGCGCGGCCATCGCCTCGCTGATCGGTTACACCGTAATGCTGGTGGTCGCGCTGTTTGGTCTGATTAAAAAGCGACAGCTCAGCCTCTGGAAATGTCTGCGTCCGCAAAAGCGAGACCTGATGATCCCGAATTGGAGATCGCTGTTCGGCTTCTCGCTTGCCAAGACTACTGAGAGCGCAAAGGAAGCTTTGTAAGGTTATCGATACGTCATGAGCAGCATTGTTCAAGTCCAACCCAGACGATCACAGCGCTCGGCGCTGGTCTGGTTTCTGCCCGTCCAGGCCGCGGCCGCGTTCACGGTGATAGCTATCGCCAATGGCGGCCAGTTGCTGAGGACCTGGATTTTCGGCGCTTTGACGTGGGCGATGGCTTTGCCGGTGCTGGTTAGTCTCGAGGCCGGCCTCACCGCGATGATGCTGTTCGAACCGTTGCGAGGGATCATTCGGCGCGCGCAATATTTATTTGTCCCTTACGACAGCCAGGATCCCATTCACGTTCTAACGCCAATAGTTACGCTGCTCGCGTTCGCTTTGCTTCTAAAAAGAGAGAGACTTGCCATCCTGACCGCGTCGCCGTTGGCCGGAGCAGTGTCTCTCCTCGGATTGATCTACTTCGTTGAGATCTTCAATCCGCTCCAGGGCGGTTTGATCGTGGGACTCTCGAGCGCGATGTTCGTCCTGATTCCTTTGTTGTGGTTCTACTTTGGCCAGACCCTGAAGGAAGATTTCCTCCGGCACGGTTTGCGGCTGATCGTCGTGCTGGGATTAGTCACATCTCTCTATGGCGTCTACCAACTCGTCTTTGGCTATCCGAGCTTTGAACAACTCTGGATAGAGAAGACCGACTTCTACAACTCGATTGCCGTCGGCCACATCGAACGCGCGCTGGCGACGTTCTGCAGCGCTGAAGAGTGGGGCCGCTATACCGAATTAGGCGCGATCATCTCATTTGGCTTCGCGGCGGCGAGAAAGAAGTTAACGACTCGAGCTGCCTGGCTGGTAGCCGGCGCGTTTCTCACTGTCTTCGTGATTTTGACCGGACAACGGTCGGCCGTGTTTGGATTGGTCGTGGGTCTGATCACATTGGTCCTGATTGGCGCTCGCAGTTTTGGAAACGCGCTGGCCCGCGTGGCTGTGCTTTTGGCTCCCGTGCTTCTGCTATTTGTGTTCATGCAAGCGCCTGCCGAAGAAGACATGTGGAGCAACGACTCGACCCAGACCGTCAGCACTGTTCTGTCACACACTCAACGCGGCGTGTTGAAGCCGGCGGAAGAGGAAAGCTTTCAGGTGCGTTTGACCAATTGGACTTATCTCCTGACGGACGTGATCCCTTACCGGCCGCTGGGCGCCGGCATCGGCGCGGGCAGCTTGAGCGAATGGCGATACAGTCAGGACTCAGATTTGCCGCCGATCGATAGTTCAATTCTGCTGCAGGCCATTACCTGCGGCATCCCGGGGCTACTTTTATTTGTCTGGATCCTTTCGCGTTCGACCTGGTGGTCCTGGCGAGTGGCGCGCCGCGCGGCGCCCGGCGAGGCAAACACAAACATCAAACGAATCGTCGCCGCCATGATGGTCGCGATTGTTCTCAACAGCATGTTTGGACTGACGTTCACACTCTACTCGATTGCGCCCATTGCCTGGCTGCTGATCGGATGGATCAGCGCGGAGGTTTTGAAAGCGCATAGAGAGGTCGATCGGGAAATCATAGAGATCTGAGGGTCGAGAGTTGAAGATTCTTTTCTACAATCACACCGGAAATGTCAGCGGCGCTGAGCGAGTGCTGCTGATGATCTTGAAGGGACTTGATCGTCAGCTCTTCGATCCGGTCGTGTTGTGTCCGACGGACGGCCGTTTGACTGAAATGGCCCGTGACGTGGGCGCCGGAATAATTCCTATCGCTCAACTGGCGGCGAGGTTTACCTGGCGCGTCGATCACTTGCTGCGATACCTCGCTTCATTCTTGAACGTGATTCGCACCGCGCGCTCAATCGTCCTCAGCGAGGGTCCCGACATCATTCATGCCAACAGCATTCGCGCGGGACTGGTAATGTCGGCAGCTACGGTGGGTTTGAAAGTGCCGGTCGTTTGGCATGCGCATGACATTCTGCCGCGACACCCCTTGAGCGCGGCCGTTCGCCTGGTGGCCTGCGCCACGAAGCGCAACCAAATCCTGGCCGTTTCGCACGCCGCTGCCGCTCAATTTCGCGGCATCGTGAGTAGCCGCTTGAACCGCCGCATCGCAGTCAAAGTCATTCACAACACAGTCGACCTCGAACGCTTTCAACCCAACCCTGCCAGCAGACGTGAGATTCGTCGCGCGTTGGGGCTTACCGAAAAGCAGCAAGTGGTCGGTATCGTGGGCCACTTAACGCCGAACAAAGGCCAGCTCGAGTTGATCGAGGCTTTCGCCGCAATGTCGCGTGAAGCTTCCAATGCAGTTCTTCTGGTGGTCGGTGAATCGCTCTTCAATCGCGGCGACGACTACGAAAAATCCCTGGTGAGCACAGCAAATTCACTTGGCGTTGCGGATCGAGTTCGCTTTCTTGGGCCCAGAGACGACGTGCCCGCAATCATGCAGGGCCTTGACCTGCTGGTCGTCAACTCACGTACTGAAGCATGCCCCCTCACCGTTCTGGAAGGTCTGGCGAGCGGCACCGCGGTTCTCGCAACTGCGGTTGGCGGCACCCCGGAAGTTATTCGCCATGGGGAGAACGGTTGGCTGGTTCCGGCGCGCGACCAGCAATCACTAATACAGGCGATGCTGCTGCTATTGCGCGACGAGAATCTACTACGCGAACTTGGAGCCAATGGAAGACGCGATGCCCTGACGCGTTTCGGGGTTGAAGAGTTCATCACAAAAATAATATCTCTGTATCGAAGCGTCGCCGAACGCGGCAGGACGCCACAACAGGAAAGCTCTGGAGTCTTAGAAGTAAAGTTGAGTCCGGATTGAATTACGCCGCCTCTCTCATTTCTTACTTAAAGTGTGAGCGACGTGAAATTAAGCCGCCTTTCGACGTTTCCTATAGAGACCGCCCCCGGGAAGGTAAACCAACTTGTCCAAGATCGCTTTAGTACACGACTATTTTGTCCAGATGGGTGGCGCCGAGCGCGTCGCTGAGGCGATGCACGACTCTTTCCCCTCAGCCCCAATGTATACGACGGTGGCTTTGCCGAAAGGTTTGCCGGGCAGTCTGCGCACCGCGGACATCCGGACTTCGCCACTGCAAAACCTGCCGTCGCTCGATCGCCGCTTTCGTCACTACTTCATGTTGTACCCGTTCGCGGTTGAGAATTTCGATCTCTCTGCCTACGACCTGATCTTCAGCAGCAGTTCGGGATATGCGAAGGGCGTGCGTCGCCGGCGCAACGCGATTCATGTTTGCTACTGTCACACACCGATGCGTTGGGTTTGGCGCTACGACGATTATGTGGCGCGCGAAGGCTTTGGCGGAACGGCGCGCGCGGCCCTGCCTTACCTGCTTTGGGGACTGCGCAAGTGGGACCTGCGCGCTTCGCGCCAACCGAATTACTACATCGCGAACTCGCAACTGGTCGCGCGGCGAATCAAAAAGATTTACGGCCGCGAAGCTTTTGTGATTCCACCGCCCATCGATGTGCAAAGGTTCCAGATGGCCAACGAAGTTGACGACTACTATCTGGTGCTGTCGCGTTTGATGCCGTACAAGCGAATCGACATAGCCATTGAAGCCTGCAAGCGCATGAACCGCCGGCTAATCATAATCGGCGACGGGCCCGATCGCGCGCGCTTGGAAAAACTTGCCGACGACCGCATCGAGTTCATGGGGCGCCAACCCGACAAGGTCGTTAATTACTTCGCCGCGCGTTGCCGGGCGCTCTTGTTTCCCGGTGAAGAGGACTTTGGCATGGTGCCTTTGGAAGTAAACGCCGCCGGACGGCCCGTGATTGCGTATCGCGGCGGCGGCGCGCTGGAAACCGTGGTAGAAAATGTCACGGGAGTTTTCTTCGATCAGCAGAACGGACATTCCCTGGCTGAAGCAATCGAAAACTTTGAGGGCTTGAGTTGGAGACAAGAGACCCTGCGACATCACGCCGAAAAATTTGATCGCAACGTGTTCGCGTTTCGGGTCCTGCAATTCCTGGGCTCGGTTGCACCCGCCTCCTGCGCGGACGAATTGCTGACCGGCGCCCGTCTGCTCTCGACCAATCTCTCAAGACGCGTCTGGCCACGATTGGCCCTGGCCGGGTAGTATCTATGATGAAGTGGAGAGTGAGGTCAGAACCGGGAGCGTTAGCGACCGGGTCTCAACGATCCTTACAACGGAGATTACGATGTTGAAACCCGGTCGCTACCGCTCCCGGTTCCGACCTTGTCGTCATCGTCGATTCGTTCATTCCAATCAATGACTCAGTCGCGTCTTTCAGAATTATTTCCCGGCCTGCCGCCCGATCAAGTCCACGTCTGGCGCGTCTCGCTGGACCAAAACCCCGATCGGATTTCAGAATCAAATGAGATCCTTTCGGCCGATGAGCGAGACAGGGCCGCCCGATTTCACTTCGCGAAAGATCGAAACCAATTCATTGAGGCTCGCGCTGCACTGCGCCTGCTGCTCAGTCGATACCTGGAACTCTCGCCCAGGGAATTAACTTTCTCGTTTGGCAGCCATGGAAAGCCGGCGCTGGCGCAGGAACTTTCAAACAACCTGCGCTTCAATCTTTCCCGGCGACACGGCCTGGCGTTGGTCGCGTTCGCCTCCAATCGCGAAATCGGCGTCGACGTGGAACTCGTGCGCAACGACCTGGCGCTCTTTGAAGCAGCTGAAAACTTTTTTTCCGCAACCGAGTCGGCCGCCTGGCGGAGTCTGCCTGCAGACCTGCAGGTCAGGGGCTTCTACAACTGTTGGACCCGAAAAGAAGCGTACATCAAAGCGCGCGGCGAGGGCCTTTCATTTCCTCTGAGACAATTCGACGTCTCCCTCGCTCCCGGCGAACCGGCCAGACTGATCGAAGTACGAGGCGATACGTCCGAGGCCGATCGTTGGACCTTGCACGAACTCCCGGTCAATGAAGGATACGTCGGCGCGCTGGCGATCGAAGGCGCCGGTGTAGAAGTGATCTGTACAGATTGGCCAATAGCCGCTGTCTCAGAAGCCCGCGCGTGAGCAAGGGCGACGCTCACATCGCTCGACTATCGCCGTCCGACAAACGGTTCACCGCGGATTCCTCATCACGATTGCTTGCGAGTCTGGCCCCTCCCTCACGGTTCACATCATCATTTTTAGCGAGCGCGCGCTTCCTGTACGTCGAATCATGCTTTATCAACCGGTTCAACTTCGGGCTCGACTTTGGCGCCAGCGGCCGCCTGGTGGTAACGGACACGAGTTTCAAGAGAGAGAGCACGGGGATTCGAGTGAAGCCGGGACTGCAAGCGTCTTCTGCCTCGATTACGCATTGCCGGATTGAAGACGGCACGTTGGGGCTGGATGTTGAGGATCAGGCGGATGTGGTTGTCAGAGATACTCTGATTGGCGACAGCGTCAGCTATGGAGTGGTGTGCAAAGCCAGTCTGGCCGGCAAGGTTGCGAATGTGTCCATCGAGAATTCTTCGATCAACGGCTGCGCCACCACCTGCAGCGAAGGCATAGGAATCATGGCCTCGGCCACCGCAGGGTTCGCGAAGGTTTGGCTGTCGAATACCACAGTCACACAGAACAAAGTCGGGGTCCAGATTGGCACAAACGCGATCATTTATAGCTTCCAGAACAATCGCATTGCCGGCAATGTCGCTGATGTTAAGGGTGGGGCTCTAAGGCCTTTGGTCTTGACCTATCTAATGGAGCCGCGTTTGTGGTTCAAGAGCGATCTGTATGAGCGGGCGGCTGAATGAGACGAAAGTCGAGATGGGTTGAGTTGCCAATAGTTCCCGATAACGGGTTGCAATATCGGAGCATTAGCCCGACCGTTGTTTACGGGATTTCAGCAGTTGTTGTATGAGAAGGCTGCGTGGATATTCAAAGATCAAAGCAGAAACAAAATGAAAACTAAAACTTCAGTAATCGCGTTGATGCTCGCTCTGGTCCTATGTACGGCGATGCCTTTAGCGGCAAAGCCGGACAAATACAGTGCGGCGCATAAAGCGGCGGTCAAGAAATGCCAAGAGGACTATCGGGACGCAATGAAGGCAGCAAACGAAGGTTACAAGTCGGCGGTTAAATCAGCGAAGGGCCAGACGGGAAAGGGGAAGGCCGAATCGCTCGCGCACGCGCGCCAGGCTCAAGCCCACGCGTTGGCAGTGGCGAATATGCGCAAGACCGAGTGTGTAAAAAATGCGCCGAGCTAAAGCGGAATGCGTCGCGATGAAGTGTCCGCACCTTTGAAATTGCACTAAAGGTCTCGACTGGCTGGGTCGCGTTTCGGACTCTTAAAGAGGGGGACTGTACCTGTGGCTCACGCCCCCATGGCTTTATGCTTTCGTCCGCTCTGACGACTCATGCCGCTCTGGCTCTATGCTTTGGTGCTTAGGCGAATTCGCGGAGGCAGGTGCGTAGTTTCGATGCGAGTTCACCGACGTGTGGTTCTTTGATGATGTCGAGGTGGGTGCCGGGGATTTCGTGTACTTCCAAGCCGCCGCCGGCCAGGGCGCGCCAGCCTTCAACCAAATCCTTTGATGTGCGCAGGTCTTCGCTGGCCCAGAAGAGTGTGACTCTTCCATCGTAGACCTTCGGGACATAGCTGCGCACGGCCAGCGAATTGAATTCTTTAATGTCGCGCAGCGTTTTCGGCAGAGGCTTTCCCAGACCCGCATACGCTCGATAGACACGCCGCCACACCTGACTCTTAATCTTGCTGGGAGCAAACTGCGCCTTCTTTGCGAGGTAAGCGAGTTTGTCTTTGACTTGCAGGCCGCTCACGTTTGCGAGGTGACTCTTCATCCGGCCCAGGCCGCGTCCGACGGCGGCCGCGAAGGTCGCTTCATTCCTCAAGAACTTCGCATAGCCTGACGGGTAGGTATCCAGCAGCGCCAGCAGTCCAATGTCTTCCCCTTGCGCGCGGAGTTGTTGGGCCATTTCGAACGCGACTACTCCACCCAAAGATCGACCGCCGATGAAGTACGGCCCATCGGATTGAAGCTCGCGCATTTCTTTGATGTAGTGCGCGGCCATGTCTTCGACGCGTGTGTGCGCGGCGTGCTTGCCATCCAGGCCGGCGGATTGCAAGCCATAGAACGGCCGGTCGTCTCCCATGTGCCGCGCCAGATCGCGATACTCGAGTATGTTGCCGCCGAGCGCATGCACGCAAAAGAAAGGCGCCTGCGAGCCAGGTTGGGCGGCGGGTTCGATAAGACTAATAGCAACCAGGGAAGACCATTCCGGCGTCGAGTCCTTTTGGATCACAGCGGCGAGTTGCGCCACGGTCGGCGCGTGGAAGAGCGTTGCGAGGGGGAGGCGCTTGCCCAGCGTCTTTTCAATCTGTGCGAAGAGACGGACGGCCAGCAAAGAGTGCCCGCCGAGATCGAAGAAGTTGTCATGGACGCCAATCGCTTCGACTTCCAGAAGGTCGGCCCAGATTGCCGTCAAAGATTTCTCCAGAGGAGTTTGCGGCAGGACAAGGGTCGTTTGATTAACGGATTCGACCGGCGCGGGCAGCGCGAGACGATTCAATTTGCCGCTGGCAGTCAAGGGCAGGGAATCGAGGACGACGAACGAGTTGGGGAGCATGTAATCGGGCAGTTTTTGTTTTAAGAAGTCGCGGAGGGCTGTGAGTAGCTCGCCTCTTCCCTTGGGAGAGTCGCTCAGGGCTGCGAATAGCTCCCCTCTCACCCTGGGAGAGGGGTTGGGGATGAGGGCTTGCGGCGTGCCAGCCTCTCCAAAAAAGGTTGTCGTGTGCGTGACGATGTACGCGACGAGACGCTGGTCTCCGGTGGCATTATCGTTAGCGACGACGACGCACTCGCGCACTGCTGGATGTTGGGAAAGAGCCGATTCGATCTCGCCTAGCTCGACGCGGTGGCCTCTGATCTTAACCTGGAAGTCTTTGCGGCCCTCGAAGCGAATGCTGCCGTCGGGTAGGCGGCGGCCCATGTCGCCGGTGCGGTAGATCACGCCCTTGAGATTTGATGAACTGACGAACGCGGTTGAGGTAGCGGCAGGGTTGCGCCAATAGCCTAAGGCGACGTGCCTGGATTTGATCGCGATCTCGCCTGCAATCTCAGACGGCTTGCCGGCTTTGTTCAGCAGAAGGACTTCCGTGTCTTCGACCGGAAAGCCGACGGGGATGCTGTTTCCAGAGACGCGGCTTTCCTTATTGATAAAGTTTTGCAGAACAACGGTGGCTTCCGTCGGGCCCAGACCATTGACGAAGATGCAATCATCAGAAAAATGTTTCTGATACAACTCGACGTCCGCGCGGTTTACTTTTTCTCCGCCCAAAACCACCAGACGCACATTGAGAAACTTAAGTGGCCCAGACTTTAGTCTGTGACCCTGTCGGGGTAAATCACAGACTGAAGTCTGTGCCACTGTGTTGATGAAATAGCGATAGACGGTGGGGGTCGAGTGATAGACGGTGATCTCTTCGTCGATTAGCCGCTGCGACAGGCCGGCGAGTCCTTCCTGTTTGAGGTCGATCGGATAGAGCGTAGCCCCGTTGAGCAGCGCGCCGTAGGTGTCCATCACCGAAGCATCGAAGCAGTATGAAGACAGTAAGGTCAGGCGATCGTCGGCGTTCAAGTGCAGGTTGTTGGTATAGGCCCGTATGTAATGCAGGACGTTGCGATGGTTCTGCATGACGCCCTTCGGCTGGCCGGTTGAGCCTGACGTGTAGAGGATGTACGCGAGGCGATCCGGGTCGATGTAGCGCAAGCTGTCAGCTTGCGCAGACTGGCAGTCTGCGCTACTAGCGTCGAGACGGTCTACGTCGATTATCCGCAATTCGCTCTCATGGATTTGATCCAAAGCGGTGTCGGCGCTTCGCTCTGCCACCGCACTCCAAACCTGGCGGGCCAAAGCAACATTTCTGCTGTCCGTTAGAACTGTAGTCGCTTCTGAATGTTCGATGATTTGGGCCAGACGTTCCTGGGGATGACCGGGGTCGAGAGGGACGTATGTCTTGCCTGCCTTGAGCGCGCCGAGCATCGCGGCAATCATGGGTGCTTCGTGCTCAAACAGCAGCGCGATTCTTTCTTCGCCCTCTCCACGCAGATTGAGGATTGCCTGGGCCACCTGGCTAGCGCGCCGGTCCAGTTCCTCATAAGACCATTCGTGCCGGGCGCTCTTGATCGCGACGCGCTTCGGATATTTGCTGACTTGCCTCTCAAACCGATCGGTTATTGACTGCTCGATCTCATCTTTCGCAAAGGTTGTAAAAGGATTCGTGGGACTCACGTCGTCTTTACGAATCAGCTCACGAGCTGTTTCCGTCTCAGCAAGCAACGGATAGTCCGAGATGGCGCGTTCCGGATTCGTCACCAAACCTTCCAGCAAGGTAGTGAGGTGGTCCAGCATCCGCGCGATGGTGTCAGCATCAAACAGATCGCTGTTGTATCTAAAGCGGCCGACGAGGCCTTCCGATCGGTCGTCCAGTTCGAGATACAAGTCGACGCGCGCGATGCCGGCGTCGACGTCGACCTGGGACAGCTCCCATCCCGGACGAGGCGAGGGCAGCGGTGGCTCGAAGACGAACATCACCTGGAAGAGTGGATTGCGGCCGAGGTCTCGCTCGCGCTCGAGTTCCTTAACCAAACGATGAAACGGCACGTTGTCGTGTGACAAGGCGTCGACGGTCACCGCTCTGACGCGTCCCAGCAACTCACGGAAGGTGGGATCGCCCGAAAGGTCTGTGCGCAGGACGAGCGTGTTGAGAAAGAACCCGAGCATGTCGTCGAACTCTGATCGTTTGCGGCTCGTCGTAACTGTGCCTACAACCAGGTCATCCTGATCGGTGTAGCGATGCAGGAGCGTCTGAAACGCTGCGAGCAAAGTCATGAAGAGAGTCGTTCCTTCATGGCGGCTCAAGGCTCTCAATGATGCGCTCAACGTCTGAGAAAATTTGAACGACAATTGCCGGCCACGAAATGTTTGGATCGCGGGCCGGGTGTGGTCAGTCGGTAAATCGAGGGCCGCGGGCGCGCCGGCAAGCTTTTGTTTCCAGTAAGCCAACTCGTCCGAGACTGCTTCGTCCTGAGTTTGTTCGCGTTGCCAATGAGCGAAGTCGGCATACTGTATCGGCGGCGCAGGCAGCGTCGATGGATCGCCTTTGACGAAGGCTTCGTACAGACTTGCCAACTCCGGCAGGAACACGCTGTACAGGGAAACGCCGTCGAAGATTATCTGGTGCAAGGTGAGATACAGGCGGTGATCGTTATCGGAGAGTCGTATCAGCAGGGCGCGGAGTAGCGGGCCCTGGCTTAAGTCAAAGGGCCGCCGCGCATCCTCTGTGGCCAGGCGCAGAGCTTCGGTTTCACGCTCAGATTCATCCAGCCCGCGAAGATCCACGAGTGGTACTTCGAGATCAAGAGACGGGTTGATGTCCTGGACCAGACGGCCGTTTTGGATGGCGAAGTTAGTACGCCAGGCTTCGTGACGCCGAATGATTTCGTTGAGGCTCTGCTTCAGAGCCGACACGTCGAGTGGCCCGGTGCGTCGGACGGTGACCGGCTCGTTATAAAGAACCGGGTCATCCACGAGCTGAGAATGGATCCAAATCTGTTCCTGGCCGAAAGACGGTGAAGCGGGTTCAGCGGACGGACGGCGGGCAATGATTGAGGATGCGGACGGCGCAAGCTCCAGCCCTCCGCGCAGGTACTTCTGCAGCAGAGCTCGCCTGGCGTCCGACATGTCGGGCGGGGCTAAATCTGTGGTGGTGTTGGGAAGATGATCTTGCATGAGAGGGCTCTGACTTCAACAACCTCTGAAACAGGATATCTCGACGCGCCCCTGGCCCCTTCTCCTTACGCTGCTTGATGAAATGGACAACCGCTTCCCATGGTCTCAATTCCTGGCGCGACACTTACCGGCGCAGGCGCTACCGCGCTGAACGTGACAGGCAGAGACGTTAATCCTCTCAGGCCCAGATTGTCTCGCCAGACCAGGGGGCCGGGCGCGAACTCCAGATTGACCATCCGGCGCATGATTGCCTCAAAAACCAGTTGTCCTTCAATCCGCGCCAGCGCCGCGCCAAAACAAAAGTGACTGGCCCAGCCGAAAGCCAAATGCCGGTTGTCCGTGCGTCCCAGATCGAGCCGATCAGGATCAGAAAACTTTTCGGGGTCGCGATTGGCGGCTCCCATCACCGCAATCACGGCCTGACCCTTGCGAATCAGCTTGCCGCCAATTTCAGTATCGCGCGGTGCTATGCGCGCCGTGTGCTGGCTGGGGCTCTCATAACGCAGCAGCTCTTCTACGGCCGACGGTATGAGTGTCAAATCATCCTGCAGGCGCTGAAGCTGATCGGGATGCCGCAGCAGGCTCAACACGCCGTTGCCTATTAAGTTCGTCGTGGTCTCTTGTCCGCCGACCATGGTCACGATGCAGTTGGCGATGATCTCTTCTTCGGTCAGGCGATCGCCGTCGATCTCCGCCGTCATGAATGAATTGATCAGGCCTTCACGCGGTTCGGTCTTCATGCGCTGAATGGCGTCGCGAAAATACGCGGACATCTCTTCGACGCAGCGCAGAGTGCGCGCCGTCCGGTCCGGATTATGCTGAAAATTGCCCAGCACTTCAGCAAAGTCCGCGGACCACGCTTTCAAGTTCTCGCAATCAGATGTAGGAACGCCGAGCATCTCGGCAGTCACGATCGCCGGCAGCGGCGCAGCTAGATCGTTGATCAGGTCCATGCGTCCAGCGGCTAACCTCGGCTCGATCAGATCATCGACGATGTCGCGGATGTGCGAACGCAGGACCTCGACCCTGGCGGGCGTAAAAGCCATCGACGCCAGGCCGCGCAGACGGGTATGAGCCGGCGCATCCATGAACAGCATCTGGCGCATCATGACCTGGGCAATGGGGCCCAGTTCTGACAAACCCATCGCGGCAAATTGTTCGGGCGTCGGCGTGCGATCGGCGGAGAAGTCGTGCAAGACCGTAATCACATCGGCATATCGCGTGACCACCCAGGCATGAAGATAGGGATCCCAGTGCACCGGACTTTCGGACCGCAGACGTCGGTAAAGAGGATATGGATCAGCCAACACCTCAGGATCGAGTAGGTGGTACAAGCTCAGAGTTGAAGATGGTTTGCGTGGTGTAGTAGTCATGGCTGGTATCCAGGAATATTTCCATTTCTCATTTGGCATTTTTCCTTTGCCATTAGTGGGTTTGATCGAAGCCGACGTCGGCTGGCCCCGGTGTGCGATGACGAATGAAAAATGGGATTTAGGCTTCAGGCCAACAGACTCTTCACCTCATCATCGCTCATGCTTTCTACTCTGGCGAAAATCAGTCGTTCAATCTCGTTTGAAAGTTCAGCGATGGTGGGGGTGTCGAAGAGCGTCCGCAGCCGAAGCTCAACTCCGAAGGCTCCGCGAATCTTGCCAATCAGTTGAGTGCCCAGGAGAGAGTGCCCGCCGAGCAGGAAAAAATTATCGTTAACGCTCACTTCGTTCAGATTCAATAGGCCGGTAAGGATTTTGGCCAGACGTTGCTCGATGGGAGTGCTGGGCGCGGCAAAGAGATCATCGCGCAGAGTGTTTTCAGGGTTCGGTTCGGGCAGAGCGCCGCGATCAACTTTGCCGCCGGGCGTGAGAGGTAATGAATCCAGTTGAACAAAGACCGTCGGCACCATGTAATCAGGTAACGCGCTTTGCAGAAAGGTGCGCAGATCGCCGATCGCGGGTGCGTTGCCGTTACTTAACACGATGTACGCGGCGAGCTGTTTTTCGCAGCACTCCTGGCCACGAGCCACCACCACGCTCGACCGAATTAATGGATGGCGATCCAACGCGGCGACGATTTCGTTCGGCTCAATTCGATGTCCGAGGATTTTGATTTGCTCATCGGTGCGTCCGAGAAATGCCAACTCGCCGTTTGAAAGCCAGCACGCCAGGTCCCCGGTTTTATAGAGACGCGCGCCAGGCTCCGCGCTGAATGGATCGCGAATGAATCGCTCCGATGTCAGGTCAGGGCGATTGAGATAACCGCGAGCCACTCCGCGTCCGCCGATGTATATTTCGCCGCTGGCGCCTTCGGGCACCGGCTGAAGGTTTTCGTCAAGCAGGTAAACCGTCGTGTTTGCTATCGGGCGACCAATGGTCGGCAAGCCGTTGAACTGGGCTTTGGGGAGGATGCGTCCGGAAGTAGCGACGACGGTGCATTCGGTTGGTCCATAGTTGTTGACCAACTGAAACGGCAGCTCGCTGTTTGGATATTGATGCAGAGTGTCGGCCCCGGTGAGCAGGAAACGTAGCGCCGATTCCTTTGGCCAGTCGAGGTTCATCACTCGTTCCGCCAATGTGGTTGGCAGGAAACTTATCGAGATTTCCTGCTGCACCAACCAGTCACGAAGTAAATCAGGGGCAACGCGCGCGTCATCATCGGGCAAATGCAGACTGGCTCCGGCGCTGAGATACGGCCAGACTTCCCAAACGGCTGCATCAAATCCCACGCCCGCCAAATGGCTGGCCCGGTCCTGAGGTTCGACGTCGAACTCGCGCTGGTGCCACCGCACGAGGTTCAAAAGGCTGTCGTGGGTGACCTCGACTCCCTTCGGTTGTCCGGTCGAGCCGGACGTGTAAATCACATAAGCAAGTTGCGCCGGGCTCACATCGACAGTTGGTGGTTCTACGGGTTGAAGATCGATTTGAGTCGAATCGCCGGTGAGGTCGACAACCTTCCACGAGCCGGAAGAAAGCTTTTCAGCCAGTCTCTGCTCAGCGATGAGCACCCGCGGCTGCGCTTCATTCAGCATGAAAGCCAGACGTTCAACCGGATAAGTCGGATCGAGTGGCAGGTAAGCACCACCTGCTTTAAGAACCGCCAAAGCGCAAATAATTGTCTGAGCCGAACGCTCCATGCACAGACCCACAATCGTTTCCGGTCCGACGCCCAGGGCGATTAAGTGGTGGGCCAGTTGGTTAGATTGCTCGTCCAGCTCTCGATAAGTAAGCATCTGGCCGCCAGCCGACACTGCCTGCGCCTCTGGCGTGGCTGCCGCTTGTGCGCCGACCAGTTGCGGGACGCATCGATCGCGCGAATCGGTTTGCCCAGTTGCACCGCGCGCGGCAATCGGACGCACTTCGAACGGTTGGCTGAGATACGTTTCCGGAAAGCTTGAAGGGATAATAGAAGCAGACATAGGCAATAAAGTCGTTTAGGGCGCCTTTCTGGCGGTCTCTCCTCCTGAGTTAAATGATTAATAGCAAGCTGTTTCCGACCCGTCAGGCTTTGCGCAAAAATATCTACGCCCCGCGCGAGTTGCAGCGTTTATAGAGGAAACGTACGGCCGAAACGGTACGGAACCGCTCGCGCTAGCGACTACGTTATTCACACGATTTACCTGCTTCCTACCGCAAGCGTTCCGTACCCACGTTGAATTATTTGTTGGGCAAAGGCGGCCTGCCACGTAACTGCGCTGGCGGCGAATCCCGCAACCTTTGCTGCCCGCCCTAAGCATTTACTCGTGAGCAAGCGCGCATAGACGACCCGTGCTCGCGCCCAACCTGAAACTCTAACCGCGCGATTATCGAGGGTTTTCTGGCAAATGGTCCCCTTTGCCATTTTCTTTAACCTGGAGTCTGACGCTGTATAGGAGGCCACCGAGGTGCCCGCTGGAATTATTTTCTTCTCAATTTTGATTTCGCTCGCCGGCCGTCTGGCTGACCTGAACGAGCAGCTTATGCTGCTCGTCAACAGCGTGGCGGGCCGTTCTTGGCTGTTCGACAACGTGGTTGCTTTTTTCCAGGACAATGATCTGGCCAAGGCCGGCGTTATTGGCTGTTGCTTTCTGGCCGCCTGGTATGGCGGAAAATCAACCGATAGCACCAACGCGCGACGCCGGATTCTGATTACCACATTGATCGCGGCTGTCTGTGTCATCACCACGACCAAGGTCCTTTCGCACACGATCTTTCTGCCTCGCCCGGAGATCCAATCGCAAAAAATTTACCGGCTCGAGGGAGATCAACTGGTCGCGATGAAACGCATCCCGGTGCGGATTCCGCTGGATGAAACCAGCCAGAAGGATTATCGCGCGCTGCTAAGCGGCGATGTGGACACCAACGACCTGGGATCTTTCCCCAGCGATCACGCGGGATTTTTCATCGCAATTTCGGTCGGCATCTGGCTCGCATCCCGGCGTCTGGGATGGCTCGCACTCGCCTGGACGTTCCTGGTAATAATCTTCGCCGGAAAATTGATCGGCGCACACCATACGCCACTGGACATTGTCGCCGGCGCCGCCGTCGCGGTCGGAGAGTTAGCGGTCATTCAATACGTCGTCAGAAAAAGATTCAGTGGCTGGCTCGACAAACTTTCCGGATTGACCGTTAGGTACGGAGCGCTCTCGAGCGCCCTGGTGTTCCTGGTGGCCTTCGAGGTTTCCAGCACGATGATTCACATCCGGGCTTTTCTCGGATTGCTCGCGGCGATGAGACGGCACGTACTTTTGGGAATGGGCTGATCCGATATTGAGGGCGTCCTTGATCGGACGAATGAATTTATGAAGCGATTAAGTATTGCACTAATAATTTTTGGCCTCGTCTTTCTGACGTCATGCAAGCTGCAGAAAGAAGGCCTCGTGATCATGACGGACAGCTCGTACAAGGCGAGCATCTTTGCCACCAACAAGACTGGCTTTGGCTCACCCGACGGGCTCGTGTGGCGCAACGGCAAGCTCTATCTGGCTAATGAGGGTAGCAATGCCCTCGAAGTCTGGAGCAAGACAGACGGACTGAAGCGGCTGGCGGATTCGCGCCTCGGCATTCTGTCGCCGGAAGATCTGGTCATCGACGCCAACAATAATATTTTCTTTACTGACGACGATGCTGGCGGACTTTGGGAGTTCACCGCTGATGGCACGCCGCGCCAGGTAGCCGGCAAGGACAAAGGACTTATCTCGACTGAGGGTCTGGCGCTCGCTCCGGATGGCTCTCTTCTGGTCGGTGACGGAGAGCAACACGAAGTCTTCCGCGTCACACGGGACGGCAAGGTCTCGGAGTTTTTGGGCAAAGAGTTTGGCATCACCAAGCCTGAGAGCATGGTCTTTGACGACAAGGGCAATCTTTACATTGCCGATAATGAGGACAACATTCTCTATCTGCTGGATGCGAACCACACGCTTCACCGTTTAATCGAGCGCCGTGATTCGTTTTCGCCGGAGACGATTTTCTTCTCGAAAGGTTCGCTCTATATCACCGATAGCAGGGACGGTAAGCTTTACGTCTACAACCCGAGCGAAGAGTTAAAGACGATCGCGGCCTTCGGCGGCCAGCTCAAGAACGTGCAAGGCATCACCGTGGACGACGGTGGAAATATCTATCTCACCGTGCAGACCGACCTGAAGCACAACGCCGGCGACATCATCGAAATCAGCAAAGAGAGTTCTGCTATAGCTCAAAGATAAGCGCCGCTGTCTCTGGCGGCCACACATCAAAAAATGTCCCAAGCATTCGTCGAGAAACCAAATCTCGAATCCGGAGCCTTTACTGAACTGCCAGATCGGGAGCGGTGGGCCCCGTTTCGCGGCGTCCAAATCAATCATTTCACAGAGCGGGCCTTCCCTGGACTGTTTGAAGATCAGGCAGCTAAGGCAGCGGACAGAATCGCTGTCATCTGTGAGAACGACCAGTTCACATTTCGAGAACTGAATGCGCGAGCCAATCAACTCGCGCGTCATCTGCGCGGGCTTGGTGTCGGCCGCGAGTCGCTGGTGGGGATTTGCGTCGATCGTTCCCTGGAGATGGTGGTCGGCATTCTTGGCATCCTGAAGTCCGGCGCAGCTTATCTTCCGCTCGATCCGGATTATCCGCCAGAGCGCTTAGCGTTCATGCTTGACGACGCACGGCCCGCGCTAGTGCTCGCGAAATCAAAACTCCTTGCTCAACTTCCTCAGAGTAATCGCCGCGTCCTGCTGCTCGATGGCGATTGGCCGGCGATTGCCGAAAACGCCGACGACAATCTGCCGGAGACTCCGCGCGCCAACGACCTGGCTTATGTGATTTACACCTCGGGTTCAACCGGCGCGCCGAAGGGCGTGATGATCGAGCACGGCAATCTGGCGAACTATCTGCTCGCGCTCAATCACGAGCTTCACGTTACCGGCGATGATTTTTACCTTCACACCGCCTCGATAGCCTTCTCCTCATCGCGCAGGCAATTGATGCTGCCGCTGTCGCAAGGCGCAACGGTCGTGATCGCGACATCCGATCAGCGCAAAGATCCGCTGGCCCTGTTTGAAATGATCAAGAGTCGCGGAGTGACGGTGATGGACGCGGTGCCATCGTTCTGGCGCACTTGCACCTCAATGCTGGAGGCGCTGGATCAGGAACAGCGACAAAGCCTGCTGGATAACCGTCTGCGCCTGATGCTTTCAGCCAGCGAGCCCCTGTTTTCTGATATTCCGCACACCTGGATGTCGCGGTTCCACCATCCGGCGCGTCACGTTCATATGTTTGGCCAGACCGAAACGGCGGGCATCGTCGCGCTCTATCGCGTCCCGACCGAAATCGATGACGAGTTGAACGTCTTGCCGATTGGTAAGCCGATCGCCAACAGCGAAATTTACATTCTTGATAAGAAGCAGCAGCCCTGCCCCGTCGATATCGCCGGCGAGCTTTACATCGGCGGCGCCGGCGTGGGCCGCGGTTACTTAAACCGCCCCGAACTCACGACTGAAAAATTTATTCCGCATCCATTCGAGGGACAAGAGGGCGCGCGGCTTTATCGCACCGGCGACTGGGCGAGGTATCGAGCTGACGGTCAGATCGAATTTACCGGCCGGCGTGATCAGCAAGTGAAGTTACGCGGCTTTCGGATCGAGTTGGGCGAAGTTGAAGCCGCTTTGGCGAGACATCCTTCGATCAGTGAAAATGCAGTCATCACCCGACCGGATGACCGCGCCGGCACCAGATTGATTGCTTATTTTGTCTCGAATGGTCAGGCTGATTCCGCCCCAAACGCCGGGGAGTTGCGCAACTTTCTCAGTGACCGTTTGCCCGAGTACGCAATTCCGTCGGTGTTCGTGCGGATGGATGCGCTGCCTTTGTCGGCAAATGGAAAGCTGAATCGTCTAGCTTTGCCTGAACCTGACGACCTCAGATCAGGATTGTCGACTGAATTTGTTGCTCCGCAGAATGAAATTGAAAAGCGGCTGGCGGCGATTTGGAGTCAGGTGTTGCGCGTTGAGCGGATCGGGCGGGACGACAACTTCTTTGAGCTGGGCGGGCACTCGCTTCTGGCCGCTCAAATCGTTTCTCGCATTTGCCAGGAGTTCAAAGTTCAAATTGCACTTCGGATACTGTTCGAAGCTCCGACGCTAGCGCAGATTGCGGGAAAGGTTGTTGCGGCGCTGGCGATTGAGCAGCCGGCATCTTTGCCGCAATTGCAGCCAGTCGCGCGAGGTAACAAAGTACCGCTCTCGTTTGCTCAACAGCGGCTCTGGTTTATGAATCAATTAGAGCCAGACGGCGCGTCATACAACATCTGCCGAGCCTTCCGGATTAGAGGCGCACTGGATGTTGGAAAGCTACAGCGCGCGGTTGACGAGATCGTGAAGCGGCACGAAATACTTCGGACGAACTTTGTATCTGACGATGGGCAGCCGTTGCAGGTTATCTCGCCATCGATGCGATTGCCTATCGAAGTAACGGATCTCAGCGGACTCGCGACCGGCGAGCGCGAAGTTGAACTTCGGCATCTGACGGTTGCCGATGGTCAAGAAGTTTTCGATCTCACAAGTGATCCACTCTGCCGAATTCGGCTGGTGAAGCTCGCCGGCGATCACTATCTCTTGCTGCTCACGATTCACCACATCATCAGTGACGGCTGGTCGATAGGTGTCCTGCTTAACGAAGTGACGGCGGTTTATCAATCGTTCAGCACGGATCAGAATCCGAAGGTACCGGAACTGCAGATCCAATATGCTGATTTTGCTCTTTGGCAGCGGAGTTGGCTGCAGGGTGAATTGCTGGAAAAGCAACTGGCCTACTGGCGGGAACAACTTCGAGAGGCTCCAGCCGCGCTCGATCTCCCCACCGACTATCCGCGGCCGGCGGTGCAGAGTTTTAACGGAGCACAAGAGTCCGTTTTGCTATCAAAGGAATTAAGCGACGCAATCAAAACGCTCGGCCAGCAGGAAGGCGTCACCTTGTTCATGACACTGCTGGCCGCGTTCCAGACATTGCTGTTGCGCTACAGCGGGCAGGACGACATCGTCGTGGGCTCGCCAATAGCGGGTCGCACCCCGGTCGAAACCGAAGCGCTGATCGGTTTCTTCGTGAACACGCTTGTCTTAAGAACCGATTTGTCTGGCAATCCAAGTTTTCGCGAACTGCTGGGCCGGACTCGCGAGGCGGCGCTCGGCGCCTACACGCATCAGGATCTGCCGTTTGAAAAGTTGGTTGCAGAGTTGCACCCGGAACGAAGCCTGGACCGCACGCCGCTGTTCCAGGTGATGTTCGCTCTTCAGAATGCTCCGGTGCTGCCCCTGTCCAGAGTAGACGGAATGACGGTGACGCCGGTCGAGCTAAACAGCACAACCGCGAAATTCGATCTCACGCTTAACGTTATCGAGGAAGGCAGAGGGCTTCGCGTTTCTCTTGAATACAACACAGACCTGTTTGCTGCTGCGACTATTGGTCGCATGCTCGGGCACTTTCAGGCTTTGCTTAAGGCGGTCGCGGAGGATGCCTGGCAACGGATTGCAGACCTGGTACTGCTCACGGAGAAAGAGCGCCGGCAACTGCTGGTTGAGTGGAATGATACCGAAACCGAATATCCTCACGCGGTATGCCTTCATCAGTTATTTGAAAGCCAGGTCACAAAAACTCCAGCGGCGATCGCGGTCACGTTCGAAGATGAACAAATAACCTATTACGAGCTCAACCGCCGTGCCAATCAGCTCGCTCAATTTCTCAGAAAGCAGGGAGTTGGTCCGGAAGTTCTGGTGGGAATCTGCGTCGAGCGATCGCTTGAAATGCTGATCGGACTGCTTGGCATCCTGAAGTCTGGCGGCGCCTATGTCCCACTTGATCCGGCCTTTCCGAAAGAACGTCTGGCCTTGATGATCGAAGACGCCAATGTTCCTGTGCTGCTGACCCAGCAAAAACTTTCTGCCGATCTGCCGGCGCATCAAGCAAAGCTCGTTTGCCTGGATGCCGATTGGGAGACGATTGCCGGTGAGAGCACGGCAGACTCGTCGAGTGTGGCTACAAGTGACAATCTCGCTTATGTCATTTACACCTCAGGCTCAACCGGAAAGCCGAAGGGGGCGATGATCACACATGAAGCTATCTGCAATCGCCTGTTCTGGATGCAGGATGCCTACCAACTCGACGCTTCCGATCGCGTGCTACAGAAAACACCCTTTAGCTTCGACGTTTCAGTATGGGAATTCTTCTGGCCCCTGATTACCGGGGCAACCCTGGTAGTGGCGCGCCCCGGCGGTCATCAAGACAGCGCCTACCTCAGCCATACGATTAGGGAACAGCGAATCACAACGATGCACTTTGTCCCGTCAATGCTGGCCGTGTTTCTTGAAGAGCAGGGACTGAGGAGTTCCTGCTCCAGTCTGCGCCGGGTGATCTGCAGCGGCGAGGCACTGCCGTACGAATTGCAAGAGCGATTCTTTGCACGACTCGACGCGGACTTGCACAACCTTTATGGGCCAACCGAGGCCGCCGTGGATGTCACCTTCTGGCAGTGTGAGAGGGGAAGCGCGCGGCAGATTGTGCCCATCGGACGACCCATTTCTAATATTCAGATGTATGCGCTCGATGCCGATATGCGACCCGTGCCCGTCGGTGTGGCGGGCGAGCTACACATCGGCGGCATCGGGCTGGCGCGCGGTTATTTTAACCGGCCCGAGCTGACGGCGGAAAAGTTCGTGAGCAATCCCTTCAGCAGCGACGCACAGGCGCGGCTCTACAAGACTGGCGACCTCGCACGCTATTTACCGGATGGAACTATCGAGTACCTGGGTCGCATCGACGATCAGGTGAAGCTTCGGGGCTTCCGGATTGAACTCGGCGAAATTGAATCAACCTTGCGCCAGCACGCGAAGGTGCGCGAGAGCGTGGTGGTGGCGCGCGAAGACACTCCTGGAAATAAAATATTGGTTGGTTACGTTGTGCCCGTTACCGAGGCGAAGTTGGACAGCCGAGAGTTGCGTGCGTTTCTTCAGGATAAACTGCCCGAATACATGGTTCCTGCGATACTGGTTGAGCTACCAGAATTGCCACTAACATCAAGCGGAAAAGTGAATCGCCGGGCATTGCCGTCGCCGGATTATTGCGCCCAATTAGACGAGAGTTACGCCGCGCCGAGGACACCGGTGGAAGAATTGCTCTCGAACATCTGGATGGAAGTGCTGAAGGTGTCGCGTGTTGGTATAAACGACAACTTCTTCGATTTGGGTGGCCACTCGCTGCTTGCTACGCAGGTTGTTTCACGCATTCGCAACGCGTTCAAAATCGAAATGCCGTTGCGGGTGTTATTTGAACGCCCGACTGTCGCCCTGATGGCTGAAGCGGTCCAGACCGGCAATGTAGCAGATCGCAGCCTTCTGGTTGGCTCGATCGAATCCGTCGAGCACAATGGAACCGCGCCGCTTTCGTTTACGCAACAGCAATTCTGGCTGCTCGATCAGGCCGAGCCGAACAGTTCTCATTACAACGTGCGCACCGCGATAAGAATTACCGGCCCCCTCGATGTTCCGAGACTGCAAAAAACTTTCGAAGCGATTCTTGTTCGCCACGAAATCCTGCGAACGACTTTTATCCTGAATGATGGCTCTCCTGTGCAGGTTATCGCACCCTGGATGCCGCTGACCCTCGGCGTCCTGGATTTTTCACGACTCTCAGCCTCTGAACATGAGATAGAACTTCAGAGCGCGCTCACCGCTGAAGCAGAAGAGGCCTTTGACCTGGCGCACGGACCGCTTCTTCGCATTAAGTTGCTGAAACGCTCCGAAGACGAGCATGTCTTGCTCGTTACGGTTCATCACATTATTTGCGACGCATGGTCCATCGCCCTCTTGCAGCGTGAGCTTGCGACAATTTATCAGTTGCTGGGCAAGGGCGAATCTTTTGCGCCCCGTTTGCAGCTCCAGTATGCAGACTTTGCGGTATGGCAGCGAAGCCGGATTCAGGGCAAGGTGATCGAGGAACAACTCGATTACTGGACACGGCAGCTTGCGAGTGCGCCCGCGACGCTCGAGCTTCCGACCGACTATCCGCGGCAAGCGTTGCAAACTTTCAATGGGGCGCAAGAGTCTTTGTTGTTGTCGGCAGACCTCAGCCACGCAATCAAGACAATGAGCAGGCGAGAAGGCACGACGCTGTTCATGACGCTGTTGGCGGCTTTCCAGGCGCTGTTGTTCCGTTATAGCGGCCAGGACGACGTCGTTGTCGGTTCCCCGGTTGCGGGCCGCACGTTGGTCGAGACTGAGAACTTGATCGGTGCTTTCGTGAACACGGTTGTTTTTCGCGGCGACTTGTCCGGCAATCCGACTTTCCGCGAATTTCTCGGCCAAGTTCGCGAGACAGCACTGGAAGCGTACGCGCATCAGGAAGTGCCTTTTGAAAAATTGGTCGAAGAACTCCGCCCGGATCGAGTCACGAATCGCACCCCGCTTTTCCAGGTAATGTTTGCGCTCCAGAACACGTCCGCGCCGGAACTGGTGGTTGAAGGATTGACGTTAACGGCGCTCAAGCTGAGCAGTCTATCGTCAAAGTTCGATTTGACTTTGGAAGTTGAAGAAGAGGCGGGCGACCTGCGCGCTTCGCTGAAATACAATACTGACCTTTTTGCGCCTGCAACTATAGATCGCATGCTCAGGCATCTGCAGAAGTTGCTGGAAGGAGTAGTCGTCGATCCGGAGCAACGCGTCGCGGATTTTTCGCTCCTTTCCGATGCCGAGCGTCAAAAACTTTTGGTTGAATGGAACGACAACCGGTTAGGTTTCCCGCGAGACGTGTGCATCCATCATCTTTTCGAAGTGCAGGCTGCAAAAACGCCGGATGCAATCGCTGCCGAGTTTCAGGGCGAGCAATTAACCTATCGTGAACTGAACGCTCGAGCGAACCGGCTTGCTCATTATTTGAGGAAACAAGGCGTGGGCCCCGAAGTCCGCGTGGGCATCTGTATCGGGCGATCTTTGGAAATGTTAGTTGGTATTCTTGGGGTGCTCAAAGCCGGGGGGGCCTATGTTCCGCTCGACCCGACGTACCCGCGCGATCGGATCGCTTTCATGATCGAAGACGCCGAACTACTCCTCGTGCTTACCCGGAAAGATCTTGCCAAAGATATTCCCGGCGGCGCCGCGATCCTTTGTATCGACGTGGATTGGGAAATGATCGCTGGCGAAAGCGATGCGAATCCACTCATTGCCGCAACAGCTTCGAACGTCGCCTATGTGATTTACACGTCGGGCTCAACCGGAAATCCCAAGGGCGTGATGATCGAACACCGCTCTCTGGTGAACTTCACCGTCACCGCAACGGCTGCTTATCAGATCAGCCCGGCCGATCGCATTTTGCAATTTGCTTCTCTCTGTTTCGATCTAAGCGTGGAAGAGATCTTTCCGGCCCTTACGCGCGGCGCCACAATCGTTCTGCGAACCGAGGAAATGATCAGTTCCGGCCGCGAGTTTCTGCATTACTGCGACCAGTGGGGTGTGACGATCCTGGATCTACCCACCGCCTACTGGCATGAACTGACGGACGCCTTGAGTGCGGGAAATCTCAAGCTGCCGGCTGCGGTCCGGCTGGTGATCATCGGCGGTGAAAAAGCTGCGTCGGATCGGGTCGTTGCATGGCACAAGTTCGCTGGCAAGCGTGTGCGGCTGGTGAATACCTACGGCCCAACCGAAACGACGGTCGCGGTTACGATGTGTGACTTGCGCCCGCAAGATGAAAGCACGTGCCTCAACGCAGTGCCGATTGGTAGACCGCTGGCGAATGCAACGGCTTACCTGCTGGATGAATCGCTGCGCCCCGTCCCGATCGGTGCGCCCGGCGAGTTATACATCGGCGGCCCCGGAGTGGCGCGAGGATACGTAAACCGTCCCGATCTGACCAGCGAAAAGTTTATTCCAGATCCGTTCGGAGTTGATAAACACGCCAGGCTGTATAAGACCGGCGACCTGGCTCGCTACCGGTCGGATGGAAACATTGAGTTTCTCGGACGCGTCGACAACCAGATCAAGATTCGCGGATTTCGCGTCGAACTGGAAGAGATCGAACAGGCCCTGCGAAGTCTGACTGGCGTTACCGATTGCGTAGTCGTGTTACGCGAAGACAGCGACGGTGACAAGCGTCTCATCGCTTATGTAGTCCTCGATTCCCACAACAAGCTAACGACCGCCGAGCTGCGCAATTATCTGAAAACGAAGTTGCCGTCGTACATGGTGCCGGCGGTGTTCGAAACGATCGAGGCGCTACCGCTCTTGCCCAGCGGAAAGATCAACCGGCGAGCGCTGCCCGAGCCGGGACCCACCCGCTGCGAGACAAACGATAGTTTTGTTGCGCCCCGGACACCTATCGAACAGCTTCTGGCAGTCGAGTGGTGCGACGTTTTGAAGCTGGAGCGGATCGGCATACACGACAACTTCTTTGAGCTGGGCGGGCATTCTTTGCTGGCGGCAAAGGTGGTCTCGAATGTGCGAAACAATCTGGAGATCGAACTGGCAATGGTGGATTTGTTTCAAGCGCCGACGATCGCCAGTCTGGCGGCCATGCTGTTTCCTCGCGGAGCGCAGAATGAAACCGAGGGTGAATTGGCGACCCTGCTGGGAGAATTGGCAAACCTAACTGACGAGGAAGCGCAGCTTCGCTTTGATAGTGAAATCCTGGGCAATGGAGCGGCTGTGGCATAAGGATTGAAAGTTTGAGCATGGAAACTACAACGCCATATAGCGAGGCAATCGCGCAGCAACTGGCCGGGCTTTCGCCGGCAAAGCGGGCGCTGCTCGAATTGCGTCTCATGAGGAAACGCCCTGCCGGAAATGCCAGGCGGGTGATTCCGCGACACTCCACCCATGAGCCGGCGCCGCTTTCATATAACCAGCAAGGGTTTTGGGTGGTGAACCAATTAATGCCGGAAACCTCCCTTTACCACACTGCGTTATCGGTGCGGTTAATTGGCCGTCTCGACGAGAACGCGCTCGAGAACGCGCTGAACCTTATTGTCGCTCGGCATGCTGCTCTGCGGACGACCTTCGCTACGGTAGAGGGCACGCCGTCTCAGATCGTCGCCGGTGAGATGGTGCTCGACTTGCCGATAATCGATCTAAGTCGCGAACCCAAGACCGAGCGGGATCTCTCAGTACTATCGATTCTCCAGGACGAAGTTCGCCGGCCTTTCGATCTTTCGCGTGGCCCTTTGATCCGATCTCTGCTGGTGCGGCTAAGCGAGCAGGAACACATTCTGCTGGTCACGATGCATCACATCGTTACTGACGGATGGTCCGTCGGGATTTTTCGGCGCGAGTTGTCCGAACTGTACAAAACTTTTGCGGCTGGAGAGCGGCCGGCACTTCCTGAGTTACCGATCCAATATCCCGACTACTCGTACTGGCAGCGGCAATGGTTCGCGGGCGAGTTGTATGAATCGCAACTGTCGTACTGGAAGAAGGAATTCGAAACGCTGCCGTCAGTGCTCGAGTTGCCGACGGATTACCCGCGTCCGAACGTTCAGGCGTACCGAGCCTTCCGCGGCGCCCACCACACGATTCGCTTATCAAAGCAGCTTACGTCCGATCTGAAAATGCTGTCCCAGAAGCAGGGCGCGACGCTCTTCATGATGCTCCTGGCCGCATACGAAATTCTTCTACATCGCCACACCGGGGAAGAAGACATCGTCGTCGGAACTCCGATAGCCGGCCGCCAAATGCCTGAGACCGAAAACCTGATCGGTTTATTCATCAACACGCTGCCGATGCGGACGAATCTCACCGGCGACCCGTCGTTCGGCGAAGTTCTGGGCCGAGTGAAAGCAACCGCGCTGGGGGCTTACGCGCACCAGGACCTGCCGTTTGAGCGTTTGGTGAAAGAGCTTCAGCCCGAAAGGACGCTCGCGCATAACCCGCTCTTCCAGGTGATGTTCGTGCTGCAGAGCGCAGAGATCGAGCCCTTGCAACTGCCGGGGCTGGTCACCGAACACTTTCGGGTTGGCCACATCATGGCGAATTTCGATCTCACCCTGGACATCGTTGAGAAAGATGGACAACTAACCTGCCTGTTCGAATCGAATGCCGATCTTTTCGCATCGGCGACGATCGACCGGCTCATGGGTCACTTCCAAACCTTGCTCGAGGGCATCGTCGCGAATCCGGAGCAGAGAATCTCGGAGCTGCCGCTCTTGACCGAAGCCGAGCGTCTACAGTTGTTGGTTGAATGGAACGACACGAAGACAAACTATCCTGCTCAAGCATGCATTCAGGAATTGTTCGAGGAGCAGGCAAGAAACACTCCGGACGTTCCCGCCCTGCTTTGCGATGAACGGCAGATGACTTATCGGGAACTCAATTGGCGAGCCAACCAGCTTGGTCACTATTTAAGAAAGCGCGGAGTTGGCCCGGATACGCGGGTGGGTGTGTGTTTGCACCGCTCGCCCGAAATGATCGTCGTACTCCTTGGCATTTTGAAGGCCGGTGGCGCGTATGTGCCGCTTGACCCGGAGTATCCCAACGCGCGTTTTCGGTTCATGCTCGAAGACGCCCAGGTGCCCTTACTGATCACGCAAAAGTCGTTGCTCGAAAACCTGCCACGTAATACTTCGGAGATAATTTGCCTCGATGAGTTGCCTGAGAAAATCGCTAACGAGAGTAAGAGCGATCCGGAGATTACGACCACGCCCGACAACCTTGCTTATGTGATGTACACGTCGGGTTCGACAGGTAAACCGAAGGGCGTGGCGGTCACCCATCGCAACGTTGTGCGGCTGGTTAGGAATACAAACTACGCGTCATTCTCGCCCGATGAAATCTTTTTGCAGGCAGCCACAATTTCATTTGACGCTTCCACTTTCGAGATTTGGGGCAGCTTGCTTAACGGCGCGCGGCTGGCCCTGATGCCGCCCGGAGCTTGTTCGTTGGGAGAGCTGGGCCGAGCCCTCAAACGATATCAGGTGACTACGCTCTGGCTGACGGCGGGGTTGTTTCATCTGATGGTTGATAATCATCTCGATGACTTGAGAGGTGTGCGGCAATTGCTCGCCGGGGGCGATGTTCTGTCGGTGCCAGACGTGCAGAAAGTTCTCGCTGAGTTAAAGGACACTCGTCTGATCAATGGTTATGGTCCGACTGAGGGTACAACCTTCGCCTGCTGCCATCCGATTACCGATCTTACTGACCTCAACGGCTCAGTGCCTATCGGACGTCCGATATCAAACACTTCGGTTTACATTCTCGACCGCTGCCGAAATCCCGCGCCCGTTGGCGTGCAGGGCGAACTTTACATCGGCGGTGACGGAGTCGCGCGCGGTTACCTTGACCGGCCTGAATTGAATGCCGAGCGATTCGTACGCGATCCGTTTTCACAAGTACCCGGCGCGCGGCTTTACCGGACCGGCGATCTGGTTCGTTACCGGCCAAACGGCGAGATCGAGTTCATCGGACGGCTGGACAATCAGGTGAAGGTCCGCGGGTTCCGGATCGAGTTGGGCGAGATTGAATCGGCTTTGGCCGAACATCCGTCGGTTCGCGAGGCAGTAGTCGTGGCTCGGAAGGACAACGGCGACAAGCACCTGGCCGCGTATCTCGTGCCGCAGTACGCCCTGACCCCATCGATCGACTCAGTCCGCGAGTTTCTAAAAGATAAGTTGCCGGATCACATGGTGCCTTCCGTTTTTGTAGTGCTCGAATCGTTGCCGCTGTCGCCTAGCGGAAAGGTCGATCGCCGCGCTTTGCCGCCAGCGAACGGATTGGACACCACGAGATCCTTTGCGCCGCCCACGGATGAACTGGAACTGAAGCTGACAAAAATTTGGGAGCGGGTCCTCGGGATTCGTGCAATAGGCATCAACGACAATTTCTTTGAGCTCGGCGGGCATTCATTACTGGCGGTGCGGCTATTCGCGCAGATTGAAAAAGCATTCGGCCGCAATCTTCCGCTGGCAACTTTGTTCCAGGCGCCGACCGTCAAGCGACTTGCGCGCATGCTGCGTGAAGAAGGTTGGCCGGCTTCGTGGTCATCGCTTGTCATGATTCAGGGAGGCGGCAAGCGCACGCCGTTCTTCTGCATCCATGCGGCCGGCGGCAACGTGCTCGAGTACCACGATCTCGCGCGACTGCTCGGTCCTGATCAGCCATTTTATGGATTGCAGGCTAAAGGGTTGAATGGAGAAGAAGAGCCGCACACCGGCATTAAGGAGATGGCCGCGCATTACTTAAAAGAGATCCGCGACGTGCAGTCCGAAGGCCCTTATCAGCTAGGCGGCCGCTCATCAGGGGGCACCATCGCCTTTGAGATGGCTTGCCAGCTCGCGGCCGAAGGACAGCAGGTCGCGTTGTTGGCGCTGCTTGATACGTATCCGGCCGGTTACTTCAAGCTGCTGCCGGGTTCCGGATCGTTGCGCGAGCGTGCTGGTCGTTACGCGCGCAAGCTTCGATCGCATGCGGAGAACCTGCGTCAATTGAAGGTTCCGGAGAAGTTGGCGTACCTGTTGGGCAAACTGAAGTACGTTCCCGAAAAAGCCAAACACAGGCTCTACCGGCGTGCTTACAAGCTTTACCAGCAGATCGGCAGGCCCTTGCCATCGGCTTTAAGAAATATCGAGCAGATTAACTTTGCCGCGGTGAAAGACTATCTGCCGCAAACCTACGCCGGGAACGTGACGCTCTTTTTGGCTGCCGATCTGACAGCGGACTATGACCTGCACGACGGCTGGCGCGAACTCGTTGAGGGTCGCATCGAGGTGCATGAAATTACGGGCAACCACATCAACATCATTAAAGAACCGCACGTGCGCTTGCTGGCGGAAAAATTGAGAGGCGACCTGGAAAGGGCAGAGGAAGATCACTCAACGGCGCGGCGCGCAGCTTGAGTCATCACGTTCGACGACTCCCCCCAAAACCACGGAACTGGAATGCTCAGCGGTTTGGCCGTTTATCCTGTGTATAGCGGCCGACGTGTTTTTGAGCTTGGTGAGTTCTGGTCACCTGCATCTCAGATTGAAGAAAACAATGAAACGATTCCTTTGGTTGTCATCGCTCTGCATCGTACTGCTGGTTTTCCTGCCCGGCCGGACTCTTGCCCAGTGCAGCGGCGAGCGCTGGCCGGTTAAGATCGGAACCGACCCGGACGCGAGTCTCGTAAACCTCAGCTCGTCGACTGCGACTAGTATCGCCGCGCTCTCAGCTATTGCCACCCCGAGCCCGCTTCCCGACAACGGGCGAATCCAACCCACGGAAACCAGGGTCTGGGTCTTGAATGTCACCCTCGTGAAATACGCGCGCTCGTTTGATTCGGATTATCACATGGTGTTTAGTGATGGCGCCGGACAGACGATGATCGCCGAAATTCCGTCTCCGAGCTGTGTTGACCCAAATAGTCCTTTCGCGGCCGGCATCGCGCACGCGCGGGCGCAGTTCGATGCGATGTTTACTGCGACCACGAGTTTCCAAGACGCCAATGTGCCCGTCCAAATTACCGGGGTGGGCTTCTTTGATCACTTCGAAGGGCAGGAGGGCATTGCACCTAACGGCATCGAGCTTCACCCGGTCATAGACATCATTTTTGGCCCAAGCTTTTCGCTCTTGTCGTCAGCGTCGTCGCTAACAATTCCGCAGAGCGGCGCAGCATCGTCAACCATCACCTCGAGTCTTTCAGGCAATTTCAATTCTTCTATTTCGCTGTCCGCTTCAGGTCTGCCGGCGGGTACGACGGCCAGCTTCAGCCCTGCTGCAGTCGCCGCACCCGGCTCAGGCGCATCGAGCTTAACGATCGCTGTCGGCGCGACCACTGCGGTTGGCACCTACAACGTTGTCGTCAATGGATCAGGCGGTGGACAGACCCATTCCGTTCCAATCAATTTGACGGTCAGCACCGGCGGCGGCACGACGCAGCAGTTATTGAGTAACCCCGGCTTTGAAAATGGATCCGGAAGTCCGGCGCCGTGGACCGTCTCGGCGGGAGTGATTGATAACAGCAGTTTTGAGGCGCCGCACACGGGCTCATGGAAAGCCTGGCTTAACGGTTACGGCTCAGCTCATACCGACACACTTTTTCAGACGGTCAACCTTCCGTCGACAGCTACCAGCGCCGCCCTCTCGTTCTGGCGGCATATCGATACGGCCGAAACTACGAACACCAAAGCGAACGACACAATGAAGGTCCAGGTGCGCAATTCCACTGGCGTGGTGCTGGCGACGTTGGCGACTTACTCGAATCTCAACGCCGCCGCCGGTTATACACAAGTCTCTTTCGACCTTATCGCTTACAAGGGCCAGACGATTCAAATCTATTTGGTGGGGACGGAAAACTCGAGCCTGAGGACTTCTTTTGTCGTGGATGACTTTGCTTTGAACGCCGCGACTTCCGGCGGCGCCACGGCCGATTTCACCATAGCTTCCGCACTGTCGAGCCTCGCAGTCACGGCCGGTGGGTCTGGGGCTACCAACATCAACACCACGATATCAGGGAGTTTCAACTCGGCCGTGTCGCTTTCCGCTTCTGGTCTGCCGACAGGTGCGACCGCGAGTTTCAGTCCCACATCGATCGCCGCGCCGGGTTTGGGCTCTTCTACCTTGACGATCGCAGCGGCTGCTTCCACTGCGCCGGGCACGTACAGTTTTGTTGTCAACGGCGCAGGCGGCGGCAAGACCCATTCTGCGACGATCAACTTAACCGTTAGCGCCGCAGCCACGGCCGACTTCACCATAGCTTCCGCGCCGTCGAGCCTCGCAGCTCCGGCCGGTGGTTCCGGGACTAGCAACATCACAACGACGATATCAGGGGGCTTTAACTCGGCCGTGTCGCTTTCCGCTGCAGGCTTACCGGCAAGTGCGACAGCAAGCTTTAGTCCCACATCGATCGCCGCGCCGGGTTCGGGCTCTTCTACTTTGACGATCGCCGTGGGCGCTGCAACTGCGGCGGGCACGTACAGTATTGTCGTCAACGGCTCAGGCGGCGGCAAGGCCCATTCGGCGACGATCACTCTGACCATTAGTTCGGCCGGTGGTGGCACGACGCAGCAGTTGTTAGGTAACCCCGGCTTTGAAAATGGGTCTTCCAGTACTGCGCCGTGGACCGTTTCGGCGGGCGTGATCGATAACAGCAGTTCCCAGGCCCCGCACAGCGGATCATGGAAAGCCTGGCTCAACGGTTATGGTTCAGTTCATACCGACACGCTTTTACAACAGGTCATCATTCCGGCCACGGCCACCAGCGCCAACGTCTCGTTCTGGCGGCACATCGACACGACCGAAACCACGACCACGTCGGCGTACGACACGTTGAAAGTGCAGGTTCGAAACTCTTCGGGCACGGTCCTGGCGACCCTGGCAACGTATTCGAACCTGAATGCCGGCGCCGGCTATACTCAGGTCTCGTTTGACCTCTCTGCTTACAAGGGACAAACGATACAGATTTATTTAGTAGGCACGGAAGATTCGAGCCTGAGAACTTCTTTCGTCGTGGACGATTTTCTTCTGAACGTGACGACGCCCTAGCCGGGAAATGAACTGGCTTTGCAAAAGGGAACTATGAAACTCAAATTAATTCTACTGATGCTCGTCGCGGTTTCCGCCAGCGTACAGGCGCAGGAAGGAAAACCGCGCGAGCGTTCCGACGACCAGACACAATCCGTTAGTAACGACGATCGAGGGCGGGCCTTCATTATCACCGGAGAGGCGCAACCTCTATCGGCGCACTCGCCTCACGGCAGAATTGTTTCGGAGCCGCAGCAGAACAGCATTTTTCTGGGAAGAGGTTGGGAGGCATCATCGCAGCGCGCGCGTGAGCAAAAGCTGGCAAACCTTCTGGCCAACATAAATGATCAGGAGCAGCTCCGCATCCTGGATGAATTCGGCATGAAGAATTTCTTCGCCGCGACCTCGAGCCAGGAAAAGCTCGATGAAGTTGCCGGTGACAGGAGCATCTCTGACTTGGAGATCCAAAGCGTGCTAGAGCAGATGCTGAAAGGCGGCTCGCTCCAGCGGCCGAACCCCAGCACGATCTACGTTGTATTCTTGGATCAGGGAATGCGCTCGACTCTGGGGTCATCGATTGCGGGCAAGCACTATCTCGCTTACCACAATTTTTTCAACGCGTCGGGTATGAAGATCCATTATGTCGTGGCGCCGTTTGAGGCGAATCAAAACACGGCTTATCAGATTGCCCTGCGCGCATTTCTGGCCGCCGCCCTCAATCCTAACGGCGCCGGTGCATAGAAACGGCCTTCTCCTCAGAGAAGTTGTGAAGCGATCGAATTCTTATGGTCTGCTAATGATTCTGCCGCTGGTCTTTCTGCTCACCACCCTCGGCGGTTGCACCGCTGATTCCGATTGCAAGTTCGGCAGTACTCCGGCTCAGGCTTCGGTGATCCCGCAAGGCCTCGGCGTTAACATTCACTTCACCAATCCGCAACCAGGCGAAGTTAAAATGATCGCCGATGCCGGCTTTCGCATGGTAAGAATGGATTTCGTGTGGGAAGGCACCGAGCGTGAGCGCGGCCGCTATGATTTTTCGGAATACGATCGGTTGATGAAGGCGCTCGATGAATACAAGATTCAGACGCTATTCATCCTCGACTATGGGAATCAGCTCTACGACCATGGCGCGCCCCCGCGAACGGCAGAGACGCGCGAGGCGTTTGCGCGCTGGGCAGTGGCGGCGGCGAAACACTTTTCCAATCGCGGTGTAATTTGGGAAGTCTATAATGAGCCGAACAACCCCATGTTCTGGCGCCCGCGGCCGAACGTGAACGAATACGTCGAGTTAGCCCAGGCCGTGGGCCGTGCGTTCCGTGCGGAAGTGCCCAATGAAAAGCTGGCTGGGCCAGCGGTTTCAGAAAGTGACTTTTCGTTTCTTGACGAATGTTTCAAAGCAGGCTTGCTGGATTATTGGTGGGCCGTATCCGTTCATCCTTACCGTCAAACTGATCCGGAAACGGCGGCGCTTGATTATTGCCGGCTGCGAGAACTGATTCAGAGTTACCGTAGCGACAGCGGGCAAAGTTCGACAAACTCGAGTTTGCCGGAGAGGCCGATCGAGATCATCTCCGGCGAGTGGGGCTACTCATCCACGTGGCGCAACATGACGGAAGAAAAACAAGGCGCGCTCCTCGCTCGCGAGCTGCTTACGAATGTCGCCAACGATATTCCTATTTCAATCTGGTATGACTGGCGTGACGACGGATCAGATCCGAACGAAGCCGAGCATCACTTTGGATTGGTAAGGAATACTTATCAGCCAGGTCGCGCACAGGTCTACGAGCCGAAGCCGGCTTACCTTGCCGCGAAGACATTCAGCGAGTTCTTCACCGGTTATGTTTTCCAGGAGCGCCTCACCCTCGGCCGAGACGATGATTATGTTCTGGTCTTTACTAAGAACGGTGATCGTCGCTTTGCGGCCTGGACCACTTCCGCTTCGACGCATGGGCTTGAGATTCCAATGAACAAGGGTGAGTTCAAAGTCATTCGGCACACAGGCGAAACCGCCGGGTCAGCTACAGCCGGCCAGACAGGCATTTCAATCGACGTGACAACCCAACCTGTTTATCTCAGCCGCGTTAATTGATTTGAATCTGCACTGGACTGCTGACAAGAGGGCTTTTCCAGTATGTCGGTAACGCCTTATGCCGCAACAAGGCGATCCACTAAACCACACGAAACGGCACGAAACCGAAGACCTGGGTCGTGTCCTTTCGTGTGAGTTCGTGGTTCGCTTTTTCTATTCTGGTCACTAATCCTGTTAGCTGAAATGACCTCTCGGTATCGCCGACAACTATTGGACCCTTGCCAGAGGCGTTTGCTTCAAGCGGCCATCAATCGTTTGGTTTTCGTACTCTTATGGACTCTCTCCTGAAAGCCCGGCATGCGGGCATTTCTCTCCCACGCTGAAGAATCTGGCAAAAGGGCGCATAATGCCTGGGCTTGCCACAAGTTTGACGGCCCGCATTAGCTGGCATATCACTTGCGAATCAGATCAAGCAGCCAGGACATTTCGGAGGAGGGAAGTAGTGAGCAAAAAACTTTTAATCGGAATCGCGATTGCCGCACTGTCGCTGATGGCGACCGCTTGCAGTCAATCAACTGAGTCGAACGTAAATGCTAACGCAAACACCGGCGACACGGCCACGGCGCCAACAACCGCGCCGGACAATTCTGAAGTAACCACGACCACCGACAACAGTGGCGTTAAGACTGAGACGCGCACATTCAGAAACAACCCGCGAGTTTCGAAGGTTGTCGTGACCACGCGCAACGGCGTTCGCACCGTGAAGGTCTATTCACCGGCCGGCGAAGAGAAGGACGTCAGTAACAACGAACCGTCCGACGTGCTTCACGCCACCGGTGACGCCATAGCTGACTCTGCCGGCTGGGTCAAAGACAAATCAATCACCGTTGCGGACAAGACCAAAGAAGGCGCCAAGACCGTAGCCGACAAGACGGTTGATACGAGCAAGAAAGTCGCCGACAAGACAGTCGACACGAGTAAGACGGTTGCCAACAAGACGGTCGACACCAGTAAGAAGGTAGCGAACAAGTCAGTCGATGTCGGGACCACGGTCGTAGACAAGACCAAGCAAGGCGCCAAGAAAACGGGAAGGACAATCAAGAAGGTATTCACCCCATAAATCCAATCCAAGGCGCGGTGACTCAGAGGGCGGCAGTTGGCCGCTCTCTTTTTTTGTAACGCCCTCTCCCTTTGGGACAGGGCTGGGTGAGGGCACTGGCATTGAATCATTCCCGAGTACTGGCCATCGCACGCCGATGGCTCCTCCCTGAACCCAAACAGTTGCATCCTTTGGAAGGGGAGGTATATAAACCTCCTATTCTTTCTACGTCGTTGGCAATCGTTGGTTAACTCGAACGTTGGCGCCCCTGTCTGTTTCATAGATCGCGAGGAGGACGACATGAATAAATATTTCGCGGAGCTGGTCGGTACTTTTGTGCTGGTATTTGCCAGTTGCGGCAGTGCAGTCCTGGCGGGAGACAAAATCGGTTATCTCGGAGTGTCACTCGCCTTTGGGCTTTCCCTGCTGGCGATGGTTTACGCTATCGGTCCCATTTCCGGTTGCCATATCAACCCCGCCGTCACGATCGGATTGCTAATCACCAGGAAGATGAAAGCGAAAGACGCGCCTGGCTATATCTTGGCGCAAATAGTAGGCGCGATCCTGGCGTCCGCGGTCTTGCTCCTGATAGTCAAAGGAGGACCCGGTGGTTACGATCCGGCAGTCGCGGGGTTTGCGGCGAATGGTTATGGCCTGCACTCTCCGGGGCACTACAACTTGTTATCCGCGTTCGTGGCGGAGATCGTGCTTACGTTTCTTCTGGTGTTCACTGTCCTGGGCGCCACAGATCTCCGAGCCCCGGTTGGCTTTGCCGGTATTGCGATCGGGTTGGTCCTCACGTTGATACATTTGGTGGGGATTCCTATAACCAACACTTCCGTCAACCCCGCGCGGAGTATTGGGCCAGCGGTTTTTGTAGGCGGATGGGCGCTGAGTCAGCTCTGGCTGTTTATTGTTGCGCCAATAATCGGTGCAGCGGTCGCCGCTGCCGTATATTCTGCGACTCATCGCCCAGTCACATTGATAACCGCGAAAGAAGCTGAGCGGGCGCTGGAGAGCGAGCAGGCCGAGCGCCGCCATTGATACGCAAGGACCACGAACATGACCGAAGAACAATTAGCCGCAGCCGCGGAACGCCTGGCCATAGCTCAAGAGAAGTTTGTAGAAGGTTGTCGCCTATTCGTTGAAGCACAGATGGCGGTCGTCCAACGTATTAGGCACTTCGAGGACTTCCTGCAAACCTCGCAGGCTTTGCAGGAGTCTCGTGACGATGAGACAAAGCTGATCCTGGAAGCTCTGCGCGCGATGATTGCCGCCCTTGTTGATAGTAACCTTACCCTTGGAGAGAATAATGAACGCATGAATAAGTTGATTACTAAAGTCGAAAGCTACTTCGGCAATGGTGAGGGGCTGAACTTTGAGAATTGAACTAATCGGGCCTGCCTGATGATCGCGTCAACTCCGATTCGCGCTTCGCGCTCAATGCGGACAAGGATCTCCGCGCTCCATCCTCGCTTGAGTTCCGCTGGCTTCACTCTGCCTGTCGCTGCTATCATTCACCCTAAACCAAAGCCGCACCGTGGCGTTCGGGATTTGAAACTTATGAATGACTCAACTCGCTTTACCATCATCTGTCCTTGCTGTGAGGCGACCTTGAACATCGATGCCGAGACCGGCGCTCTGCTTTCACATGAGGAAAAGCACAAGGCGCTGGGTTCGTTTGAAGATATGGTTAAGGACCTCGACAAGCAAAAGCAGACCCGCGAACAGATATTTGCACAGGAGATGAGTTCGCATAAGGACCGCGGGCGGCTGCTGGAAGAAAAGTTTCAGGAAGCCAAAAAGAAAGCCGAAAAAGACACCAAAATTTATCGGAATCCACTGGATCTGGATTAATGTAGTGCAAGTTGTTAACTTGCGTCTGACTTGAAAACAAGCACTTCATTCGAGTTCCAACGACAAGAAAAACCCAACTGAAGTTGGTACTCTGAACACCTCTGAGCGGGAGAAGTCCCGTTCCAAAATAGGAGCCAGGAAGTATGCGAAGACGTTTTCTACTAACCGTGATTGGTTGCGCGGTTATTTTGTCCGGCGCCTCAGCTTTCCGTACGCGCTCAAACGGAATGGGCAAGGTAATACGCGTCTCACGCGCTAAGGTACCGGTTTGGGCCCTATCGAAACCGAACGAAATCGATGTTGGTTGGTTTCAGATCGCTTAGAATTCGGTATGCACCCAAATCTTCGCTCCTTCCTCGACCTCCTGCGCCGCGAAAAAGATCTCGTCAGCATCGACACTGAAGTAGATCCATATCTGGAGCTCGCGGAAGTTCATCGCCGCGTAATCAAACGCGGCGGACCTGCTCTGCTTTTCAACAGAGTGAAGGGAAGCCGTTACCCCGTCGTCACCAATCTGTTCGGCACGGCTAAAAGAATTGATCTCGCCTTCGGACCAAAGCCCGAGCAGTTCGTCAAGGAACTAGTCAGCGTCGCTGAAGCCTTGCTGCCCCCCCAACGCTCCGAGCTTTGGAAACATAGATCGTTGGTGCGTGACTTTCTCAAGCTCGGCACTAAAACCGTTTCGCGCGGGCCGGTGACAGAGGTCATCGATCGACCCGGCCGTCTTGACGAATTGCCGGTGCTGACAACCTGGCAGGAAGATGGTGGGCCGTTCATTACTTTGCCGCTGGTCTACACCGAAGATCCGATTACAAAGAAGCACAACCTCGGCATTTATCGCATGCAGGTTTACGACGCAGAGAGCGCTGGGCTGCATTGGCAAATCCAAAAAGGCGGCGGGTTTCACTATCGGGCGGCGGAAGAGTTGAACCAGCCACTGCCGGTAACTGTGTTTCTCGGTGGACCGCCGGCGCTGATGATTTCCGCAATCGCGCCCCTGCCTGAGGACGTGCCTGAGTTGGTTTTGGCGTCCCTTCTTGAGGGACAGAAATTGAAGATGGCGAAGAATCCAGCGAGTGCACACCGCCTGGTAGCCGAAGCTGAATTCGCGCTGGTCGGACATTCGCAACCGCGCGTACGCAGAGCGGAAGGACCGTTCGGTGATCATTATGGCTATTACTCCCTGCAACATGACTATCCAGTCTTTCATTGCGACGCGATCGCTCACCGTCGCGATGCGATTTATCCGGCGACAGTTGTAGGCAAACCGCGGCAGGAAGATTTTTTCATCGGCGATTATTTACAGTCGCTTTTGTCGCCGCTGTTTCCGCTGGTGATGCCGAGTGTGCGGGATTTGTGGAGCTATGGTGAAACCGGCTTTCATTCGCTGGCCGCGGCGGTAGTGCGTGAGCGTTACACCCGCGAGGCCCTGGTGGCTGGTTTCCGTATTCTCGGTGAAGGCCAACTCGCACTCACGAAGTTCTTGATACTCACTGACGATTCGATCGACTTGCATGATTTTGCTCGCGTGTTGGAACACGTGTTGGCACGCGTGCGTTGGGAGAGCGACTTCTTCATCTTCGCTAATACGTCGATGGACACTTTGGATTACACGAGTGGCAAAGTGAACGAAGGCAGCAAAGCGATCCTGATGGGTCTGGGTGATCCGATTCGTGATTTGCCGCGCGAGTTTCGCGGTGAGTTGCCAAACGGAATTACCCGCGCGGAAGTTTTCTGTGGCGGCTGTCTGGTTATCGAAGGCGCGCCCTATTTAGACGAGCCCGATCAGGCTGCGCGCTTGGCGAATGACAAGGCATTCGCTGAATGGCCGCTGGTGATTCTGCACGACGACGCCGGCGTCGCGCGTTCGTCCACCGACTTCTTGTGGTCCACCTGGACGCGCTTTGAACCGGCGGGTGACGTTTATGCCGCCGAGACCAACGTCGTGCGTCATCATCTCGCTTATCGCGCGCCTGTCGTAATCGACGCGCGCAAGAAACCGAGTCTGCCGGATGAGTTAATCGTGCGTGAAGACATTGCGGCTATGGTCGATCGTCGATGGCGTGAATATTTTCCGGAAGGGAAATCGCGGGAGAATCTCTAGAGGCGGCCGCTAATTGTCAGCAGCTCGAACATAATCGTCTGAGGAGGTGTAGGCTTCGGTTACCACCTGCGGGCAGCGGAAGCAGGCTGACCGTCCCTCCTGGAACCACCAACGGCACTCAGAGCGGATGGAGCAGGTCGGCAAATCGCTTGTCACCCTCGGCAGGATTTGCACAATGCGCTCGACCAGGCTGCAGTCCTGGCCGTCGAAATGCTTACAAGCGTCGCCGGCGCATGGGGCGGCAAAGCGGAACACCTCCGTCGGCTTCACCGGCCCCGAGAGTGCCAACAACTCGTCCGTTACCGGCAATGGTCGCTCGAGATGCACCATGCGCGGCTCTTCCGGGCTTCCGAGGATCACACCGAGCGCAACCGGATCATCCATCTCCGGTTGCGCACTCGGACAGAGAAGGCGGGACTCATCACGATCCTTCATTGTCGGTTCCCCCCGTAATGTTCGAAACCACTTCGGCGCTCATTTTGCCGAGCGGTGGCTCACCTCTCTTCGAAAAACGGAGCGAAGGTCCCAGTGTTAGGGCGATAGATAATACCGCAAAGAATGGGCCCACGGATTTTCGAAAGGTCCTGCGTAGCTAAGGCGCGAGTGACTGCCGCGCCGACTGTCTTGCTCAACTGTTCAAGGTTGACGCGCTTCTTTGCGTCGGTGATGGTCAGCGGGCGAGTTGGGGCCTTCTTAGCTGCTTTCTTCTTTGCCGTTTTCTTGGTTGCCATAATCGTTTACTCCTTCGTATCGGTGAAAACCGACTAATGATGGATTTGATGCAGTTCGGTCAAACGAGTGGCTGGATCTTGACGAGTGTGCGAGGACGCAGGCTCGGGAGCGCCAGCCTCTCAACCTAAGCGCGCACACGGTAATACCACTCCCAGCAAAAGTCAATACTTCTTTTGCGGACATACAGACCGGGAGCGGTAGCGACGGGGTCGAGCCATCCAATGCCCTGGGTCAACTAACGTGTCGCCATCTCCCGAAACCTTGATTCTTTGCAGTTAACGCTGACCAGTTGAGTGTTTGACCCGGCCGCTACAGCTCCCGGTTCCTTACCGAGCAGCAACTAATATTCGCGCTCCGGTTCAATGAGTTGTTCGGCGGCACCTTGCGTTCAAAACGCTGCGTGTGCTTAATCGACCTTCATAAAGGATTCTTCAGTAACACCGTCGGGGACTATGTCAACGGTAAAATAGCTCTCCACACGAACCGGCTTTCCTGCCAACCGGCGCAACATCACAATCTGCCCAACGTGTGTCAAAGCATCACCAATCGGGCCCTGAATAAGTTTCTCCACCGAACAGGCCAGCAGTGCACCTGACTTCAAATAGGAGTCGAACCCTTTCACCGCGGAGAAGAACCGCGACACTTCCTCTTCCCACGGTTGAGGAGAGGACGTTAAATGAACAAATTCACCCTTGACCAAATAGAGCGACCCTTCGAGTAGGTCGCCGATGTGAGCCAGAATTTCCCCTGGGGTGCGCGCCGTCTCATTAACGCGAAACGCGGCGAAGTTCTCCGGTGCGCCGGAAACAGCTATGCCACCGCGATACGCCACAGTTGCAACGAGATGGCGTAATAGGTCACGCTTCACATCCAAGACCAAAGTTGTCGCCTCGCTTTTCAGCAATAGATTTACTCGGACCGCAAGCCGCCGAACGATTTCTTATGCGCGACGAAACGAACGATCATTTCCCGCGTGGAAAGACCAAAATGATCAGTGGCGCATAGGCCAGTGCTGTTGCTACAAGCAGCCCGATTCGATACTTGCGTCGTCGGAACCCGTTCACAACCAGTACCACTCCTATCAAGCCCAGGACAGGACTCATCGCAAGCAATCCAACGACGAGTTCCATCGTGCCCCAGTCACCCAACACCCGATTAAAGATCGAACCGAAAGCGATGGTCAACAACAATGATGTCAGCGGCACGATAGACACCGCAATATAAGCAACATCCTCATTGAATCGTCGTTTGAGGACAAAGTAGATCACAATGGCCACCGTGATTGCCAGAATGAACCAGATTCCGAACATCGACTAAGGCGTGCACCTCCGAGAGAATTATCTTGAGCGCATAACGTCTGAGTTGATGCGGCGGGAAACAACCAGGCTACACGCAAGTTGTCGATGACAAGCCCGCTGATTCCGCTCCCGTCCAACGATCTGTTATGCCCGTCCTGTGTATTGAGCAACCTGCAAAAGCCGCGTAGAGTTTCCGCTGAAAGTCGATTAATTCGTCAGGCGCGCCCGCTTGCTGCGCAATTCCCGGCGCGGCCAGAAGTAAGAAGGACAGTTAGGAAAGAGCGCATAACGATTGAGTTCAGGTGGCGCGGGCGAATGCATCCGATCCGCGCCGGACAAAGCTAGTTGAGAAAGCGCTATCCCCGCGCTCACCTGCAAAGAATTGTTAGCCCGCCATTGCCGAAACGAGCTAAGCGCTCATTAGAATCCTATGCATCAGTCAACTACCATCCATTCCAGGTACGGCTTGGATATTTTCTTTATTACATCCTCGTTAGCCTCTACGAGGGTTACCCTCCCCTCAGTATCTCTGGCAGATCTCCCGACTGGCTCGAACTCAACATCAACTTTAATGTATGAGCAATCACGATAAACATAGGTGCGATTGAGACCCGTGGATAAACCGCCCTCCGTGGTAAAGACCTTAAGGAGATCGGCACGTGTCATACCGACTTTGATTTTCTGCATCTCTTTGAGACTACTCGCAATCCATTCCGTTTGCCCTTGCGCCTTCTGAGAACTCTGAGCCGGCAGGATCGAAATAGTGAGCATCAGCACGAAAACAGACGCTGTAATCATCGACGCAATTTTACTCATAGCGATCTGCTACTCCTCAAGTAATTTGACTTCCCGAGCATCGGCATTTAACGCGAAGCGGGATAATGCCTGAGTTCAGGTGGCGCGGGCGGTGACACGCAATCCGCGCCGACAAAGCTAGTTGCGAGAGGCGCTATCCCGCGCTCACCCGCAACGATTTGTTCGATGCGGCTTAAATCAGCCGGCGCATTTTGAGCTTTACCTGTAGCGCCTGCGACCCACGTTTCAACTTCAAAACGTATACCTTCCCCTCCTGCTTGAGCATTTGCCTAATCTGCTCCAGGCTAAACTCGGTCACCGGCCGGCCATCAATAGCACTTAGTTCATCTTCCTCTTGCAATCCCGCGTCTGCCGCCGGAGAGTTCGCAATTATCTCATTTATGGTCAGCGTCTTCAGGCCTTCGCCTTCAGCCACCAATTCGAAGCCGCTCATATCTGCTTCGACCGGTTCAGCTAAATGCTCGTTCGGCTCAAGCATTATTCGTTGCCGCGAGTAGTCGAGGATGAGACGGAACCGGCGAAGAGCTTCCCCACCGATTTGGCCGTCCCCATCGGTCGCGTCTTTACCGGCCTCGGCCTGCGAAAAACTGACTATCGGATTATTGATCGTGAAGCGTCCGACCTGAATGTTCTTCACGCGACCCTGAAGTGTTCTGGATAGGCTTTCTTCCGCGCCGCCCACATTTCCCAGTCTGAAGCCTTTAGCAGATTTCAGAAGCTGGTGCGCTTCCGCGAAGGATCGCTGAACAACGAGCACCCCGCTACTTTCCGTCGCGAACTCAACCGTGCCCTCAACGGCTTCGCGTCCTTCCATCGTAATCTTGACGGCGATAAAAGGACTCTTGTCGATAAATTTGATCGGAAGAACGTCACCGGTACCCGAGTATCTGTAGGTGGCCGGAGCATAAACATTCATCTTTCTGTTTGCGTAATCAACTTCGAGAACAAATTGACTGATGAAATCGTATCCGATGAGTCCAGCTATGGGTTGGCCCATTATTGAGGAAATGAATTCCAAGGGGAGCACGGCAACTGTCTGGTTGAAGGTCGTCACTCCCGGGAGCGCAAGAGAAACTCCAGATATCGACTCCGATCCGATGCTGCTCCCGGTTGCCGTCGATTTTTCCTTACCCTGAACCCGTAACCCCAATTCTTTCGCTAGCCGGGTATCGATGACCGAGGTACTGGCTGTGGAAAACAGAAACCAAAGCGGCCGTGAATTGTTCACGCGAAGTTGCACGAGAACAAAATTGCTCGAAAGCTGAAAGGGAATTCGTAACGAGCTAGTGCCGGATGCGAAGTGGTAATTCGGCACGGGGATTACCGGCTTTGGCTGGGGCTTATTGCGGATCGTCTGTTGAGCTGCGGTGTGTAATGGAATCAAAAGAACCAAAGCCCAGACGATCTGAAGTGCGGTTCGCTTAATTGGGCTGAAGGTAAGCCTCACTTGGTCTACTCTCTGATCATTTTCAAAGCAACGGGAAGCATCGAACGGTTGAGTTGACCGGGCGGCGCGATTTCATTCAACCTTCGCCGCACCACGCTTGATGCGAAACACGCTCCCGCCGCTCCGGTCCAACGATTTGTTATGCTGCGCCGTGCTTATGCCAGACAACCGTATAATGCCACAACAAGTGACGTTTGATCCGCGCTTCCGGCAAATGCTTCCTGCACATTTCTCTAACTTCATTCAGCGTTAGATAGACCTCGCCTTTGCCATGTTCGTCCCACGCCTCCCGTACCTCTCGTGGTGAACGCATGCGACCTGTTTTCCAGAGAAGGCGCGCCATACACACCGGATAAGCCAACGCGCTTCTAACATTCTCAACGAGTCCATCGGCTGCGACTAAATCATGAATGATGAGCACTCCGTTTAATTTGAGGGCGGTCTTCATCTTTCGCAATGCTTCTCTAAGTGGAAGATGATGTAGGGTAGCCATCGAGACAATACAATCAAACCCCTCGGGAGGCAGAGACAGGCTCATCACATCACCTTGCAGATATTCGATGTTTTGGTAGTTGGCTGATCGCGATCTCGCCAGACGGATCATTTGCAGCGAGAGGTCAATGGCGACAACGCTTCGTGCACGGGCAGCCAAGAGCCGCGCGAACTCTCCTGTTCCGCAGCCAATCTCCAAAGCATTCTCAAAGTGAGGCGGGAACTGCTGGCTGAGGTAATTGCGATAAACATCGCTCACACTGCCATGACGTTCCATTAGCAGAGCAATTCGATCAAAATCCTCACGTATTTGCTGAGTTGATGATGCGTTCATAATCTGATAAGCAGCATAACGTCAGAGTTGACCGGGCGGCGCGAATTCATTCTACCTTCGCCGCACCATGCAAGTTACCAAATACGCCCCCGCCGCTCCGGTCCAACGACTTGTTGTGTGGCGGTGTTAGCTACCACAGTCACTTCGCTGAAAAACGCAAATCGAAATTTCTACTGCCGCGCTTCCTCAATTGTCAGTTCACCATTGAATCCTATTCTTCGGCGAACAACTTTGCTGGGTTGAAAATCAAGAAAATCGAGGTAGAGCCGATCATCCGCGCCAAGTTGTAAAATACCGGGGACAAAAGTCTTTCTATTCAAAAAGCGTATGTATCCACCACCATCAGCGGCAGCAACGATGGTGATACGTTCGCGGTTACGTGGGTCACCAGTACCAGGCGGAGCATCGAAGCCCATTATCATGCGATTGTCTTCAAATAGACCCACAGCAAAACGCTCAAATCCAGCGGGGTCATTGATTGTCATGCCGGTAGCGGGTTTCCTACGCGTGCCTTCCCGCGGATCAGGTACAGGCGAGCCAATGAATATGCGTTCGTGCCCTCGCTCATCAACGATGATTAGTCCACGTGCTCTGAGAACTTGGGCAGCATTGCCCGATTGCGCGTTTTCCGGTTTCGATTGAGCCTGTGTGATCGGCATCTGAATTACGGAGCGAAGCAGCAACCCCCACACACCGATTACAAGAAGCGCTAGAAGGATTTTCGTCGCCCGATCCAGTTTGTACATAAGAACTCCTCTGTGAGATTTCAAGCGAGCCGCACAACGTCTGAGTTGAACCGGGCGGCGCGGCAGACGAACCATTGAAAGCACCGCACAAGTTGAGAGACGAGCTGTCGCCGCTCCGGTCCAGCGAATTGTTCGAGCGCCCGTTGATTGTACCGCACAACGCTTGCCATTCCTGTTGCCAGGCCGGGCGCGAAATCGTTTATGGTTTTTTCAAAGCGATGCGCGCGAACAGGTAGTGGACACCACAAGTGGTGTAAAAGATTACCCCACTTGTGGTGTCTAATCCTGGGGTGGTGATTCTTTCCCAGCAATACTAAACCTCTGCTGAGCTTCAATAAAGAACGTCCCAGTGTTGACTTAATGCCCTCTTTCGGACAAACGCTTTTCGCGGACGTAACGGATCGCCTAAGGGCGAACGTGCAACTAAGACTGTGGCCGCTCGATAAAGCCCTGGCCCGATGAACCATAGATGTAACTGCGGCGCGCACGCGTGATCACGTCTCGGCGATTAACTTTCACCCTGAGCTGTCGCCGCTGGCCCGCCTGGCCAAGCATTTTTGGATAGTAACCGAGGCTGTACTGCCCACGTAGTTCTTCAGCGATGCTACTAAATGCTTCCGTAAGAGTTCTCAGGTCGTCCGCATGATAGTAGCGAGCGCCTGTCTTTCGGGCCAGTTCGCGCAGATAGGCACCCGCCCGCTCATAATTTTTCGGGCCAAACCCAGGCGGATACACTATGGTGCGTCTTGTCACGATCCCTGTCGGACTCCGGCCGGCCAGGATACCGGGCACGGCCACTACCGTTGTTTCTTCGGCGAAAGTGTCGTATTGCACCGGATAGATGAGCGCCTCCGCCTCTTCCGCATCATGGAGGTTACTCGCGTAGGTTGCGCGCCGACTAACATTGTCAACTCCATCCGAAAAAAGGATGGCGGCTTTACGGCCAGGGATGCGGTTGAGGCGCTGATTAATAACGAAGTCAACCGCATCATAGACGTGTGTCCCATTGCCGGATGCGGCTTGAAGGATCGCGTTGCGCAATACCTCCCGGTTGCCAGTCGCTTCTGTGAGTACCTCCACCCGGTCACCAAACGAGATAACCATTACCCGATCATCGGGGCGTAGTTGATCAATAAAGGCGATGGCTGCCGCCTGGATGTCTTTGAAGCGGAGACGGGTAGAACCGCTCGCGTCGAGCAGGAGCGCGATGGTGAACGGCTTCTCGACTACGGAGAAGTGAGCGATTTGCTGCTCGACCCCATCCTCATAGATGCGGAAGTCTTCCTGGCGCAGGTGCGGGATGTATCTGCCGTTCTTATCCATCACGCTGACAGGAAAACTGACGAGCGTGGTATTGATCTGCACTATGTCCGCATCCCTACGGTCCTCGCGGAAGGGAGACTGGTTTCCTGCTTGAGCGGGCGTAGGCGAGGGCGTTTGCGCATCTAAGACTGACGCATATGTCATCAGCAGTAAGGATGCTGGAATAAGAAAACCGCTCTTCTTCATAGCTCACTCCTCTGCGGCCGAACGGTTGAGATGACGTGGGGCGAAACCGCCACCAAGCCCGCCGAAAAGTAACGGACAACGTTGATAACAAAGTTGCTGCTTCGCCCTCACGTCCATTGAATTGTAGGGCATGTTGTTATTTGTTGCTCTTTCATAGAAAGTTATTTAGCTTGAAAGCCGCCGTCAATGTTTAAGACATGTCCAGTAACAAAAGAGGCTTCGTCCGACAGCAGCCAAACGATACCGTTTGCGATTTCTTCGGGATTGCCCATTCGTCCCATTGGGTGCATCGCAGAAATACTGGTTTCGTCGTATTGTCCTAATGCGATTTGCCCTTCGATAAGGTCGGTTTTGATTGCACCCGGCGCGACTCCGTTAATTCTGATGTTTTGAGTCGCATAATCCAAAGCACCGGATTTTGTTAGACCGACCACCGCGTGTTTAGTCGCCGCATAAGTTCCGGCGTAAGGTATCCCGTTCAGACCGGCGATGGACGCAAGATTTACAATCGAGCCGCCGCCGTTTTTAAGCATTTGCTCGATTTCATATTTCATACACAGATACAAACCGAATACGTTAGTTTGCAGCATCGCTTGAAAATTCTTAGGTTCGGAAGCGGCGATAACTTTATTCTCGTTGGAGATTCCGGCATTGTTGACCGCCATATCCAAACTACCGTATTTATCAACGGCAAACTCGACCATTTTGCGAACATCATCTTCATTTCCGATATCCGCCGTAACAAAGGCGGCATCTCCGCCCGTCGCTTGAATTTCCGCGACGGCTTGATGTCCTACTTTTTCACGACGACCACTGATAACAACTTTGACACCTTGCCGGGCAAGAATGAGCGCGGTAGCTTTGCCTATGCCGGTCGCACCGCCGGTAATGATTGCAACTCTCTGTTTCATAGTATTTATTCTCTTACAAACTTAAATTTCAAGACAAATGCCCAACGTCTGAGTTGACCGGGCGGCGCGCGTTCATTCAACGTTCGTCGCACCAGGCTTGATGCGAAAGACGCTCCCGCCGCTCCGGTCCAACGATTTGTTATGCGCGTACGGTCAATGAGCGACTAGATCCCAGCGCGTCAATTTTAGTGGACGCGGGTTAGGGTTGTTGACGTCACACACGACAATGTCGTTAGCGCGCGAGTCGGGACCATAGGCCTCGATACTGCCTGAAGGTCCGAAGCCGTCCGCGCACATTACAGGTGCGAGGCTTCTCACGAAGCTAAGGGCTTTTCGCGCCAAGGATATTCGAACGGAGCGCTGTGGAAAAGAAACGTAGCCATTCGCGTCGGTGGCCGAAGTTGCGCGTTCAAAGTCAGAACCGATTGCCTCATAGATCCATTCCTGTTCGACCCGCACGCCTGCAGCAGGTTTGCCCGTTTCGTCGAATACTTGCAGCCGAACAGCAGGGACGACTGGTGTGTTCCACGGCACAAGCACGGCCAGCAGCGCCGAAACAATGACCAGCCCGAGCAAAGGTTTGGCGTTACGTTTCATTCGAGCTAGTGATGCTGAAGCAAAAGCACATAACGGCTGAGTTGACCGGGCGGCGCGAATTCACGCAAGCAGCGCCGGAGCAATCAAGTTACAAAACACGCTCCCGCCGCTCCGGTCCAACGATTTGTTATGCCCGCCGTCGAACAGGAGTCCGACAATGTTCAGAAATGCGCAGGCTCGAGCATTGGATTATCAACCAGGCGAGCCTTGAAGCAAGCAGAGTGACAAAACCACACCTGCCATTTCTGTGTTTGAGTTTCGGCGGTTAGACGGCAAGGGTCGATGTCAGTTGGTGCGATCTGCTGACCGCAGAAACAACATGGACCGAACGCAATCTTGTCGTGCAATTCGTCATCCATAGATTCAAAAAGCTAGGGCATAACGGCAGAGTTGACCGGGCCACCGCCCGATAACACGCGCCATGATAGAACCGGATCACTTTGATGAGAAGCTCGCTGGCGGTGGCTCCGGTCCAACGATTTGTTATGCGGCGAGTGCAGCTAGGGCGGCCAACGCAATACACACAACTCCTACGACTAGAAAAATAGAAGCCGCCGCGATTAGCCAGCCCGACAGTCGAAAGCGTCGGAAAAGCTGTGCTGCCTGATCCCGCACGTAATCAGGTTTAAATATGCCCCCAGATTTGTATATACGGATATTTCGTATGAGCACAGACATTGAATCCGTCGAAACATACCGATGAGCCAAGGCAAGTCCGACGGCAATGCCAAGAGCAAGAATTCCGGTTGTCAAAACATATTTGTGCCGAAGAAGGGCGTCGCCAAACTGAGTTCGACCGCCCTGATAAAAAGCAAACGACAACAAAAAACCGAATCCGATAATCGTGAGTATCGCTAGCCGCGCAACTTCCGCCGAATAGGCTTGATAACGATCCAATACTTCGAGGTCCGCTTTGTACTCCGTTTCGGAGATGGTTGTATCTAATGACATAGTGCTGAATGTTTGAGCCGCATAACGGTTGAGTTGACGCGGCGGCGCGAATCAAAGCACCCTTCGCCGCACGAAGCAAGTTGTGAAACACGCTCCCGCCGCTCGCGTCCAACGATTTGTTGGGTTGCGACCACGCGACGTAACGAGCGGGTACAGAATCTGGAGCGGTAGCGACGGGGCCCGGCAATCTAGGAGATCCTCAGTTTGGTTTGTAATTCCAGTTTCCGGGTCCATATAAGTCGTTCACCAGCATGCCCATGTAATCGACGTTGGCCTCCGTCTCGAAACTGAAAATCATCACGCCGCCATAGCCGTTATTCTTAATCCAGTTCACATCCCCGGATGGATCCGACGACGGACTCCCTGACCAGAAACCCTTCGACAGTGTGTTTGTCGCCATGCCGCCTGGATTGTTATAGGAAGGCAGCACGCTTTCGGGAGATGCGCCATAGGTCATTTCCCACCCGTAGCTCAGCGTGTCGGCCAGAGTTTTTCCCTGGTAATTTGAAGTGAAATACGTCTGGTCGTCCCACAGAGCCTTCGAAATAATCTTGCCGGGCATCAGTTGCTGCATGATCGCAGTCACCATAATCAGCGAAGTGTCGTTGGGTGTGCCCGAACTCCATTCATCGTCAATGTCGATGCCGTCGAGCCCGTATTGATTCACGGCCTCCGCCTGTAGGTACTGAGCAAAAGCAGTCGCGTCACTTTCAGACGTAAATTCCGACCAGCCGACTGGCGCATGTCCGTTCAGAACGGTGAGCAGCACTATCAGCCCTTTGGCTTGCAGGGCCTGCACCGATCCGTCACTGAGCACCTGCTGAATGTTAGGGTTGAACGGATTAGTTGTTGGCGGGTCGTTGTTATTGGCCCTGAGATATGGCAGCTCGCTGCTCGCATAGTTCCCGCCAAAGATACAAACCACATCGATCGCGGGATTGCCATCGGCCATCACGTAATTAGCAACGTCCGTGAACTGCTGCGAGTCGGTGGGGTTTATGTAAGCAATGGTCATGAAATTCCTTTGATACGAGTCACATTGCGGCGCGCTGCCGAACCACGGTTTCCCGCTAAAGAAAACCGCATCGCCCGGATTAAAGACTCCCTGATCTCCAAGTGTCTCGAGCACCATGTATTCGCGGCAAAAGAAAAAGAACGTGATCTGCGGATCCTGCATGGCGATCCGTTTGGCTTGTTCCGGGGAAGAGTTCGATACTCTCTTCACCAGACCTTGCCAGTTCGCCCCCTTGTACATGGCGACGTTCGGTGTTTTTGTCCAGGGCATAGGAAACTCCTTCCAAGTATAAGGTCAGTACCAGGAGCCGTAGCGGGGTTCTGTAACCGCGCAACCCAACGGTTGAGTTGACGCGGCGGCGCGAATCAAAGCACCCTTCGCCGCACCAAGTAAGTTGCGAGACGCGCTACCGCCGCTCGCGTCCAACGATTTGTTGGGCGGCGCTCTCCGAGCATGGATTCTAATTAGCCCACGCGATTGCAGAAATTACCGCAAACGCTAACACCGACAATCGCCGTCACGGTCACCTCGCCGGATGTCGTGATTCTCATTGCCTTCGTCAAAGTCGAAGTGCTTACAGGCAACACCATCGTATTTTACACAAGCGTGGATTTGCTCGTCCTCCGGTGTGTTCAGTTGAACATAAATGGGATCGAGTCCTTGCTGGTTGTCCGGCATCCGGAATTCCTTCGGAGCCCCGTCTAAAGGTTTCCATTCGGCCCAAACTTCGTTATTGTCGTGCGATGGTCCGCTTTGAATGACCACGCGACCAGCAGAACCGGGACAAATTGTCACGCTCCAACCATTAGCCATAACCATTTTCTCCTTTCGAAAATCGTGTCATCCTCAAGGACATTTAATTTCAACGGCGGCTCTCAACAAAGTCTGCGAAGCCGCCGAACTACTAATTAGACGTCGAACTGCTTCATAATACCGCCAATCCGGCATTATTACGTCCACTCAATCGCACTGGACTGCGGTTCGAATCCCAAGCCCTGCGCTGCTTTCGGTAAGCATTAGCCGCTGTCAGTGTGTAGCGTTTCGGCATTCGCATACAACTAATGCGAAGCCCGATCGGGACACAGCCTTGGAATAGCCGCGGCCCGGCTATCCCAAGGGGAATTGATTTCATGAAATGGCGCCAACCGCACAGGGTTCGCGGCGGAAGTTTCTTCTACGACTTCGCCGGCGGAGTCTTTTTCCGGCCGGGCGTCTTGTATTCAGACTTCTTCTTCAGCCCGACGGCCTGCGCTTCGTTCGAGTCGCGGCCATACTGCGCCACCACCTGGTCGCGCGCGCCGAGCATCAGGTTGTGATGCTCCCACTCATTAGCCACCGAGTCGTCGCGCGCCGCAGCCGCCGCAGCATTGGCCTGAGATTCAAGCTGCGCCTTGTTGTTCAGTCCGGTCTCGGAAGTCTGGATCTTGGCGACCGTATATGCGGGATTTGCTGGAGCGTAATCCGCGATATTCTTCAAGGCCGCAAAGCTGTCCTTGTTGGTTTGCACTTGCGCCGGTCTTAATCGTTTTGTTTCGTTCTTAGCCATAGCGAGAATACTCCTTTTTGGTAGGTTGCAAGGAATGTTGAGAACGAGCGAACGGCGCGGATATTACGCCAGACAGGGAGGTTGTGCAAGCACTTTCTGAGGACTCAATTTGCCATCGAAGGCAGCGTGGAATAAAGCACCGGAAGCGCCGCTCATATCACCACGCGCCCAACCCTAAGAATCAGCCGCGTATATGAGTGCCCTACGACGATATGCGATATCATAAATAGCGCAAGGCATATAGCGAGACACGCACACTATACGCGCACCGTCTCTTAATAAAGCCGTATCAGCGTCTCGGTAATGTGCAAAAGTGTATAGCGTATTACTTGCGCTGTATGAAGGCGCGCTATGAGCGTTCAGTAGTGCCTATCCTGCGTATGTCATATCAGAGACTGTGTCTGCTATTACAGGAAGCCGGAGCGGTAGCCACGGTACGTTGCCATTCAAGCTGAGGAGCTTACGAAAGCGATCATTTCCGCGTGCGCTGCGGCCTGCCCTGCCGACCGCCGGTCTGATTGCATATCCAGTCGCCGGTGGCGTCCTTGAAGCAGGAGTAAGTCATGTTTTCATATTCAGTCTTAATGATCTCTCCCTTGTTGCCGGTCGGGGCATAGCCGGGGTAATCCTCACAGACGAGATATGTAGCTTTGACCGCATAGACCGCTCCGCCGTTGACTCCATCGGGGCCATCGGGGTTATTGATCATGTGACGGTACGGATGGGTCGCGCCGGTCTTGAAATCATCGAAATGAATGCTGACCGAGACGTTCTTGTTGTTCTCATCCAAGCTCTTTCCATTCTTCTCGTATCTGGCGTCGACGAGGCGCTTGAAGATAGCCGCCGGCGATGTGCCTTTGAGGTCATCAGACGCCGGGCACGAGACGGCTCCGGTCTTGTCGGCGTCGGTGGTGGTTTGATTGGCTGCGGCCTGGTCTCCAGTCTTGTTGTCATCTGCGGCTTTCGGGTCAGCTCCCTGCACAGCGCGAATCCATTGCTTATCAACAAAACGATGCCGGAATTCATGGCCGTCTTCATCCATCTTGATGATCAGACCGCCAAAGCGATCTTCGGGATCATAAAACCGTACCACTGTTCCTTTGCGCCAGGACGTGGATGTCTCGGGATGTTGGCTCCACATCGTATCGACTTCGACGCGGTCCCCGACTTTGAATTGCTGTGTTGTGGCTTGCGCGATCACCCGCGAGCTAGTCACGAGAGATAACGCCATGAATGTCACCGCGACAACGACCACTGGAATGAATTTCTTATGAAAACTTGCTTTCATTTCAATTTCTCCTCTGTTTCCTGATTCGATCCTTAATGTGCTTCCGCCGCACCGGCCATGGGACAGGACGCCGCATTCAATCTGCCTCAAGGAAGATCAGTGGGCTAAGGACTTCAGGTGGTCTGGCGGATTCCAGAAAAGCTGAGAATGGAGTGAGCTATGCTCGATTCGGGAACACTATATGCCTAAGCAGTGCTTCTGCATAGCGGGTTCATTGAACTAAGTAGCGCCGAACGTTTGAGTTAACCGGGCGCGGAGACACCGAAACAAGCCTTCAAGTTAACGGATGACAGCCTCGCTATTCGCGCTCCGGTTGAATGAGTTGTTGGGCGCGTCCTTGAGATAATCAAAGTATTTCATCTTGATCGGGGTTGACTGAGTGTTTTTATTTATCTTTACTGGATTCGCTATTATCAGTGTTGTTTATTAGCGGTGGTGTCGCTTCATCCCGTTCAGACTGCTCTTGCCTGGCATCTGAAAGTACTTTCCACAGCGCGGGACCAGTATTTATTGTTTCTTGCCATTTGCAGTTGGGGCAGTTGTATTCACGTATCTCTTCACCGGTAAAGGTTGTCTTTTCCGAATGCAGCTTACCACCGCAACGAGGGCATTCATTAAAAGTAAGAGTATTCATATACAAGAGCCCTTCTGTCGCCAATGTTTGATCTTGCATCGCTCATTTCTACGCAATAGCCGCCCAACGGTGGAGTTGACGCGGCGGCGCGAATCAAAGCACCCTCCGCCGCACCATGTTAGTTGCGAGAGGCGCTCCCGCCGCTCGCGTCCAACGATTTGTTGGGCCGCAAACTAGCCAGCGGCAACCTTCGCCAAATCGTAACCATAGTCTGTCAGGCGTTTCCGCGCGATGTTACGTTCGATTTCAGAAAACAAATCGTGCCATTCCGCTTTGAGAATGAGAGCCTCGACTGTTAGTTCGAGGTGGCCACGTTCCCAAAGCGCGGTGTACCCGTCCGAGGGCGTCGAGGCATGAAGCAGCGTGCGAGCAGCCTCATAGCCTCCTTGATCAGAGACCATTTGTAAGAAGCGAGTCGCGTTGTAACCAGCGTCGGATTTTGCGCGCCGATAGATTTCGATCATCGCCTCGTGAAACTGTGATTCAAGTTCGTTTGGCATAAGCGTCAATTTGCGGCCCAACGTTTGAGTTGACCGGGCGGCGCGAATTCATTCAAGCATCGCCGGACCAAAGATGATGCAAAACGCGCAACCGCCGCTCCGGTCCAACGATTTGTTGGATCGCGTCCCGCGTGTAGCGAGTAATTTCGAAGGCACGCTTGTCAAAGTCTACGGTCAACAAGTTGGCGAAGCCAACGAAATATTAGTAGCCCACAGCGCCAGCTGTGGGTAAGAGTGCAACCGTCAGCACCGGAGCCCCAGCGGGGCGACATAAGATTGGGCCGATGATCATCGATCTTCCGAATTATGCCGCTCGCTTCGCGAGCTTGGTGCAATTTACGACGTGAACCGACAGCTTGCGCTGTGGGCTACTGAAATGCCGCCCGCGATTGCGGGCTTTTGCAAATATCTGAAGCGATCCAACGTTTGAGTTGACGCGGCGGCGCGAATTCAATCAAGCATCGCCGGATGAATCAAGTTACGAAACACTCTCCCGCCGCTCGCGTCCAACGATTTGTTGGATGCCGCCGACTGAAACCGGGGCGCCGGAACGGGTTTCCGACATTGTTCTCCAAGATCGGTCGCTTTGTATTGCGTTCCGTCGTAGCGAAGAACGTTGATAAAAACGTCGCGCCCCAACGAACGGTTAGGGAAAACACAAACACCAATATCGTGACGACTTTCAAGGTCGCGATATCCGTGCGTGACGCGATTGCTCACGTGCAACCCTGGATACGCGCTGGCGATGAGACGATAACCGTCTTGCCGACGTTGGAAAACAGAATAGGCGCAATTGAAGTGATTGCCACACCAGTCAGGATGGCGGACGTAAACAAAAATTTCGGCAATGCGGTCGCCGTCCAAATCGTGCAATTCAAAGCGTATGTTGCGCTGATAGTTGGCACGTTGTTCGTCGGAGCAGCCGGACGAGCATAGGTCATTCATAACCGAAGTAATGATCTGATTCGGTAATTGGCGCGGCTTCGCCGTGAGGCACGCGTCCACCATAACAATGAGACCTAACGCTAGAATCGCGGGTGTGACGTTCATGTTAAGAAGGCATCCAACATCTATTCATCCGCAGAAATGCGGGATGAGACCGGATTGAGCTGTAAAATACCGCAGCTGCCCAAACTCCTCGATCCGATAACTACTGATCATTCGTCCACTTCATAATACCGTATTCCCGGCGTTATGAGTTCGTTAAATCGCGCTCACTGCGGCAGTCGAATTGTAAAGATCGCGCCGCCTTCAGGAGCGTTCGCCACGGTCAGGGTGCCGCCGTGTGCGGTGATGACTCGATGGGCCAGGGCGAGGCCGATGCCGTGGCCTCCGGTCTTGGTCGTGAAGAAGGGGATGAAGATCTTTTGCGAGTCGGCAACGGCAATTCCATCGCCCGTGTCCTGGATGGAAATTGTCGCCCACTGTTTGTCTTGCTCGACTTCAGTAGAAGTGCGAATGGTAACTCGGCGGACGGATTTGTCTTTGGGAATTGCTTCGGCGGCGTTGCGGAGGAGGTTCAAGAGAGCTTGGCGAAGCATCCGGGTGTCGGCTTGGATTTCAAGATGCGCCTCTTGTCCAGGGGATTCGCTTGAGCCCTCCCTGACGGTCGGGCCACTGCCCCGTTCGCCGGCTGGCGGCGAGGGCGCCGAGGGAAATCCTTCGATAATTAGCGACACACCGTTTTCATCAAACAGCGAATTCAAGTCTCTCGCGCACTCTTGGATCAATTCGTCCAGTGAAACATCTTCGAGCTGGAGTGTCTGCGGGCTGGCAAAGTTCAGAAACGACGTGGTCATCTCGGAAAGGTTTCTGACTTCCTGCAGCAAAGCATCGGCGGCGGTCTTGCCTTGCGCGTCATAATCGACGCTTTGCAGAAACTGAGCATAGCCGTGCAGCGCGGCCATCGCGTTCTTGAATTCGTGGGCCAGGCCCGCGGACATCTCGCCGAGACTCTCCAGGTTTCGCTTCAGCACGACCTGCTCGCGCAGGCGCGTGACTTCCGTTATGTCGGTTATGAGGCAAAGCGCGCCGCGCGATCCCGACGCCGACGCTGGATCGATTGGCGCGACCGTGGCGCCGAATCGTTTGCCCTGGCCCGGCCCATCGATGGCTTCGATCTCTTCGCGGCGAAAGACACTCCCGCTTGCCAGACAGGCTTCGACCATTTCGGCGAGGGCGGGGACGCTGGAGAAGATCGCGCGGACGTGTTCGCCTGAGGCGCTCAGTTCATTCGCGAGCAAAGCGCGGGCAGGCGCGTTCGTTACCGTGGTGTGCCCGGCTGCATCGAAAGCGATTAATCCGGTGGGCATGCTGGCGACAATGCGTTCGCTGAAGCGTTCGGCGGAATCGGCACGCTGGCTCGCCTGATCGCTGAGGCGTTTCAGTTCCAACTGCTGCGCCTGAAGCTGCGCAATGACCGTTTGAAAGGTCTCGAGCACGAACGCGGCTTCGTTTTGCGGCTTCCCTGAATGGGTGACGGGGGCGCGCTTCGCTTCTCCGACCAACTGACTGTAAGGACGAAGCAGACCACGCAAGAGCCAGGCAATACAGACGAGGCTGACAAAGATCGCGACAACAAAAGACGTCAGCAGAAAGGGACGGTAGATCACGGCAGTGTCCGGGGCCACCGCGAAGACGGCGAAGATCAGCACGGTGCCCAGCAGGAAGATGCCGGCCAGAATGGTAAGCAGGATTTGCAGACGACTCGCTTGCATGATTAGAGAAACCAGAGAGGCCGGCGTCAGGCCAAAGAGGCCAACCATCACGAACGAAGATCAAATCGGAACGGACCTAGCGAAATTGCGATGCGTACCATTCGATGATGCGCGTGCCGATCAATAAAGAGACGATTGACCCGATGCCCAGGAAAATCCCGAACGGCAACATCATCTGCAGGTCTCGACTGCCGCGCCGCAACATCACGGAAATTCCAGCCAACGAACCGCTCAGCGCAGCAATGAGAATCGTGAGAATAGTCAGCCGCCAACCCAGGAATGCTCCCACCATGAACATCATCTTTACATCGCCGAGACCCATCGCTTCGACGCCGCGCAGTCTCTCCCAAAGAAAACCCATCAGCCATAGCGAGCCTCCGCCGGCCAGCGCGCCGAGAACGGCGCCGATCAGCGAGATCAGCCAAGCCGGATAATTCGGGGGGAGGAGCGTAATCAGTTGCGGCAAGTCGTCAAAGTGCGCCGGGCCCGCCAGAAAAGGGACGACTGTACGAGCAATCAGTGCGAACAGAATGCCAGGATAGGTAATCGCATTCGGCAGGATCATGTGTTCGGCGTCGATAAATATCAGCGCCAGGAGCGCGGCCGCGAACGCCAGATCGAAACCGAGCGCGAGGGACCAACCGTCGTGCCAGGTCACCGCGGCAAACAACAAGCCCGTCAGGGCTTCGACCGCAGGATAGCGCGGCGAGATTGGCGCGCTGCAAACGCGACACCGTCCGCGCAGAATCAGAAAACTCAGAATCGGAATATTGTCGTAGGGCTTGATTGGCTTGCGGCACTTGGGACAGGTCGAGTTGGGAAAGACAATCGATTGCTGGCGCGGCAGGCGATGAATGACGACGTTGAGAAAGCTGCCGATCATGGCGCCGACTATTCCCATGAACGCGCAAGCGACCGGCAGTGGTGGAGCAAAGGCGTTCTCAAGCGAAAGGTTCATTCAGGGGTGCATTGTAGCGCGGCTTCGGATACAGCGCCTACTGGCTTTTAGTTTGTTGGGATAGTGTTCGTTTTCATTCTCTCGCTGCATCCCCTCGGTTTGACTTTTGAAGGTCAGCGAGAATCGTATGCTTTAGAGAGGCATGCAGCCAGGCAAAGTTCGCTATCGTCAGCCCCGCTCGTCCGTCGCGCCAGCCGCCTTTCAAAAGAAAGCTGCGCAGAAAAGCAGCAGGTCCGGCGATCGTCGTTCGCCAAACCGAAGTGCGTTTGCCGTCGCGCAACATCTGCCGCGCGCCCAGCGGCGCATAACGCTCCTCGATCATTTGCCGGTGATGGACGGTGTCGCGCATTGAGTAGTGGAGGAGGTCGCCATGGACGATTCCCACGCACGTGCCCTCGTCCATCGAAACGGATTCATGAATCAGGCGCTCACTCCAGCGCCCGCGCGTGCGGTTAAAAAGCCGCAGTTGATAGTCAGGATACCAGCCGCCGCCGCGAATCCAACGGCCCATGTAGAATGCCCGCCGCGCCACTCGATATCCGTCAGTCGGCATTGATTCGTCCTGAGTACGGAGCCTATCAATCGATTCTCGCAATTCGGGCGAGACGCGCTCATCGGCGTCCAGACTGAAGATCCAGTCGTGACTGGCCGAATCTACCGCGAGCTGTTTTTGTGCCGAGAAGCCCGGCCAGGGATTGACGATCACGCGCGCGCCACACTCAGCGGCGAGTTCGCGGGTTGAGTCAGTGGATTCTGAATCGACTACTACAATCTCATCGGCCCAGGCGACAGACTCGCAGGCGGCCCGAATATTTTCGGCTTCATTGAAGGTGATGATAGTCGCCGTGATCTTCATTTTCGATTTTTGATTTTAGATTTGCGATTACGGATATTGTGTTGATTTCACACCGCAATCGCAAATCAGAAATCGCAAATCAAAAATGCTATGGCTTGGTGGGATCAGAAACGACCACGTTATTAATCCTGAGCGTCGCGGCGGTTGCCCGTTGCAAGTCGGCCAGGGCTTTGTTGTAGTCGGTCTGTGCTTGCAACTCGCTCGTCCGGGCGATGGTCAATTCGTTCTGACGCTGCAGCAGAAGAAAAGTGGTTGAGCGGCCTACCTCATAAAGCTTTTGCTCACCGAGCAATTGCTGCTCAGCGCTCTCTCGGGCCTGGCGCGAAGCGACGACGCGCTTCTGCGCGGTGTCGACCGACTGGGCCGCATTCCGCACATCCATCTCGACCGCTTGATCCTGAGAGCGGTACGACGCCGCGAGCTGCTCGCGCTGAATCTGGGCTCCCGCAAGGTTCGCCTGGGCCGTCTTGTTGTGGAGCGGGAACGAGATGGCCACGCCCACGGTTATGTTGCGCGTCTTGAAGCCCAGGAGGTTTCGCAAGTCCTGGCCATAGCCGCCAATAAGGTTCGACGGCGCGCCACTGGTCGCTACGGTCGGCACGGTCGCGACCGGAAGGCTGGCGTTCCTTTGCAAGGCTTGAATCTGCGCCAGCAGGAAAGCGCTGGAGTTCGCGGTGGGATTCCCGGAGATCAACGGCACCTGTGTTCCCGCGGGCAGACCCAGCGATGCGCCTGCCAGCCCGGTTGAAGCCACGGTCGATTGAATATCGACTTGCGGCAAGGTCTGGTTCTTGTAGTACTGGATGTCAACTGTGTTGATGTCCTTTTGGAGATCAAGGCGGCGCAGCTCCGGTCGATTCTTATGTGCCTCGTCAAGCGCCGCGGTCAGGTTTACGGGCGACAGGTCAAACGACGGCGTGTCCGTCGGGGTCAGTTGCGCCGACCACTCCGGCGCCATCGGATCGCGCAGCATAAGCTGCTTCAAAGTATTCTCGGACTGCGAAACGTTCTGCGTGGCAATAAAGAGATTAGCTTCTCGCGTCGCGATATCGGTTTGGACCTGCGCTCGATCCAGGGGCGCTTTCGCTCCCGCGGCGATCTGAGCTTCGATGTTCTGCATGTTCTGTCGCGAGAGGTTCAGACTATCGAGCTGGTTCTGCTGATTGCGAAGCGAGAAGACCAGGTTCCAGTACGCGGCTTGCACTTGCGAGATAACCTGAATGGTGCTGGCGCGAAAATCTGAATCAGTTTGTTCCAGGCGTTTCTTCTGAACCCGAATAGCATGTCGATTAAAGTCGATTGAACGATTGCGCAAGAGCGGCTGATTGATCTGCAGCGAAAGGTTCGATGAGTAGAACGGATTAATCAAGCTGAAATTATTACTGGTGTTAACGTGGCTGTTGGCGAAAGAGAGGGTGTAGGTGCCGCCGCCCTTCTCGAACGATTTGGTGATCGAGGGACTGAGATTAAAGGTTGTAGTCTTAGTCGTACCCGATGAACCCGAGCCCCCAAGCGAGCTCTGTTGGGGCGTGATGTTCTGAATAATCTGAGGCGTAACGCTAAAGATCGGCTCGTAGACGCCTTGCAGCGCGAATAGTTGCTGCTCGGCAAAACGGACGTCGTCGCGAGACACCTCAATATCGTTATTGTTTAGTAGAGCTCTGCGAATCGCGTCGTTCAGCGACAGCGGCACAACGTTGCTGCTGATGATTCCAAGGCGCGTCAGGTCGGGCAAAGGAGGCACCGGCTGGGCCTGCACATCTGGAAAGTTCGGCTGCCGCGGATCCTGCACGTTCAGGTCGACCGGTGTCGGCTGAGGCATCGGGGGGGTTACGGTTGTTCCGGGCGGCGCCGTCGCGGGTGGTACGGTTTGGCCGGGCAACTGCGGCTGGCCCGGAGGCTGCGTCGCCGGATTCACCGGCGTCGGATTAGGCGTTTGGGCCAATACCGCGCTGAAACTCGCCAAAACAAAAAGCGCCAGGACTAGCGCTCTGGTAAATGCCCGAGGCAACTGATTCGACATCTAAGGTGCTCCTCAAAAAAAGAACTGTTAATTATCGCGCCAGCGCTCTTGCTTCCGAACAGACAGATAGCGCCAGGTCACTCCATACTACGTCATCAGACTATACCCGGTTTCAAAAACATGCGGCAACTGTTGGTTTTCACGGCCTTACTGAAGTCATCTCGCGGCGCGCATGATGTCGATGCCGGATCAAAACGCGCTGATCAATTCTAGTAGGTAAGATGGTACTGGCGTTTGAAAAGAGGCACGGGCGTCCCGACGTTGAAGCCACGCGCCAGATGCGCGTGCCACATCAAACTGGGCGACACCAAAGTAGATGCCTCGCTTGACACCGGCAGACGCGCTGCATAATCTTCCTTATTCCTGGATGAACCACTTTCGGAGTTGAGACCAATCGCTAAGTGTACGGGATTCTTGAGTCTCACTGAGGCCTACTTGTGATTTGAATTGCACCCTGGCCGGCTTTCGATGGAGTGGTTCGAAGAGATCTAAGATTAACATTCGGCCCTAATCCAGTACGCGAAAATCGGAATCGAAGAAGGAGAGAAAGCATGGCGGTGAAGGTTGGCATCAACGGGTTTGGCCGAATCGGCCGGAATATCTTTCGCACGGCGCTAGGCGACAAGGACATCGAGTTCGTAGGAGTTAATGACATAACCGACACCAAGACGTTGGCGCACCTGCTGAAGTACGATTCAGTGCTGGGAAATCTTCACCATGAAATCTCGGAGTCTGAAAAGGGAATTACTGTTGAGGGAGAAGAGTTCCGTGTCTTCTCTGAGCGCGATCCCGCGCTTATTCCCTGGGAGTCGGTCGGCGCTGAAATCGTGATTGAGTCCACCGGCCTTTTCACGAAAGCTGAAGACGCCCGTAAGCACCTGCGCGGCAGCGTCAAGAAAGTAATCATCTCTGCGCCGGCCAAGAACGAAGACATCACGATTGTGCTCGGAGTGAATGAAGACAAGTACGACCCGGCCGCTCATCATGTGATCTCCAACGCTTCCTGCACGACCAACTGTCTGGCGCCCGTTGCCAAAGTCATTCACGAAAAGTTCGGCATTCGCACCGCGCAGATGACTACGATTCACTCGTACACCAACGATCAGCAGTTGCTCGATTTACCACACAAGGATTTGCGCCGTGCTCGCGCTGCCGCGCTCAACATGATTCCAACCTCGACCGGCGCGGCCAAGGCCGTGTCATTGGTGCTTCCTGAATTGAAGGGAAAGTTCGACGGCATCAGCGTGCGTGTGCCGACGCCGAATGTTTCGTTGGTCGACGTGGTGATTGACGTCGACAAGGAAACGACACGGGAAGAAGTGAATCAAGCTTTGAAGGACGCCGCCAACGGAGAGTTGAAGGGCATTCTCGCATTCAGCGAAGAGCCGCTGGTGTCTTCGGACTTCAAGCAGAATTCAAACTCATCAATCGTCGATGCCGAATACACGAAAGTAATCGGCGGCCACATGATCAAGATACTTTCCTGGTACGACAACGAGTGGGGCTACTCGTGCCGCGTTCGCGATCTGGTGAAGTACATTGCGGGCAAGGGGCTCTGAGTGTTGTCAATTGCCGATTTCCAATTGCCAATTGGAAATCAAGCGGGACGGGCGACCTCACTGGGGCAGTAGCCCGACCGTAAGGGAGAGTTCATCTCTTGAGTGACGAGAAGTTGAGAATGAGCTTAATCGGCAATCGGCAATTGGAAATCGGCAATGCCTAAACTCTCAATCCGAGATCTCGATCTGCCCGGCCGGCGCGTTTTCATCCGGGTGGATTTCAACGTTCCCATCAAAGACGGGCAAGTCGAAGACGACACGCGTGTTCGCGCCGCAATTCCAACCATCAACTATGCAATTGAACACGGCGCGCGGGTGATCCTGGCATCGCACCTGGGCCGGCCGAAAGGCCAGCGCGTGGATAAGTACAGCCTACGCCCGGTGGCGGAACATCTCGCAAAGTTGATTGAGAAGCCCGTCGCGTTTGCTGACGATTGTGTGGGCGAAGCTGCCCAGGCAAAGGTGGACGAATTACGCGATGGCGGAATCGTTTTGCTCGAGAACCTTCGTTTTCATCCCGAGGAAGAAAAGAATGACGAGTCGTTCGCGCGGCAGCTTGCGTCCTTAGCCGATCTCTATGTTAACGATGCTTTTGGCGCTGCGCATCGCGCACATGCCTCGACTGTCGGCATCACGAAGTTCGTCAAGCAGGCCGCGGCCGGACTTCTGATGGAGAAAGAACTCGAATATCTTGGCCGCGTCATAAACAATCCAGAACATCCGTTCGTGGCAATCCTCGGGGGCGCTAAAGTTTCTGACAAGATTCCGGTTATTAATGCGCTCATCGATCGCAAGGTCGACAAGCTCCTGATTGGCGGAGCGATGGCTTACACGTTTTTGAAGGCCGAAGGTTTCACGGTAGGGAAGTCTCTGGTGGAAAACGAAATGATGGGGACGGCTCTGCAAATCACGCAGCGTTGCGCCGCGACGGGCGTCGCGCTGCTTCTCCCCAGCGACCATCAGATTGTCGATAGCTACGAGCCGATAAAAGGTGGTCAGGTACTGGCCAAGACAATCCCGATCGAATTCACCAACGCCGGTCACGTAGGCATGGATGTAGGCGTCGAGACCGTCGCGCTCTTCTCAAATGCGCTTGCCGATGCCAAAACGATTATTTGGAATGGTCCTATGGGGGTGTTCGAAGAGCCGCCATTCAACCAAGGTACGATCGGCATCGCGCACGCTGTTGCAGAAGCGGCGGATCGGGGCGCGATTGTTATCGTGGGTGGCGGCGACTCGGTTGCGGCAATTGCCCAAGCCGGCGTCGCTGATCGGATTACCCATATTTCAACCGGCGGTGGCGCGACCTTGGAGTTTCTGGCGGGGAAGGAATTGCCTGGCGTCGCAGCGCTCAACGATCGGAGTTAACCACAAAGACACAAGAGGGGTTAAGGAAAGTCTTCGTGCTCTTTGTGGCTTCGTGGTTATCACCTAATTGACTATGAGAAAACCTGTCATCGCGGGAAACTGGAAAATGTACAAGACCGTCGGCGAGTCTGTCGCCGCGGCCCTGGCGCTGAAACCTCTGGTCGCCAACGCGAACCATTGCGAAATCATCGTTGCGCCGGTGTTCACCTCAGTGAAAAGTGTTGCCGATCGTCTGGAGGGATCGAACATTAAGATCGCCGCGCAAAACTGCGCGACCGAACAAAAGGAAGGCGCATTGACCGGCGAAGTAGCGGCGTTCATGGTGCGAGATGCGGGATGCTCGCATGTAATTGTCGGACATTCTGAACGGCGACAATACTTCTTTGAAACTGATGAAATGGTCAGCCGTAAAGCTCAAGCGGGCATTGCGGCCGGATTGACGGCCATCGTTTGTGTGGGTGAGACACTGGAACAGCGCGATCACGGAAACGCCGAACAGGTTGTAAGGGAACAATTAATCGGCGGATTGACCGGGTTGACAGCGTCGGACCTCGACCGTATCATCGTGGCCTACGAACCTGTCTGGGCCATTGGGACCGGACGCACCGCGACGCCGGAGCAAGCGCAGGAAATGCACGCGTTTATCCGGCGCGTTTTCGCGGAGAGGCACTCGTCATCAGCCGCTGAGGCTCTGAGGATTTTGTACGGCGGTTCAGTCAAGCCGGATAACGTTGCGGGCTTGATGAAGCAGCCTGACATCGATGGTGGACTGGTCGGCGGGGCGAGTTTGAATGCCGAGAGTTTCGCTCAGATAGTTAATTACAAGTAATGGTCAGTTGCCAGTAGTTAGTTGTTAGTTGTTCTCAACTCAAGCTCGCTCGGATTACCACTGACTACTGACCACTAACAACTGACAACTGACTGGAGAATTGAATTGCTAGCATATCTTTTTTACGGGTTGTTTATTCTTTCGTGCATCGTGCTCGTGGTGACGATTCTGCTCCAGCCAGGAAAGGCTGACGCGGGAGCGCTGTTTTCGAGTTCAGTCTCGAGCACGGCGTTTGGACCCAGAGGCACGCAGACGCTCTTGTCGAAGATTACCATTGGCGCTGCGGCCGGGTTCATGCTGTTCGCTTTAGTTTTATCGTTGCCAATCGTCACCGGTACACGTTCAGTTTTGCAGTCGGGCATTCCTGAGCAGGCGCCGCTGCCGTCACCGTCTGCCGCAGCGACCCCGCAATCGTCGCCTGCAACGGCAGCGCCAGCAGCAGTGCCTACATCAACCACACTTACTCAGCCGTCAAAGGCGCCGACAAAGGCCACTCCCAAGAAGTGATGAACGCTGCCAGTGAAATCTTTGAAGTCCTTCCGGAACAAGCCGAAGTGGCGGAATTGGTAGACGCGCACGTTTGAGGGGCGTGTGAGGTAACTCGTGGGGGTTCGAGTCCCCCCTTCGGCACCATACTTCTTCAATTTTCCTCAGCAAATCCGCGTAGTTTTCAGTTTAGTGTCCACTTATTGCCCAAGACGCTGTCCAACTAATCTCATTATATTTGGAGTATCAGAACGATCCGTTGAACGTGACCTAGTTTGGCAGAACATCGTAGCTTTAGCCCCCGTGGCGGCCGTTCGGTTTGTGATTCAGCTCGTCTTTGATGAACTGGCCACGGGACTGGCCCGGAGCTGTAGAGCTGATCCAAGGCCTCTCGCGGAAGATCCAAAAACGTCATTCAGCTCGAGAGAGCCGACGATCCGAACTACGGAGCGGGGAAATAACGAAGACTTGTTGAGCCCCCTTTAAGGACTGGAAAAATCGGGCCAAGGGTTTTTACCATTCAGCAAAGGTTGTGAGTGTTGGCTGAAGTCCGCCGACAAAAGTCTCCATTCTCCACATTGAAGACTGCGTGCTGATCTGAAAGAGAAGTCCGATTAAGTTTTGCGCGGATCCTCCAGGTATCACTTTCCCCGCCTAGCGGAGGCTAAAGCTAATCCTTGGGACATATGTAAACGATGTCCCAACACCCGTGAATTATCTGTCCGGTCTGTACACTATCGCCACTCGCCCTGCAATGTGAATGACGCCCAATAATATGGCGACGCCCATCGCTTGTCGTTCATGAGCGATACTTGCGCAGCCCGTAACGCCGCGGCGGGCCGCATGCCCTCCTTTAACATTCCGTGATAAAAGCGGACCATCAACTCTGTCGTTCCCCAGTCGCTTACATCCCACAGACTGACGACCACGCGAGGCGCTCCGGCGTGCATGAATCCACGGGTTAAACTCACCAGGCCCTCTCCTCTTATGTCCTTGCCAATGCCTGTCTGGCACGCACTCAGAACCACTACCTCAGCCGGAAGCTTCAGGTTAAAGATCTCGTGCGCCCTTAAGAACCCGTCCTGGGTTTCCCCACGTTCGTTCACCAGAGAGAAGACAAGACCTGACAACTCCGGGTGCACGCTGTTCAAAAGACCGTGAGTGGAAAAATGCACGTAACGGTACTGGCTCAGCTCTGCGTTGGTAGCTGTTTCCCGGCTGGCAGCAAAATCCAGCGCTAGTCGACTCTCAGCCGGGGGAACCATAGCCACTATCTGTTCTGCTTCCTGACGCGTGCCAGGGAGACGTGGAACATACATTCCTTCGGCCGTGACGCCCGTATCTTCGGTCGCTTTGACCAGCTGACGATCTATTGTGTTTTCACTGCGCACTGGTGCTTCGTCGGTACTCTTTGGCGAGTCCCGGGGTTGCTTATCTCTAATTCTTTTAACCCGCGGATCGTCTTTCATAAACACCGGATCGGCCACCGCTACTACACTCTTCGGCGCCGGTGTACGTCCCGCCACTTCTCCCCGAACCACTGACAGTGTCGAGGCCGAAGGGAGGTTTACAATTTCATGATCGGTTATCAAAAGCCTTGGGGTGCTCGTTGCTCCGCTACTTCCGACCGGTAAAGCAGCAAACGGAACAAAGTGGAGAGCGCCGTCGGCAACAATTATCAATCGCTTCTTTCCCAACTGTCCCGCGGCGGGAGCAAGCACCATGCGGCTCAGGGACGCAGCAGCTACTGGGATTTCCAGGTCAGCTTTCGCGACCCGGACTGTCCGCTGCTCGCTGGTTTCACCTTTGACATCCTTATTGCGCACATTCAAGAGATTGTAAAAGTGGCCGGCGGCTGTTTCGATCTCATCACGTTTAGCTAACTCGTAACTGGTGATCGAGCTTGACGTCGCCACCCACAGGTAGCTGCGCTCTTCACCGAGCGCATACTCCAACAACACCGTGTCTTGATCGAGTATCTGAGTCTGAATCTCTTTTAGTGTCAGTGGCTGCGGTTGCATTAGAGCCGCATAGTGCGGGCTGGTTTGTCTGATCTCCGTTTCGACTTGCTGCAAATCCTTAATCAGCGATTCGACCTCTTCGGCGATCGCCGTGGCTTGCGCCTCTGAGTGCGGCCCCAAAAGCAATTCCATTTGGGCCTGAGCTCGCGCGTTCAGGCGATTCTGAGTCTTACGCTCGCGCTGCAGCAATGCCTCATCGACGCCTTGACGTATGTCTGCGTTCGCCTCCTTAAGCGTGTCAAGCAGGGAGCGGGCGCGCGCCCGTTCGGTCGCCTGGAGCGCCTTGCCATCATAACCGTCGTTGGGGTGTTCCTTGTCCAAACGCATTAGCAAGTCGACGTAGAACTCGTAGTAATCCTGTGAACCGGCAAAATACGAGAGACGGTACTCGGGATTGACTACTTTTGTGCGAACGGCCTCAACGTTCTCAATGGCCGACTCAATCGCGGTTTGGGAGGCTGCGAAATTGCCACGATTACGTTCTCCTATGGCGATTTGCTTCAGGGTCATGGCTTCAGTATGCCGATCACCAATGGAGCGCTGAAGCGTTCGCGCTTGACCGCAGTAGTCGAGCCCCTTCTGATAATCACCGGAACTGACGTGATTCCAGCAAATTCCAAAGAGCGTCAAACCTTCGCCGTAACGATCGTGCTCGGCCCGAAAGAGAGGCAAAGCTTGCTCGTTATATTTGAGAGCTTTCTGTGGTTCGCCTTCAAAACTATGTAAGAGGCCAAGCGAAACAAGCGTCAGAGCCTGACCGCGACGAAAGTCCAGGGCGCGATACACCGACAAAGCTTGCTCAAGGCTCTGCTGCGCCTTCCCCGGCTCACCCAAATCATTGTAGAGCGGGCCAATTGCCGCAAGTGCAACTGCTTCACTCTCACGAGCACCGGTGGCGCGAGCGATCTCCAGAGCTTGTTGGTAATAACTGAGTGCCTCCTCAGATTTGCCCAGGAACATATGAAGACTGCCAATACTCGACAGGGTTATCACTTCACCCTGGCGCTCACCCGCGGCGCGAAACAAGGGCAACGCCCGTCCAAAGTTATCCAGCGCCTTCTGCATTTCGCCCAAAGTCCCGTGCAGCTGTCCAAGCTGAAGAAATGCGGCGGCCTCTCCTTTCTTGTCACCTACGGCACGAAAGAGAGGTAGCGACTGCTCATACTTTTCAATCGCCGGTTGAGTTTGCCCAAGCAGAAAGTAAGCGGAGCCGGTAATTGACAGCAAAGCTGCCTCGCCGAGAGTGTTATTCAGGGAGTGCAGCAAAACCCTCGCCGATTCGAATTTTTCGATGGCCTTCGAAAGCGATGTGGGCGATCCCTCGGTAATCAGTTGCAGTCCTTCGGCCATTGATTTCATAGCCGCCTGTTCCTGTGTTTGCCCGGTGTCTTGCGCGGCAATTGTGCCGGCGGCCAGAAAAAGGGTCAGCATCAGAATGATGCCTCGGCGAAAGATTGAGGGGGCCGGTTTGGGTGCCGTGGTGGGATTCATGGCAAGTTTCCTCAGCACAAAGAATCTTCTTTGCGCCAGTTAGTGCGTTGAATCAATATCGCCCGTAGTGTTCTGCGAAGGAACGGGCAGCGTTTAGGTCAACCTCAAGACTCGGTGGTGCTGTTCAAATTTTCGCCGTCAGAGATTTCATTTCTCAGCCAGCTGCGTGCGAACTTCCAATCGCGCTCAACAGTGATCTTAGCAACCTCCAGAATCTTCGCAATTTCGGCAAATGTAAAACCTCCGAAGTAATGAAGTTCAACTACGTTTGCCTTCCGGCTGTCCAAAACCGTTAGTTTGGTTAGCGCTTCATGCAGAAGGGGTAAATCCTTCGATAGGTCCTCCGGCAACTTAAACGCCTCGTCGAGGCCGACGAAATGGGGCCGATTGCCTCTTCTGGCGGCACCCTCCCTTCTGGCGTAATCAACCAGGACGTGATGCATGCGCCGAGCGATCAGCGAATAGAAGTGTTTTCGGTCGTGCCAGCTGATCTCCTTCGTGTCCATCAACCTGATGAGGGCTTCATCCATCAGCGCTGTTGTTTGCAGGATGTGTCCGGGTCGCTCGTTAGCTATGTAGGCGTGCGCGATCTTCTTCAGCTCATGATCAACCAAAGGGATTAATTTGGCGAGAGCTTCCGAGTCACCATTGGTCCACGCCTGAAGCAGCGCGGTAATTTCGTGTGTCTGTGGCATTTCGTTTTTGATCAAAAAGGAGACTCACATTATATCCAATTACCGCCGGAGTCGAGACTGTTTCTCAGCGCGTAGCAACATCTTCACATTCAAAGATGCGGGACCTGCCAACGAGTATTGCCAGAGGCGGCGACCGTGTATAAGATGTCCCCGCGATACACCGGAGAAACTGGATGGAGCCTCACATTTGGGATCGCATTCAAGAGGTCTACTACCTGGCCTTGCCCCTGTCTGCTACGGAGCGGATTGATTTTGTTGCGCGAGAGTGTGGTTTCGACCCGCTTCTGATACGAGAGATCTGCTCGCTTCTGCAGGCTGACGAATCCGATTCGCAATTTCTGGAAGCACCTGTTTTCGAGCTTGGCCTCAGAGTCATCAACAGCGACACTCGCACACCGTCGCCCGAAGTCGCTGACCCGGCGGATGAACTAGTCGGTTCGACAATTGATGGGCGATATGTCGTCGTAAGCTGCCTGGCGGTTGGTGGCATGGCGCGGGTTTATGTGGCGCGGGATCTCCGACTTCACCAGAGGCGTGTAGTTGTAAAGGTTTTATTGGACGAATCGCTACGTAACGAATGGGTGGTTCAGAAATTTCAGCAGGAGAGAGAAGCACTCGCTCGGGTAGATCACCCCGGTGTGGTAAATATTCTCGACGCCGGCGAGCTGCCGGATAAGAAACCTTACCTGGTGATGCAGTATGTAGAAGGAATGTCCTTGCGAGAGATGATCGCCGCAAAACCGGAAGGGATAGAGTTTCCGCGGGCCGCGTCGATCATCAGGGGCATTGGGGCGGCGCTTAGCGCCGTGCACGAGAAAAAGATTTACCACCGCGACCTTAAGCCTGAAAACATAATGCTTCAACGCCTGGGCCCCGCTGAAGAACACGTCAAGATCCTGGATTTTGGCATTGCCAGAGTCAAAGAATCGTTGATTGGTCCCAGCACTCCAAAGGGCGCCAGTACCATGGGAACCGTAGCCTATATGTCTCCTGAGCAGTTGCGCGGTGACAGAGTGGCGGCTGCCGGCGATCTTTATTCGTTTGCCATTATTGCGTTCGAGATGTTAACGGGCCGACGTCCATTTCTTGCCGATACCCCTGCTCATCTCGCTGAAATGCAACGCCAGGGTGTGCGCGCCAAACCAGCAGACCTGCGACCGCGTTTACCGGAAGAAGCGGACGCGATCATTCTCAACGGCCTCGCGTTTGACGCCAAGGCTCGGAGCCTCAGCGTCAGCGAATTCGGCGACCGATTGTCGCGCGCCTTGTTGGCTGGTGGAGAAGGCGGATCCGAACAGGACGCCGGTTCCGGCAGGTCGCTGGAGGCGGCAGCCACGCCGGGTTTGGCAACCGCGTTAGATTCATTCGACTCGTCGCGCGCGTCCATTTCGACTGCGCAAACGCAGGAAACGAGCTTAATCAGCGACGGGAAATCACGGCCGCGGCGTTGGTTAGTATATGCAGTTGCCGCCGCGCTGATCATTGGAGCGATGACGGGCGCCTACTGGTTGATTTCTCGAAACAACGGGCTGTTCGGCGAGCCGGCGAATTCGCGTTCGGGTTCTTCATCGCCACATCGCACCCTGACCTACTCACTCACGGTGCAAGAGATGCGCAATGGGCTGCCGTACCAGGACCCTTTTGAGTCATCCGGCCAGGAGATTTTCGAAAACGGGTACAAGTTCCGGCTCAATGTGTCCAGCCGCCAGGCTGGTTATCTTTACGTATTCAACGAAGGGCCGCCGGAAAAGGACCAGACCTCGTTCACGATAATTTACCCTACACCGGCGACGAACGAAGGCTCGCGTCTGGAGCAAAACCAAAAGATGCAAACCAACTGGAATACGTTTAGCGGGGAGAAAGGAACGGAACGCTTTTGGATCATATGGTCGGCCACTGAGGTCACGCCGATCGAGATCGCGCGCCACGACGCCTTCAAGAACAAAGAAGGCGCGATCACTGACGCCGAGATTGCCCGGAGCCTGAGAGCCTTCCTGGCTGAACATTCGGTTCCCGAGCCGGAAACAACCAAAGATACGGCTAAGCAACGAACCAGTCTTCGCGCTAGCGGTGATTTACTCGTGAAACTGCTGGAGCTGGAACATCAGTGACTTATGAGGCCAACTATGAAACCACCCTTACATATGAAATGGCTTGTGATCTTGTTGCTCTCTCTCTCGAGCATTGCGGGTTTACGAGTCGAAGGGTCTATCAGCCGGAGCCAGGAGACGCAAAGGAAAATAGTCTCTGACGATTTTATCAAGAGCCGAAGAGAAGTCGCCTCGCCCAGCCGCAAGGGAAAATCACGAGTTCAAACCAAGCGCCCCACTTACCGGCTCGTTTCGAATCCCGCGGTCGGCTCACGACCGCCGGCCGGGAATTTCGTGCAGCTGGGAATCACGATCTGGAGGTTGCGCCCGGCCCGGACAGGTGACTCGGGCCGCCGCGCTCTCATCCGCGAAAAGAGGAAAGGATTGCTTTGGGCTGCCGAACGAGTCCAAAGCGACGGCACCTTTCGAGAAGGCGATTACGTACGCATAAGCGTTGAGTCGCCGCGAACCGGGTACCTTTACGTGATCGATCGAGATCTTTCGGCCGACGGCTCAACTGGCGAGCCGATGCTAATCTTCCCGTGGGCTGAGGCTGACAACAAACTCGTTCCCGGGAGCCTAATTGACATCCCGGGCCAGGAAGACGACCCGAACCATTTCACAGCTCGTGTCACAAGTCGCAATCAAGTCGGCGAGTTACTGACGTTCATAGTAACTGCCACCCCGCTCGATCTCCCGCTGTCTGACAAGCCGCTGCGTATCGACTCGGTGGAGCTTAGCCGATGGGAAAAATTGTGGAGCGGCGTGACCGAGCGTTACGAAATGGAAGGGGGAGTTGGCCGCGCGTGGACGCAGGAGGAACAACAGGCCGCCGCGAAGAAACGCCGACAGCTCACGCGCGAGGATCCTGTACCGCAGACGATCTATCGCGTCATAGCGCCGGAACGCAAGGGCATCCTTGTAAACCTTCTCCTCAAGTATGAAAAGTGAATTACCAATTGCGAAGCATGCCGCTGGTTACTTTACTTGTTTCACCTCACTCCAAAACGCGACACGCGATCAGTTGCGATAATTGTGGTCCGGTTCAATCTCGATGGGAGAAAGCGCCCACGTTAACCCGCGAACGCGGCGGCTTCGTCACGGTGCCGCGTTCTCCATCCTAAAGTCACTCCACATCCTAAAGTCACTCCTCCGATACTCTGAAAACTAGTCGCAATCTCGCATAGTTCTAAGCTTGAGGACGAATTCGCGAGCTAATTGTGCGCCGAATCTTCTCGCCGCCAAAAAAAGTTAACGCAAGGTGAAGAGATTTTCCGTATTCCTGCGCCATGCATTTTGGAAGCAATAAAAACGAGGGCCGCCCCGGTGCGGAATCGTGAACAACGAGGAGGCATGATGAGCGAAAGAATTCGCATACTTTTCTTGTCGGCAAATCCATGGACTACGAGTCGAATTCTCGTGGATGAGGAAGCACGAGAGATTTTCGAAAAGCTTCAGGAAGGATCGTGCCGCGATAGATTCGAATTGATCAAGCACGAGGCCATTAGGGCGCTTGATCTACAGCGCCTGCTAATGATGCATGAGCCGCACATCGTTCACTTCAGCGGGCACGCAAGTAAAACGCAGAAGCTCATTCTTGGGGGAACAGCCGGTAGAGGCAAAGAGGTGGATCGCAATGGTCTGGTAGAAATCTTCGGGCTATACCGGCGACACGTGCGACTCATCCTGCTGAATGCTTGTTTTACCAGGACGCAGGCACGCGCTCTCTCTGAGGTCATAGATTATTCGGTTGGAGCCGGGAAGGGAATAGGTGACAAAGGAGGAGTAGCCTTTGCGGGCGCGTTCTACCGGGCTCTAGGTTTTGGCAAGTCTGTCAAAGAATCATTCGCATCAGCGAAAGCCGAACTTGGACTAACAAAAATACCGCGCACGAGCGGTATCGAACTCTTTGTTCGCAACGGCCTCAGTGAAAACGATCCGTTTCCACAGTTGCGTACCGATCTCGAGGGCAAGGCAGCGCATCCATGGCGAATTCTCTCAAATGCTCTTGCCAGGCAGACCAGTGGCTGCGAGATGTCTGAGGACGGTTCCTTTTTTCATGAAGGAGCAATTTTGGAAAAATTGGAAAGCTCCAAAGCCCATATTCAGGGTAATCGCAACATCACGCACTGGTTCTTCAACCAAACTGATTCGGTCGCACACACATACAGGCAGGCTCTCACGTTGCGAGGGGACCCGAGCGCGCTCGCACCAGCTCCAGCGGAGCGCGGCTGCAAACGATCCACTGCCGCTTTGACCCGTGTTCGGGCGACAAGAAAGGTTAAGAAGGCAGATCCTCGTCTGAGGAGTTGTGAAATTGAGCCGGAGCCATCAATGGTCTCAGCAATAACGGTAAAGGTTGAAAGAGTCTTGCTGATGGGCGTCACCCGCGTCTCTCAAACCGTGACTGCGCGAGAAGATCAAGCTGGTCGCACTCGCGCGAGCGCTGCGGAAACGAAGGTTGGGCGCAATGCACGTTGCGATTCAAGACACTCTGATTGATGAACAGGGCAATTTGTAGAGGACCACGTCGTGAGGAGCAATCCAAAGAGCGGATCCTTGTGCAAGTTCGCTAACACTCAACCTAGCAGCGATTCATCCTGTTTTGGAGCGTCGGGTTTTTGAGTCTTAGATAGTCGGTACGCAGACGCGGTTATGACAAGCGACGTAATCGCGTCCGGCTCGAATGGCTTGTGCTGGTGACTGCGGCATCCGCACCTGGACAAAAGGAGACACAGAAATGCAAGTACCTAATGAGACGAGTCAGCAACAGTTGGAAAAGAATTCGAAAGGCGAGCGTGGACCGGTTGCCGCTGCTTCTCGAAGAGGACACGGGATGAGAGCTGGCCTCCTCGAAGATTGGAGGGCAGGAGGCGCCAAGGCTGCCAGCGAGATTGCGGAACGCGGTAAGCGACTTCGCGATGGCCGATAAGATCGACCTGCCTTTAAGGACCTAAGTGTCCAACAAGAGAGTAATCCTGCTTTCGGGTTACTCTCTTTTTCTGTATCTTGAATCGTTAAACCAACAGCCTTGGGGATCGACGCTGAGGTTTCGGTTGAGTGTTGTAATCATACGTGCTAAGAAAACGAGAAGCCTCGAAACGTCGAAGACGCTGAATACCATTGAAGAACATCGAGTATCATCGCAATCAGGTCGGGCGAGAGTGGCGGTTAACGCCGAAGTTCTTGCTCCTATGTTTCCTCCTGGTGACGTGCCTTGGCGCTGACCTTGCAGAAACTACGCCGAACATGACGCTGAGCGATGCGGAGCCGATGGAACTAGTCATTGGCAGCGCAATCACCCGTGATCTTGCCGCAGGCGCCAAGGAGCAGTTCCAGGTTTCTCTAAATACCGGACAGCTGTTTCGTTTTTCGGTTGAGAAAGGAGATCTGGCGCTTTCGGTAATCGTCTACGACCCGGACGGCCAAAAGCTGACTGAACAGGTCAGTCAACAGTACGAAATATTGGAACTGTCGGTGCCAGCCGAGTCGGCGGGTAAATATCTACTCGAAATTCATTCGCTCGAACATCAGGAGTCACCCCGCCACTATATTCTAGAGGTAGAACCAACCAGGCCCACCACGACCGCGGATCAAAAAACCGGCGCGGCGCAGCGGCTGGCGGCGAATGCAAGTGTGCTGCGCGTTGATTGGACTGAAAAATCGCTGCGCCAGGCATTTCAGAAATACGATGACGCGGCAGCGATTTGGTTTTCGCTTCATGATTCGCGAAAGGCAGCTACAGCGACCATGGAAGCTGGAGAAATTTGCCTTCTGTTAGGTGAATATCAAGAGGCGTTGAAGCGATACGGCAAAGCCGCTGAGCGGGAAAAGAGCACTGGGGACCGCCTTGGACAATCAGAAGCGCTCAGTGAAAGCGGTCGCCTCTATTCATATCTTGGCGATAACGTTAAGGCGAAAAACTACGTTCTCGAGGCACTGAAGATTCTGGCTTTTGATCGTCAGATAGATCAGGCGCCAGATATGAAAAAGGCGTACGCGGAAGAGCTGAGCAGCCTGGGCGAGGTCAATTATTCGAAAGGTGATTTACTCAAGTCTTCGAAACAGTTCGAAGAAGCGCTTACTCTTTTTAAGGAAATTGCTGATCGCACTGGAACCGCGAGGGCCCATCTATTCATTGGGTACATCGCGGGAGGTTTGGGTGACGCGGAGAAGGCTGCGACTGAGCTTTCACAGGCTCTTGCTTTGTATCGGGCGATGACAAACCGGAGCGGTGAGGGGTTAGCGCTCACTGCGCTTGGACTTTGGCATTCGCTCAATCGTGACGAGGAACATGCGATTAGGATGCACCGGGAAGCGATCGATATCTTTCGCGGGATTGGAGATCGACAGAGCGAAGCAATAGCCCTTAACGGACTGGGACAAGCCTACGAGAATCTAACCGAGTACGCCACTGCGTTAGACAACTATCGGGACGCTCTCAGGTTATTCCAGGGTAACCACAATCTTGATTTGGCCTCGGTCTCAACCTGCAACGTTGCCAGGTCATACAGATTGAGCGGAGACATCAACCAATCGCTTGCCTATTACCAACAGTGTTTCAAGTTGACTCGTGCGGCGGGAAAAGTCCGCACGGAAGCAAATGCGCTCAATAACGTCGCGGTCATCTATGCGACACAGGGTAACAGAGACAAGACGGTCAGACAGTATCGAAAAATTCTTAAATTCTATTCAACCATGTCTGATCGCGAGAGACAAGCAACCGCATGGAATAATCTAGGCGATTTCTATTTGCGCATTGGAGAGCGGCAAAACTCGGTAAGTTCATACAGAGAAGCGCTGGCTCTATGCGAAAAAGCGGGCGATAAAGGGGTGCTTATTTCTTCCCTCTACAATCTTGCTCGTGCGCAAAGTGATCTCGGCAAGCTCGACCTTGCGTTGGCGAATATCAAAGATTCGATCAGGATTATTGAGGAGTTGCGGGCCAATGTCAGCAGCCCGGACTTTCGGAGTTCATATTTTTCCGGGGTTCGACGGAACTATGATTTGTACATCGATATTCTGATGAAGCTTGATCGCCAGCGGCCTGGTCAGGGATTTGCCGTTGCGGGTTTAATAGTGAGCGAAACAGCACGCGCGCGGTCGCTTGTTGATGTCCTGACCGAAGCACATGCCGACATTCGTCAAGGAGCCGCTCCTGAACTCTTGACCCGGGAGCGTGAGGTTCGGGCACTACTTCGATCACAAGCACAATACCAGATGGAACTTTCAGCGACGGGTAGGGATCCAGCCGAAACTAAAGAAGTCGAACGGCAGATAAACGAGTTGAGGAATGAGTACCAGGAGATTGAGGCCCAGTTAAGAGATGATAATTCGCGGACGCTTGCCCTCACCCGGCCAGTGGCGTTAAGCCTGGAACAGATTCAGGGCGAATTGCGTGACGGTGACACGATTCTGCTGGAATACGCACTCGGTGATGAGCGGAGTTATCTTTGGAAAGTGACCGCTGATTCGGTGCGGAGTTATGATTTGCCTCCGCGCGCAACCCTTGAAGACGCCGGACGTGAAGTTTACAAATTGCTCACCGCGCGCCAGGCCATCGATGCAAAGAACGATGGTACTTATCAAACTAACGTCGCCGCGGCAGACTCTTCGTACCACCAGAAAGCGCTGGCCTTGAGTCAAATGCTCCTGGGGCCAGTCGCAGATCAGCTCGGGACCAAGAGACTGATGGTTGTTACGGAGGGGGTGCTCCAGTATGTCCCATTGGATCCTTTACCTGCGCCGCTCCCAGCAACGCCCGCGTCAGTCAACCAAGCAGTCGCTAATTCTTCGGACGATCTGCCACCGCTGATAGCCACACATGAAATAGTAAATCTTCCATCGATGTCGACATTGGCGGCGATTCGTCAGGAGAAACATAGGATAGGTTCCGGCAACAAGATCGTGGCCGTTCTCGCTGACCCGGTCTTCAGCAGCAGCGATGACCGCGTTCAAAATGGACCACCAGGTTCAATCATCGCCGCCTCGGCTTCGGAAGAGACCGCCAGGCCAGCGGTTCGAGGCCTTGACGGATTGGTGCGTGGTGGTCCACTGCGTCTTCTGCATGCTTCGGAAGAGGCCGACGCGATCGTGGCGACGATGCCTCGAGGCACTGTCAAAGTCACCAAGGCCTTCGACGCTAGTCGCGAAACCGCGATGAGCTCACTCGTCAGTGAATATCAGATTATTCATTTCGCTACGCATGGTTTCTTCAATAGCGAGCATCCGGAGCTATCCGGTATCGTTCTTAGCATGGTGAAACCTGATGGAAGTAAGACCGACGGATTCATGCCGCTCCAGGATATCTGCAGACTTAAGCTTTCAGCCCAGTTAGTTGTCTTAAGTGCTTGCGAAACGGGACTGGGCAAGGACATCAAGGGTGAGGGTTTGATGAGTTTGACGCGTGGTTTCATGTATGCGGGATCGCAGACGGTGGTGACTAGCCTGTGGAAAGTCGACGATCGAGCGACCGCCGAACTGATGAAAGATTTCTATCAATCAATGTTGCAGACCGGGATGACACCGGGTGCCGCTCTGCGCTCAGCTAAACAGAAGATCAGGCAACAGACTGCTTGGAGTGCGCCCTATTTCTGGGCTGGCTTTGTCTTACAAGGGGAATACAAAGAGAGTATCGTAGTTGACCGTGGCTCCGGTCTTCGCTCGAGTCTGACAATCGCGATCACCATAGTTCTGATTTCGTTTGGGCTCACCATCCTCCAGAGGCGCCGGCGCCGATCACACATGCGGAGCCATAAATAAGCCTACGGAAATCGATTTACAGAAATACCTGCCACGATGCCACGAAATTCGGATTCACCACCAGACAGCTTCAATGAGTTGCTCGACTGGCTTAATCCAGATCGTGATTTGGCCGCAAGAATGTATGAAGAGATCCGCCGCGACCTAATCAAGGTATTTGGCTGGAACAAGTGCATCGATCCGGAAGGAATGGCTGACGAAACATTCGACCGCGTCGCCAAGAAAGCGCACCAGTTGAAAGATTCATTCGAAGGTAATCGAAAACTCTTTTTTTACGGGGTGGCGAACAATCTAATCAAGGAGTACAGGAAAACGGTTAGGTCATATGTTTCACTTGACGAGGTTGAGATAGCAGGAGCTCCGCCTTCAAAAGTTGAGGAAGAAACCGCCGAGGCTCGAGAGGAATGCCTTCGAACCTGCCTGCTGGAGCTTTCGGTCGAAAAGCGGGACTTGCTGATAGCTTATTATGCGAAGGAAAAGCGCGCGAAAATCGATCAGCGAGCTGAAATGGCCGAAAGGCTCGGGGTTTCCATAGAAACGTTAAGGGTGCGGATGTGCCGAATTCGCTCTGAATTGGGGGAATGCATAGAACATTGCCTGGATGAGCGCGCGAGGAAAAATGATACGGATTGAGCCCAAATTCATTATTAGCGGGATTCGGTAGTCGGGAGATTGAACACGATGAAAGAAAAATTCGTGACCGACGCGGAGATCAGGCAGTTTCTACTCGGAAGCGTCGATGATTTGGAACGGCAGCGAATCGAAGGGCTTTTTATGTCCGACGCCGAGTTTAACCAGCGAGTTCTCATAGCAGAGGACGAATTGATCGAGGACTATCTTGAGCAATCGTTGGCGCCTAAAGATAGTGACAAGTTCCTCACGCAGTACGGGCATGCGCCTGAGCAACAACGAAGACTCAGAATCAGCCGTTCAATAAAGGATTATGCCGCATCTGAAGCCAGGTTAGGCCAAACACCTCCGGAGATTGTGAAACGGCGTGTTTTCCTTTCACACGTAACGCCGCGCAATCTCAGGTTCTTCATTCCTATCGCAGCCGCCATCACGATTGCCTGCATTATTGGCGTTGTCTGGTTGGTAAGATCGAACAATCGGCATGTGGCAATTGAACGAGAGCTTGCGGAACTGAACGCGCAGCCGGATCTTCGTGTAAACCCATCGCAAGTCGTTTCATTAGTTCTACCGCCAGTTTCAATCAGAAGTGTTGGACCTGAGACTACGCTGACACCGCGCGCCGACATTAGCGTGGTCGAACTCGATCTTCTATGGATCCAAAAAGAACGGTACCCAAACTACCAGGTCTTAGTCCGTCGCGTTGGAACCAATGAGGAGTTCGGGGTTTCGGGCTTGCATATCGAGGCGAGGCCGACCATTGGCAACTCAATACGAGTAAGGCTTCCAAGTGATCTTCTCAGAGACGGTCTTTACCAAGTTACTCTGACGGGAGCAGGCCCCGATGGTGTCGCTTCCCAGGGTGAAGAGTATACCTTCGTTGTCGCCCGGTGATCGCGACGTAGCGTATTCGAGAAGGGCCTCATCTTGTCACGGAGACAGTTCTCTCCACGTTATGACCTGTTGACTAACAACCTCCCGGGCAATTCCTTTTGCTGATTTCATTGAAGCCTTGAACTCCGCACAAGTGCACATGTGTTTGGTTAGTTATTTCAAGCGCCGTGCAAAATGGGTGGGCTTTTGACCTGTTCACTTCACTTCCGCTCCAGATTGGGCGCCCTCATCCCCCAAAACAAGAGTAAAAGCGCCTTCGGTCCTGATCTAAGTAATGTTTTTTAGCAAGCGCCATATTAGATGGGCGAATTAGGTAGGTGAAACGACTACGGTGGGTTAGCAAGATATGCTTAGGATTAGCAAGATTGTCTCTTGCAAGTTCGTTGAAACGTTGCAGGAGTTACTGTATACAGCCTTAGCCAAATGTTTTAGCAATAGCGCGCCGGCGTATACTCGCAACACCCATGTCGCCGGTCTTCTTTCTGATCAACAGCAAGAGTTAAAGAGAGCGCGTAACGAAGGTGAAGGCTCCGGTCATCTTTATGGTTCTCCTGAGTCTCGTCATTTTTGATGAAGTAAGCCCGACGTTGTCGCCGGTCAGAAATCATTCAGGCCCGGGGGCCTTGCACGATCCAAGAATAGTCGAGCCGGACGAAGCGAAGCGCAAAGCAAATGGTAATTCTTTATTCCTATTACTTAGCTCAAGTTATTCAAGAAGCAATCTTAAAGGTTTCGTCCTCGCCTACTGACGATTGGACCGCAAAGCGTGAGCGCGGTCGTGCTCCGCCTTTGCGGATCTAAGGCGACATCCTCTTCGCACTTCCCCGACGAAAATCCTCACCTGAAAGGAAACCATGAGTCTCATCACGACCGTGGTTGTAACTTCCTCCGGGAGTGGGAAGAATTTTGCTCTCGGATTTTGAGTCCTACAGAACCGATTGGTAGCTCGGAGATCTTTGCTGGCCCCACGATGGACCCAAGAATTGCACACGTAGCCTCTTTCATTCGCCATAACTATCACCGGCGGCTCACGCTGACGGAAATGGCGGATACAGTAAATCTCTCGCGCTGGCGACTCTGCCATCTCTTCAAGGAGTCAATGGGAACTTCACCGGAGCGGTATCTCACAAAAGTGCGCTTGGAAACAGCCAGACAGTTGTTAGAGACCGAGTTCCTGACGGTCAAAGAAGTTATGAACCGTGTAGGAATTGCAGATGCCAGTTACTTTGCGCGCAGCTTCAAGTCGGTATACGGAGTAACGCCTGGCAAATACAAGGACGGACCCAAAGAGCGATGACTGGGCATTGAAAGGATTTACTCGCGATGAATGGCACCTTAGATAACTTAACAACTCACCCCACGCCTCAGCGTCGGGCAGCAGATCGGATGCTGCTGTCCGGCGTGTGGTCGTTGCCTGCCGACACCACGACTCCCATTCATGATCGGCGATTGTTGGTAGTTCTCGAACTGATAAACGAAAACATACGGCGCCAATTAATGATTCGCGAGCTGGCCACAATCGTTAACTTGTCGCCGGGACGCCTGGCTCATCTCTTCAAAAGCGAGGTTGGGGTTTCGCCGCAGCGCTATGTGAATAAGCTTCGGCTGGAGAAAGCAAAGGAACTGTTGGCGAGTGGAATGCTCAGCGTAAAAGAGATCGCGGCTGAAATTGGGTTTCCCAACGTGAGCACTTTCTGCCGCAGCTTCAGAGCCTGTTACGCCACTACCCCGCGGGAATATCGCAATATTCATCTGAGAATGGATTTGAGCATTGCTCCCTCGACTGCATATCCTCAAATGCGCCGGTAAGTCGCGGTGCATTGTTACACCCGTCAAACTGAACTTCCATCTTACCGATTTGTTCAGTTCAAGTCCCAGCTACCGGATGCTGGAAACGCCCCGTATCAACTCCCTTGTGACGCTTGGGAAGTTTCTTCGTAACGCATGGACTTCCTTTCCCAAGTAAGGTTGGCTTCCGTACTGGATGTGATATGCAGACTCATTAGTAAAGACAAACAGCGGCCTGCTCAACCCAATCATAGCCATGCGATAGCAAGATCCGCACATGATTAGCAGCAACAGGTTGTGAATAGCCCTCTCGGTCAATAGAAACTCCTTGTCCCACACTTTCGTCGCATATATAAGCATACACATTCTTGCATAGGCCTTGCGTCTTGGTGTTGCAACTCACACCTTCACATTCAGGCCAAACAATTTCCGCGATTTGAGCCTTCGCCGGCAAGCCAACTGTGAGTCTCATGAAGCCGCGTGAGTTGAGGTGGCGAAGGATCGATTCAAGGCAAGGTGAAGCGTCTGGCTGGGTATCGTCCCAAAACCAAATGGACGCGCTCTGTTTCGCGAAGTTGGAAGAACTAAGGGGAGTCTTTTGATGTCAGATCGTCCCTGAGACTCTGTAAGGACGAAACCGCAGGAGTGGACCTCCTTCGACTCGAGAGGTGAATAAGCAACTAACAACGCAGTCTTCAACTGCTGCCGTCGGCAGAACAGATCCTAATCGCGATCGGAGAGTGCAGGTCGTGAAGATTCTTATCGAAGACAACTTTCACCTTAGGCTGGATCTGAGTGACATGGCTAAAGCAGTCAACCTTTCGCCCTGGCGGCTGGCACACCTATTCAAAGCTGAAGTAGGAATTTCGCCACTGCGTTACCTCACGCTGGTCCGGCTCCAGAAGGCGCGTCACTTCCTGGAGACCAGCTTTCTCACAGTGAGAGAGATCGCCTCAACTGTAGGAATTCCCAATGCGAGCCACTTTACCAAGAGGTTTAAGGCCGCTTATGGATCGTCACCGGCGCAACACCGCGCCGCCCACTTTCGCGTTACCGCGATAAAGAAGGGCGAGCACGTTTTTGGGTCTGACAGGTCTCCCGGTTGGTAAGTCAACGGGATGTTGCAGGTCGATGGAAAAACGCGATTGATTTTTTTCCTTAGCCTAGAGGTCGCGCCAGGCAGGCGAAGACATGATCGGATTTGTGATTTGGGTGGCACAACACGCACGGCTGCAAGGCCGCGCGACAGAAATAAGCAGACCATAGGAGTCTTCTTGAAAGCGGATTGGTCGAGATGAAAATAGGAAAGATGATGGGAATACTGTTAAGCGCGCTTAGCGCGAGCCTGCTCCTATCGTCGTTTCTTGCTTGCAGCAGACAAGACTCATCCGTTATCGATCTCGTCCCCTCTGATAGCTGTGCGGTGCTAGTTGTTGAATGGTCAACGCTCCGAAACGACAACGACTTAAAGCGGCTATTCAAGGGCGAGCAGTTTGAGGTGGTCCTGGAACATTTGGGAGTCGACAGCTCTGCGGTGAAGACTCTGGTGGTATTCAGTGCAATGAACTCGCGAGCCAAAGCCGGCATGCTCGTCCGCGGCTCGTTTGACATGCAAAAGCAAATAGCGAGTCTGAAGACCCGAGGATGGTTAGCCACATCAGTCGCTGGTCACAAGGTCTACGTCAAGGGTAATGATTATGCCGCGATGCCTCAGAACAACATACTCTTCGCGGGCACGCTTGAAGCCGCGACTGCCGTCCTAAACAACCTACACAATACGCGCGACAGCTTCAGTGCGTCATCTCCTTACAAGAAAATCAATGCGGGCTTAACCACGCGAAACGAGCCGATTAAGGCCTTCCTCGTGATACCACAGGGCACTCTCGACATGGCTGATGCCGCGCTTGAGGCTACCTCGGTTGCGCTGTCGCTATTTGATCTGGGTGGCATCGGAGCGCTTCTGAAGCAGATTAATTTCGCCAGCGGATTCGGCCTTACTCTTGGTCATGGCTCGAATCAAATGTATCCGGTCGAAATGTGCGTGTTGATGCGTGATGAGAAGGCGGCCGCGTTGGTTACCGGTTCGTTGAGTCTGATGAAGGGATTTTCCACGATGGCGTCAACGAGCAACCGCGACGAGCCAGCGCTCGACGCCCTTCACAACATGAGTATCACTCGAGTACGAGAGGTGCTGGCGATAAAGATGACCGTGCCTCAGGCAGCGCTGTTTCCGCCGAACACTCGTTAAGAGAGCACTGAGACACACACTGGTTTACTAAGAGGAGAATAACTGAGATGTCTGAATGAATAGGTGTCACGGAACGGGCAAGTGTTCGAAATGTATTGGAGACGGCGAGATTATCGCATAACGGGTAAGTACCCCTGCTCGAAACGTGGCGGGACGGTGTGCAAGGAACGGGGATGAACATAAAGCATCGAGAACTGAAGCGTCTGCAAAATTGGATTGATCGAGATCGAATGACGAACACGTGTCAGGAATTGAAAGTCGCGCACAGCCGCCGAACATTCAGTCTGTTCTTTGCTGGACTGGGTCTAGTACTCCTTTTATCTGCTCTTGTCGGATGTGACCGTGGCGTTCCTGACTGGCACGATATCTCAAAGGCTGAACCTTCGCCCTCGCCGACTCCATCAGCAATCTCCATCAAAACGACCAACGAACTTGTCGTCTACCTTGATGAGAGTGGAAGTATGGCTGGATACGTAACGCGCGATGGTCAAACGATCTTTGGGAAGGCGCTACGTGAACTTCGTTATGCCACAGGTACCTTCGCAGGTTCCGACGTAAGAGTTTTAGTCCGTCACGTCGGCGCCGACGTTGGACCGCCGCTTCCTGATATGGATTTGACCACAGCTTCGCAGGATCCGTCGGTCTATCGGGCCGGCGAGACCAATCTAGCCGGCGCCATAAACTCATTTAAGGTTGGCTACCAAAATCCCGGCAGCGCTCAAAGAAAGGCTGCACCGCAGGGCGATGGGAATGCGGACCCTCCCGATTCGCCTCCCGCGCGTTTTCAAATTCTGGTGACTGACGGGGTGCAGTCCACCAAGCGTGGGAACTCGATTCAGGATTGCACCGCTGGTTCCGATCAGTTTTGTGTTAGACAGAAAATTGGAGAACTTCTAAAAGCCGGGTGGGCAGGTTGTGTATTAGGAGTCCGAGCTGACTTCCACGGCAAGGTCTATTCGGAAGTTAGTGGTGCGGGTATTCCATATGAAACGACAAGCAATAACCCCTCATCATTCAGACCATTTTACTTTTATGTTTTCTCACCTGACCCGGCTGCACTCGATTCGCTTGTCCGATCGCTTAAGGACAGGCTAAGACCATTATTAGCGAATTGCTCTGAGTGTCTGCGCGAACTCAATTTGTCGTTCCCTTATACTGATGGATTTGCTGGCTTTGAAGTCGTGATTCCGAAGGAATCGAGAGACGCCGTTCAGAAGACAAAGAACCCCGGCGGGCCCCCTCCAAGATTTACGATCCACGTCGATGTCGATACTGAGCGTTCAGGCCCAAAACCGCTCATGATTCAAATAAAAGTGCCTTGGTCAAAACATGCTATCGATGCAGGCAACGAGCAAGAGTTGATGCAGTTATTAAGCTGGGAAGTCGTTCCGTTCTACCCGGCGGGCCAGACAAAAGAGCGCCTTAGGTTTCCTGAAATTAAGATAAGCGGAACTCACTACGACGCAGATCAGCTTGTTTTAGACGTGACTACTTCGTTCCCACCCGGAACAGAGAAACCGTCATGGAGAGTTTATCGCTTAGAGGGTCGAGTCAACCTCAATCAAGGTACGCCTAGCTGGATTCGAGCCTGGTCGACTGATCTCGACACTAAACGCGAAGTCGCAAATAAGACATTTAACCTGGAAACAGCACTACTCGGCCTCTGGAATAATTCGACCGCTAAAGATCAGGTTGTAGCCAAAGCTTACTTACGGATTGGTCCATAAGATTTCGGAGAGGAGAAAACCCATCGTGCTCGCAATTCTATTTCAGAGTTCAAGCTTTCTTCGAATGTTTGTGGATTCATGTGATGAAGAAGGCTGTGAGGATACGGCGCTCAACTGGGTGATCGCAATCATTGTCATTGCAATTATCTGCGCGCTGCTGATGCTGGCATTCAAGTGGCTAAGGAAATACACAGCCATCAACATAGTTCAGAAAGCGTGGAGTCGCGGACAGACAGTGGTTTTGATTCTGGTCGGGCTTATCCCGGTCGTAATAGTTCTTCTCATCGTCTGGTACACAACGAGGAATTTCTTTAACTACGTCGGAGTCGGCGGATTGTTAAAAGGAATAGTTATGTCATGGCTCCTGTATGTCTTATTCATGTTCACGGGTCATTTAGTCAGCCCGTGGCGGCGCGAGATGATTTGAAAAGGGGACTACAGTTATGCGGAACGTTTTCATCGCGGTCGGCGGAAGTGGTACGAAAGTAGCCGAAGCTCTCGTGCGACTGCTCGCGATCGGCTTTCCCACTCACCGAGAGAATAATACCCTGACTAGCGCGGGACATTCTCTGCAGATTTGGAGACTTGATCCCGATCTGAACTCTGGCGCCGCAGTGTCTTTAGGTAATTGCCTGAAGGATTATCAGGAACTTCAGGGGTTATTGAATGGGGGACAACACGGCGCAGGTGTAGCAAGCAGCCGCTGGGCCATGGACATCGATACCAGGGTGCGCCATCTGGACCCGCTTCAATTACCTCAGGCCGCCAGTTCAGATAACGTTGTGAAGAACCTTGGTGGAATTCTCGACTCGCGTTACGGCACCATCAAGAGTTCACTGCCCTTTCTGGCTCCGTTCTACGAAAAGAAGGACCTGGAAGTCGAAATTGATCGGGGATTTTATCAAAAGCCATTCATCGGCGCTGCCGTTATGGCCGTCTTTGCTGAATCTCTGCGCGATGAGAATTCCCCGGGCGGCAAGGCTTGTAGTCTTACGGCTTTTCAAAATGTAAGTACGAATTTCTTTTTATGCGGCAGCCTCCACGGCGGAACCGGAGCTTGTGGTGTTCCAGTCATGGGCAGGTATCTTGGATCTCTAAAAAGAAATAATCAGACTTGGGACTGGCGTGTTGGTGCTTGTTTGTTAACTCCCTATTGTGTTCCCCCTCAACCTCCATTCGGTGCGTTACGAGAAGGATATCCGACGCCACAGCAGATTGACGACCTTGCTAAAGAACATGGTGACAAACCTGCATTCAAAGGATTGCCGATAGAGGACAAGCGAAAGCTGGTGGAGCAGATCCTTCTGGGTTTTTATGCGGAACCCGAAGCCATGGAAGCCCGAGCTCGTCAGGGTCTGGCCTACTATCGAGACCATAGTGCTGATTATTTTGACGAATTATATCTGGCCGGCAAGCCCGAACCGGACAAGCTGAAGGTGTGGAGCAATGGCGGTAAGAGTCAAAGTAATCCGTTGAATTCTGCCGAAGTGGTGGCCGCCCTTGGGGCCCTGAATTTTTTCTCTCGCGCCGGTACAGGTAATCCTGAATCGTATGTGATAGCCGCCTCTACTCCCGATCTCGATTCGGAAAAGATGAGCCTGCGTCACCTGCCTCGATACTCCGCGGGTGAAGATGAGATCGAGCCGGAAGCAGTTTTTCTTTCATCGGCTGTGATGCATCACCTGGTTACGCACCAGATTCCCTGGGAGATACCTGCTCATGGCTGGCCGAAAGAGATCAAACGGATGCGAGAGGTGTACCAAGACAATGAAAACAGAAAGATTGATGACTGGAAGAGATTCAGTGGAGCAACCGCTTTACTCGCGAAGTTTCTTGACACCACGATCGATCCGAATCCCGAACACACTGTTGGCTGGAATGGCGAAGATGCTTTCAAGATCAGGCCGTATCTATCAAATGATCCGCATAGTCTGAAGGAGATTACCGCAAAAACTGCCAAGAAATTAATGAGCAAGGAAGCGAAGGGAGAACTGGAACTTGGGAACTCCTCAATTCGCGTTTCAACTTTTGAGTTCGGCGATTGGTGTCCCGATACAGCCGATTTCACGCGTGGAGAGTATCTCAGACTTGTATGGTCCAAACTATTTGCGCGAGCGCAAAAAAGACTGCGAGCCGAAGGAGCCACGTTTTAGTTCAGCGCAAGTTACTCAAAGGTTCATAGTCGGAGGTCAACATGACAAATGGTAATCGTAGGGAGTTCTTGAATTCCGGAATCCTGGGTGGCGGCGCTGGTATCGCCGAAAAGCGTTCTTTCCGCGCAGTCCGTACTGAGTACCTCACCAGCCCCGACTACGATCCGCAATACTTCGAGACGTTCCCGACCTCCTGGGCGGCGGGCTATGCATTTCGAAAAGTGCTCGAACTGCCCGCGAAGTCGGGTGTCGACGCCGGACCTTTTGCAGACGAGGTGTCGACTGCCGTCGAGGAATGGGTGACCTTGTTCCTGCTCCATTACTTCGGCGTAGCATACCTGGCTGAATTCAAACAAAACGATCTGCAGCAGAACTATGATCGCGACTTGTGGCAAGCATTAAGCGGCACCTATCCGAGTGCCCGCGAAGAGCCGCCCAAATCCATCAAGCTCTTACAGCACAATGAAACTGTAATTGGCGCCTATTATCCCGCGGTAGTGTTCTTTCCAGCAAGAGATCGAACCGTTTGGTTAAAAGACTCGACGTTGGCCGACTATCTTCTCGACAATCGATTGTCCTGGACTCGCAGTCGTCGAATCCTCCTTACCAGCGACAAGGAGGAGAAAGAATTTCACACGCATCTGCGGTTAATCGCAGAACATGCTATTCCTAGCCGCACGCTCCAGGATCGGTTGTATGATTTTTGTGAGACCAATTTCCGAGAACGAATTGATCTCATTGGAAGTCTTGAAACTGATCCTTCGAAATGGGAAGTGCCCGGGCTTAAACAGTGGGAGCCGGATGAACTTCTTCAGATTTATCCGCTTCGAAAATCCCAAAAATCAGGCGAGCCGGATGATGCGAAAAATGTAGGGAGGATATTTTATCTCCTCGATGGGTTGCCCGAACTGCAACCCTGGATGAAGGCAGCGATCGTTCCAAGCGGTCCGGCACCATACCAATACCGAAAGCTAAACGATCAAGAAATCGTGGTAGAGCTGCCCGGTCGCAGATTTGTTTGTAAGAAAGGCGAAAATGATCAGGTTGTCCTAGTGAAGGATTTATTTCTCGCCGACACGCCGCACTGGTGCAAAATCCCGAAAACCTCGGATACCCAGGCTGCGCACATCAGATCTATCCACAAGATGGAGCTGCGAGATCCTGTAATTACCGAAAAGGATACGGCGGTTTGTCTGGCTCCAATCAAGAGCGAATTCATCAGACATTTCCCCGAGCTCCTGACGCATCTCGACAAGGTCTCTGCCGTACCGAGCCTCGAAGGTGCTTCAGTGGAATGGACTATCCCTGTCATGCCCGGAAGAGAAGTCAAATGGCAAACGAGACCATCATATGCAAAGGGCCTTTCGACCTCGTCCTTGGCGATGTGGCCTCGCCGTGTATCTAGTGATTGGCGCCTTTATGCAGCATATGGGTTTGGCACTAAAGAAGATTGTGGCCGCTGGCATCTGGTCGACCAGAACGGTCAAACCGGAACTCTGATCGATGTTGAGGAAGAAGAATATATTAGCGTCTTGTCCGGTGCGAATGTACCGAACCAACCGAGGGCGCTAATGTTGTCTGATAACAGCGATCGCGAACGAGGACTGCTCTTCCTGGCGGAATTTGGCGGAGATCAAACGCCGAATCATGACCTCGATACGAAACTATCGGTTGATTTTGGTACCAGCAATACGTGTTTAGCTTTTGCCTTTAGTGAAAGCCAGCCGGAAACCTTAAGGTTTACCATCGCGCCGCGACCTCTTTGGGGTAAGCGCGGCGATCTGAGTGATGCTCTGGAATTGCCTGGCTTCTTCCCATACAAGTGGAACGCGACGACAAGTAAGGGTTTTTACCCAACCATCCTTCTTTCACGGAGGAGTGACCCGAGACTGAATGACTCGCTTAACCCCGAAGATATTTCAATTACCCACCTCTTCAAAGTCGACATTCCGGGTTTGCATAAGGAACTAGAGCAGCGCTTGTATCAGGGGGATCTCAACAAGACCTGGAAAGCTCACGCGAATCTAAAGTGGGATCTTGAAGGAAAAACAGAACCATGGCGAACGCTGTTTCTCCAACTTTCGCTTCTTTACGCGCACGCGGAAATGTTCTTCAACAAGCGGACGTTAATAGACCACTACGTTTTCACATTTCCGCTCGCGTTTCGGAAGGACGATCGCGATAGTTACCACACGAAAGTTAAGAATGCCCTCAAACAGATACGGCACCTCTGCTATGGGAAGAGCCTGGTTGAGGATGTCGATTATGACGAGCGCGTTGATGAGAGCACGGCTATTGCCGAGTCCGTCGGCTCAGTCGGTACCAAAGCCACAATGGAAGTCTTCATCGACGTTGGCGGCGGCACCACGGATATCGCAGTTAGTCATGATCGCAAATTCCTGGTGCTGGACAGCATCCGCGTTGCCGGTAAGACGTTTTTTCAGTTCGCCAAAAAGAACTTCGCAAATGATCTATTTGGTTCAAGTGACTTTAAGAAACACTTACGTCGATTGCTTCAAGGCGCGAAAGACGACGCTGAACTGAAACTGCTGAATCCCGATCCGAGCTTCGACCTGGATATCACCTATTCGGTTTGGATCAGCAGTCTGGACGACCAGCAGTTTAAAGAAAGGGAAGCGGCGATCTTGCGGAAGGGGATGGGGACTTACTCATACCAGCGATATCGGACTCGACTCTTCTTCCAACATATTCTCACGTATGCGTTGCTGCAGGCGTGTGCCGCGGCTGTGGACCAGAAGTTAAAGCCATCCAGCGGCATCAATCTTATCTTGGGTGGTAACGGATGGGGGCTGATGCTTTTCGGTGAATTTGAACGTGTGAGTGGCCATATTGAGGAGGAAGCAAAAAGGATACTGCGGTTATTAAAAGAGAGGTTAGCCGGGGCGGCGACGGAAGAGGAGCGTGAATATCTTGACGCTCTAAAGATCTATAACTTGATCCTCTTAAACGAAGAGAATCTAAGCAAGGCCAAAACAAACGTAGCACTGGGCGCGCTAAACGCCGCCCGGGGACGCACTAATATAGATCGATCAGCAACAATGCCATATGCGGGATTCACCCTCGAGCAAATGGAAATGAGCGGGTCGAAGCCTGCTACGGTCCGTTGGTGCGAAAGGTGGGGACTGCAAAGCTTCAAGGCAAAATTTCCTGGCGTTGAACAAGTGGAGAACGGCAGCTTTGCCTCCCCCGGAAATCTAGATGCCCCCCTCAGTCCCATTCTTTCAGTTTTCACATCAGTCGGAAACGTGCGCGCTGGCGACGACGACAATATGCCGGGGGAAGCCTGGACCAACATCAACGGCCGAGTCGAGGATTTTATATCGACACTTAGCGGTCGTATTGAACGGCTCGAAGTGTCGCCGATTAACCACCTTCTATCTGAGGTGCTCTATTCGCGGCGAGCCGCAAAGGATTTTTTGGATACGCTGGCGCAAGTCAATGGTAATTACCGGACAACGTCGCGGGAGGGCTAAGTCATGATCAGACTGATTTATGGATTTGTGATTCTCTCGTGTTTGCTTCTCACGAGTTGCAACTTTCCAGAGAAAGCGGGACAAACCAAGCGCTCCACTAGTCCGCCCAACAATCAAGTCAAAAAGCCCGTTGGCTCTCAGACGAACAACGCGGTTAACAATGCGCAACCCCCAATCGACTGGCCGAGAGTTTCGGAAATCGTCGACAACACGAGAGGAAAGTTCACCGCTGTTAAGGACGGGGCAGCTCAACCGACCGTCAAACAAGTGCTTGATGAGATTAACAAGGCGACGAGCAGGTTGCCGAAAGAAGAAGACGTTGACGCTCGTTGTGGAACTTGCGGTGAGGATGTCAAAGCCAACACGAAGCGCGCTTTGACACTACTCGCGGAAATCGCCGGAGAGCTCAAGGGTAAAGAGGAAAAGAATCTGAGTGACCTTGATCCGTCTTTGGTTTCAAAAATAAGGCGTCAACTCGAAGACACGACAACAGTTCTAACTGAAGCGAACACCTCATATTCTCGTTCAGTCCCGCTTCCCGGATCTAACGACGATGCTAATGCCCCCGAGAACAATGCTGGCGGAGGCGGTAGCGAGCCTAGCTGGACCGATTGGATCTGGCCGATCGCCGGCGGCATTGCGGCCTTAGGCCTCATCGTTCTGGCTGTTTTCGGGATACTCCGGTGGCGATCAGGCTTTTGGATGAAGTTTGATGGTCATGTTAGTGACATCGTGTCGGCGCATATGGGCGGAGTAAAAAAGAGACACGATGAGATGGCCAAGAACCTGGCCGTAATAGGAGAGGATCAGAGGAAAACATCAAGCCGACTCGAATCGATCGAAGGTGAAATCCAGGCGCTGGGCCGCCGCCTAAGGCAAGGCGCATTGGACGCCGGCGGTTATCAGGCCGCATCTGTGAAGCAGGCTTTTGATGAATATGCCAGACAGCCACTACCTGTCGAACCGGAATTTCCCGCGGCAGCCGATCAATATCTAAACAAGATGAAGCGGAACTCAACCGTCGTGAAGCCTGATTTCCAGAACGGAATTTTGGTGAATGACATCGACGGAAAAGGCGAGTTGGTTCTGATTCGGGATGCAAACCTTCCCGATGACGCCCAGCCTTTATTTGTAGTACCGCGCGTTACGCAATTCCAGTCAAAGCAGGAATTCCACTCTTATTACGAAAGATATTACGAGTGCCAAAAACCTTCAGCAGGTGACGTATGGATTATCGATCCGGCAATTGTGTCCACAGTTCCGGGAGGTTGGGAATTGAGAGAAAAAGGAGTTCTTGAGGTGCGTTAGATCTGCGCCTTCGTAATTCATTTCCTGGGAACTGACGACGATCGTCACGAGCGGAGCTTATCAGGGTCAAGGAGTTTATTTGCATGGCTGCCACTGCCGAATCAGTAACTGGACGCACCATCCGGGTTTATTGTGTCACTCACAAAGTTGGCTTTGATGCTCAATCAAATCGTTTAGTCCTGTGCACAAGCGGCAATCATGCCCTGGCTAGCTCCTTTCCTGACGACTCCTTTTGGGAGTACTGCTGCGACTGCCAGCATTGCTGGCTGGTCGATACAGCAAAGAACGAAGCTGCCAGCAACGAATGTCCCGCGTGTGAGAGAGAAATCGTTAGACGCTATCTCTGTTCAGCTTGTAACGTCATTAGTATTGAGTCCAACGAACCAGGTCGTCGCAAGCAGTTCTCGTTATCGGACGGCATTCCGCGTCCAACATGTCCAGGATGTCTTGATAAACGGTTGGCGACCGCTTTACTGCACGAATGCAAAGATTTTGGCGCGCCATTCCTCACCAACTTCTCTACCTGTCCATTTTGTGAGGAAGTGCTTGAAGCTGCTCCGGAGTTTCCCTGCAAGGTGTCTGAGTATTTATCGAATCTGAAGACGCCGCCGACAGTGTTGCGATTGGATGGCCCAGCCAACACGTTGAAACCTTTCCCAACCGGAGACTATGTGCTGATAGCGCGCGTGCCTGGGATTAATGCGTCTGTAGTAATTCCATCGGCGAAGAGGTTTGAATCCAAGCGTGACTATTACGACACTTTTTACGAGCTCTTTAACTGCGACAATCCATCCGCAGGCGAAGTTATCGTTCTCCGTCCGGCGACCGTTGAGAAGTGTGATTCTGGTTGGCAGGTAAGAGAAACCGGGGTCATTGAAATCAAGGGCGACATAAAGCCGCCACCGGCGGTGACGCCGCCCCCGGTCGTCTGCGGTATTTGCGGCACAGTCGGTAAAACGTCGCAAGAGTTTTGTGGCCGCTGTGGCCTGCCATTGAATGCTTCTTCCAGTAATCGAGATCAGGAGGGGGATTCGGGCCAACCCGCACCGACGGTCCACCAAACGAGTGCTTTATATCCAGGCAGTTTTGTGCCAACTCAGGAAGGGGCGGCGGGTCTTGACGCCAAGGTTACGAACCCGGTCATCGACAATTTCAGTTCCGCTTATCCGGCCGCAGCCTCAACTGTAACAAAGACCGCTACAACAGGTTCCATCGCACCAAAGATCGTCGTGGGTCTGATAGCTGCAGTTCTCATCTTGGTAGTCGTAATTGCGATTTCGCTTTCGGTAGGCGGCAACACGGTCGAGAAACAACTCGATGAAGCAATAACGAAAGGCAATTTCTTTCCTCCGCCTGCGCAGAACGCTCGTGATCTTTATGCGCAACTGAAGACCGCTGGTGCGAATGAAGACACTCTGCGACGCTATCGCGAACGGCTTGTGCCATTGTTAATTAGCAGTCCCAATCAGGTCTTAAATGCTTTGCCCAGCATTGGCAGCGACGAACCCACGATCGACCAATGGCAAGCGGCCGCGCGGAACCTGATTTGGGCTACGGAACTCCAGCCCGGTGACCTTAAGCTGTCAGCAAAAGCCTCCTATTGTGAAGGCCGGGCTGCGTTCATTCAAGATAATAAAGCCGACGCTGCGATTCAGTCCTGGAACCGTGCCGCAACTCTGGACAAGTCTTGGGCCCTGCCCGTAAACGGAATTGGCCTCGTATATCAGAGTCGGAAGGATTACCCGACATCCAAATCGTATTTCCTGCGCGCGATGAATCTGGATCCCGGTTGGGCCCACCCTTACGAGAATTTAGGAAACAACTACTATTATGAAAGGGATTACAGTTCCGCTCGAGATTATTACCAAAAGGCTCTTGAAAGAGCCTCTGATTGGGCCAAGCCACACTGGCATCTTGGTCAAGTAGCAGTGCAATTTAATGATTACTCAACAGCTGTGAATGAGTTTCAGGCGGCCCTTAGTCCCAGCGCAAAAGGACTCAAACGCAATGAGTCAGACAGTATTCAAAGAGAGTTGGATCGCGCGCAACAGAAGCTTTCCCAACTTCACTAAACAAGTCTTAATATGCACAGAGGAGCTCACCTTCTTTCACGTGCCCGGCCGACAGGCACGTTTGTCTTCGTCGGTCTTACGGTGCTCTTTGTCGCCCTGGCATTCGTGGCCGGCTGGCAGTTGTGGTTTCGCCGATCAAGCGGTTGTTCCGGTAACTTTGATCTGGCGATTATCGGTGGCCAAATCGTTGATGGATTGGGTGGTCGATCCTTCAAAGCGGACATCGGGATTCGCGACAAACGCATCGCTTGCATAGGGATTATCGATCCCAAACATGCAACAGAGCTGATCGACGGCACGCGTCTCACAGTCACGCCAGGTTTTATTGACGTGCACACGCACGTTGAGCGAAACATTCCTACCCGGTCGGAACCCTTTCTTGCGCCAAATTTCATTCGTCAGGGAGTGACAACGATCATAACCGGAAATTGCGGTCGCTCATTCCTCGATATCGGTAAGGCTTTCAAACAGCTTGAGGCAAATGGAATGCAGATCAATCTGGCGAGCTTCATTGGACACAATACCGTCCGCCAGCACGTAATGAGCGATAGCGCTGCGGTGCCAACCGCCGAGCAGCTTATCAAGATGAAAGGCCTGGTGAGCGCTGGGATGCGAGATGGCGCTCTCGGCATTTCTACCGGATTGGAATACATTCCGGGCGCATTTGCGAAGACCGATGAAATCGTAGAGCTGGCCAGAACTGTGAAAGCGGCGAACGGACTCTATGCCTCGCACATTCGGGACGAAGGAACGAAAGGGATATCGGCCATTCGGGAAGCTATCTCGATTGGAGAGCGGACCGGCATCCATGTCCACATCTCACACTTCAAGGCGCAAGGCCCCAACCAGTGGGGAACCGCGGAGGCGCGACTTGCTCTGGTGAAAACTGCTGAAGAGAGCGGACTTGTCGTCTCTCTGGATCAATACCCCTACACTGCGTCCAGTACGAGCATAGCTGTACTTTTGCCCTCCTGGGTCTCAGCCGGGGGCAGTACCTCACTTAAACAACGACTGAACGATCCGGCCACGCGCGGACGATTGCGTACTGAAATGTTGGAACAACTTAAAGCAAGTGGGTGGAAGGATTACTCTTTTGCGAGAGTTTCGTACTGTGGGTTCGATCACTCTATCGTTGGATTGAGCATTCCCGAGATCGCTCGCACTCATGACCTGTCGGCACCTCATAAGAACGGCGGGAATTCGATTAGCGCAAGCTTTTCGTTCGATCCAATTAAGCTGGAGGAAAGCGACCTGGATCGTCAGGCGGATACCGTCATAGATCTCTTCAGTCACGGCGACGCTCAAATGGTTTTCGACAACATGAATGAGGAGGATGTCGAAACCATCATGAAAGATCCTGAGGTGATGTTTGGCTCAGACAGCGGTGTTCGGGAAGCAGGCACTCAAGGCCTGCCTCATCCGAGAGGCTTCGGCACATTTCCGAGAATACTTGGCTTGTACGCTCGTGAAAAGCAGTTGTTTTCAATTGAAGAAGCTGTACGGCGAATGACTTCCTTGCCGGCTGCGACGTTTGGTTTGCACGATCGCGGACAAATCAAGGAAGGGTTCTATGCTGATCTGGTGGTGTTTGATAGTGAGCGCATTATCGATACGGCAACGTATGACAGCCCACTGAGCAGCCCCGAAGGAATCTACTCTGTAATCATTAATGGATCTCAAGTGATTGATCAAAACCGCCTAACGAAATCCTTGCCGGGTATGGTGATTCGCCGTCGCGACGGAGCAGCAAGATAGACACATGTCGAATGACGTTTCAAACGATTTGGTGTTTTATTGCCCCCAGCACCAGCTTCGCTTTCGTGCAACGGGAGACGGGGTCGTGACATGTGAGCAAGGCGGGCATTCTGTCGGACACGGCTTTCCAGAAGAATCGTGGTGGGAATACTGTTGTGATTGCGCAACGTTTTGGCCGTCACAGGTGGGTAATGGATATTTGCGCCGATCGGAGTGTTTGGTATGTGAGCGTCCCACCGCAAAACGATATGTCTGTGAGGCGTGCCAGGTTGTCAGCATTGAATCGGCGGCGCTCGTAAAGCGAAAGCTGCACTCGATCACCATCGAAAATGGCATTTTGCCGAATTGCCCAGGATGTGCCAAACGCGCTGACTCAGTTCCTTCAGAACACCAATGCGGCGAAATCGCAGCTTCTATCTTCACTTCAAGATCGGCTTGTCCTTTTTGTGAGACTGCAATTCGTGCCGCCGCCGCTCCGAGTCTTAAGACTCAACCGCCCCAGGTCTGTCCTTTCTGCGGAACGCGAGGAACAGCAAGTATCAAGTTCTGCAGTCGATGCGGCAAGCCACAGCAGCAAACCTCACAGGATGATGCCACAAACGAGGTTGACGATTACCCTACAGGTACGCCCATCAACCAATGGAACACCTTAGCGCTGCCCGGATCGCCAAGGAAAATAACGATTGAACCGGAGTTGTTATCGAACCAGATCATTCGGGACCTTGATGAAGCAGCCACATCGGGCGTTGAGGATCTAAAGGATCGCGAAATCGACCCAACCTCAAACGAAATTCCGCCATGGCAATCGACACTCCCAGCTCTTCCCCTAAAAAGGCACGTTCGATGGAAACCGGCGGCAATTGCGGTCGCTATCACTGTAGTTGTGGCCCTCACGATTGCAATTCTTTTGACGGCAAATCGCAGTAGCTCCAAATCAAGCTTGCCGAATTCGCCGCCGACCCCGCCCCCTGGAATGGTTTACGTTCTTGGGAGCGAGTTCACGATGGGAAATGATTTAGGTGATGAGTTTGAAAAACCAGCACACCAAGTCACCCTAAAAGGATTTTTCATTGATAAGAACGAAGTCACCTGTGGCGAATACGAAAAGTTCGTTAAGGCGACAAACCATCGACCACCCAATAATTGGAGCAGTGCAGCTTGCCCAGCGACCGGCATCAATAATCCGGTCACGGGTGTCGATTGGTACGACGCCACAGCCTATGCCCAATGGACCGGAAAGCGATTACCGACTGAAGAAGAGTGGGAATTAGCAGCAAGAGGGACAGACAAACGCATTTACCCGTGGGGCAACGATTGGCGAGCAAATGCTGCAAATGCCGGCGATGGTAAGCAAGGTGGGGTCGTTGACGTAGGTTCTTACCCAGCCGGAAAGAGCCCATCCGGCGCGCTCGACATGATTGGCAACGCATGGGAATGGACCTCAAGTGATTTGAAGGCATATCCAGGTGGACACATCTCCGATAAGCCCTCGGGTGAATTGAAGGTAATCAGGGGCGGTTATTGGGGAAGCAGTGCGCCAAAGGCAACCACGACATTTAGGAGGGGGTGGGACGCGCGTGATGCGCAGCTGGGCTACAAGAACACGGGCTTTAGATGTGCCAAAGATTCATGAGCGGCAGCTTAATGTTGAGATGAAATTGGAGAACAAATCAGAGAATCGATTGGTGTGGTGCATTTCCGCCTGGCTTGTGCTTTGCGCCTGCGGCCCGCTGCTTAATCTCTATGCTCAAGATGAGAACGCGAGGCGAACCGGCCAGGACGAGAACGCCAACAGAACCAGGAAAACTGGTAACAATTCCAGCCGGACTCCGAAGCCTGGTTCACGCCCACCAGTAGTTCGTGCTGCGCCTAAAGTTGTACTCGCTAGTCTGACTATCATCGTAACTCCGGCGGATAGCTTGGTATGGCTAAACAAGGAAACTAAGGAAGTGGATCCTAACGGCGGTGTGGTGCTGAAAATCCCGCCAGCGTCTTACGGCCTGATTGTTCATCATGAGGGTTTCCGCGACGATCAACGTTTAGTTGAGCTCACATCTGGAGAGAACCCAACCCTGACAATAAACCTTGAACCGCTGAAAGGAACTCTCAACATAAGACCCAGCGTTGATGGGACCTCGATCGAACTCAGAAGTGTTGACCGAAATCAGAAAGTCGGCACTTATGGCGGCGCTATTGATCAAACAGACTTTCCACCAGGTGAGTACGAAATCACAATCTCAAAGCCTGGCTATGCGACTGCGACTCGCACCTTCACCTTAAAAGCTGCCGCCACTGTGGAGTTAGAGCCACGACTGGATCCGCTCCCCCCGCCTAAACCTGCCTCCAAGCCTCGACCTCTTCCCATGAATGCCCACGCAGAAACCGACGGCAAGTATCTTATCGTACATTTGAGCGGCACATCTGCTGATGACTCGACGTTTCTTGGGTCAATAAACGTGAGCGTCAGCAAGAGCACTTTGGCCCTCCCCGAAGTGAGCGGCACGCTCAATGGTGCGCCCTGCCGCATCGAGTTTTTCAAGTTGGAAAACATAGACGAGGGGTCGTTGATAGAAACCCCGAGTCCATCAAATCAGTATTCGGTAATTGTGGTTAGAGTACGACCTAAAGACGCAAAGCGTCCGGTTCGCTTTGCTATCAATTGGAAATCAATCGGCACTGCCAGTCAATCGCCAGAAACGGCAAGCACGTCCGATACGTTTTCTGAAGCGGTGCCAACTCGCAAAGTTCTGCCCACGATTCCGGCCCTGGCTCGTTCCTCGCAAACGCGAGGTTCAGTCAATGTCTCCGTGGTAATAGATGAACAAGGCAACGTCATGTCAGCAAAGGCCATTGATGGCCCAGTAGTTCTGAGACAGGCTGCCGAGAATGCCGCGCGGCAATGGAAGTTTCGATCAGCGACGCGCAACGGCATCGCAATTCAAACAACTCAAACTATAAGGTTTGATTTTGAAAAGTAGTGTGCCCTTTTTCCCCAACGATGGAGGTCCCCAAATGAAGATTTCCCGACACACCCTCATGATATTCACACTGTTTGTGGGTCTTTTTTCCTCGAGGTTGGCCTATGGCATTGACGGACCGGAACTGCCAATTCCTCCAAACCTAAAGATGTCAGTCGAACTCCTTTCGCCGCTCAGCACAGCCGCGAATAAGAAAGGGGACAAATTCAGTTGCAAGATACTAACGCCCGCCGAATACGCCGGAGCAATTGTCGAAGGCCACATAAGGAATCTCAAGGGATCGGGTAAAGCTAATAAAGATTCAAGTATCGATCTGGCATTTGAAAAGGTAACGCTTCCCGACGGCCGTAGTGGGGACTTTAGTGCCACGGTCGTTGAAGTCTTTGATGTTGGACAGGCAGGCGATCAAGGCCGTGCTGACAATGAAGGAACCGTCCGAAACAAACCAAAAACTGTAAAGACAAGCGTCAAGAGGGCCGCTGCCGGTGCGCTAATAGGCGGGCTTATTGGCGCTGTTGTCGCCGGCGGTCAAGGCGCGGCAATTGGAGCGGCAATTGGAGCAGGCATTGGAGTCACCACAACGCTGGCAGTAAAAGGACCGGATCTCGAGTTTAAGGAGGGAACTCAGTTCACCGTAGAGTGCAATGGTCCTACACGTAAGAAAAAAGAGCCAACGTCCGGCGATTCCAAGACAGCCGCAAATTCAACTCATCCGATTGCAGAGCAACCCGCTCCTGACCCACCGTCGAGCAGCTATCGGACCTACACGGGCAGGTTCTTCTCGGTCAAGGTACCTGACAATTGGCGCGATTATGCCAGCGAGACATCCGTAGCGTTTGCACCCGAGCGCGGGTATGTACTCTATCAGGGACGTCCTGACTTTACGCATGCCGTGATGGTGGGCACGATGCACGTTCAATCAAATAGCTTGGACGCCGCGTCTGCCGAATACACAAATGCGATGTTGAAGGTTAATTCCTACCTCAGTCGCAAAGGCGACAACGAGCGGTCAACCATAGGCGGCAGAGATGCCGTCCGAATGTTCTTGGCGGGCACGGAGAATAGGTTGAGCCGGGAAAAGAACGTAATCGTGTATAACGTCCTGCTTCGTGATGGCACTCTGCTTTATCTGAGTATGGTCGTGCCGGCCGCGGATCTCGAAACCTATCAGAATTGCTTTGATGCAATTTTGAAGAGCATCGAGTTACATGATCAGTAAGTCTTGGGTTAGTTGAGGAGCAATATGACCGGTGACAAGGTTCATTCAGTTTTTCGTGAGCCTGACAATCTGACTGTAAAGATTTGGAGATATATCGACTTCACAAAGTTTGTGTCGTTGCTGGATCTTAAAGCGCTCTACTTTCCCCGGTCGGACCTTCTCGGTGATCCATTTGAAGGGGCAATGCCTCGCGATAATTCTCGGTTTTACTCTCTGCTTTACGGAGCGCCCCCGATTACGCCGCAGGGGATGCGGGAACTCTCTCAACGTCGCCAGGAACGCAGAAAAAGAGTTTACATTAACTGCTGGCATATGAATGAACGGGAATCGTTTGCCATGTGGAATCTGTACGTGAGGTCGAATGAAGCAATAGCAATTCAATCTACGTATCAGTTACTGCGAACATGCTTACCGTCGCTCATTTATGCCGGGTCAGTTCAATACATTGATTATGCACTTGATTTCGTGCCGGAGGACGATTTACTCCGCCCGTTTATGTACAAACGGAAATCATTTGAGCATGAACGGGAATTAAGGGCGGTCATTGATGTGGAGGATGACGATGAGGCGACGTGGGTCGGACATACTGTCGGATCTATCGGGAGAACCGTGCCCGTGAGACTAGAAGATTTGGTCGAACGGATTCACGTCGCACCGACGTCTCCAAGTTGGTTTGCCGATCTAATTGCCAGTGTCATGAGCAAATACGGGTTGGATAAGCCTGTAGTCATGTCCGCGCTTGATGAGAAGCCCGTTTTTTGATCTGGGTGCACGTCAATTCTGGAAGCTTTCGGACTTCATGATTGGGAAGTAATAGCCTCGCTAGACTCTCGGCGGTTCTGCTTTTTGGTTCTAGAGCTGATTGTCTTTAGCAATGATCTCCAGAGGGAGCCAGATTAACTGAGAGGAATGGCCCACGTGTCGAGTTGTTCCAAATGCGGAGCTGAAACTGAGGATCACGCCTTGTTTTGCGTTGGCTGCGGGCAGTCATTGCAAATCGCAAAACCCGAATACTATGTCCTCCAATCGGTCAACGGCGAGGTCTGGGGTCCGATGGGAGAGTCTGCCGTCAAAGAGTGGATTACTCAAAAGCGCATCACATCCAGTGCTTCAATAGCCATGACTGGAGACGCGGCTTGGGTTTCCATTCTGCAGTCGCAGTTTAGCCAGCTCGTTGTTGACCAAATGAATGTCGAACGCGTCGCGGCAAGTACTTGTCCTCGCTGTGGCGCGGGAATGGTAGCGCTTGCTAAGAGCTCCCAACTTGGACTGTGGTTAATAATCATTGGGGTGGTTCTAACGCCCGTCTTTTGTATCGGCACATTCCTTTGGGTTTGGGGAATGATTTTAAGGCACGGCACACGAGGACAAACCTACCTGCAGTGTCCGAGATGCAAGTACTCGACGCCGTAACACAGATTCAAATTTGGTCGCATTTCTTGCGTCTGCACTACTGCCACTTTCAGACTGCGCAGTGTTGCCGTTGGGATGGTGCGACTCTTGGACTTCCAAGGATTTTCAAATTCCTACGATTCCGAATCAAGTAAATGAAGAGCGCCAGGGCGTTGATTTGAGGTCAGACGCGGTCCTTAGTGTCCAAATAGTGTCCACCTATGGATCGAAAGTTCACTAAGTGAGCCTGGCTCAAAAAGCGAAAGATCGATGAAAGATTAGCATTTTCACATTTCCTCAGTAATACGAGAGAAGGGAATTCATCTGGTTGAGTCCCCCCTTCGGCACCAAACCTTCTCACTTTTCCTTAGCAGATCTACTCAGTTTTCCGATTAGTGCCCACGTGCGCGCACCATCGGGTGCACACAATGCATGCTAGCGTAAGCATCAACAGCTTGTTCGAGAGGGACTATCTCGATCATCGGGCGTGTTCTCCTAGCTGGTCTCGATGACTCATCACGTTGGATTCCTCTCGATGAAGAGCTTCTCGATCATCGCCGCTCCCCCTTGTGTGAGCCAGGTGTCGAAGTTCATCAGTGGGGGGTAAAGTGCGCGCAGGGCAGGAATGTCTGCCTGCCAGCCGCAGAACGAGATCGGTTCTTCAACACCTTCCGCGCCAAAGCTGCTTTTGTCGGCGCTCGCCATCGGCAACGTTCGCCCGGTGGCCCGGCTGATTGCCTTGGTGATCTGATCACGGGTCAACTCATCACCAGCTAGTTCGAGCGCCTTGCCAAGGTAGTGCCCAGGTTTAGCGAAGGCGAGCGCAGCGAAGGCACCAGTACTTCGGCCCACAACGGCATCAATTCAGCAGTGTCGGTGCTCCGCACGCAGCAGCCCAGCGGCGGAGGTGGCCTACTTCTTAACCGAGGCCTCCAGAGAGGAAGCAACGGAGTCGATTTCCCCTTCGGCACCATCTTTTTCGATATCTCCAGCGATTGCGATTCCCGATAGTGCCTTCCTACTGCCGTCCTTTGTCTGGGCTTTGGTGCAATCGATTCCTCTTATCCCGGTACTGATCACACAGAAGATGTCTGGAGTGCCTGTCCCGGCGAAGTTGAAATTAGATGGGCAACGTTAGGGAAATGCGAAGGGTCTAGGCATCGCTGCGCTGGAGGGATGGTCGCCTGTGTCGATTAAGATCCAGAGCCTCTTCTATCCAGCCGCTCATTGCTTCTAAACGCATCCGCCAGTCACTCAGGGCCGCCACCTGTCGTCGCCGGTCGGCTGTTGCTCGGTCGCCGGGCGAGGCGAGGGCGCGCTCGATCGCCCCGATGAAACTTGGCGGAGTTGTATCAGCAATGCTCATAACGTCATGTTCGCGATTGAATTCACACACTGAAGGCAGTGGCGTTGCGATTACAGGCTTTCCCATCGCGAGATATTCGTTGATTTTGGTCGGCACGACGGTTCTGGTGTAAGCGCTTTTCATATAAGGAACCGTACAGACATCGAATTGCGCGATGTAGTTCGGTAACTCTTGATGTGGACGATGACCGAGTAGGTGAACGTTTTTGAGTTGATTGAGTTTTGTGGTCTTAGTCTGAATCGGGCCGACATAGACCCATGACCAGTTCGATCGCGCGCGCGCCATAGCCTCTAATAGATTGACATCAACATGCCGGTGTACGCCTCCAACATATCCGATGATCGGCCGCTCTAGATCACGCAAAAGAGAGAGCTGCTGTGTGTTGCCGTCGGGCGACGCCATCGCCGCGGAATCTCTAATCGAAAACAGTTCCAGATCGACGCCATAAGGAACAATGCGCACCCCATTAAGAACGCGAGAGCAGTGCTCGGCGAGTTCGGGCCCTTGCGCAAACACCAGGTCGCTCATTTCGATAAGCTCTTTCTCGCTCTGCGCCAAGCGCCGCGGATCTGATGCCAGTTCCGCGAAATCTGCGACGCAATAGTAGAGCACCAGACTGCGCGGAGTTCGCAAGAGACGAATAATATCGTTTGCTGTGTTGGTGGGAAGAAACGACCAGAGGACCGGATTGCGCAACGCGAGCCGGCTGGCCGCCTGGGCAATTGTCTTCAACAGCACGCGCCGGTTCAAGGCCTCTTGCCAGGGTGGGCCGAACGGCGGCATGACCAATGGGGAGCAAACAAAAAGATTAGGTTCAATCTCGCGCACGCCGCGCCGCGCTGCGGCACCCGCCCAACGGGTCACGCGTTGGCGAATCCTGCGCGCGTCCTCCCATTTTGGCGAACGTACTCCGGTATTCTCAACATAAAGAACCCGATTTCCCGCGCGAGCCAGGCGAGCCGCAATTTCCTGCGGACCCTGCCAGAGAAAATTCCACTCGACGCTGGAGACGATAACGAAGTCTTGACCGCTAAGCATGAACAAAAAGAGTGAGCACGAGTACGTCTGCAACCTACGGGCGAGCACGAGGACGTCTGGGACTATGCGGGCGAGCGCGAGAGTCTGCGACTTGCGGGCGAGAACGAGAACGTCTGCGACTATAAATGATCTTTACTGATTAACGAAACCGCCTTCAAGGAAGTTGTTCGATCGTAGATTCATTTCCCTGCGCGGTCTTTGGGCCCTTTGCGGCTTTGGCTGGATTGTATTTGAACGCTATTCGAGCTTAGAGTCGCAGAGAGCGCGGAGGCTGCGCAGAGAAAAATTCGATTAGCCGGCTGGTTGGAACTTTGGCCGCCCAGCTCATATTAATTTGTCTAGTCTCATCTTAATGAGTGCTCAGAATTGACCGGCAGCAGAGTCTGATAGTTGAAAGCCTTTTGCCGGACAGAGAATCAATTGTTGCCTTTGCTAGTACCAAAACGAAGGGCCCCCGCTATCAGCGTGGTTATGCCCGTTTACAACGGCTTGCCGTTTCTGTCCGCAAGCATTGAGAGCATCTTGCGTCAGAGCTTTACCGATTTTGAATTCATCATTCTCGACGATGGCTCAACCGACGGTTCGGCGGAAGTACTGCGCGACTGGGCTCGAAAGGATCCGCGTATTCATCTACTCGCGACCAAAAGGAAGAGTGGACTTTCTGGTAGCTCGAATCTGCTGGCTGCAAGAGCTCAGGCGCCTCTGGTGGCTCGCATGGACGCCGATGATATAGCTCATCCGGACAGGTTGCGTCGCCAGTGGAAATTAATTCAAGGCGATGCTGCGATTGTGTTGGTAGGCACGCTTAGCGATGGCATTGACTCAAACGGCAAACAGGTGCGACCGCGCGATCGCTGGCGATTGCTGCGGCGATCGCCTTTCCCACCTTTTCCGCATGGCTCCGTAATGTTTCGCCGCAGCGTCTTCGAAGACGTGGGCGGCTATAGCGAACATTGCATCGGCTGGGAGGAACAAGAGCTGTTCATAAGAATGTCCCGGAAGGGCAGGATCGTCGTGGTGCCGGATGTTCTCTATAGCTATCGGTACCATGTTGACTCCGCAACCGTCGAGTTTTCACCTGAAGACGCCGGCCGAATAGCTGAGTTGCGCAATCGCTGTGTCGCCGAAATTCGCGCCGGACGTGATTATCAGGAGCTGCTTAATGAACCGTCGAACGGACGCATTTCACAACGAGCAGCATTGGCCGCATTCTACATGCATGCCGCGATGCGCCTCTGGGCGGGAACTTCGCCAAAGGTGGTTTCTTCACTCCTGGCTAGCACGAATACTGCGTGGAATCCGGAGCGAGTACTGCTGCTGCTGTGGGCAGCATGGGCTGCCGAGAGTCCGGCAAGTCTTCGCATTCTGATGCGCTCGTTCATTCGTACCCGCGATTTTCTTGCCGGCTTTCGAATTAAGGACGGCAGGCCATACGAATGGCGTTTCGAATGATCGTCCGCTGTTTGCATTCAGAGTTCAACATTCAGGTTGTTTTGAGAGGCGCAAGCTAAACTTAAACTCTAAACTGCACCACCACTTCATCTGCTGTTTTGGATTTTCCTAACCTCTATGCTATCTTGCGTGAGCTGCTAATAAATCAATTTCCTGTCACCGGGATCGTCCCCACGGCGGCGTGAAAAGTGCACCGTTGTCGGTAACGATCTGCGCGTGCATGTCTGTCTCAACCCAGTGAAGTAGCTATACTGACGCTCCTCGCCCAGCGGCTCGCACCGTGGTTTCGGGATCAATCGCGTATGAACTCGAGGGGGAATGCCAGATGGTGATCGGTGGGGAGACTTCTCTCCGTTGGCACGGCACCGGAATCGGCGAGATCGTTTCGTTGTGGACTAATCGGCGCGCTCTCAGCTCGCTGGCACGCCACGATCTCAGCAGGACGTACGCCGGCACCGCAGGGGGAGTACTGTGGACGTTCCTAACGCCACTCGTCCCGATTCTCATCTTCTCTGCGGTGTTCTCGTTCGGTCTGAGACTCCCGCTTGGTGGTGCTCCATACATCTTTGGTTTCGCCGCGGCCTACGTACCCTGGGTGCTTCTCTCGGCATCTATCAGCGGCGCGTCGGGCTCGATCGTTGCACACCGTTACCTGGTCAAGCGAATTCTTTTTCCCGTCGAGATCATCCCGGCGGACGCGGTGCTCGTGCACACTCTGCCACACGCGTTCCTGCTGACGCTGGTGGGCGTTGCCTGCCTGATCGGCGGGTATCTCCGGTTTCCCGATCTGCTGCTCGTTCTGTACTTCTATGGCTGCGCGGTCCTACTCACGATTAGCGCCGGTCTCCTGGTGGCGTCGCTTGCGGTCGTCGCGCGCGACTTTCAGCAGATGCTGCCTTCGATTCTGCAGGTGTGGTTCTGGCTGACACCCATTGCCTGGACCGGCACTCAACTACCTCGTCCTGCTCGGATGCTGCTGGCGTTCAACCCGGCCGGCTATATAGTGTCCGGCTATCGACATGCCCTGATGCCGAAAATATTTGCCGCGCCCACTGCGTTGGAATCCGCGGTGTTCTGGATCATATGCCTCGGCATGCTGATGATTGGAGCCGCGTGCTTCAGGCGTCTGCGCGGCTATTTTTGGGACTGCCTATAAGAGCGAATGACTTTTCCAGTTTTAGACAGAGATTATATTTCACCCGGCTTGAGCGTGGTCATGCCGGACGTGCATTTCCCTCGGATGCAAGTGGGCGATCGCTGGAACCACCCGTGGCAGTATCTCCGTCGCGAAGTGCCCCACCGTTGGTACGCCGACGATCGATTTCCCCTCATGGGTTTTATGAATCGTGATGAAGCGGCCATTCTTTACAACGTCGCGCTGCAATTCGCGGGCAAACGGGCTCTTGAAATCGGGGGCTGGCTGGGTTGGTCCACCTGCCACCTCGCGTTAGCAGGGGTGAAGCTCGATGTCATCGATCCCGCTCACGCCGATCCCGAACTGCGTGCGATCGTGGAGCAGTCGCTCGCGGGATGCGGTGTGTCGGCAAATGTGCGTCTCGCCGCCAGCCGGAGCCCGGAAGGCGTCGAAGTACTGGCGGCCGAGCACGGCAAAACCTGGAGTCTGTTCTTCATCGACGCGGATCACGAGCACCCGGCGCCGGAGCGCGACGTCCGCGCGTGTCTGCCGTACGCCGACCCCGACTGTGCCTTCGTTTTTCACGATCTGGCTTCGCCGGCGGTGGCGACCGGGTTTCGCTTGTTGCAACGCGAAGGATTCAACGTCCTCGTCTATCAGACTGCGCAGATCATGGGAATCGCCTGGCGCGGAAACGTTACGCCCGTCGCCCACCTCCCCGACGCTGACGTATCGTGGCAGTTGCCGCATCACCTGGTAGGGCTGCCGGTGTCGGGCGTTGAATTCGACGCGAGCTTTGAAGACCGCGGTCCATCGTTGAACGATTCGGGCCAGCGCGCTCAATCGACCGGTGAGATCGTGCGGGAAAGTCTTGACCGAGAACCACGCGCGGGACTGAGGTTGATGAGTGATCTGCACGACCGCGAAGCAGGGGATTGGCGGCCGTCCGTGTGCATCGTGTCGAGTGAAATCATCGGCCCCTTCAAGAACGGCGGCATTGGAACGTCGATGACCGGTCTGGCGGAGCACCTTGCCGGCACCGGATGCCGCGTGACCATCCTCTTCACGGGAGCTGTCTGGAGCCCGCACATCCAACTTCGGGAGTGGAAGACACGCTACGCAAAGCTCGGCATCGATCTCACCGACATCTCGATCGAAGAGATGAAGTCGGTTGAGGGTCCGCTGAAGGACTGCGGCTTTGGCATTCCGTATCTCGTCTACCGGTATCTCGCCGGGAAGCAATTCGACGTCGTTCACTTCAACGACTGCGGTGGCGAGGGGAGTCTATGCCTGGCCGCTAAGAAGCTCGGCCTGGAGTTCCAAAATACACTGCTGATGGTGGCGCTTCACAGTCCGTCTCAATGGGTGCTCGAGTTGAACCAGACCTTGCCGACCGGACTTCTGCTGGCCGCCTACAATTATTCCGAGCGCTTGAGCGTGAAGTGCGCCGACGTCCTCTGGAGTCCCAGCAGGTACCTTATTGAATGGGCTGAGCGTCGCGGTTTCGAATTACCGAAGCAAACGTTCGTGCAGCAATACTGCCTTCCTTCGCAGCGCTTGAGAGAATCAGATGAAGGACCGTCAACCTTTCCCGCGGTTAACTATGGCCGCAGCGCGCCGCCGAAAGAAATCGTGTTCTTCGGCCGCCTCGAAGAGAGAAAAGGGCTGCGGCTTTTCTGCAACGCCGTTCATCGTCTTAGAGAAGAGTTGGCTGATCGGAGCATCTCCGTAACTTTTCTTGGAAAAGCGGAGACTTGCGGCGGTATGAGCAGCCTGACTTATGTTGCCCATCGTTCCAGGGAGTGGCGCTTCCCGGTGAAGGCGGTAACAAATCTGGGCCAGCCTGAAGCGCTGCACTATCTATCCTCGGGCGACAAGCTCGCGGTCATGGCGTCATCCGTCGACAATTCTCCCTGCACGGTCTACGAAGCGCTGGCTTGGGGCATTCCGTTCCTCGCGGCACGTACCGGAGGAGTGCCGGAATTGATCCAACAGGCTGATCACGATCAGGTGCTGTTCGAGTGCACCACGGACGCGCTTTGCAAATCGTTGCTGGGCGCGCTTGACACTGGGGGCTGGATCGCAGCGCCGTCACAATCGCAGCACGAGACCCGGCTGGGCTGGACCTCGTTTCACGCGGATGCAAGACGATACCTGACATCGCGATCGATTGACCCAAGTCCGCGCCGGGTCATTGCCATCGTTGACGGTGGATCTCCAACGGAGCTTCAAGTAACGCTGGAGTCACTGGTCGGAATGGAATCTGTCGATCACGTCATCGTCTTGAATCGCGGCGGCGTGAGTCTGCCATCGACGGCGGGCAAGTTCTCAGTTCGCAATATCGATCTATCTATCGAAGATTCCGAGGCCCTCGACGAGGAGTTGGCGAAGTTTACGGACGAAGTGATTTTGATGGTTCATGCCGGCATCTGCATCCGAACCGATTCATTCGCCCGCATGCTCCTGGCGCTCGACGGAGCGAACATCGATGGCCTTCAGCCGGCCGCGGAGGTTGTAGGTGAAGGAACGCGTCGAACCGTTCTACCGCTGGGCGGCAATCCGTCGTTCGCTCTCTTCGCAGGGGCAACTTTCACCGGTGGACTTCTGGTTCGCGGTGAAGCATTCCGCCGAGCGAAAGTAGGGCGCGGTCTGGCAGCGGAGAGCGCCTTCATGGGGCTCGCCGATTTCTGTATCACCCGCGGAATCGAGATTTGGCCTTACCCTCAAATCGTTTTCGAGCGCTCCGAGGAATGGACGATCGGCACAGAGAAATCCATTCCGGCACGACTGATGGCATTTGATGACTGTTCTGCCAACGATCGTTATTACATGCTCGCGGCGAGGTTTGACGCGCGGAAAGGCGAACCCGCGGTGAGCCAGAAAAGGCGGCTCGCTCTGACAATGATCGACCTGGGCCTGCCGCAAGTCGTTCGCGTCGCTTCGTGGACGCGCAAGCGCGTGCGCGGGATTCGATCGCGCCTGTCGCTCGGGCGCATCGAACGCGGTCTCGAACGACTCTATCGATGGAACGAATGACGACAGCAGACACCGCAATCGCTTTCGATCACGTGGAGAAGCACTTTCGGTTTTTTGCTTCAGCTCTTCTTCGTGTCAAAGAGGCGCTGCATCCAACCGGGAAGATTTATCACACACCGCTGCCGGTGCTACGAGACGTCAGTTTTCGTATTTCTCGAGGGCAGGCTGTTGCGATCCTGGGGCCGAACGGCGTAGGGAAGTCGACCCTGCTTCATTTGGTGGCGGGCGTTCTTAATCCGTCCGCGGGCGCAGTCACGGTCAACGGCAGCGTGTTTGCTCTGCTCGACCTGTCCGGTAGCTTTGTTCCTGATCTGACCGGAAGGGACAACGTACGCTTCTTCCATGATGTAATTCTCAAGGGCGCCGGCGACTCGACCGAGCGAGAGCGCGCGGTCCAGGCATTCGCCGAAATCGGTGACTACTTCGATCGGCCGGTCCGAACGTATTCCGCCGGAATGTTCCTGCGGCTGGCCTTTGCCACTGCCATCGCGGCAGAGCCCGACATCCTATTGATCGATGAGGTGATCGCCGTCGGCGACGCTCGTTTCCAGCAGAAGTGCTTTAAGAGGATTCGCGAGTTACACGATCGAGGGACCACGATTCTGCTTGTCACTCATGCCGTGGAAATGGTCACGGGGATATGCGATCGGGTGCTGCTGTTCGATCGCGGCGAGTTGGTGTTCGACGGCGCTCCGGCTGCGGGCGTGGATCGCTACTATCAATTGTTCTTTGAATCGCCCGCACAAACTGATTTCGATACATCGACTAAGGAACTTAGGTACGGATCAGGTGGCGCAAAAATTCGCCGAAGTTTCGCGTCACTCGATGGCGTGACTGAGGCGGTGAGTTTCAAACGAGGTGAGCGGATCATCATCGTCATGGAGATCCAGTTCGAGCGCGCGGTTTCGATCCCTCACTTCGGATTCAGTTGTTCGACCAAAGAGGGAATTCGCGTTTATGCCACGACCACACCCTTGCTGGGCGAGAGCCCGGCGCCGGCGAGCGCCGGCGAGCGTCGGCGCGTGGAGATCGCCTTTGAGCTAACGGTTGCCGTGGGAGATCTGTTTATCGACCTGTCGGTCTTTGAGTTTGACCAGGGATCGTACACTGTTCTCGACGCCCGCCTCGGGGTCCTGCATCTGGCCGTCACCTCACTCAGTTACTGTGCCGGGGTCGTTGATCTCGGCGCGGAGTTCGCCGAATCAACCCTGCAACGGGGCGATGGCAACGCCGGCCCGATGGCGATTGGCTCCGGTGTCGGCCTCGCGAACCAGACCGATGGCTTTTCGAATTACGACGGGGGTATTGCGTGAAATCCACCGCGACGCGCGTCGGCCCCGTTTACTTCCAGCCCCTGGAGCAGGAACTCGGTCCTGTCGCTCAATACCTTTCCGGTTACCTGCTCAATGCGGGGGCCGGTAGTCGTGACGTGAGCTCGTACCTGTTGGCGAATGGGGTCACAAAGATTACCAACTACGATATAGCTTCGCCCAATCCCGGCGACATCGTCGGCCCTCTCGAATCGATGCCGTTCGAGGATGCGACGTTCGATAGCGTGCTGTGCAACGCCGTGCTGGAGCACGTTACCGACGCCGAGAAATCGATCCGCGAACTGGCTAGAGTGGTAAAGCCCCACGGACACGTCGTCGTTGCCGTTCCGTTCATGCAACCATTCCACGCTTGCCCTGCCGACTTTCGCCGGTACACGGCTGATGGTCTCGCGGCGCTGGGGGTCGGGGCTGGACTCAACGTCGTCTGTATTTTGCCGGTGCATTCGATCACTCAGACTCTCGGCTGGATCCTTTGGGAGTATGCGCAGGAGAAGGGCGGCTGGGTGCGACGGAGGGCGGCGTGGTTGATCGCCTACGTCGCTACCCGCCTGTGGAATCGCACGGATCAAACAGTGGTCAAAAACGCGAACACGTTCCAGGCAGTATTCCGGCGCCCGCCGCAGCTCGCCCCTAGTCTATGGCGCTCGCGCGAGGTCCCCTGGTCCTGCAATGAGGTACCGACGATGCTGATACCAGACGAACTGCGTCTGCTGCATTATCTGGTCGACGAGTGCTACACGGGCGCAGGGGCCATCGTTGACGCCGGATGTTTCCTTGGCGGGTCCACCCTGGCCCTCGCCGACGGTTTGCGTCGAAATCTTCAGAGGCGACGACGGGTGGAAGAAAAACTTATCCACACCTACGATCGCTTCGAAGTTGAGGACTACACCATCGACCGGTTCTTCCCGGGATCGGCACAGGCAGGGGACAGCTTCAGACCTATTTTCGATCGGAACATTGCTTCGTACGCGACGCTGGTTGAAGTCCACGCCGGCGACCTGTGCTCGTCGCCCTGGCAAGGCGGCCCAATCGAGATTCTCTTCATAGATATCGCCAAGCGCTGGACGACATGCGACTGGGTCAGTTGGCAGTTCTTTCCCTGGCTGATTCCCGGCAAGTCATTCGTCATCCAGCAGGATTACCTCTATCACCATTGGGTCGCCTGGTTGCACATCACGATGGAGTTCTACTCCGACTACTTTGAATATGTCTGCGATACCGGCGTTAATTCCGCGGTGTTTCGAAACACGAAGCGAATTCCGGAGGGCGTCTTACGCGAGCATACGGTCGCCAGCTTATCGACCGCCGAGAAGATTGAGCTGATGGATCGCGCCGCCGCGCGCTTTTCTGATGGACGTAGAGATCTGCTCAGGTCGGCAAAGCAGCATTTTCTCGAGATGCTGGGAGAATTGTGACTCCCCAAACTGCTTACAGTGATATCGGCTACGACCTGTTGATGAAGATCCAGCAGGGAACGATGGCGTACCGATACCGTGGCGTCCCCCTACAGAAGAATCCATTCGACCTCGCCCTCTACTTGCGGCTGCTCGATCAAGCGAAGCCGCGAACGCTGATCGAAATCGGTGCTTACCAGGGTGGAAGCGCCCTCTGGTTTGCGGATCAGGCCGGTCTTTTGGGGCTCGAGTTGGAAGTGCTCTCGATCGATCTTGAAGTGCCTTCGACCGTGGCCAATCCATCAGTGAATTTTCTCCAGGGCGATGCGCGCGAGCTGGGGACAGTCCTAACGCCCGCGCTCATGAACGCGCTGAAGCGTCCGCTTATGGTGGTTGAGGATTCGAGTCATCTGGCGGGCACGACAGCGGCGGTGCTGGAGTTTTTCGATCCGTGGCTTCGTTCCGGGGAGTACATTGTCATCGAGGATGGCATCCTCTCGGACATGCGCGTTGCCCATCTGTACGACGGCGGCCCGCTGCCGGCAATCGAAGCGTTTCTTGAGCAAAACGCCGCCAGCTACGAAATCGATCGAGGCTTGTGCGACTATTTCGGCAGAAACGTCACGTGGAATGTGAACGGCTACCTGCGCCGACTGTAGTAGGGAACTGCGGCAAGGTACGATCATGAGTGGGCCGATGCGATGAACCATATTTTCGATCTCGAAGCGGAGTTTCTTCAGATCTTCGAGTTATGCCGGGCCGAAACGATGACCTCGATTGAGCGGATGTACGCGCTGTATCAGGCGACCTGTCATGTGCTCGATCGCGATGTTCCGGGCGACCTGGTCGAGTGCGGTGTGTGGCGGGGCGGATCAGTCATGCTCATGGCTTACGCGCTGCTCTCGCGAGGCTGCACCGATCGCACGATCTGGCTCTACGATACATTCGATGGCGTCTCGCCGCCGGGCGATGATGATGTTCAGGAAATATCAGGGCGCCGGGCCAGAGACATCCTGGATGAACGCGAGCGCTTGCCAGAGGATCCTTTCTGGGCCGTCGCTCCGCGCGCCCTGGTCGACAGTAATCTGCGCCGCACTGGTTATCCGATGGATTGCTTTCGTGTTGTGCCTGGCGATGTATTAGCCACGATTCCAGCGGAAAGCCCGGCGAGCCTGGCGGTTCTCAGACTGGACACCGATTGGTACCAGTCGACCAGGCACGAACTCGAGCACCTTTACCCGCGACTTTCGCCGGGGGGTGTGCTGATCGTTGACGACTACGGATACTGGCGTGGTGCGCGGAAGGCTACCGACGAGTACTTCCAGACCGTCGACGCTCGGCCACTGCTAAACCGAATTGATTACACTGGTCGCATCTGCGTCAAGCCGTTCGAGGGGCGTTGACCAGGGCGTCCACTTACGGAATTAGACTTTGGGATTCATTCTCAATTAGATTTTCGTCTGGTGTCCTTATGCTCAGTTACCTGTCGTTTCGTTTAAAGGCTTTCCGCGCGCGCGGTAGAAATCGATGGCGACGCCACCTTCCTGAGTGGCTCCACGCGAATGCCACGAAGGTTCTGCAGAGCGCAAACGGTGAACAGCACGTCGACGATGTTCTACTCGGCCTGGCTGGGCGTCTTGCGCTGGTGCTGCCATCGGTTGACCGTGGCCCGTCCGTTCTGGACGATCGATCGTTCGCGACGAGCTTTCAAAACGCGCTGAGTTGGCTCTCATATCAGGAAGACATCACCAGCAGCGAGTCTAAGCTCCGCGCTTATTGCGACATTACGGCCTCGCTGGCAGTCTTCGATCTGCTGGTGCCTGAAATCGCGGGAGAGTTTTCGCTTACCGGCGTCGATGGCGAAATCGACGTTGCACTTCGTCTCGCCGCCGCGGCAGTGGACTGGCGCGAACCGCTGGTCGCGGCCGGACGACGCATGCTCTCGTCTGGCCGGTATGACGAGGCCGCTGCTTGCGCACGTCGCGCCCTCAACGTCGTGACCGGGTGCCCCATTTCTCAGCTTCTCTTGATGGATGCGCTGCGCGAGCGACGTCGGGCCGGCGGGACGATTGATCGTGTTGAGCAGAACGGCCTGGCCGATCTCAAGGGACGCTTTTGTCCAAGACCATTCGAAGTACTCGTGAGCGGCCAATCCACAAGGTGGAACGAAGCCACGAACGTGACCGAGCAGGTGATGGGTTCGACTTATCTTTGCGATTGCGCAGCATGGCTGCCGTTCGTTGCCGGCAATGTCGTGGAAGCCGATTCGCCGGATGCGGTATGGAACTCAGATCAGGCCCAGGAAATCCGTCGCTCGGTGCTCGACGGCGACTATTCGTACTGCAGTCGCACGATGTGCCCCTCGATTGTGAACGATGTGCTGCCGCGATCGGAAGATATCACCGCGCCGCGTCTGCGCCGGATTATCGAACGCCATGAAACAGTTTTGGAAGACGGCCCGCGCCTCATCGCGCTCGGCCATGACAGCTCGTGTAACCTGGCGTGCCCATCGTGCCGGGTTGGTATCGTCATGGCGGACAAAGCTCAGAATGAAAAACTCGACCGCGCGCGCGATAGCGTAATCCTGCCGCTCCTTCGCGGACGGCAGGTTGGCCTCCATTTAACGGCGTGGGGCGATCCATTTGCCAGCCGGCACTACCGCTCAATCCTGGAGGCCCTTCGTGAACCGGAGTTCGACGGCGTCAAACTCTATCTCCTGACGAATGGCCTCGGCTTGACGCCTGGCGTCTGGACCGCGATGCCGCACCTGGCCGAAAAAATTGTGGAGCTGCGCGTTTCGGTCGACGCGGCGTCAAAGGAAACCTACGAGAACGTCCGGCGTCCGGGGCGTTGGGAGGTGATTCGCGAGAATCTGACCGTGATGGGCGAGATGAGCAAGGCGGGAATGTTTCGACGAAACCGCTTCACCGGCGGCGTGCAGTCGGTCAGCAGCGATCTCTATCTTGACGCCAAGGATCCCGTCAGTTTCGTACTTGCATTCGTCGTGCAGAGCGCCAATTTCCGCGAGATGCCCGCCTTCGTAGAAATGGCCCAGGAGGTCGGCGCGGATGTCGTCGTGTTCCAAAAGTACTACAGCTTCGGCCATGAGGGCGCCGCTGAGTTCTCGGCCAAAGACGTCGCGGCGCCGGCGCACCCGGAGCACCAGCAGCTGCAGGCCATCCTCCAGGATCCGATGATGCAAAGTCCACTCGTCATCCGGACGTTCATCGCTCAACTGACGGACGGGCAGGCATCATGATCCATCTCCGCGCAACGATGCAGCATCGCGTCTCCGAAATACGGAGGCTATGGGCCGCGTGGTTCGGCAGGAGCCGCGTCGCGAAGCGTTGGGCTCGTCGCGCCTTTGCCGAGTTCGAGTTGAGTAACGGAAGGCGCGAGGAGATGCTTGCGTCAATCCTCGCCGATGCTGTGCACCTGACGCAGCTTGCTGATGAGCTCGTGGTTGGCCGCACCGGTAGTTCTCGCGGCTTCGTCGATTTCCTGCTTCAGGCCTGTCAGCGCGTTGATTCTGGAGACGTGCGGCACCGGAGCACAAGACTTCGCTCTTACGTTGACGTCTCGGTTCAGGCGAAAGCACTGCGCGCCTTCGCGGATTACCTGTCGCCGCGAAAGGCATTCGCCGGCGATCCGGCCAACGTGACCGCTCTGCTCCTCGAACAGTTACCCGACTCTCGTCCCTCGCTCCTGGTACACGCGGAATTGATGATCGAGCGACAGCATCTGGACGAGGCGATCGCAGTCATTCAGCGGGCGCTGCGCATCCAGGCCGTCTGTCCCGCCGCCCAGCAACTGCTCAGCCGTGCCTATGCCGCCCGGCGCGCGAACGGAGGCCGCGCCGGCGAGCTGGACGGCACGAACTACGACCTGAGCGACAAGTTCTGCCCGATGCCGTTTACTCACCTCGCCACCGGTTACAAAGGCGACGCGTTCGTCTGCTGCTGTCCGGCGTGGGTTCCCTTCGCGGTCGGAAATGTGCTCGATGCGCCGTCAGCAGACGCGGTGTGGAACTCAGATGTCGCGGGCGAAATTCGCCGTTCGGTGCACGACGGCGACTTCAGTTACTGCAGCCGGACGCTTTGCTCGTACATCGCCGCGCAGAAACTTCCGTTGAAAGCTGAAATCACCGATCCGCTCCTGCGCCGTTATATCGACGAGCGGTCCGTTGTTCTCGACGAAGTTCCACAGATGGTGCAGTTGAATCACGATCCAACCTGCAACCTGGCCTGCCCTTCATGCCGCACGGAGATTGTCACGGCGAAGACAGAGGAACAGGACGCCTATGCTGAATCAGCCCGGCGCGTCATCCTCCCGCTGCTCAGAAAAGTGAATGGGCAGAGTTACATTTCAGGCGGCGGCGAGGCGTTCGCCAGTAAGCACTATCGCGGAATCCTCGCCTCGTTGAATCGCGCCGAATATCCGGAGCTTTATCTGTACCTCATCACGAACGGGCAACTAACGACCGCCGAGCGGTGGCGACAGTTTCCTGACCTGCTGGAAATGATCGACATCCTCTCGGTGTCGATCGACGCGGCCCGCGCCGAAACGTACGAGCGCCTGCGACGTCCGGGAAAGTGGCCGACCCTCATGAAGAACCTCGAACTAATAGCGGAGATGAGGCGCGTGGGATCGCTCCGGCGCTTTCAGATCAACTTTGTCGTTCAGGAGGAGAACTATCGGGAGATCCCTGAATTCGTCGAGCTCGGGACTCGCCTGGGCGTTGATAGCATCTGGTTCCAGCGAGTGACCAACTATGGCGCGTATGCGGAGGGCGCGTTCGCAAGGGCGGACGTCACTTCGCCGTCGCATGCGAAGCATCGGGAGCTGCTCGGCATTCTGCGAAGTCCCATCATGAGTCATCCGGCCGTCGATATAGACATGCTGATGCCTCTTATGCCCGAAGTCATCGCCTCCGATTTGCATCTTCCGCTGCTGCACACCGCCTCACGCCGCATCAGTCAGGAACTGCGTTGGGGTGTCATCGATGCGCAGCGTGGCATTACACCAGGACGGCCCTGATCCAACGCCGGCAGATTGCTCAGCGACGAGAGAAAGAGATTGGAAGGCTCGGTCGGTGAGTTGGTTGCGCGCAACTATTTCGCGAAGAATAGGCAGGGAAGCAGAGGATTCCTTCTAACCATCGTATTTCGACGGCAGATTCTGTCGGCCCCATTTTAGAGCGCGAGACATCCAAACCAACTCGTCCAGGAAGTCCTTCGCCAGCTTTTCGTAAGCTGGGTTCAAGAGCTGCCCCTGATCGTCAAACGTCTTCTGGACAAAAGCAAAGTTCAGATCGGTAAAGGTTACAGTCAGACCCATTTCCCTTACGGTGGAGACCAGGGCTTCGATCCCACGCGTACCGCCCCAGGGGCCCGCGGAGACGCCGACGAAGGCCACGCTCTTGTGCACGTACTCACGCAGCAGTAGATCAAGAACGGCCTTTAATGCACCTGGGTAACCATGATTGTATTCTGGTGAAACAATTATCAGACCGTCAGCTTGAATAATGGCGTCGCGCCATTCGGGGAATTGAGCTTTGATCTCCTGACCATAGTCATCCTGAGGGAGGGCGAATTCAGACACGTCAAAGAGCTTTGAGTCGACGTCATCTCTCTTCGCAATTTCTCCCATTAGCCACCTGGCCACGAAGACACTCTTGCGGAGCTTACGATTTGTGCCCAGCAGTAGTGGAATATTTAGTCTGTCCATCAGCGCCTTCCAATTAGCAGCTCGTCTCGAATCGCCGCGCCGCATCATTAGTTCATCCAAAAACCGCCCCAGGCATTCCCCAGGATTGGAGGTGATCGACGAGGCGGAAGACTGTTTACCAAATTCGGGATATTCCAACAGGGGCCATACTAACTCTTTTGCGGGAGATAATCTCCAGTTTCGCGTCACAGAGTTGTCGGTCGACTCTATATGTGTGTAAGCGCACGGACGGCGCGGAATTTACGGTTTATAGTATCTTTCGCGACGAATGAAATCCTACCAGGTCGACCTCGTTTGGAGGAATCCTTGCCACGATTCGCCGCGGTTTCGAAGAAAGAATCGCAACGCCTTAGACTTCTTGTGCCGCCCCTTCACACTCTGACAAGGTTGTTCTTTTTTCCAGTAGAAATGTACTAACTAGAAAGAGGAACCCGTCATTAATCTCGAAAAAAATATTTCCGCAAGTTTTCTAATCATCGTTGCTTTCTTGTTTGCAGCCTCGACCCGTTCGGCTTCAGCGCAAACCGTGCCGCCGCTGGGTGCGGCGCAGAGCTTTGCAGCTCTCGGTGGAACGGCAATAACAGCTACCGGCTCAGCCGTTATCTCGGGCAATGTAGGAGTCAGCCCCGGCAGCGCTGTAACCGGATTTCCGCCGGCAGTGGTCCAGAACGGTCAAATATATACGGGCGCAGCATCTCTCGCGGGCGATGCACAGAACAGCGCCCTCATTGCCTACAACAATCTAAAAGGCCAGACGTGTAATTCCGCAAACAATCTGAGCGGCAAGATTCTGGGTCAGACCCCAGGATTTCTCACGCTCGGCCCGGGCGTCTATTGTTTCGACACTTCGGCCCAGTTGAACGCCACGCTTACGCTCAACGATGGCGGCGACCCCAACGCGATTTTCATTTTTCAGATCGGGACCACGCTCACAACCGCCAGCAGTTCGCAGGTGATCATGAGCAGCGGCGGCCGGGGAACCAACGTGTTTTGGCAGATAGGGACCTCCGCGACTATCGGTACCTCAACCGTCTTTCGCGGGCACATTATCGCCAACACGAGCATTACGCTGACTACCAGCGCCAGCACGACGGGAAGAGTCTTTGCCCTAAACGGCGCCACGACCATCGATTCCACCGCGGTCGACGCCGTGCCCACCGGGATCCAATTCAATGCCGCAAACTTCAATATGAACGAAGGCTGTGGCGGCGCCACGATTACCGTCTCGCGCACAGGTGATACCAGCGGGGTCGCCACTGTGGATTATGCGACAACCGATGGCACGGGGTTGCAGCGGACTGACTACACACTCGCATTTGGCACAGTGGTATTCGCGGCCGGTGAGACCAACAAAACATTCTTTGTGCTCGGCACGAAGGATTCCTACAACACTGAAGGAACGGAAACCGTTAACCTTACGCTCAGCAATCCCACTGGTGCGTCCGTTGGCAGCCAGGGGACCGCGACGATGAGTATCGCTGACGACACGACCGTGCCGGCAAATTCACAACCCATCGATGATGCAGGTACATTTGTTTGCCAGCACTATCACGACTTTCTCAATCGACAGGCCGACGCGAATGGCCAGTCTTTCTGGACCAACGAGATCGCCTCCTGTGTTAACGACGCAAACTGCCGGGAAGAGAAGCGCATCAATGTTTCGGCGGCCTTCTTCCTCTCAGTCGAATTTCAGAATACGGGCTACTTCGCGTTTCGCTTCTACCGCGGGTCTTTTGCTGACAGTGCGCAGCGGCCACGCGGCCTGCCCCGCTATCTCGAGTTTCTTCGCGACGAACAAGCGCTCCAGAATTTGGTCGTAGTGGGGCAGCCAAACTGGGAAGCATTTCTTGAACAGAACAAGCAGGGCTTCGCACTTGATTGGGTTGTTCGCTCAGACTTCCTCGTTGAGTACCCGACGACGATGGTGCGCGATGATTACATCGACAAACTATTCCTGCGCTCTGGCGCGACGCCCACACAGGCGGAGCGCAACCAGGCGCAGTTTGCCTACGACAGCGGCGGCAGTGTGAAAGAAAAACGAGCGAAGGGAATCCGCGCGGTGGTGGATACGGGCGCGGTCTACAACGCCGAATACAACCCGGCGTTTGTGCTGATGCAATACTTCGGCTACCTGCGCCGTAACCCCGACAGTGCGCCAGACAATAACTTTGCCGGCTACGATTTCTGGCTAAACAAGATGAACCAGTTCAGCCTGCCGAGCGAGGACGTCCGCGATGCGCAAACAGCGCTGAGCCGAATGAAGCGCGCCGAGATGGTCAAAGCGTTTCTCGTCGCCGGTGAGTATCGCGGCCGGTTCGGAGTCAATTAATGCAAGCTTGGATCGATCCGAGCAGGAACAGCACGCGCGTGACTGCTGGGACCGCGGACGTCCCGTCCGCACCCAGCAAAGGCGCGAAGTCGTCTCGATTATCCAGGCAGAGCCAAGCGGAATGATTAGTTCGCACTTCGTGCTCAGTGCGGACGAGCCGTCCGCGTTCCCAGCCGAGCCGTCCGCGGTCCTCGCAAATACACCTTCCTGATTTGAAACCGAAACTATTACCAAGCCGAGTGCTGAGTTCGATCCTTCGAGCAAATCTGTTACTCTGTTTCTCGTCGAACGACTCAGCTTGCGACGAGTTCGGAATCTTGAATTAACCCTTGACCGGCAAGCCACCACTTCAGTTCTTACCCCGGTTATGAAGGTGCAGTTCCGAAAACTACTTTTGATTGCGCTGGCAATGCCCATCATGCTTGGGGTATTTGCAGGGATAACCCGCGCTCAATCCTCTGACCAAAATCTGCCCACGCCAGTACTCGCAAACGATATCAACGGCCGGATTGCGGCTCTCGATCTCGGTGATTCGCGTTCGACGCGGCACTTTTACGCGTTCGAAGGAAACCCGGGCGACCTGCTGATTACGATAGACGGTAAGAACCTGAATGGCGACATAGATGTCTTCACTGCAGTCACGTTCAGGCCGTTGACGAAGACAACGCTCTATGCCAATTCGCTGTCTGGTGAAGTCACCAAGGGCATCTATCTGCGCGCGCACCAGATTCTGATTTTGCGAGTGGAGGCGCGCACGCCGAACGACGAAGAGGGCTCGTATCACATTAGGTTTGGCGGTAGCTTTGCGCCGTTCAGTGGCGGTATCCCCGTCGCCGAAAACAGCAAACCGCAGGAAGACTCTGCGAGACCAAATTCGGGTGGAAGACGATTGTCTTCCGTCGGGGCGACGATAGCCCAGCCAACAATCGAGACTCCGCCGGCAACCGCCGAAGCGAAAACTGTAGAGAACGAGAAACCTGCCGATGACACAGCGACCGCCAATAAGACAACACCATCGAGTGCGGTGAAGGGCAGGCCCACCAGACCGGCGGCCACGGCCCGAGACTCCCGTCGCCGAACACGGCCCGCGCGGCCAAAACCTGCACCCTCCGACACCGAGGCTGCCAAGACCTCGGGGGTCAGGACCGAAGCAAGCCAGCCCGAATCAGCGAAGAAAGAGGCCGGCGCCGCCGGGGAAGAGAAGACAACGAATTCCGAAAAAGCGGAAGCTGCGAAATCGAATCCTCAGGAGTTGGCGCTGCCGGGTGCTCACCTAATCATCGAGTCCAGGGACGGAACCAAAATCGATCGGCCCATGTCGACTGTCAGACGCGTGGTCGTCGAAGGCGGCATGATCGTCATCGTCCTAAAGACCGGACGGGTCGAGCGCGTTGCGATGTCCACCGTCGCCCGGATGGCGATCGAACCCTAGGGTCCTGAAAGGATTAAGATACGATCCACTAAGCAACACTAAGAAGATCGCCTGTTTTCTCCGGTCATTTCGTGTGGTTTCGTGGATCGCTCTTGCAGCTCAGCAGTCGCTCATCCTGTTTCTCCCAGTGCCGCGAGCCGCTACTTGCCCTGTGACGCGGACCACTGCTCGCGTCCGATGCCATAGACAAGCACTTCATTCCCGTACAATTCAGTCTTGCCTTCAATCTTCTCGCCGAGGCGTTCCGCCACTTTGGCTGACGCGAAATTCGCGGGCGCAATCAAACTGATAACGTGATCGCGCTTCAACTCGGTGAACGCGTAGGCGAGCGCCCGCCGCGCTCCTTCGGTCGCGTAACCTTTGCCCCAACTTTCGCGGGCGAGAGTCCAACCCAATTCAAAGGCCGGCCAACCAACTGGGTTCATGAATCCAATTCTGCCGATGAGATTGCCGCTGCTCTTTTCTTCGACGGCCCAAATTCGGTAGCCGCGAAAATACCAGTGGCCCATGAAGTAAGCCAGGTGGCGCCACACCTCGATATCGCTCAGCACCTGCGCGCCAAGAAAACGCATGACTTCCGGATCACGGCAGATCGCGGCGTACTGATCGAAGTCGTCTTCACGCAGCCAACGCAACAGCAGCCGCTCAGTCTCCAGTGTGACTTCGTTCATCTCCATTGCTTCAGCCTTACCTTTGAAACCTACGCACCAAAAGGGGCTATCGGCAGTCCGATACCCAAGTACACGAGCGTGCCCACTCGTGATCGTCGCGGCCTTCCCAAGCAAAACGCGAGGGAGGATATCACGATCTGAGGACAACAAATCCTGGAAAAAACCAGTCACGGGTTCAATCGAAACCATCAAACACTTTGACACCTCTCCCGGGCTCTGTTATTGATTCGACAGTCATGAACCGAAGTAAACTTCACCTTAACATTCTCTCCTGGCTGTGTCTGGGCTCGTTAGTATTCGTTTTGGCGCCGTCCGGTATCTCCGCTGTGCCCTGTGATCCGATAAAGTCACAGCCGGACGCGTGGGTAACCGAAAGAGTCAATGCGCTGGTGCTGGCGGCGCGACGCGCTTATGAAAACGATCGTGCGCAGGCCGCTTACGAGCGCGTGCTCGACGGAATCACGCGCACGATGGAACAATGCCGGCTGGGCCAGGAAAAGAATTTCGCAGCGCGCTATCCCGAGTTCGTCGGCTACATCAGGACGGTGTCACTCGACCGCCAACCGGATCATGAGCTTGGCTTTAACGTTCCTGACAGCGTTTACTTTTCCGAGACGCGCGCCTACGTCTCTATTCCCGAGTTCCTTTTGACGCCGGAGTTTCTGCGCGTCGTCAGTCGCTTTGCAACCTTGCCACAGGCGAAGGCGATGCTGCGGCAAGTCAATGCCGGCCGGAGCGTCGAAGATCAGCTTATATTCTTTAGCTATCAGTCGCGTCATCTGGGGACCCCGGATAACCCGGACAGCTTTTGGCGGTTGCTAATCGTCGTGCCGGGGAACGCGGCGCAGGGTGTGCCCGAGAAGTGGGTGCAATTCGGCGTGCCTGATCCGCGCGCTCGGGCTCCGGTGCGAAACGTTTCGGTAGTTTCCGTTGTGCCCAGCCTCGACGGAACCACCAACGCATACTTCAAAGATTATTTCCGAACCTACAAGCGTAACGGCTCGATCACGATCAAGGGGCGTTGGGACCTGGGTTTCGGCGATGACAACTGCGCGCTATGTCACAAGAGCGGCATCCTGCCGATCTTTCCTGTCAACGGCACTGTGAGTCGCGATGAGCAACCAACGGTTCGCGTCGTCAATGAGCGTTTTCTCAAGTACGGCCGGCCGCGCTTTGACAAGTATCTGGATGCGAGCAAGTTTGGTCCGGGCCTGGGCTCGACCAGCATAAGCGAACTGACTCCTTCTTCTGTCGACAAGAAAGCGGGAGTTGATGGAGTGAAGTGCGGCGCCTGTCATCAGCCCAGCGGACTGGGCGCGTTGAACTGGCCGATGGACCGAACGTTGATTAGTTCTTATGTGAAGGGCGGCCAAATGCCTCTGGGTTTCGAACTGACGGCGCTGGAACGCAACCGCCTCTACACCCGACTGATTCAGGAATACTTCGCGATTGATGAGGCAAAGCCGGGGATTCTTAAGACGTGGTTGTTAGGTCGTCGAAGATCGCCGGTAGCGGCAAACAAAAATTGACTGTGATAACAGGTATACAGAGCACCGGCTTCAGTCGGCCTTTTTTGATAGAGGAAGACCCAACTAAAGTTGGTACTCTAAACACCTGTATGGTTAGGACTGGGGTCTACTTCTTGCCCGATTTCACTTCCGCCAGCTTGTCCTTGAACTGCGACAGATCCTGATTCGTCGGATCTACCTTAGCCAACTTATTAATCGCTTCTTCCGCGCCTTTGGCGTCTCCCTTGCTCAACAGCACCGCGCACAGGCCGTCGAGCACTGGAATGTCTTCCGGTTTCTTAATCAAGGCGGCTCGGTACCACTTTTCGGCGGCGTCGAAATGTCCGGCATCCATGTTCGCCACGCCCAGCATGCCCAGCACGTTGAAGTCGTTCGGCTTAATTTTGTTAGCAGCCAGCAGGTATTCGACTGCCTGATCGAAGCGTTGGATCTGATACTCGAGCTTGGCGGCGGTAAGCTGCGCGTCAAAATTGTCGGGTTGCTCGCGGGCTTGCTTCATGGCTTCCTGAACCTGTGTGAACGTCTGCTGCGGATCGGAGTTCTGATCACCGCCGCCGACCGGCGGATGGTTCGGTGGCATCTGGCCTTGTTGTGCAGCCGACAGCGGCGCGGCACGCAAAGCCGCGTCACGCGTGAGGATCGAGTTGGCGAGTAGGAAGCCGATAATAAAGCCGATCAGAATACCAATGATCGCAAAAAGCAGGTTGTCTCTATTCATAAGTTATTTGATAGTGGCACGGGCGTCCCGCCCGTGAATACGCGCAAGATTAGCGTGCCGCAATTGCTACTCGACTGGTTTCAGCAACCCGCGAATCTGCTCGCGCAGTTCTGGGTTATCAGTGTGCCCGTGTTTGATAATAGCGTGACTGACGGCGGCGTCGAGTACTTCTTCTTCGGCGCCTTCGACGCGCAACGTACAGCCGCTTTCGCCCGGATAGTCGCGGCAATCGATCGCTTTTCTATCTGACATGATCGCTCCTCTTTTTGAGATGGATGTTTAGAGTCGGCCTGTTGGGCGACCACGGGGGCGATAGCCCGCTTCTAAACAACATCACAATCTACTTCGTGCCTTTATCACCAGCCATCTGCTTGGCCTTCGCTATCTGCTCTGAGATTGCTTTTAGCTCGTCCGACCCGGCCGGCAACTGCGTCAGAAGCTTCTGCCAGTAGTCGATCGCTTTTTTGTAGTCGCCAGCCTGATACGCGGCACTGCCGGCGAGGTCCAGGGCCTTTTGCTGTTTTGGATCTATTTGCAGTGCGCGATTAATAGCTTCGGTTGGCTTCCCGGCGAGACTTTGGCCATTGGCCATCGCGGCGGCTTCGGCATAGTCAGCCCAGACGCTCGCGTCGTTCCCGTTCAAAGCGGTCGCATGTTCGTACGCGGCCGCGGCGTCGGCGAAGCGCTCCATCAAGAGGTAGCTGCGGGCAAGCATCAACCAACCCTGCGCGTCGTTCGGATTTTGCTCGAGCTTCTTGGCCAGCTTCTCGACATTTGCCGCGATTTGCTGACTGCTCATCGGGCCCCCTTGCTGAGGCGCAGCCGAGGCCATCTGAGGCAGCGAAGGAGTGAGCCCGTTGGGATTGCCAATCACAAAATATAAAGCGACGACGCCAATCGGTATGGCCAGGCCCACGCCGTAAGCGACCTTTCGCGTAGACGTGGAGGAGGATGATAAGTCAGAGCTGGGCGCGCCAACATCTTCGAGTAGACGTCGCTCGAGTTCTTCTTTGTCCTGCCGGTATTGCTCCTCGCCGACGAGTCCGTTCTTCAGATCAGCTTCCATCTCTTTGAACTGGTCCTGGTAAATCAACACGTTCGCGGCGCGCAGGTCATCGCCTTTGTCAGCGGCGGACTTTTGTAGGAGGGGGGGCAGCACAAACCACAACGCAAACAGGATGAACAGGGCGACAATTATCCAGAAAATTAACATAGAGAGTTTGAACGCAAGTTAACAACTTGCGCTGCATTTATCCAACTTCATCGCGCAGTAGAGTCTCAGCCCGCTTCCGTTCCGCGGCGCTAAGCGGCTCATCCTGGATCAGTTCACGGCGACGTTTGAGATAACGATAGAGCACGACAGTGCCGCCGAGTAAAAGTACAAACGGTCCGAACCAGAGCAGGTAGGTCGTCGCTTTTACCGGCGGATTGTAAAGCACGAAATCACCATAGCGTTGGGTGAGGAACGCCAGAATTTCCGGATCGCTTTTGCCGGCATTCATCTGCTCACGAATCTGTTTGCGTAAATCCTCAGCCAGATCGGCTCTTGAATCGGCCAGGGTTTCGTTCTGACAAACCAGACAGCGCAACTGTTCGGTCAGCGCTTTCATGCGCTGTTCGAGCTTCGGATCTTCGTTCGGCTGCGCTTCTTTGGCGACCAGCGCTCCACCGAAACAAAACAGAGCCAAAATAATCAGGACGACGTGTTTCATTGGTTCAACTGTTTCACTCGCGGCAGAATCTCTTTCTGCCAGGCCTCTTCCGTGATCGGTCCGATCTGCTTGTATCGAATGACACCGTTGCGATCAATCAGGAAGGTTTCAGGCGCACCATAGACTCCGTAGTCAATCGACAAGCGGCCCTCAGGATCGGACGCAGTCAACGTGTAGGGATTGCCCTCGTCTTCGAGAAGCTGTAAGGCTGTGGCCCGCTCGTCCTTGTAATCCACGCCATAGATTGGGACCGCGGCGGTCTTTGAATATTGAACCAAAAGCGGATGCTCGTCACGACACGCGACACACCATGTGCCCCAAAAGTTCAGCAGCCAAACTTTACCGCGCATCTCCGCGGCTGAGAATGTCTTCGTCGGATCTTGCAGTTGTTTTAGCTGGAACGCGGGCGCTGGCTTGTTAATAAGCGGCGACGGAATTTCATGCGGATCGCGGCGCAGGCCGACCAGCAGGAAAGCTACCAGCCCGATGAAGAGAACGAGGGGTAATAAAAGTAAACGGTTCATGTACTACTCAACTGCGGAAGAGGCTGCGGTCGTTATCACCTTTGGCGCGGCCTCAGTCTTACCCGAAGGAGTTTCTCGGGCCTGCTTGCGCGACGCCAGGGCATATCGACGATCGGTAACGGCGAACCCTCCGCCTATCGCCATCAGTAAAGCTCCACCCCAAATCCAATTCACCAGCGGCTTGTGATAGACCCGCACGGTCCAGCCGCCGCCCGGGACTTCGTCACCGAGCGATAGATAAAGATCGCGCCACACGCTGCGATCGATGGCCGTCTCAGACGTGGCGTTACCTGAAACGGTAAAGGCGCGCTTCTCGGGATGCATGACTGTCACCGGCGCGCCATTCTTAGTGACTTCCATGTCGGCGCGCACCGCCTTGAAGTTCGGTCCCTGGTACTGGGCCAGATTGTCGAGACGGAATTCATAACCGCCGACGCTCACCGTGTCGCCGATGTTCATCTTGACGTCTTTCTCAGTCTGATAGCTCGTGACGACCGTCACGCCGGCGATGAACACTGCGACGCCGATGTGGGCCAGGTGCATCCCGTAATAGCTGCGCGACGGCGCTTTCAATCTGCTAAGCAAACTCAATTCACCGGATTGGCTGCGGACTCTGCTCAAAACATTTTGTACAGACGTAGCGACGATCCAGCAGAAGAGTAACAGTCCCAGGCTGGCTCGCCATTTCCAGCCGCCGATCACGAAAGGCAAAATTACCGCCGTCACCAGGCTTAGCGCGAAGGCCAATCGCAAGCGCACCGCGAGTTCTGGAATCTTCGCGTGTTTCCAGCGGGCGATGGGGCCGACGCCAATCAGGAACGCCGCCGGCGCCATCAGCGGAACAAACACGCTGTTGAAATAAGGCGGACCCACTGAAAGTTTTCCGAGATTAAGCGCGTCGACAAACAAAGGGTATAAAGTTCCAAGTAAGACCGAGCCGGCCGCGACTATCAAGAGCACGTTGTTCGTTAGCAGAAGCGACTCGCGGGAAAGGACTTCAAATTTCGAACCCAGACCAACCTGCTTTGCCCGCCAGGCGTACAGGGCCAGCGAACCTCCGATGACCACCGTCAGGAAACCGAGAATGAAAATGCCGCGCTTGGGATCGGTCGCGAAGGCATGCACCGACGTGAGCACTCCGGAACGCACCAGGAACGTCCCGAGCAAGCTCAAAGAGAACGCAGCGATCGCCAACAGCACGGTCCAGCTCTTGAATCCACCGCGTTTTTCTGTGACCGCGAGAGAGTGAATGAGCGCCGTCCCCACCAGCCAGGGCATAAACGAAGCGTTCTCGACCGGGTCCCAAAACCACCAACCACCCCACCCCAGTTCGTAGTACGCCCAGAAACTTCCCAAGGCGATCCCGCACGTAAGGAACATCCACGCCACCGTGGTCCATGGCCGCGACCAGCGGGCCCAGGTTGCATCCAGCCGTCCGCCAATCAGTGCCGAGATGGCGAATGCGAACGCGACGCACATTCCCACGTAACCCATGTAGAGCATGGGCGGATGCGCGACCATCGCCGGGTCCTGGAGCAGGGGATTCAAATCGTGGCCGTCAGGCGGAACGGGAATCAGGCGCTGAAAAGGATTCGAGGTCAGCAGCATGAACAGCAGAAAGCCCGTGCTGATCACCGCCATTACTGAGAGTACGCGCGCGACCATTTCCCTGGGGAGGTGGTTACTGAACAAGCTGACCGCGACCATCCAAATCGTGAGCATGAAGGTCCAAAGCAGCAGCGAGCCCTCGTGCGATCCCCAGGTGGCCGCCAACCGGTACTGAAGCGGCAGTTGAGAGTTGGAGTTAGTGGCTACGTTGAGTACCGAAAAATCATTGTTGATGAAGGAGTAGGCCAGACAACAAAAGGCCACGGCCACAAAAATAAATTGGGCCTGGGCCGTCGGCCGCGCCAGCGCGATCAGTTGGGGAACCCCGCGGGCCGCGCCAATCAAAGGCAGCGTGGCCTGCGTTACCGCGAGCATGAGCGCGAGGATTAGGGCGATTTGTCCAATTTCGGGAATCATAGTCTCGTTTTCATTTACCGGGCCTCACCCTGTAAGCGGCGACCGATGCGAAGGTCATGATTAGAATGGGAACTATCACGGCTTCTCGAGTCCATGAGGCGAAAGGGAAATACATATCGTAGTCACGCTCCGAAGGATTCTTAATCATTATTCTCGCTAGACAACCTCCAGCTCCAACTACGAAAAAACTGAGGAAAGCAAAGACGAGGCCGAGAATAAGAATGGTAATAGATCTGTTGCTAGCCTTCTTGATTCTCTCCTCTCGCTTCCTTTGCTCATTGCTTTGGTCTCTAAGGACTCGTTGCGTCTCCTCCTCCTTAAGCTTCTCACTCAATCTTACCTTTTGTTTTTGCAGACTCGCCAACAAGTCCTGGTTATGGCGTTCCGCATTCCGAGTTGCGTTACTTAGTTCGGTGGGGTTTCGAACGTCAACTGTTTGATCGCCGACTGTGTAGCCCTTTCCTGCACAAACGCGACACCCTTTTCCCGAACACTTTCGGCAGTAAATAAATAATTTATTTCCCGGCTTAACAAGGAATTCTCGATTTCCACATTTCGGGCATGATTCCGCACTATAGGCTACAATTTGTTTGCATTCTGGACAGGCACCAGAGGGCATAGGACATTCCCAACTCTTTCAAGTGACCTTCAGGCCCTTATGTTACTCCGCTGCTATTTCGAAAGCGTCCTCCCAGCTTCGTTCGCTGAGTTCTTAATCTTCTCCATATCCTTCGCCTGGTCGAGGGCGCGCGCGGCTTCGGGCGGCATATAGTTCTCGTCGTGCTTGGCCATGATTTGATCGGCGTAAAAGACTCCGTCGGCGCCCACCTTGCCCTGGGCCACGCAGCCGCGGCCTTCTTTGAAAAGGTCGGGCAGGATTCCTTTATAGACCACCGGGAGCGTGTTGGCTGTGTCCGTGACGGCAAAGCGAATCGTCAGTCCATCGGTATCACGTTTCAGACTTCCATTCTCCACCAGACCGCCGATGCGAAACGTCCGGCCCAGCGGCGCTTCTTTGGCCATGACCTGCGTCGGACTGAAAAAGAAGACAAGATTATTTCGAAAGGCGCCCAAGACAAGCCACGCGGCTAACCCAAGCGCAGCCAGGCTGGTAAGAATAAAGACAATTCTCTTGTGACGCTTCTTCATTGAATCTCCCGGCCTGAATTATTCAGTTCCCACTCAAGATCTGTAGCCGCGGACCCTCTCCGCTTGAGATCTCCTTTGCGCTTTAACAACAAGAGTACTTCGGCTCCAAGCAAAAAAAAGGTCACCCCGTAGGATCCCCAGACATAGAGCCCGTAACCGCCCATCCAAAAAAATTTTGACCAGTTCATAAGTTTAGTTGTAGCGGGCAGCCCTCGTGGCTGCCCGCGCTTTCAAAATCTCGCAACCCGGGCAGGGACAAGCCCTGCCCCTACGCGACAACTTGGGCGAGCCACGGCGACTCACTTTCTCGTTCTCGAATAATGTAACGCACGCGCACCAGAACGACGGCGATCGAGTACATCCAGCAGGCCGCTAACAGAATCAACATTGCCGCGAGCATGCTCGGCGCCATGGTTGGCTTGTTGGCAATTCGAATCGTAGCGCCCTGGTGCAGGCTATTCCACCACTGCACCGAAAAATAAATGATAGGAACATTAATCACTCCGACTAAAGCCAGGACTGCTCCCGCTCGATCGGCGCGGCGCGGATCGTCAATCGAAGATTGCAGCGAGATGAATCCGATATAGAGAAACATCAGGATCAACGTTGACGTCAGCCGGGCATCCCAAACCCACCAGACCCCCCAGGCCGGCCGCCCCCAAAGGGAACCGGTCACCAGCGCGATAAAAGTGAAGATCGCGCCGGTGGGCGAAATCGCCGTCGCCATCATTGAACCCAGTCGCGCATTGAAGGCCCATCCGATTCCCGCATATACGGCCATTAGTACATACAGAAACATGCCCATCCAAGCCGCCGGTACATGAATAAAGATGATCCTATACGCCTCGCCCTGTTGGAAATCAGTCGGCGCGACAAAAAACCCAACGTACAGACCGGCAATGAAAAGCAGAGCTGTCAGGGCGGCGAACCAGGGGATCATCTTGCCCGCGAGTGGGTAGAAATTCGCCGGGGCTGCGTATTTATACCAATTTATTTTTCGGCTGGACATTGGATTTGCCATCAGAAAACGCTGAACAAGTGCTTTCGACGCGTAGCGTCGATCCGAATTTAGCCCGGCCTTTCAAGGCTCGGGAAAACGAACAAAATCTTTTTACGTCGCGTAGCGACGTGTGAAACTTAGTGCGCATTCAATTGTCGCTACGCGGCAAGACCGGTTTACCGGCTGATGCCGGCGTTGAAACGCCGGGCTAAACTCATACCGACGCTACGCGTCGAAAACATTTGCTCGGAAGTCCCCTGAGTTGCTCGCTAACTTGAAAATGATTCTCGGTAACCTAATCGAAGATCAAAGCTTATCTACAAGTTTCATTCCACCGATATCTTTAAGGCCGCGCTGGTGGCCCACGGTGCAAATACTAACGTCAACACCAACGTCGCCCCCAGCAGCAGCAGATAGGGTTGAGGGCTCGCACCATCAACGCTGGCCTGGACCGCACCAGTTCCGAAGATCAGGACCGGGATGTAAAGCGGCAAGACGAGCAAAGCAACTAAAACATTTGCGGCCCGCAGGCCGAGAGTGAGCGCCGCTCCGATCGATCCGATCAAACTCAGGACTGGCGTTCCCAGCAAGAGCGACACCACCACTATCGCGAGACTATTCTGCGACAAACCGAACTGGAGTCCAAGCAGCGGTGCGATAATTACCAAAGGCACCTCAGAAACCAGCCATTGCGCCAGAATCTTTCCCAGGACTATCAGGTAGGTGGATTGCGGCGTCAGTAGAAGTTGCTCAAGAGTCCCATCCTGATAATCATTGCCAAAAATTCTGCCCAACGAAAGCATCGAAGCCAGCAGCGCCGCCACCCACACGACGCCCGGCGCAATGGCGCGTAACGTCTCTCTCTCGGGGCCGATACCGAGCGGGAAGAGACTCACCACAATCACAAAGAAAAAGACGGTCGCCAGTACGTCGGCCCGTCGCCGCCAGGCGAGAATCAAATCTCTCCAGACGAGCCACCCAAACATCGAGTGAAGTGAATGTGGGCTCACTGGGAAAGTTCGATCCGCTGGATTCGATCCACGGCCAAATCGAGTTCCTGATGCGTAGCGATGATGGCCAAGCCGCCGTTACTTAGATGATTTTCGATAAACCGGCGCGAAATTCTTATTGCCGCATCGTCGAGCGAAGTCAGAACTTCATCCAGGATCCAAAGCGTGGCCTTTGATGCGAGCAACCGCGCCAGAGCGACTCTGCGTCTTTGTCCGGCGGACAGTGAACGGGTCGTCAAATTCTGCTGACGGCTTAAGCCAACCTGCTCGAGGATTGCTTGCGCGTCCGATTTGCTCAGGGCGTTACCGGCGAGACCACACGCGATGCGCAAATTTTCGATCGCACTCAATTCATCTTTGACGCCATTTTGATGGGCCAGATAGGCCACGGCCCCGGAATACTCTTCGCCCAGCGATCGGATCGGCGTTCCTTGCCAGCGAACTTCACCTTCGGCCGGCGCGGCCAATCCGGAGAGAATGCGCAGTAGGCTGGTTTTTCCACTGCCATTGGCCCCGCGAAGTTCGATTAACGCGCCGGGCGCGATTGAAAAGTTCAACCCCTTGAACAGCCGGCGATCTCCACGAGTGCATCCCAGGTTTACAGCTTCTAACATCTATTGTGCTCGCCGGTTGAAGTCTATGCGGATCTGAAACGAAGATAAGTAGCGCGAACGGACTTGCATCATAGCTGAGATTTAGACAGCTTGTCATCGTGAAGGAACGACCAGCAGCTTGACGCGAACTCTCCGCGCCCCGGGATCGTGCATATAGGGTAGAAACAGCATCAACCTGACCGGCAGCTATATGTTTTGCCGGTCAGTTCATCATTCGCGCGATGGGGCGAACCACGCATACTTTGCACCAGTCCAAAAAACGAATCCGGCTTTACCTCCGATCGTCTCATTGAGGACGTCGCCCCTAAGCTGCGGCAGTTTGTGGCTGGCCCTTCGCGTTGCTTCAGAAGATTGTGCGCGCAAGTTGGCTCCGGCGCCGTTCTTGAGCAGGTATGTTTGTTTCGCTTCCGCTGCCCGCCATCCATCGGGGCCGACGCCATGAATGATAGCGAGAAGCGTGTCACCCTTTTCGACATGCGCGCGTTTGCTGGGAGGGACGCGATTGGACGATGTGGGAAGTGGAGTGTTCCGCGGATCCTCCACTGACCAGTTCGCCAATTCGTTGTTGATGTCGCCCAGCGAGGCCTCGCTGGCCTTAATAGCGACCGCCAGGTCTTCCGATCCGTCGCCGTTAAAATCTCCGACTGCAAAGCCCGGGGTCCGTGAAACGTCCGGAGTTGCCGTTTTCTCGAAGACTCGGGCGACAGTGTCGCGGATCTCCGTTGGGTTAGGCGGAGCCGACGGTGTGCTTGCGCGAGTGGGGGTAGGCGTAGGCGAGGCCAATGCGAGCACTCGGGCGGCCGGTTCTGTCGCAGATTCGACACGCGGCGCGGGTTCGACGCTTTTGGCTTCTTCGTTCCGTTTAGCACAGCCCGGTAATGAGAATGCGATGGCTAAGACCAGGCTGAAGCCAAAGACATTCGTTTTCCTGCAAGACACTGGCAAAGCCCTCCCTTGCCTGACTGCGAATAAAAAGTTTCTGTAGGAGAAATATGCTTGGAAGGGTCAGTGAGGCTGAATATGAAATTGAGTTCAGCCCCACTGACCATTTTTGGTTAGGAACCAGAGCCCATCAAATCGAATTTAGAAACGTGATTAGCTGGTTCTTTTGTGTCGTGCTCAGCCCGCGATAGCTGTTGATTACGCCGGTGGCTTCCCCTGCGTGGCGAAGGATGGCGTCGTTGCGCGTATAGTTCTCAAGATCGTGCATTAACTCGTTGCGAGTGCGCACTCCCCAAAGCGGGGCAGTGCGTACCTTGTTCATGGTTGACTGGTCAAGCGTGTTGGTGCCGGCGATGTTAGTTTGGACAATTCCATCACCAGTCCCCACATTGTGCAGCAGGAAATCGCTGTACGGGTGAATTATCTTGTTGCCAAGAGCTGCCGGAACCGTAAAGGCCCCGCCGTTTATCAGAGTGCCGGCGGGAGCGGTCGTAAAGGTCGCGATGTGACAGATGTCGCATCCAACCGAATGAAATAGGGAAGCCCCGGTTTGCGCGTCCGCAGTGGCCGCCAGCCGGGTATCGCGTCCAGGCACTTTGCTGGCTCGCATGAACTCCGCGAAGGTATTGATGTCGCCATCAGGATCCTCTCCACAGTTCACACTCGTGTTGGCTTTGCAGGGTGCGTTGTCGGGAACATCATCACAAAGAGCTCGGCCGCCAACACCCGTGCCGGCTGGGATAGGCTCCAGCAGGTTGAACTGGTTGGTTATCCCCTGTTCATTGAGATAAGCGTCACTCGAAAAGCTCAGCAGGCTGGCCTGTTGGTTTTTCCAGCCAAACCGGCCGATGCGAAATTGGCCCGGCGCCTCGGCTACCGGAACCGTGATTAATTGGCCCTTCATACCGGAGGGCTGAGTGTTGGGTATGTTCTGCAGCGTCGTGTTCGAGAGGGCCTCAACAAAGCCGAGCCCCAGAACGTTGGTCGCTGCGCGGCGCGTCCGAATATCATCGGCGCTCGACAGGCGCTCCTCTCCCTGGTCAGCCGGATGGTTATAGATAATCGTGCCATCCGGAATGTTGTTGGTTGGATCGTTGTCCGTTACCACGCCAGGGCACGTCGAGCGCTGGTTGATAAGTGATCGGTTGGCAATATTCACACCACCGTTCGGACCGCCGACGTTTATGGTTACAGTGGCCGGTACGAAGTTTCCCGACCCGTCGAGATGGCCGGCCCTCAGTTCCGAGATTTGGCTAATGCCGCCACTTACCGGGTTCTGATGGCATTCAGCGCAGGACTGCGCATTGTAGATCGGGCCCAGACCCTTTACTACATCATCGCGCTCCTCGAAGGTTGCTCGATCGGCATCGTGTACTGCCTGGGTAACCATGCCGTTCGTTAATGTATCAAAGCCGGCGGGAGCTTCAGTGGCGGCTTGACCCTCAACGGTTCTTGACGTCCAGATTGGCAGTCCAAGAGCCGTTGCGAATAGAAGAAAAACCAAAACCCTGACGAATTTTGTCATTGATTCCTCCTGCAGTCTGGTAGGCACTTTCGTGCAAGACACAACCGACAACTTGCCCAACGGCAAATTGCGCTTGTTGCTTAAAACCCCCTTGGGACCCCTGGATCTATGCTCGTAGGACTGGCCGAAAAAGTAGAGTGAGCGCGCCGTTAACAGCGGCCAGAAAAGAACGGTGGAACCCCGTCCTAAAGAAAACCAGAACTCTCAAAAACCACGACGCGCATTATTTGGCAAGACGCGCGAACTCTAATACGAGTACTCGTTTGTGTCAATACAAAATTTTGCATAGTGGTCGTAAAAAATTTTCATGGCGACTAAGGGAGCAATGAGCAGGAGAGGGCAGCGGCTCTTTACTTCATGATTATGCGCTGGCTTTTCCCGTCTTGAATCTTGCGCCGCAACGTTCGTCCGAGAAACGCTGTCTTGCTGCGAGCGATTTTTTCAGTTAAAAGAAGTTCAGTTTCAGGATGAGGCGCATTTCGTGACAGCAAAGCATCGCGGACTCAAAGCAAGCCAGAGAAAGCATATTCGATCACAATCTGCCAGAGGCAACTTTCCTAATGAATAATCATAGCGATCGCGATGCGGGTGTGATGCGGCTGCACGAGCAACTCGTTGAAATCGAGCAGCGGCTGATCCCCACGGGCCTGCACGTATTTGGTCGTCCGGCCGAACTCAAAGAAAAATCCGATCTGCTGCGGATGGTCGCTTCGTTCGACAGGCCCGAGCACGACGCCCGCGCTCTACCGAAGCTGGTAGCGGAAGCGCTCGGCATTGAAGGTTACGACGCCCTGCTTCAAGAGGCGTCAGCAAGTGAGACCAGAGACTTGATCGACTCAATCGTCTCGGAAGCAGTGCAGCGGTTCTGCCGGCAAGGCGCAAACTCGGCCGTCGAGTGGCTGAATGCCAGGGCGAATGTTGATTGCGAAAAGTCGCTGCCTGTCTTCTTAATGCTTGCAAACATTTCTGAACGGCTTGATTCCAATGACGAGATCGAGTCGCTGCTGCGCGCGCTGCGCGGCGAATACATCGAGCCCGGACCCGGCGCCGATATCGTGCAGAACCCGGATGTCTTGCCCACAGGCCGCAATACGCATGCGGTCAATCCTTATTCGGTTCCCTCTCAGATGGCGTTCACGCGAGCCAAACTCACTGCCGATGCTTTGCTTCGTCGTTATTTTGATGAACATGGCCGTTATCCAAAGGCCATGGCTCTGGTGCTTTGGGGTCTGGACAACATCAAGACGCAAGGCGAAGGCGTGGCGCAGGCGCTTCATTTACTTGGTGTGCGTCCTGTTCGTGATGCGCTGAATCGCGCAACTGAAATAGAAGTAATTTCCCTGGAAGAGCTACAGCGACCGCGGATCGACATTGTGATGACTGTGTCCGGAATCTTCCGTGATTTGTTTGCGCCGACTATGGCGTTACTCGATAAAGCAGTTCGGCGAGTTGCCGTGCTTGATGAACCTCTTGATATGAATTACGTGCGGCGGAGCGTCTCTGAGAAGCTCGATGCGGACGGTGCAGATTTTGACGACGCAGTCGCGCGGGTGTTTTCAAACGCGCCGGGCAACTATGGCACCAACGTGAATTTCATGGTGATGGAATCCCAGTGGGAAACGAGCGACACACTTGGCGATCTCTTCGTCACGCGCAAATGCTTTGCGTATACCAGGGACTCGAAGGGACGTACGATCGAGGGCAGGGAAGCGCGTGACCTGATGGATCAAGCGCTGTCGCGCGTCGAAGCCACCTACCAGAACATTGATTCATTTGAAGTCGGCATCACGGACGTCGATCATTACTTTGAATACCTCGGCGGCATTTCCAATGCAGTTGAAAAACGCGCTCAGGCGCGGCCAGCGATCTATTTGTCCGATTCGCTTTCACCGCAAACTAAGATTCGTTCATTGGAAGAAACCATCCGGCTTGAGACGCGGACCAAGACTCTTAATCCCAAGTGGTACGAAGGATTGCTCAAGCACGGCTTTCGCGGCGTCGCGGAAATCGAAAACCATGTGGCGAACACTTTCGGCTGGAGCGCGACGGCCGACGCAGTCGACCCCTGGATCTATACAGAAATCGCCAGGACGTTCCTGTTGGATCAGACGATGTTCAACCGTCTGCAGGATCTCAATCCGCATTCGGTCCACTCGTTAGCGAAGCGTCTTCTCGAAGCGCACGATCGCGGCTACTGGAATCCTGCGGAGGGGATTTTGGAAAAGCTGAGTGATCTCGTGCATGACCTCGCAGATCGGCTAGAGAACAATGAGGACGCTCGGAGGGGGTGACGAGATGAAGTGTACATTCAAAGGTCCTCACCTATTTGATACAGCTGACCGCTATCGTGACTACCAATGCCAACAAGAAGGAGAGTTTGACTCCTTGTGTATCTTCCATGTCGAAAAGACCCGACCCGCCGGTCCGACGCAGACGCAGCTAACAAAATGGGGAGAACTGAATCAGCGATGCGATAAGGAGTTCCTGCAATTGGTCGAGAAGCAACTTAACGATCCGGACGTTGCTGAGTGTGATTTCCGCGGTTTCCATTTGCCCACGCTCGCACTACCGAAAATGGTTTCTAAGCCAATGAATCTTCACGACGCGCAAATTGATTTCGTAATGTTAGATGGGGTTGAGTTTCTCGGTCGAGTCGATTTTGGCGACTGCAAGTTGCGTGAAATAGCAGATTTCTCTAATTGCATTTTTCGAGAAACGGTCGACTGCTATAACACAGAGTTTATGCAGTCGGCACTCTTTGCGGAAACGAAGTTCATGTCTGAAGCGAAGTTTTGGGGGACGAAGTTCAAAGCTGTTTGGTTTAATTATTCAGAGTTCGCAACCGTGAATTTCTTCATGGCAGAGATCGATGGCAAAGCAGTTTTCGACCATGCGACGTTTTCCAATCTTGCGATGTTTACTCATAGCAAATTCAACGGCGATGCCACCTTTCTAAAAGCGGTTTATGATTCAGCAAGTAGTTTCAGTTCGTCGATCTTTAGTGCCCTGGCAGATTTTGAGGATACTGAATTTGGTGCAATGAGTAACTTCCACAAGGCGACTTTTCTTGGCCGCGTGCGGTTCCGTAACTCGATCTTCAAGAACGTATCATTCGCCGCGTTAGATTTAGGCAAGGATTCCGATGTTGTTTTCGAAACGTTAAGCCTCGCTAAAGCCTCCTTTCTAGATACTAATCTTCAAGAAATCCGATTCAGAGATGTTCGTTGGCATCGTCTTGTTGGCTCGGCATTCTTGGGTCGCAGGCGAGCCTCATTGTGGGATGAGTTTAGCCCGTCGGGCGAAAAGCAGCGCGAGTTTGAACGGATTGCGGAAAATTACAGACAACTTGTCCTCGCATATGAACGCAAACGAGACTTTGAAATTGCCGAAGACTTCCATATCGGCGAGATGGAAATGCGCCGCAAAAAGATGGCGGCCGACATCAAGGATCCACGGGTGCGTAAAATACGTGAGTGGATTAATTCGTATAGTCTCTATCGCCGCTTGAGCAATTACGGAACCAGCTACGTGCAAGCCCTCCTAGTTCTCGTCCTATTTCTGTGTGTGTTTTCAATCGCATTTCTCTATTCGGGATTTCGGACGACTGAGAATCCGCAACGAATCATCGAGTACAACGTTCTTGCCGACTCATCTCATCATCACGTTTCCACCCGTGAGTGGGCGGGGGATTACCTCTCAGCGATGTCGCTGTGTGCATCAATTGCTACTTTCCAAAGAGAGCGATTCTATGAGCCGGTGCCAGGCATTTCTCGATTCTGGCTGTTCGCTTCCGCCGTAGGGCTTACGGGACAGGTCGCAATGATTCTGTTGGCTCTAAGGAGACGATTCAGACGATGAAGATCACGGTCCTTTATGTTGGTTCCAGCCTGCTCGCGCCGCTGCGTAATGCTGAGCGCGAGATTCGGCGACGGCATGGGCTCGACCTGGATGTCGCGACTTACAACTTTGGGGCTTCGTTTACGGACGATGAATGGGGCGCTATTGACGAGGACATGCGCGGGACCGAGGTCTTGTTCGTTATTCATGTGATGGATAGCGAGAACGCGGCGCGGCTGCTGGCCTTTCTTGATCGAAATGATGATCGGCATCGGGCGGTGATTGTGATCAACTGCATGCCTGAGTTGATGAAGCGCACGCGCTTGGGGAAACTGGATATTGGGCGACTTTCCGGAATTGGTTCACGCAGAGGCGCAAACGTGCAAAGCAGAGGAGGGGCGCAAAGCGCAAAGTCTGAGAACGACGAAGCGGCGAAAGCGAGGAGTCTGCTTGGCTCTGTCGGTTCGTGGATCGGCCGGCAGGCTCGCGGCGGCGACGCAGGCAAGAAGAACGGGCATGGCCGCGCTCAGTATCTCAAATTTGCCAGCCGCCTGCCGTCTCTGCTGCGATTTGTTCCGGGCGCGGGAGCGTTACGAGATGTCAAGAACTATCTGATGATGTTCTGTTACTTCCTCCAACCTACGCCGGCGAATATTCGCTCGATGTTGCTCTACGCGCTCAAGCATTATGTCGACGACGAGAAGGTCAGAAAGATAAAGATTCCTCCGCCTGAGTCAATGCCCTCGGTAGCCATCTATCATCCTGACGCGGAAAGCTTGTTTGAAAGTTTTCCGGCCTACCGAAAGTGGTACGTCTCGCAAAGGCAAAAGGAAAAAGTAAAAAGGCGAAAAGAGGAAACGCTTGATCCCAGGTTAACGATCGGCCTGCTGTTGATGCGTCCGCAGATCGTCAGCGACGCGCGCAAGCATTACGACGGTTTGATTCGAGCCATTGAAGCGGAAGGGTTGAGCGTGATTCCCGCTATCTCAACCCTGATGGACAATCGCGAGGCGTGCCAGCGGTTCTTTATCGAACCTCAGTCCAAAGTCCAAAGTCCAAAGTCCAAGGCCCGCACCGATGCAACTGACAACGGACAACTGACTACTGACAACCACAATCAATCTCGTGTCAGCCAAATCGTGTCCCTCACGGGCTTCAGCTTCGTCGGTGGTCCAGCGATGAACGACAGCGAAGCGGCAGTTGAGTTCTTGCGCAACCTGAACATTCCTTATCGAGCGATGGTTAGTCTCGATACTCAAACAATCGACTCTTGGCAGGAATCTTTTAGCGGATTGAATCCGGTTCAGACCGGAATGCAGATCGCGATTCCTGAAATTGACGGTGCGACCGAGCCTTTTGTCTTTGGCGGAATTCCGGCCCAGGGAGTTGAACCGGCGCCTTTGGAAGATCGCTGCCTGCGAATCGCGCGACGCCTGAAGCGTTGGCATCGTCTGCAGACAGCCGAACGAGATCAATTGAAGATCGCGCTCACGATTTATTGTTTTCCACCAAACAAAGGGAACATCGGCACGGCTGCCGACCTGGACGTGTTCGCCAGTCTCTTCGATGTTCTTAGACGCCTTAAGCGAGAAGGCTATCGCGTCGAATTGCCTCAAAGCGTCGAAGCTTTGCGCGAGATGTTGCTCGGCGGTAATTCCGAGGACCTCGGCACCACCGCGAATGTCGCTTACCAAATGAGCGTCGACGAATACCGTCGGGTCTGTCCATTCGTTAGCGAGATCGACGCTGAGTGGGGGCCTGCGCCCGGCGCGATTAATTCCTTTGGCGGCAATCTGCTGATCCAGGGAATCACGATTGGCAATATCTTCATTGGATTGCAGCCCACTTTTGGATTCGAGGATGATCCGATGCGGCTGCTGATGTCGAAGGGCGGAACTCCGCACCATGGCTTCGCGGCTTTTTATGCCTATCTCGAGAAAGTTTTCCAGGCAGACGCGGTAGTTCATGTCGGAACTCACGGGGCAATGGAGTTCATGCCCGGAAAGCAGGTTGGCCTCTCGGGCTCGTGCTGGCCGGATCGACTAATCGGCGAGCTGCCGAACGTCTATATCTATAGCGTCAACAATCCGTCTGAGGGCACGATCGCCAAGCGACGCTCATACGCGCAATTGATCTCGTACCTGACGCCGCCGATTGAAAACGCTGGATTGTACAAAGGGTTGGCGTCTCTGAAGGAGTTGATAGTGAACTATCGGCGGACTACTGACGAAGCAGATCGAGAGTACTTGTTCGCCGCAATTCAAGAACAGAGTCAGGAATTGAATTTCAATAGATGAATAAGGTGCCACCACCGAGCAGTTGTGAAATCACAGCCCCGGGTTGCCGCGCTTCGCGGCTACCCGGGGAAACGGTTTGCATGCACCGCGCAACCCCAACGGGGTTGCGTCTCTCAGCGAGGGCCGCGTCATAGTGGAGCGGAAACGCCGCGAGACGATTGCCTTTGACTGTTTGACTGACCAATATTTGCGACGAACTGTTGACCGAGAGGTTGTCGCAACCCCGTTTGGGTTTGCGTTCATCCCCTCGATGATCCCAGGGTAGCCACGAAGCGCGGCAATCCTTGGCTATGTTCCGTAACCGCTTCGTGGTACTGACCGAGGGTCGCAAACTAACCAGGCCGATTCACCAACGCAGTGACATACGCTCTGAACTCATCTGCTCGAACGCTGTGCCGAAAGGCTTCTACGCCGTTGATGAACAGGACTGGTATTTCAAACTGATAGCGGGCGAACGACTCAGCCTCGCTTTCGATGTCGACTTCCTCCAGGGCATAGAGTTCGGCGCAGCCCGAACTGCTCATAACTTCCTTCATCTCTTCGCAAAGATGGCAGCCGGGCCTGGTGTATAGAACTGCCTTGACTCTCAATTCCACTTCTTCTCTCCTCGATATCTATATAGTCGGCCAAGCGGCAAGTTGGCGATCAAGTAACTATCCTCTTGCCAACGCAATCGCGAAAGTTGTATAAAAGGCGTCTGCCGAGCAAGTTTATATTTTAATTTAGGCACGGTCGCACTTCTAGTGAACAAGGCGAAATCGGTTTTCACAGAGACGGCAATCCCTGTGTCGCGGGGAATTGTATATTTCAAAACAATCCCCTGCGTTGAAGTGTGAATGCAAGGTCAGCCTGAAATCGATCGGCCAGGCGGAGGTTTTCTGAAGTGGATAGCAATCTGAAAGACGAGAGTTCAGCCGTCGCCGCGCCACCGGCGACCGCCACCGCGCCGCCAGCCCCGAAGGCCGTGGCGAGGCCGGCCGGAAAACCTCCGGCGGTCATCGTCGAATCTGTACCCGATCCACCGGTCAACAAGAAGCGGCGCCGGATCGTCTGGCTCAGCGTCGCCGGGTTTCTCACCACCTGCTTTCTGATGTTCATACGGTTCTTTCTGCCGCGTTCCATAACTGAACCCGCCAGCACCTTTAGAGTTGGTTATCCCGGCGACTACGCTCTCGGCGTGGACACCAAGTATCAGCAGCAGTATCGCATATGGGTGGACAAGACTTCGGATCGGCTTTTCGTCATTTATGCGCGCTGCACGCATCTCGGTTGCACGCCAGACTGGAAAGCAAGCGAGAACAAGTTCAAGTGCCCGTGTCACGGAAGCGGTTACGACAGTGAGGGGGTTAACTTCGAGGGCCCGGCGCCGCGGCCGATGGATCGCGCGCACGTTGAGCTGGATCCTGAAGGTCAGATCGTCGTAGACGTTAGTAGATTGTTCCAAAAGCCGAAGGGCGAAGTAGGTCATTTTGATGATCCGGGAGCTTTCATTCCCTTATAGCCGATGGACGAGCCAAAAGATCAAAAAGAAACCCAGCAACTGACCGGCGAAAAGAGTAACGCCGGTTTGGTTGAGCGCGCCAAAGACACTGCGGCGGCGCTCAAGGACCGTGCGATTGAGGAGGCCAAAGACTATAAGGATCCGCAACAGACTCAGGTTTGGAAATCGATCTTTCGCGTCTCTCACGAACGCTCTGATCCGCGCAATCGGTCGCTGGCAGTTCTTTCGAACGTCTTTCTTCATCTACATCCAGCCAAGATTAACCGCGATGCGGTGCGTTATCAGTACACCTGGGGCATGGGCGGGATCACGTTCTACCTTTTTATTGTGCTGACCTTCACCGGCGTGCTGCTGATGTTCTACTACCATCCGGCGAAGATTCAGGCGTTTGCCGACATTCTTTATCTCGAGCACGACGTGCCGTTCGGCAAACTGCTGCGCAACATGCACCGTTGGGCGGCGCACTTGATGGTGATCACGACCTGGCTGCACATGTTTCGCGTGGTGCTGACTGGTTCTTATAAGAAGCCCCGGGAATTCAATTGGTGCGTCGGTGTAGTGCTTTTGGTGTTGACCCTTCTGCTGTCGTTTACCGGATACCTGCTGCCGGATGATCAGCTGGGATTTTGGGCGGTGACTGTCGGAACCAACATGGCGCGCGCGACGCCGATGTTTGGTAACGAAGGGCCGTTCGGTCCGCAGCTTGGGCTGACGCCTTACAACGATGTTAGGTTCGGTCTGCTGGGCGGATCGATCGTGGATGCTAATGCGTTGTTGCGCGCTTATATCTGGCACTGCATAGGAATTCCTCTGGTTGCTTCGATATTTATGGCGGTGCATTTCTGGCGCATACGCAAAGACGGCGGGATTTCGGGCCCCGCGCCGGTGATGCTCGAGTCCGAGATGAAAACGCCGAAGAAGAAGTGAACATTTTCCATTTCGGATTTTTCATTTGTCATTGGACATTTGATTTGGAATTTGAGAACGAGACTAGCCGGCGGGGTTCCTATTTGAGATCTGAGATTTGAGATTGGGATGATTTGAAATACAGACTAGAGTTCGAGTAAACGCGAAGCTGCATTTCCCGAGTGAAAGAGATTTGAAACTTGCGAGCTGAAGCCACAATCGAGAATCCGAAACCAAACACGCGCCGCAATCGGCTGATCGGGCTGATTGTCGCCGTGATTCTGGTCGGTCTCTGGGTTTATTCAGTCCAGGACTGGCACCAGATTTGGAAGATCGTTTCCGCGGCCGACAACGTTCCAATCGTGGCCATGCTCTTTCTGGTTCCGTTCTTTACCTGGCTGGGAATCAAGCAAGCCCACGCCAACGATCATCTCATCGGCGAATTGGAAGGCGATGCGAAGCTCGCCAAAACGCATCATCGCAAGGTCGAGCCGTGGCGGCCGGGTTGGGCGAAGGAACTCCATGTCTGGCCTTATCTGGTGCGCGTCGAATTTTTGGCGGCCGTCATCGTAACGGTCATTTTGTATGTCTGGTCGATCACTCTGAATGCTCCGCTCGAAGAGCCAGCCAATCCCAATCTGACGATGAACCCGTCAAAGGCGCCGTGGTATTTCCTCGGACTGCAGGAGATGCTCGTCTACTTCGATCCCTGGATCGCGGGGGTGGTGATGCCTTCCGTCATCATGATCGGCTTGATGGTGTTTCCTTATGTCGATTCGAATCCACTGGGCAATGGTTACTACACCCTGAAACAGCGGCGATTCGCCGTTAACATGTTCAGTTGGGGTTTCCTGATGTGGATCCTGCTGATTGTGATTGGCACGTTCATTCGCGGGCCCGGCTGGATTTGGTTCTGGCCCGGACAGACCTGGGACCACAATACGGTCGTCTTTGATCGCAATCGCGATCTGCACGAAATCCTCGGCATAACACCCGACAATTTCGCAAACCATTTGAGCCTTTTGCCGTGGGTGCGCGGCATCTTCGGGTTCATTATCGTGAGCGGCTTCTTCATTTTAGGTGGTTTGTTCTTCCACTGGTTGATGAAGCGAGGGCAATTCAAGTTCAGTTACCTCGTATCGCCGAAGAAATTTTTGGCCTGGGCGAAGTTCCCCGATCCGTTCGAGCTGAAGCTGCTGGCCAATACCAGCATTCTGCAATACATGACGTTCCAATTCTTTGCCGTCAGCGTGCTGCTGGCGATGCCCGTCAAGCTTTTCTTACGTTTGGTATTTACGATCAAATACGTTTGGGTGACTCCGTGGTTCAATATTTGAGCGCGACCGAAGGACAATAAACAGTGGCAGAATCTCCGGAACCGGTCGAATCCCTGGTTAGAAAAGAAGCGGAGCCGCAACGCGATCCGATCGTCAGCCGTTCGACGAGCGCGATCCTGCTCGTCTGCACTTTACTGTTGATTGGATCCGCCGGTTGGGCTCTGTACGACGAGGGATTTGGCCAGCGTCCGTGGCGCGGCATGCAGCGCGAATTCGTCGCGCGCTACACGGCTTACCTCAAAAGCATTCGCAAAGACGCGGGCAAGTCCGAAGCCGACGTCAAAGAGACCCCCGAATATCAACAACTGGATGAAGATGCCAAAGCGGCGCTCGACAAAGTCAAAGCCGACGTCGCCGAAAGAGATCGTCACGTAGCCCAGATTCAGAAGAAGCTCGACGCGGTCACTGAGCCGTTTCAGAACCAGCGCGGCCGTATCGTGGTGATCACGTATAAGCTCGAGACGGCGCCCGGCGAATTTTGGCGCAAGCGTTACAGTGGCCAGCTGGACGAGAAAAAGAAGGAGGTCGTTACGGTCGATCTGCCGGCGGACGGAGGCGGTAAGCCCATTCAGCAGAAGATGAACTATGCCCAACTCGAGCAGACGTTCAATAGTTTGCGCGAGGAAAAAGCAAAGGTACTCGGCGAAAAAGCCGAGCTAACCAAAGAGCCGAGTGAGCTGGCAAAGAAGCGCGATGAATATCTGAAAAACCACGTCAGCCTCTTGCCGCAAAAGAGTATCGACGACCTCATCAAGAAGAACGAAAACTCTTTCGACTACACAATCCTGGGTCATCAGATCAATGTTAACCAGTTTGCCATCGTCGATCGCTGCGAAATTTGTCATCTCGGCACTCGCGAACCGCTGACGATTAACGCCGCGGACATGGCGCCGGGTGGTCCCGGTAAGAAACCGGACGATCTGGCTGCGGCTTTCGTCAGCCATCCTCGCAAAGAACTTTTGCAAATCCACAATCCTGAGAAGTTTGGTTGTTCGGCTTGTCATGGCGGCAACGGCCGGGCGACGACCAGCGCCGTCAAGGCGCACGGCCAGAATCCTTTCTGGCTGCATCCGCTGTTTCATAAAGAGAACACTGAGGCCGGCTGCCAGATGTGTCACGCCAACGATCGCGTGACGCAGGGCGCGGACACGCTGAACCTGGGAAAGGATTTGTTCTATCAGCGTGGCTGCGTCGGTTGTCATCGCATGGAGGCGTTCGATCGGGAAGGCGACGCGCTGACAAACGCGCGCCAGTCGATCACTCAGCTTCAGGACCAGATTACGGCGAACGATCGTCAGGCGAGACTCGACACTGAGGCCAGCGCCGGCGCCAGTGATGATGCAGAGGTGCAGCGCCTTTTGGCTCACGCGGATTCCCTGCGAGTGGCGAGCAGTCAATTGGCCGCGCGCATCGACGAACTCAACCTGCAGACGCGTTACCTGCAACAGGATCAGAAGAAGGTCGGGCCGAACCTGAAGGACGTCCGGCTCAAGCTCCGTAAGGAATGGATTCCGGTTTGGCTCAAAGACCCGCAGGCATTTCGTCCCGGCACGAAGATGCCCACCTTCTGGCGCTTCACTGAAGATGGCGAAGAAGGCGCGGACGACCTGAAAGCCGTCGCGGCTTACCTTTGGCAGAATAGTTTCGATGGCAAAGTTCCAGCGCAACAACAGGGAGATAAAAATAACGGCAAGACTCTGTTTGAGTCGCGCGGCTGTCTCGCCTGCCACTCTATCGGCGAGGAAGACAGCAAAATGGGCGGCACGTTTGCCGCGAACCTGAGCAAGGTCGGCGAGAAGGACAACTATGATTACATCGTGCGCTGGATTTACAACCCGCGCGAACGTTGGGCTCCATACTGTCCGAAGGAGCATCGCGATCTGACGCCGGAAGATTATTCCAAGCATGGTCTGCCGTTCCTGTTTGATACGGAACTCAATTCGAAGTGTCCGAACGATGGCGCCGAGCTGCAAGTGCAGAACATGACGGTGATGCCGAACTTGCGTCTATCTGAACAGGACGCGCGCGACGTGGCGTCGTATCTTTTCTCGCTGTCATCCCCGTCCTCTGGCTCCGACACTTCCTATATGGATGATCCGAAGTTGGCCGAGGAAGGGAAGGCCGAGATTAAGCAATACGGCTGCGCCGGTTGCCATGAAATCAAAGGGTTCGAGGAAGAGCAACGTATCGGGAAAGAGTTGACGACAGAGGGCGCGACACCGCTCGAGCGTCTCGACTTTGCTTTGTTGACCCAGGATGCTGAATACGGCCGTGATCCTCTTAAGATTCATCCGAAAGACAAAGAACAAGAGTGGTACAACCATCGGGGCTTCTTTGAGCACAAGCTGACTGAGCCAAAGATATACGACACCGGCAAGTCGCAATATCTCGAACCGAAAGATCGTCTGCGCATGCCGAAGCCTTACCTGACAGAGGAATGGCGGACGGGGTTGACCACACTCTTGCTCGGCAGTCTCGGCACCGAAGGCGCGAACGTGCCGGCCTCGCTCTTCTATAACCCGCCGGATCAGCGTCGTCAGGACATTCAAAATGGTTGGTGGGTCGTCAAGAAATACAACTGCATGGGTTGCCATGTGCTGCAACCGGGTCAACACGTCAGCGTCTATAACAACTCCGGCGAGCCGACGGTGATGAGTGGCGCGGGGCTTTATTCGCTGCCGTTCTATTCCGGACAGAAGGAATTTCTACCGCCTCAGCTTACCAGCGAGGGCGCCCGTGTCGATCCCGATTGGTTGATGAAGTTCTTGAAAGATCCTTCGTTGATGCAATCAGGAGAGAAGCCGCCGCCACCAACCGCGCCGACTGCGACGCCGGCTTCATCGCCGGCGGCCGTGAGCGCGAGTCCGGCGGCCAAACCCGCAACTGGAAACGCTAACGATCAAAGCAGCGGCAAACTTATGCCGCAGCCCGGCGCGAACCGCAACGGCGTGCGGCCTTACCTGCAAGTGCACATGCCTACGTTCAACTTCTCGCCGAACGAGCTGCGAGTTCTGGTGCGGTTCTTTATGGCGGTATCTTCTCAGAGCGAGCCATACATTAGAGAGCCTTTGGATCCGATGACGGATGCTGAAAAGTCGATCGCGCGGAATATTTTTGTTTCGGGCACGCCATGTTTGAAGTGTCACATCACGGGCGAGCCGGCGCATGACGCGAAAGCGATTGCGCCGAACTTCCTTCTGGCTTCGCAGAGATTGAAACCAGAGTGGACTTTCCGCTGGCTGCTCGATCCGGCCCAAATCGCTCCGGGCACGGCGATGCCCACCGGATTGTTCAAAAAAGATCAGGATCGTTGGGTAGTCAATCTGCCGAATCCGCCACAGGACGTCGTCAATTATCACAACGATCACGCCCGTTTATTAGTGCGTTACATGTTCCTGATGACGCCGGACGAGCAGAAGCGTCTGTTGTCAGCGACGCCCGCGCCTCCGAAGACGCCCGCAGCGAGCGCGGCGCCGGCGACGCCACAAAAAACCGGTCGCAACAGAGTCCATACGCGGAGCGCAAGCGACCGGGTGATCGCCAGACAGAGAAGATCCAAACGAGCGCCGCGAACCCTGGCGCAACTGCGTTACGCGCATAGAGTGCACCGGCAGCTCTGAGTCTCGTTTGAAGTGAGTTTAGAGTTCAAGCCGTAGCTTGCGTTCGAAACCAGCAACCTAAAGGCTGAACTCTGAACAAAATCTAACTCTCTATTCAGTATTGCAAGCTATCCCTCACGTTACTAACTGGGGTATGCTGGGTCGCAAAATTAAAGGTCATTTCAATTTGAAGGAGCTCAAGAAATATATGTTTAGCAAAAGTGCACGAATCTGGCTGGGGTTGATCGTGGCCCTGGGCCTGTTATCGCTGGCATCGTCATGCGGTGGCAACAAGACAGCCGAAGACAACGGCAACACTGGTGATAAGACAGGCAAGGCTTACACCTCTAAAGGCGACGAAGGCAGCATCACTGGTAAGGTCTCTTACACCGGCGCCGCGCCTGAAGCGAAGAAGATTGACACGTCCGCCGACGCGGCTTGTACCTCAAAGAGTCCAAATCTGACGACCGAGGATTGGGTCATCAAGGATGGCAAGCTCGCCAACACTTATGTGTACATCAAAGATGGTACGCTGGCTGACGGTTCGAAGATTGGCGACTACACCTTCGACACTCCGTCAGCAGCCGCTACGCTGGATCAGAACGGCTGTCATTACAAGCCGCACGTGCTGGGCGTAATGGTGAATCAACCGATCACTATCACCAACAGCGATCCAACGACGCACAACATCCACTTCACGCCCAAGAACAATCCCGACTGGAACCAATCACAACCAAACGGCGCGGCGCCGCTGACGCACAAACTTGCGCGCGCAGAGGTCCTGGTGCCGGTCAAATGCAATCAGCATCCGTGGATGAAGTCCTACGTGGGAGTGACGAAGCATCCGTTCTTCGCGGTCAGCGGAGAGGATGGCAGCTTCACGATCAAGGGCGTGCCCGCGGGCAAGTACACGGTCGTGGCCTGGCATGAAGGCGGAGCGAACGGCACCGAAAAGCCAATGGAAGTCACGGTTCCTGCGAAAGGCGCGGCGACAGCGGACTTTTCATTCGGCGCGAATGCTTTGGGACAACCGAGTACGTTGCCGATGATGCCGGCGATCGAGTTTCCGATGGCTATGAAGCACTAGCGGTATTGCCGATTGCCGATTTCCAATTGCCGATTAGTTCCTAATCATGGCAATCGAACCAATCGGCAATCGGCAATTGCAAATCGAAAATGTCTAAGGGCCTTCATCGCTTCGCATTGCTGGTAGCGTGCGCGACGTTCTTTCTCATTATTGCCGGCGCCAATGTCACCAGCCACGACGCCGGACTGGCGACCTCTGATTGGCCTCGCTCAAACGGTACGTTCTTTCCGAAGATGGTCGGCAACCTCTTTTGGGAGCACGGGCACCGCATGGTGGCCACGGCCGTCGGGTTGTTGACGATTGCGCTCGCCCTCTGCCTTCAGTTTCGCGAGCGGCGTTTGTGGGTCAGGCGTCTGGGTTGGATCGCGCTGGGCGGCGTAATAGCGCAGGGTTTGCTCGGTGGCCTGACGGTTAAGATGAATTTGCCACTCGCGGTTTCGGCCGCGCACGCCACCCTGGCACAGTTGTTCTTTCTCATTACGGTTAGTCTGGCGGTGTTTACTTCGCGCCAATGGGTGACTCCCGACTCCACGGTTAACGAAAACGGCGGCGTTTCGCTGCGCATTTTGTGTGTGGCCGCGTTGGCGGTAATTCTCACTCAGTTGGTTCTGGGGGCGACGCTACGTCACTCAGCGACCTGGGATCAGGATCTGCCGACCGGATTGCTGCTCGCGCATGTAGGAGGAGCGATCGCCGTAACGCTGGTGCTGGGGGCCACTTTGGCCATCGTGCTATTGCGGCACCGGACCGAGAAGTATCTGACGCGGCCTGCTTTAGTAGCCGCAACGCTTTTGGTTGTTCAGTTGTCGCTGGGCCTGGCCGCCTACGTTACGCGAACGGCCTCGCCTTACGATCCACAGCCGCTGACGCCGATGGTAGCGGTGACTGTGGCCCACGTCGCGTGCGGTGCTTTGGTTTTTGCGACAGCGATCGTTTTGACACTGAGAATATTCCGGGTAGTGCGAGTAGATCGCCAGGAGTATGTCCTCGCTCCGGCATAAGCGATCGGAGCAAACGGTTCTCAGGCTTTCTAAGGTTTCGACACAATTAATAAGTTCGTTATGAAGACTGCTGCGATAGATCTGCATCCAGGCGTCACTGCCGAAGCTGTTGCCCCGCCTAACGCGAAGGCCCGCGCCGCCGCTTATATTGAGCTTACCAAGCCGCGCATCACTTTCCTGATCGTGCTGACGTCGGCTGCCGGTTTCTGCCTGGGCGCGCGCGGAGCCGTCAACTATCTGACGTTTACACACGCGATGATCGGGATCGCTTTGCTGTCATCGGGCATCGCGACGTTGAATCAATTTATGGAGCGCGACCTGGATGGGTTGATGCGCCGCACGGAAAATCGGCCGCTGCCTTCGGGCCGGCTGATGCCGTTCGAAGCCCTTTGGTTTGGCGTCACTCTGACCATCGGCGCCGAGCTTTATCTCGCTTTGTCTGTGAACGTGCTGACCGCGTTGATGGGGCTGACCGTCATCGCCGGTTATCTTTTCTTGTACACGCCTTTGAAGACGCGCACCACGCTCTCGACGGCCGTTGGCGCCTTTCCGGGAGCGATGCCGCCGTTGATGGGCTGGGCCGCCGCGCGCGGCGAAATCGACGTCGCGGCCTGGGTACTGTTCGCGATCCTGTTCCTCTGGCAGTTTCCGCATTTCCTGGCCATCGCGTGGATGTATCGCGAGGATTATGGACGCGCGGGCATACGCATGTTGCCCGTGGTCGAACCCGACGGCCGGGTCACGGGCCAACAGATTATTCTCTACTCGCTGATGCTGCTGCCGGTAAGTTTGCTCCCGGCTTTCCTGGGAATTTCGGGCCGGTTATATCTTGTCTCTGCGTTGATACTTGGTCTTTTGTTTCTCGGCAGCAGCATTCGGGCTGCGCTTTCAAAATCGAATCAGCACGCGCGACAGTTACTGTTGGCTTCGGTGCTGTACCTGCCGTTGTTGTTTGGTGTGATGGTTCTAAATCGATAAGGCAGTGGCACAGACTTCAATCTGTGTTTGCTGTGAATCCACACAGACCGAAAGTCTGTGCCACGAAGGAGATATTCGATGGGACGCGTTCTTGGACTTGCCATCTGGCTCATAACGCTCGGCTCGGTCGGAATGTTTGTCAGCAAACATTGGTGGTTCCCCGAATCCATCTCCGAGCACGGGCCGCTGGTGGACCACCAGTTCGCCATCACCATTATCGTGGTCGGTATTTCGTTTGCCGCGGCGCAAATCGGACTGGGTTGGGTGGTGTGGAAATATCGCGATACGTCCGCCGCGACGCGCGCGACTTATTCACATGGCAACAACCGGCTGGAAGTAATTTGGACAGTAGTGACGGCAATAGTCTTTATCAGCCTCGCCGTGATGGGACAGAGAGTTTGGGCTTCCCTGCACCTGCATGCGGCCCCGCCGGGATCCTATACAGTCGAGGTCGTGGCGCAGCAATTCAGCTGGAACTTTCACTACCATGGCAAGGACAACGTGTTCGGCCGCACGGATCCAAAACTGATTGACGACTCGGCGCTCAACTACGTCGGCCTCGATGATACCGATCCAAACGCCAAGGACGATTCCGTTGTCTCAACTTTGGTGGTGCCGGTAAATCGTCCAGTTGAGCTGATTCTGAAATCAAAGGACGTAACGCATAGCTTCTTTGTGCCCCAACTCAGGTTCAAGCAGGACCTGGTGCCCGGGATGGCTATTCCTGTCCACTTCACTGTGACTAAGACCGGCAAATATGAACTGGCGTGCGCTGAGTTGTGCGGAATGAATCACTACAAGATGAAATCCTACATGCTCGTCTTACCGGAAAACGAGTTCAACGAACTCATTAACCTGTCGCAGGACAAGTTCCAGGCGCGTAAAGACGAACTGCTCAACAAGTACCAATTACCGCAGTACTGAGTTTCGATTTTGCTTCTTTTCAGCTAGAGGAGAACCGCAATGGCAGAAGCAGTACACGAAGAAGTACATCGGCACCCAGCGCCGACTGGCTTCATCCGCAAATACATCTTCAGTATCGATCACAAAGTGATCGGCATTCAGTACATCCTGCTGGCGCTAACCGCGGTGGTGGTGGGACTGGTGATGTCCATCCTGATGCGCGTGAACCTCAGTTGGCCCGGGACGCACATCAAGATCATGGAGACTTTGTTTCCCACCGGCGCGCCGGGCGGCGTGATGTCGCCGGAGTTCTATCTGTCTCTGGTGACGATGCACGGGACCATAATGGTTTTCTTCGTGCTCACGACGGCGCCGCAGGGGGGCTTTGGCAATTACTTTCTGCCGATCCAGATCGGCGCCGACGACATGGCGTTTCCCGTGCTCAACATGCTGTCGTTCTGGGTGACCTTCGTCGGGTTCATCGTGCTGCTCACGGCAATTTTTGCTGAAGGTAACCTGACGATTGGCTCATGGTTCTCGAAGCTGGGTGAATCTTTTGCAGCGGGCAGCGGGACGGTCGGGCCGATAGGCGGCTGGACCGGCTATGCGCCGTTAAGCGCGCTGGGTAAAATCGCCGGCCCGGGGCAGGGTGCGGGGGTTAACCTTTGGATTATCAGTATCGCTGTTTTCTGTGTCGGGTCGTTGCTGGGCGCGCTGAATTTCATCACGACGTTACTGAACATGCGCACCCGAGGCATGACTCTAATGCGCATGCCTTTGACGTGCTGGGCGTGGTTTACTACAGCGATTCTGGCGCTGCTTTCGTTCCCGGTTCTGCTGGGTGGCGGCATCCTCTTGCTCCTTGATCGAGTGGCCGGAACGAGCTTCTTCATTCCGGGCGGCTTGTATGTGAGCGGAGCCCTTGTGCCGCTGCACAACGGGGGCTCACCACTTTTGTGGCAGCACCTGTTCTGGTTCTTTGGCCATCCTGAAGTTTACATCGCGATTCTGCCGGGCATGGGTGCGACGTCCCATATTCTTTCGACGTTCGCCCGCAAGCCGATCTTTGGTTACCGAGCGATGGTGTTTGCGATTTTTGCGATCGGCATGCTGGGCTTCTTTGTCTGGGGCCACCACATGTTCATCAGCGGCATGAGTCCGTACTCAGCCGTAGCATTCTCGATCCTGACGCTTTCAATCGGTGTGCCTTCGGCGATCAAGACTTTCAACTGGCTGGGCACGCTTTGGGGCGCGAAGATTCGCTTCACTACTCCGATGCTGTTCGCGATCGGATTCGTGTCGCTATTCGTGGCCGGCGGGATCACCGGGCTGGTGCTGGGACAGACGTCTCTGGATTTTTTCTTCCACGACACTTACTTCGTGACGGCGCACTTTCATCTGGTCATGGGCGTGGCCTCGATCTTCGGCATGTTTGCGGCGACGTATTTCTGGTTTCCAAAAATGTTCGGCCGCATGATGAACGAGAACCTGGGCAAGTTCCACTTCTGGGTCACCTTCATCGGCGTCTACGCCATCTTCGTTCCGTTTCATGCGATGGGTATGGTTGGTATGCCGCGCCGGTATGCGCAGTTTGGCGAATACGAGTTCCTGAAGAGTACGCATGGGCTCGTGCTGTTTGTAACGGTAGCGGCGATCATCACTGCCGTGGTTCAGTTGGTTTTCTACTTCAACTTTTTCTGGAGCATGTTCAAGGGCAAACCAGCCGGCGACAATCCCTGGGAAGCAACGACGCTGGAATGGAACATCCCTTCGCCGCCGCCGCACGATAACTTTGCCGGAATCGTCCCTGAGGTTTATCGCGGGCCGTACGAATTCGCGGTGCCCGGCGCGCCGAGGGACTTCGTGATGCAAACCGAGGCCGAAGTCGGCGGAGTCGCTGCAAGTTTAGGAGACACAGACGCAAATGGCGGCAACGGTCACAGGCACTGAGCGAGTAATCGACACCACGGTCGGCGGCGGTTCCCGCTTACGCGGAGGCAACGGCTTTCCGAAGAACGGCGGCGGGAGAGATGGCCATCCGGGCGACTCTTTCCGCTACTCCCCCGCTCGTTATCGCATCGGTGTCTGGGTGGCCATCGGCAGCATTCTGATGCTTTTTGTCGCCCTGACCAGCGCTTACATCGTGCGCTCAGCGTCTTCGAATGACTGGCAGCCGATCGCGATGCCCAAGGTGCTTTGGTTGAGCACCGCATTGATCTTGCTTAGCAGCATTACGATGGAGATTTCTCGGCGATCTTTGAAACAGCAGCACGACGCAGGTTACGGCCGTTGGCTATTTATTACGACTGCACTGGGGCTGGCTTTTCTGGCGACGCAACTGCTTGCCTGGCGACAACTCGTACGCCAGGGCGTTTATATGGCCAGCAATCCCTACAACTCGTTTTTCTATTTATTCACGGCGGCGCATGGTTTGCACTTGTTCGGCGGGATTCTGGCCCTGAGTTACTTATTGGTGCACACGAGGCGCAAGCGCGACACAGTTGAGGGCGAACTTCGCCGCATAGGCGCGGCGGACGCGGCCACAATCTACTGGCATTTTATGGATGGACTTTGGGTCGCGCTTTTTTTGCTTTTGTTCTTTTGGAAGTAGCGGTGGCACAGACTTCAGTCTGTGTCTGTTGATAGAGCTCTTCGACGTCGATCGCAGACTGAAGTCTGCGCCACTTTTTGGAGGTGACGGGTGGCAACTGAAGCACAGGTTATTCCGAGCGATTGGGGCGGCGGACGGCTGCCCTATCGCGTGGGCCACAGAAAGCTGGGCATGTGGCTCTTCATCATGTCCGATTCGCTGACGTTTTCCGCGTTGCTGATCGCGTACGCGTATGCTCGTGCGTCCAATGTCTGGCCGACGCCATTCAAGTTTTACCCCAGCATCATCTTTTCGTCAGTGATGACTCTGGTGCTCTTGTCGTCCAGCTTGACGATGGTGATGGCCGTGTCCGCTTCCGCCCGCGCGCAGAAGTCCACCGCGCGCAAGTGGATTCTAGCGACGGCGTTACTGGGCGTGACCTTTATCGTCTTGCACATGATCGAATGGCGCCACTTGATAACCGAAGGACTGACGCCCTTTAAGTTGCCCGCAGAATGGGCAGAGAAGTGGCCGGGGGCTTCGCCGTTGTTTGGCGCGACGTTCTTTGGTATCACCGGCATGCACATGTTCCACGTCGCCACCGGCTGCATTTACCTCCTGATAGTTTCCGGTCGGGTGAACAAGCTGAAACATGAAGACGTCGAGATTAGCGGACTGTACTGGCACTTTGTCGACCTGGTATGGATGTTCGTGTTCCCCATGATCTACCTGCTGTCAATCGATATGACCAAGTGAGGATGACTCTGTTGGAGGATCTGAAATGACTGAACATGCGATGGAAACCGAAGAGCATTTTGCCGGCAGTAACAAGTTGTTCTTTTCAATTTGGGTTTGGTTGTTGTTATTGACCGGCTTCGAAGTGTTCCTTGGCTACATACAGTTGCCGGTCGTTTACATGCTGGTAATTTTAATGGGAGCTTCGATCATCAAGGCGGCGCTGATCGTGGCGTACTTCATGCACCTGCGATTTGAGCGGCTGCCCCTGGTGCTGACAATCGTACCGGCGCTGGTCATCTGCATTTGCCTGATGCTGCTGGTCTTTTTTCCGGATAGTTTTCGTTCCCGGGCCCTCCGTTCGCCGGCGCCGGCCACAACGCCGATTGAGAAGCCTTAGGAAGTTGGGAATGAGCGAAGCGCGCAAATCAATGATGCGTTTATTGGGAACAGCCTGCGGCGTCGCGGCGTGGTGCGCTTTATCATCCCAATCACTGGCGGCCCAATGTGTCATGTGCCGGGCCTCGATCGGGCAGAACAGCCTCTTTGCCCGGAACCTGAATATCGGAGTACTGGTGTTGCTGGTGCCGCCGGTGGCAATGTTTTGCACGATTTTTGTGCTGGCTTTTCGTCATCGAAGATCCGCCTGATGGAAAAACGACGATGACCAGTTTTTGAGAGAGGGAGAACGTGGACGATCAAAGCCAGTTAAAGAATATTGATGTCGAGAAGCGAACTACCCGCGGCCGTTCCTGTCCGGTCTGTGGCGGCAAGATTATTCCGTCCGATCGCGCCGTCTACCAGAACGCTGCCGATCCCACCGCGGTGTATCCGCTCTGGGAGTGCGAACGCTGCGGTCACCAGGAATTGGTCGAGCGCGCGCCGAAGGCCGCCAAGAAGCACTGAAAATGTCCGACGAACTTTAGTTTGTCGTTTCAACCTGAGTGGAAGTTTAAGAACGGCGACAAACTGAAGTTTGTCGGACAAAATACAAATGAAGCGCGAAGAATCTTTACTCAATCTGATTTGCATCGTCGCCGCCGCGGGTTTTTTCGCTCTTATCGCGTATGACCTGGTCGCGGGCGGCAGTATCATCAGCACCGATGGATTATTTTTTATCGTCGTGCCGCTGGTTTTTGCTTTGGCATTCCTGGCGGTCCCGGGAATGGATGTTTTGACGGGCATGCTGGAAAAGAGAAAATCAGGTCGCGGTTCGGCGCCGCAACTGGCGGCGCCAGGTGGCGGCTCCATCCCTGGATTGCCGGGCCAAACCGCTCCAGCCTTAAAGGATGCAAAAGGCCGAACGATGCCGCCCGACGTCAGCCGCATGGTCTCACAAATGAATGCCCGCAAGGAAAAGGAATAACAGTGGCACAGACTTCAGTCTGTGTAACATCGATACTCATCACAGACTAAAGTCCGTGCCACTTCCAACCAATGACAGACTTCTACTCGGTTCTCCCGCATCTTAATGCAACGTTGAACGCTTCGAGCTTTGTCCTCTTATCAAGCGGTTATTTCTTCATCAAGCGAAAGCGGGTTAAGGCCCATCGCAACTGCCAGATTGCCGCGCTCACGACCTCAGTGGTGTTTCTGATTTCTTACATCGTCTATCATGCGCATCACGGAGCGACCAGATTTCCGGGGCAGGGAATTGCGCGGCCAATCTATTTCACGATCCTGATCACTCACACGTTCCTCGCGGCGGTGATTGTGCCCTTCGTAATCATCACGGTGCGGCGCGCCAAACGGGGCGACTTTGCGCGGCACAAGGCGATTGCCCGCTGGACTTTGCCGATGTGGTTGTACGTGTCGATCACCGGCGTGGTGGTTTACTTGATGCTGTATCACCTCTATCCTGCGCATTAACTTTGGAGTGCGCGGCGGCGCTTTGGATAGTTCGGAGTTCCGCCTTCAGGCGGCTTAAGAAAAATGATCCCGCCTGAAGGCGGAACTCCAAACCAAAACGGTGTCGCGCGGCGCCTGCCCTCGCATTTCAATGTAAGGAGTTTGGACTTGGCTGAAGTTTCGATAAACGGAAACGGTGTAGGGGGAGAAAGCGGAATCTCCGTTCCGCCAAAGCCTCGCCGCGCGTCCCTACCGCTGATCATTGTCGCGGCGTTGTTTATTATCGTGCCGTTCCTCACCTGGTACGGCACCTGGTTTGGCCGAACTCTTTCCGACGAAGACATCGCCGCCTACCTCGCTGATGAAAAGAACCCCCGACACATTCAGCATGCATTGTCTCGAGTTGAAGAGAGAATCGAGCGCGGAGATACATCGGCAAAAAGGTTCTATCCGCAAATCATCGCGCTCACCAAAAGTCCGACCGGCGAGATTCGCAAAACTGCCGCCTGGGTAATGGGCCAGGACAACAAGTCAACTGAATTTCACCAGGCGTTGCTTTCGATGTTGACTGACAACGATCCACTCGTGCGCCGCAACACCGCTTTGCAACTGGTGCGGTTTGGTGATGGTTCCGGGCGGCCAGAGTTACGCGCAATGCTGCAACCGTTTGAAGCGAAATCACCGATCGCCGGAAGTGTAACCAGTCTTTTGACTCAGGGATCAAGGCTAAGCGCCGGCGGGTTGCTGGCGAGAATTCGCGACTCTTCAAATGCCGTGCAGGAGTTTCGCTCACCGGTGGACGGGGCCATCGGCCGTCTGGCGGTAAAAGAAGGAGACGCAGTAACCGCGGGCCAGACCATAGCCTGGTTGACGCCCGACCGCGCCACCGTCACCGACGCCCTCCAGGCGCTCGCCTACGTCGGTAACAAAGATGACTTGCCGACGGTAGAGTCGTACGCGCAGACCAACGCCGGCGCCGAAACTAGCCAGCAGGCAGCCGCGGCAGCGAGAGCGATTCGAGCGCGTTCGGGTCCATAGCCCGCAGGCCCGACTGTGAAGAGGCTGTCCCCTGGTTCGAACCATCAGAACTTCATTTTCAATTGATCCGACCTGCACTCCAATTAGCCCTGGCTGCATTCCGATCAATTCCGGCTCAACCTGAATCAATCAGGATTGCACCGCGAGCTGTTCGACGCGCACCCTGATCAATTCGGACGGTAGTCCAATCAGTTTCAGATGCAAGCTGACCAACTCCTGCTAGACTTCCATTAATTTAAACTACACTTCAATCAATCCCCACTACAGTTCAATCAATTCCAACTCTAGTTCCATCAATTCCGCTTGCAACATTCATTACCAAAACTCTTTTCATATCTACGAGTTATGCAGGATTCACTGGGAGTTAAGAAGTTTTGCTTGATTTTATGCGAATAATGGATATACTCCGTGCCCGAAACATCAATTGCTCTTTTAATTACGCTTAATCAATACTTAGCAGGCGCTCCGGTCTCAGTAAACTTCTCAACCTGGAGGATCCCATTATGGCCCGCAAAAGAAGAATTTCCGCCGCTTCGGCGGTCGCCCGGCAGAGGCTTGCCGGACTCAACAAGATAACTCCGGCTCCGAATCTCGGTCCCAACATCAGCGTTGCGGCGTATCAAGGCGTGTTTAACGACACCGCCGCTCTCGAAGAATCACACAATCAACTCGCGGCCCAGATGGACGACTCGTCCAACCGCTTCGACGCGCAAGAGAACTTAATGGCCGATTGGAATCGCCGCGTGCTTAGCGCCGTCGAAGCGCAGTACGGCCCGGACAGCAGCGAGTACGAAATGGTCGGCGGCACGAGGAAGAGCGAACGCAAACGGCCAAGCCGCAAAGGCCCGGCTGGATCAGCGACCACTAATCAGTGATTTTTCGTCAGTGACCATGAACTGCATTCCTGACGGCTGCCTTACCGTCTCGTCACTGAGATTGTGATTAGCGGGTAGCAACATCGGAAGATTCATCATGGTTACGAACCGACACGAACAACGGGATGCCAAGTGACAGCGCACGACTGACGATGTGTGGAATTTCTGCCTGATCCCAAGAGGCACTGTACTATCGTGTCGCCCCACAATACGCGAAACGGGGGTTCCCACGAACTCGATGCTCGGAACCCAAAATCGAAATGAGCGGTTGGTTCTCAGAGCCTGCGATTCGAAGGATTATTCTGATCCAGCGTGGACCTCAAAAATTGGCTATTCCCAAGAGGGAGACGGAGAGACGCTACCTTGACCTGTCAGTCGAGATGTTGGTTCTCAATCTTCTTCTAACTATTACACTTCGGTTTTAAAACGGCATCAGAGGTCCGACACAAAGCAGTTCTGCAAACACAAGGGAGGCAGCAACGTGATAAGCAATTTCCTAACTTCATATGGTTGGACGATTCCTTGGATATTAGTTTCGTCAGCCGTGCTAACGATTTCGATTGTAACAAGTCGGGCGTTTACCAAAAATACTCTGGCCTTTACTGCGCGGCTCGACGCTGTTGGAAAGAAAAACGCCGAACGCATTGAGACGATTATTGAAAAGGAGCTAACACCGAGCATCCATCTACACAATGGTCCGGAGGAGGTGGCGGTGAGATCGGATCAGATCATCAGAGAAGTCGCAGACGACCCAATCATTGCTGATCGGCAGATCACTTTCTATGGCGCGGCTTCATTGGCAGCCATGCCAGATCCGGAAAGTGCGGAAACTGCGGAAACTGAGCCGGCCGTTGAGAGCAAAGCGCCGAGCGATATTTACTGGGAAGCAATAAAGCACGCCGGGAAAAATCAGGTTCGGATGAGAAGGTACATCAGTTTATTTAAAGATCCCGAGATACAAGACAGAAGGAAGGAAATTCAATCTCAATACCTCAACTGGCTAAAGCGGCAGTATCAATTGCTCAAGGATGATGAGAATTATCAACTAATCGATGTGGTTCGGGCGCCCCAATGGGGAGCCAATATGGCTCGAACACTGACAAAAACGACTGTAATGGACATTACCGGCAATGGCCGGGCAGCGATCGTGATAACTGATAAGCAGATTGCTCAAAGAATAAGAGAATATGCGCGAGAAGCAGTTACGAGCAAGAAACCGCGTAACCCGGCGGTTTCCTACGGGCTCACGGCTGATGATCCCGCTAACCTTGAGAAATTTAAGAGCTACATCAACAGGATCGCGAATATCTGCCAGCTACCAGGCATTAGCGATAACGACGCGAAAGCATCCTGATGAAAGAATCCGTCCTGTGGCAAATTTGTTTTGTATTTTCTTTGGTAGGCATTGGTATTGAAGCCATTGCAGCCAACGCGAGCCTGCCCGCATACTACAAGAAAGTTCGATCAAACATCGTTAACTTTTTCTTGTTCATCTTTCTAAGTTCCTCTTCACTCGCAACTCTCACCCTGCTTCTGAGAAAGGAATCGAAACCATACGTGGTCATCGGCGTTGCGATCACGTCTTTATGCCTGATGCTTTTCGTCATCATTTGGTTAGTACCATCGAAGCAGCGCAAAGCCAAAAAGGGGAAGCCAAGCCATGTAGCACCCGGCGCGAAGTGGCTAATTCCGAAGGTGTTTTATTCGGCAATACTTTTTGTGAGCCCTGTGCTGTTAGTGACACATGTTTATACGAATCGCGACTATTACACGAGTAACCTGGATGCTTACAACGCATTTCTTACACCAACTCCAACGCCAACACCAGCACAATCGCCAACACTAACATCATTGCCTACCCCGATGCCGATTCCAACACCGATGGCTTTATCGAAGCCGCAAGCAACGTCGAATCCCGCACCAGTCAGCAATGGTCTTTCACGATACGCAAGCGCAATGGAACTGCACTTCCTTATGAACACCAAAATGCTGTGCGCTCAGTCCGACACAAATTGTCTCAGGCTTCAGAATCTTATCCTCGGAACGCAGAACAATCGACTGCTCTTTCTAGCAAAAGTAATTTATTACTTCTTATGTCTTTATCTAATACTCAATTATTACGGAAGATTGCTGGAACTCCGACACAAGCATCGACCAAAAGGTGCGGGAGACCTGGGATTGGAGAGCGACGTGATCGAACAATGCTCTCACATTGTCTCAGTCTCAGTCGCTTTTCTCTTGGCTCTGGTACTGGTAGGAGTTGATTTCAGCAGCCTTGGAGTGTTCGCTGGGCTAATTGGAGCGGGACTCTCTGTCGCGATGAAGGACATCCTGGAAAATGTTGTTGCGGGAGTCCTACTACTTTGGGGTCAAACGATAAAAGCAAAGGATGTTATTACGATTCCCCGCAGTGAAAGCTCTGACACTGGCGCTACTTATGGTGTAGTTAAGCGAATGACTATGAGGTACACAATCGTCGAGGATAGGAACGAAGTGAGAAGGTTAATCCCAAACTCCAAACTGACGAACAGCACAATTGAGAATTGGACTCACGAGGAAAATGCGGTTCGTCTTCGCGTCATGGTAGATGTTGATTACGACACCGATCTCAGAATGGCAAGAAGGATTCTCGAATCGATATGCTATGAAGTTCCCAAGATTGACACTAAGAAACAAGCTCCGAAAGCGGTTGTAACAGGTTTCGGAGACTCTGCGATCCATTTCTCGTTACGATTTTGGATAAATGATCCCGATAAGGGCATTCGACCAATACTATCGGATTTGTACATCGCTATCTCCGAGCGCTTCAAAGAAGAGGGCATTAAGATACCGTATCCAAGACGAGATTTACGTATGATTCCGCGCGACACTCGACGCAACCAAGAAGATCAACAAGATATGAACAGGATCTTGGTGGCTAGTGATTGAGTTTTGCGGCGCTGAATCACCATTAACGAAATGCCTTCTAAGAAAAGAAGCGAGACGTTATGAGTCTTAAGATCAAACACCGTTTTCCTTGGCTCGTAACATTGTGTACTGCTGTAATACTTGGCGTGTGTCTAACTTATTTGAGCGCCCATCAGAACGACCAAGACTTTGCTAGCTTCTTCATTTGGTTTAGCTCTCTGCTAGCGGTCGCGGCAATCCCTTGCGCGCGGTACCAGCAATGTCGGACGTTACTATTCCAAGCGCGAAGAAAAATGAAAAGCCAATTAAGAAGAGCTAAAAAGGACATTGCCGAGGATCTGAAGGCTAGGCTTCGCCCCAGAGTGGACTCTTGCAAAACGCAAGATGAAGTTTTTGAAACGGCCCGAAAACTGATTTATGACGCTCACACCGAAAAAGTCGACGAAGACCGATACATCACTTTTTACGGTGCAGCACATCTTGGTGTATCAGAATCTGAGTCCGACGAGTTTGGAACTGTTGGAGGATCGGGGCAGGTGTCGCCGTATCAGAAATATGCCGGCGCGCTTGAGGCGGCGACGGGCGACAAAGTACGCATGAGGCGCTATATCAAACTATTTACGAAAGAAGAATTCCAAAAGCGGAGTTTCAACATTCAGCGCGACTACGTGAATTGGCTGAAGAGTCAGTACAATATGCTCTCGCGAAACCCAAATTACGTTCTCGGTGACATCGTTCGTGCGCCGCAATGGGGAGGCAACCTTGCTCGAATAATCACACACTCCGCGATGATGGAAATAACCGGCACCGGTGAGGCAGCTTTTGTAATAACTGACAACTTTCTATGTGGCGCAATCCGCCGGTCTACGCGGGAAACCATAGTTGGGGGCAAACAGGCGAAAAACAAGCCTGAGTACTATGGACAGGCACGAGAGTGCAACAAGACTGTCGTAGATTTTAGGAATCATATTACCGGGATGGAGCGCGCAGTCTCATCGAGAACTGCTGGAGACGAAGAGGGGCGCTAGTGAAATTCGTGGAGTAAACTTAAGGCCGCAAATACAATTGTCCCAACCGACATCGGTCCTGTGCTTAACGCTAAAGACAAATTGACTTGACCTCTTTCATAATAAATACATCCGAACAACCCCATTTCCAAGCAGCAGGCACGATGATGTTTATTCGAGATCTCATCCCCGGATCGCGAGCATTGTATCGGTAAGCAACAAACAGCCGCCAATTTTGGATTGCGAACTGCGGAGTGCGAAATGAAGCTAAGAGCGAAGGGCAAGGGCGAAGAGCAAAGGGCAATCGTCAGTAAATCGTGAATCGTAAATTGCGAATGGAAAAGGCAAAGGCTAAAGAGCAAGGGGTAGGAGCAGAAGCCAGGAGACTCGTGTTAGAATTCCAGCCTGGGATTAGCTCATGTCTTCAAGCACAAAGAACATTTACGACGAGCATATTAAGCCGCTGCCGCGCGAGCAGCAGGTTCAGCTTCTGGATTTGCTGCGTAATGAACTCGAGAATGGCGACGACAGTGGCAAGCGGAATAGCATTCTCGAACTTCACGGCTTGGGCAAAGAGATCTGGCAAGGTATCGATCCTAAAGAGTACGTAAGGAAGCTACGCGATGAATGGGAAGAGCGCGTTAGATGAAACTCGAGGACGCCCTCAAGGGAGTATGAAGTCTGGCGTTTGACACCGCGCCGATCAGTCTTTGCCCAAAAACTCATGATGTACTTCGAATACTCGACCCGGTACGGAACCGCTTGCGGTAGCAAGTGAACTGGCGTCAAGCCAGTGCTAAAAGTTACTTGACGAAGAGGGGCAACGATGAGTGCGCAAGAGCTACTCGCTGAAATTCACAAACTGCCGCCGGAGGAACAGCGACGTTTGCTCGAAGTCCTCAAGCGAGGCGGCGCTGAATCAACCAAACCCCAACACCAGCCAATCACCGAGGATGAAGTCGAACAAATACTTCTAGCCAAAGGCATCATCAGCGAGATTCCTCCACTGTCGGATTATAGTGACGAAGACGAAGATTTCGAGCCGATCGAAGTTTTAGGAAAACCTCTCTCTGAAACCATTATCGAGGAACGCCGCTAGTGGCCGCCTATTTCTTTGACAGTAGCGCCCTCGTCAAACGCTACGCCAGAGAAGCGGGGACATCGTGGGTTATAAGTCTTTTCCGCCCGCCAAACATTAGTCGCGTGTATGTTGCCCGCATCACATCCGTCGAGGTCATCTCAGCCCTATCACGACGAGTGCGGATCGGAAAGCTCGATGCGCATCTGGCCTCACGTGCCAGTGCAAGATTCCGTCGCGCCTTCACAGCAAGGTTTAGAAAAGTTGAGATAACAGAAACGCTGGTTGATCGGGCTACGTCGCTCGCCGAGAAACATGCATTGCGCGGTTACGATGCTGTTCAACTTGCCGCGATTCTAATGGCAAATGAAGAGAGACTTGCCGCAGGAGCTGCCCAACTCATCCTGATTTCCGCAGATGACGCACTGAATTTTGCCGCTGTTGCCGAAGGCCTGACCGTGGATAATCCGAACCTGCATCCGTAGAACAGAGGCCAGAAGTCGGGAGTCTGGAGCAGGGGTCAGGAGTCAGGGGTCGGGAATCAGTTAATGAAAATCGAGGACGCCCTCCAGGTAGAGTATCAATCCATAATGCTTGTTAAGCAGGTGGCGCTGGAGGCAAGTCCGGTAAGACGATTCCGTGGACGGCTTCCCAATCGTCGGTTGGAATCATCTCGATCGCATCCCAAGGGCACCCATCCAGAAACGCTCCGTCGGGTCCTTTACTAGTACACTTCTGACATCCGATACAGAGATAAGGATCGACTTCGATACGGCCGAACGGTGGGTGATCCTCGTCCGAAATCCAGAACATGCAGGCATCAATCGGGCAGTATTCGATGCAAGCGGGCGACCCGGCACAGCCGGTGCAGCAGTCGGTGGTAATGGCAAGAATGCGCGGCCGTTTCTTGCGGGCCGCTTTGCCGTCGCCGAGTGACATCGGCCATTCTTTCTCTACTATATCGAACACTTTAGCTCTCGCTCCCGTGTCTGTTTATGTCTCGCGATCGCTGCTACCTTAACACAGGCTTGCGGCTTCTCTCAACGAATATGAGAACTAACCTCGCATTGCATAGCAGTGATCTTTCAATGGACTTAAGTTTGCCAAAGCTGAGGTTCGCACAACGTGGCACAGCGCGAGCATTCTGTTTCCGTGGAGGACTGAACATATGGAGAGCATTGTAGGAATTTTCAATTCTTTAGCGGATGCAAAGCGTGGCGCCGCGATGCTGCGAACGTTGGGTATTGCGGAGGATCGGATTTCGGTACTCGCGCCGCATACACCGGATGCAGAGGTTGAGGCGGAGATTCCCACGACCGACACCGAGCAGCCCGGCATGGGCCAGGCGATGGGCGGAACAGTGGGCGCGGCATTAGGTGTTGCCGGTGGTGCTACCGCAGGCGCGGCGGCCGCTTCTTTGTTGGTGCCGGGAGTTGGACCGGTTCTGGCTTTGGGAATCATTGGCGCAGCCTTGTTGGGAGCTGGGGGCGCGGCGGCCGGAGCTTTAGCTGGTGACGCTCTGGAAAAAGGAATGGCGGACGGGTTGCCCCACGATGAAGTCTATGTCTATGAAGACGCGTTGCGCCGAGGCCGATCGGTAGTCATTGCCTTTACCGATGATGAGCAAATAGCAGAGAATGCCCGGGCCGAACTCGCGCGCGCCGGCGCGGAATCGGTTGACGCCGCTCGTGAAGAATGGTGGATTGGCCTCCGTGATGCGGAGCAGGAGCATTACACCAGCCAGGGCGGGGATTTTAATTTGGACGAAGCCAAATATCGCCTGGGATTCGAGGCGGCGCTACATCCGGATCGACGAGGCAAATCCGGTGAAGATGTCGCCGGGACCTTGCAGCAAAAGTACGGCAGTGATTCCGCGAGTCAAGCGTTCCGGCAAGGCTACGAACGCGGGCAGCGTTACCATGTAGTCATACTGGAAACCTATAAAGTGGTACCAGTCGAAGATAAGAGTTCGCGACACGCCGCCTGAGGATATGGTTTCCGGGAAACAGCCCCGAGAACGGCGAAGGTTCTTTAGTAATCCGGTGTACTAGCCCGACTGTGAGGGAGGGCTCCGTTCACCTTCGATTTCAAGAAGTGGCAGATCGACAACCCTGAAGGAAACGCTACTTAATATCGGCATAGCTATCGCGATTCTCGGCGGTAGCTATGCCGTCATGCATTTGTTCGCAAGGGCGATGTACGTTCGCTGCGTCTCATGCGTAACTTTGAATGCCAGACGACGAACCAATTGTCGCGCTTGTGGACAGCCGCTCGTAAAGTGAAGCTGCCAAGGCCGCTCATCACTTCGTGTGATTTCGTGGGTTGGTTTCAGCTGCAGCCTGCCCGGATCGATCAGCAATGGTTGGCTTGTATCTTCGCATCAGGATTCGGTCCAGCAGCAGTACTGCGACCGCAGCAAATGGGAGAACGTGAACCGGCCCCGTCGCATGAAAGACGATCAGTCCGAGGACGTAGAAAAGCAGCAACACTATAAAAATTAGCCAGGCCATATCTATCAGCTTTCCAGATGTTCGAGTCCTATAATCAAGTCGCACCCGGCTTAACGTGAATCGCACTGCCAAATTTGAATTCGTTCTCAAATTAAGCCGCCGATTCTAATTGATGTCAAACTGCGGTTAGATTCTCACATGCTTCTTCGGCCGGCTGCCTTCGCCTGCGTCGAGTAACCGCCAGCACTCCGGCAAGAATTAACAGTGAAGCAAACACTGTGTGGTAACTCAACACTTCGCCCAAGATAATCGGCGCCACCGCGAAGGCGATTAGCGGCTGTAGATAAATGTAAACTGCGACCGTGCTGGGCGGCACGCGCGCTAGCGCCCAGCCGTTCAGGTAATAAGCACCGGCCGTCGGCAAAACAATTATGTATAGAACCGCCAGCCAGACGCGCCAGGAAATGCTTGAGAGCGGAACGTGGGCCAGACTTATGGCGCCGGCGGGAACCGTGACCACGCAGCCGACGAAAAAAATCCAGGTGATGACGGTTAGCGCATTGTATCGCTTCATCAGATCCTTCGAGACCGCGATATAAGCTCCATAGCAAAGCGAGTTCGCAACGATCAGCAAATCGCCGGTGCGAGTGGTGGAAGAGAATTGAGCCCGACCCGGGCCGATCAGGTAAAGAACTCCGCCGGCTGCGAGCGCAATTCCCATAAAGCGCCGCAGCGTGGCACGGTCCGTTCCCAACACGACACCCACGAGCAAGGTGAAAATCGGAATGGTAGTGCTTAGCAAAGTCGCGTTGATGGCCGTGGTTAGCGAAAGGCCTTTGGTGAACAGTAGTTGATTCAGGACCACGCCGAGAATGCTCGAGATGATCAGCAGAGGCCAATCAGAGGTCTCGATCCTTTGGAGGTTACCGCTTAATTTGGCGAGCAACAGAAGCGTTAGCGCAGCTCCCGCTAACCGAAAGCCAACCAGAGCTACTGAGGGGACAGTGCGGAGAGCGATCTTGCCGACGATGGGCCAGGTGGCGAACAATATCTGCACCACGATCAGGGCCAGATGCGGGGCCCTTGCGCTGTTGGAAAGAGAGCGTCGTAACACGGGGTAGTTTCAGTGGAAACTTGAGTTGAAGACCATACAGAAGTCGCTACTCTAGGCTCGCGATGTAACAAAAAAGATCGGGAACCGTCCCGATCTCAAATCAACGCAGGTTGAACTCTGACCCTAGCTCACAAACAGATATAACGGATTCTCCAGGATCTGTTTGAAAGTCCGCAGGAACTCAGCGCCTACAGCGCCGTCAATGACGCGATGATCACAGGACATCGTTACGCGCATCGTCTGCTTGATTACGACTTCGTGGTCGCGGGCGACTGCCCTGGGCTTCATGGCTCCGATCGCAAGAATGGCACCCTCGGGCGGATTGATTACCGCGGTGAATTCGTCAATGCCGAACATTCCCAAATTGCTGATTGAAAAAGTGGCTCCCGTATATTCCTCAGGTTTGAGCTTGCGCGCGCGCGCGCGTTCGGCCAGCTCTCTCACTTCACCGGCTATGGCCGGCAGTGACTTTACATCGGCGGCGCGCACCACCGGTGTAATCAAACCGTTTTCCGTGGCCACAGCCACGCCGATATCAGCATGTTCATAATAGCGAATGGTCTTGTCCTGAAACGAAGCGTTCACTTTCGGGTGCTGGATCAGAGCGGCTGCGGCCACCTTAATAATGAGGTCGTTGATGCTGAGTTTTAGATCGGGATACAAGTCGTTAATCGCGCTGCGCATGTCCGCCGCGCGGTCCATGTCGATCTCGCTGGTAAGAAAGAAATGCGGCACCGGGCCGAGTGAAGTGACCAGGCGCTGCGCGATCGTGCGTCGCATCTGACTGAGCGGTTCGTCGCGATAACCCGATGGACCATAGACAGCGCCTTTTTCATCCGCTCGAAACGCACCCGTGCCGCGCAATCCCAGCCCGCTCGCTGCGCTCGCTGGTTTTGCCGTCATCGCGGCTTCGATATCGCGTTTGACTATGCGACCACCCGGTCCACTGCCCTGCAAAGACTTGAGATTCACACCGGCTTCAGCAGCCATGCGGGCGGCGATCGGTGAGATCAATTGCCGGCCATCGTCTCTCGATGTTGATGTAGTGGGCTCGCTCTCTTGAGCCGGAGTTTCGGTTTCAGGAGCGGCCGCTGCTGTCTCCTGCGCGGCGGGCTGAGACTTCTTCGCCGCCGGCTCAGACTCTTGTGCTGCTGGCTGAGCTTCTTTCGCCGCTGGCGCTGCCGCGGGTGGCGCTGCTTTCCCAGCCACTTCTTTGAGTAGGGATGAAATGTCCTCATCGGGCTCGCCGATGATCGCGATGGGTTGCCCGAGCGGCGCGCTTTCGCCCTCATTGATTAAAATCTTTCGCAGCACACCGTTAGACAGCGCCTGCATTTCCATGGTCGCTTTGTCGGTGTCAATTTCGGCAAGCGGCTCGCCCATCGAAACCTTGTCGCCCTCTTTTTTCAACCAGCGCGAGAGCTGGCCCTCTTCCATCGTGGGCGAAAGCTTCGGCATTACGACTTGTGTGGCCATGTTTTTGGTGGTTAGTGGTCAGTGATCAGTAGTCAGTGTCTGATTAGCTGAACTCTTGCGTTCAGTTCTGGTGCACGGCCTCTGGCCGCAGAGCGGCCAAATGTTTATAGCTAACCGTCGCCGTAGGTTTCTTTAGCTCCAGAGGAGCGCAATGTGTCTTTGAACAAGTCGAGTGTTCCGCTCCTCTGGAGCTTCAACCTTCCCTGATCTCGCGGTTCTATAAACATCTGGTCCCTCTGGGACCAAGAACAGCGCAATCGAAAGAACAATCACCAAGTACAACTGACTAACGGGTTATAGATAAGATACAGCGCGCACGGCGGCGATTACTTCGGCAACATCCGGGATGGCCAGCTGCTCGAGATTTTTGGCGTAGGGCATTGGCACATCCACGCCCGAAACGCGCTTCACCGGGGCATCGAGATAATCGAAGGCACGTTCGTTGATCTCAGCGCTGATTTCCGCTCCGACGCCGGCAAATGGATGCGACTCTTCGGCGATGACGACGCGATTGGTTTTCTTCACCGACTCGACAATCGTCTTGATGTCCAGCGGTCGAATCGTCCGTGGATCGATTACCTCGCAGGACACGCCTTCCTTCGCTAGTTCTTCCGCGGCCTTCAACGCAACCGGCACCATCAAAGACCTCGCCACGATAGTCGCGTCCGTGCCTGCTCGCTTTACTTCCGCAACGCCGAGCGGGATGGTGAGATCAACGTCATCCGGAACTTCACCTTTCATTCCGTACATGCGTTCCTGCTCGATGAAAATCACGGGATCGTCGTCGCGAATCGCACTCTTCAAAAGCCCTTTCGCGTCCGCCGCCGTTGAAGGCATTACTACTTTCAGTCCCGGAAAGTACGCGTACCACGATTCGATTGCCTGCGAGTGCTGGGAAGACACCTGATAAGCGGAACCGCCCGGCCCACGAAAGACGATTGGAATTTTGAACTGGCCGCCGGACATGTAGAGCATCTTGGCGGCGGAGTTAATAATCTGATCGGTCGCGAGAATCGAGAAGTTGAACGTCATGAACTCAACAATAGGGCGGAGGCCGGCCATCGCGGCTCCCACGCCCAGCCCCGCGAATCCAAGTTCAGTGATCGGGGTGTCGATGACTCGCTTCGGGCCAAACTCCTGGAGCAAGCCACGCGTGACTTTGTAAGCGCCCTGGTATTCGGCGACCTCTTCGCCCATCAAAAAGACGCTCTGGTCGCGGGCCAACTCCTCACGGAGCGCCTGGTTCAAAGCGTCGCGCATAGTCATTACTGCCATGTTTCAGTTCTCGATTGGATTGGCGTAGACGTTGGTATACAACTCTTTGGGATCAGGCTCAGGACTCTCTTCGGCAAATCGCACGGACTGCTCGACCTCTTCTTTGACTTGCGCCTCAAAGTCCGCGATATCCTGGTCGCTCAGCACCCCAGCCTCTTTCAAAGCTGCGGTGAAAATCTTGATGGGATCGCGCTCCTGATACTTCTCAATCTCCGCGCGCGTTCGATAGTTGCCTGGATCAGACATCGAGTGGCCCATGTAGCGGTAAGTGCGCGCCTCGATCAGCGTGGGCATGTAATTTTCTCTCGCGCGCTTGATCGCGCGCTGGGTGGCCTGTCGCATGGCCAGCACATCCATGCCGTCGACGAATTCCGACTCCATCTGATAACCGTAAGCTTTTGCAGCCACGTTCTGGAGCGACATCGAGCGCGCCAGGGACGTTCCCATGCCGTACTGGTTGTTCTCGCAAATGTATATGCACGGCAGTTTCCACAGTTGCGCCATGTTCAGCGATTCATGAAAAGCGCCCTGGTTGACTGCGGCTTCTCCAAAGAAACAGACGGTTACCCGGTCGGTCTCTTTGTACTTGCTCGCGAATGCCACCCCAGTCGCCAGCGGAATCTGCCCTCCGACTATCCCATGCCCGCCGAGGAAGTTAACGCTCTTATCAAACAAGTGCATTGAACCGCCTTTGCCATGCGAACAGCCTCCCGCTTTCCCATACAACTCCGCCATTACGGCCGCCGCGGAAATCCCTTTGGCGATCGCCTGCCCGTGCTCTCGGTAGCTGGTGATTACATAGTCATCGTCGCGCAAAGCGGAAATAGCGCCCACGCCGACTGCTTCCTGGCCGATGTACAAGTGACAGAAGCCACCGATCTTTCCGAGGCTGTAGGACTCGGCGCACTTTTCTTCAAAGCGGCGAATCAGCAGCATCTGATGAAAGATCTTCAGCAGGGTCTCGCGATCTTCTTCAATTGCAGGAGTTGACCGGGCCGGGGCGTTTTCGGCGGGAACCGGCGCGTCGAGGACGCCGGTGGCGCCTCCCGCTGGAGTGTTCGATTTTTCTCTTGGTTCAGTGGTTTGGCTGCTCATGTAAAGCGTGCCCGCTTAATGTGAATCGGCCAGCTTACGGCTGGCCTCGAACGGTGTCGTATGCGAACTGCCGAGATTATACGCGAGAGATGCGGCCAGACAAAACCTGAGAAAGAAAAAGCACGCCAGGCCGGAGACATGGCGTGCGAAAAAACTTTTGGACCGGGACTCAGGTGTAGTGATCGATCCGAGCCGGCGTCGGCATAGCAGACAGACTAATCAGATTCTTCCGAGCGTGTTTGTCCCGTTGCATGTTGCGAGCCGCAGCGGTGAGCAACTCTTCAGTAGTCTCACCATTCTCGGGGAAACACGCAATGCCGGTGCTAATCGAGACGTCGACCGTCTTCCCGGTTCGAACCGAAAACTTGTGTTCACTAACCGCTTGCTTGATCCTTTCGGCCACCATCTCCGCCATCGTCTGCGAGGCCATCGGCATAATTGCGACGAACTCGTCTCCGGCATAGCGGGACAGGATGTCCATCTGGCGTAACTCTTTGCGAATAACGCGGGCGATACTGGCCAACAGGCGATCACCGATGGCGTGTCCCCACTGGTCGTTGATTTTCTTGAAGTCGTCGACGTCCATACTGATCAATGAGAGCGACTCGCGATTCATACGCTGACATTCAGCCAGCCTCTGCTCCAGCATCATGTAGAAGCCGCGCGCGTTCGGCAGTTCGGTCAGCGGGTCCGTAAGCGCGCTTTCTTTTGTCTTCTCGAATGTGATGGCGTTGTTAAGCGCCGAGGCGGCGTGCTGCGCAACCGATTCGAGTAAGCGTACATGCTCAGTCGTGTAGGACGTGCGGCCCTTGGAGTAAAGCGTGATCGCGCCGAATGCTCCGTCTTCGCGGATAAGCGGCGAGACCAGCACGCCCCGGAAACTTCTGACGAGTTCGTCGGGCAATCCCACCATATCCAGCTCGGGAGACGAGTTGCACATTGATCGGGAGTTAGCGATAACCCAGCCCGTAATACCGTCGCCGATACTGATGCGCCGCGCATTGAAGAGATCGGCATGATCGCCGACCACGTGCATGGCGATTGCTTTTCCCGACCGATCGTCGACGACAAAAATAATGCAAGTATCGAAGGGCACGATCGCGCGCAGTTTGTTGGAGATCAACGTAACGGTATCGTGCATGTTCAGCGAGGAACCAATTGTCTGTGCGATTTCGTGCAGCGCAAAGACCTCGCGTTGGGCCTGCGTGATTGAGCGGAAGCCCAGGCTGCCGTCCGGCGAGCCGAGAACGTCCGAAGCCAGTCCGGCGTCAGGCTTGGCCGAATTAAGGAAGTCGATGTTTTCCGAAGGGACCTGCTCCTGAATGTCCTCGGCGTCTATTAGCCGGTCAAACTCGATTACGTGCTTCTTGAAGAGTTCGACCACCTTGGGATCGAATGACGATCCAGACATTTTCTGCAACAGGGTGAGCGAGTCTTCGCGCTTCATTCCTTTGCGGTAAGGCCGATCACAGCGCGTGGCGTCATAAAAATCGACGACGGAAATGATGCGCGCTACCAGCGGGATTTGTTCGGCTCGAAGGCCTTTCGGATAACCGCTGCCGTCCCATTTTTCGTGGTGATAGCGCACGATGTCTTCGACCGGATAAGGAAAGTTAACGCGCTTCAAAATGTCGCCCCCCACGGTCGGATGAATCTTCATCTTCGCGAACTCTGCCTCAGTCAGTTTTCCGGGCTTATTGAGGATGTACTCAGGCACTGCCAGCTTGCCGATATCATGGAGCAGGGCGCCGGCCACCAACGCTCGTAATTCCTGATCCTTCACCTTCAAGAGCTTGCCCATTTCGGTGGCGTATATCTGGGTGCGGCGCACGTGGCCGTGGGTGGTCTGATCCTTCGCGTCAATTGCGATTGCCAGCGACTCGATCGTGTTCATGTGCAGGTCGGCAATCTCTTCGGCGTAACGCACCTTGTCGACCTGCGCGCGTGTAACCTCGCTGACTCTCTTTTCATTGAAGCGATAGAGTAGATGAACGAGCGCGATGATTAACGCTCCCACGAACAGGAAGGGAAGTCCGCTGCCGTGGATCGCCGAGTAGAAGAGCGCGGCCGACGTAACGTTCGCGACCTGAGTAATCAGAGTCCAAATCAAACTTTCCTGCGAGACAGTGACGCGGTTACCTGAATAGAAGGAATTGAAAGCAACCGTTCCAAAGGTGCTGAGAGAATATTGGACGAAGCCGAATACACACAGTGGGAACAGGAGCAGGTCGAGAACTAACGCGGTTTCTTTTCCCTCAATCGCACCGCCGGCCAGAGTCAGCACCATGAATCGGTACACCAGAGAAGCGACAAATGTGGAGATGATCGAAGTGCCGACTGCAAACACAGTGGGCCAGCGTTCGGAAAATGAGAACGAGGAGATAAAGCCAACAATGGCTGCGAGGATCAAGGCGGGTCCCACACTGTTTGCCGGTGTGGTCGTGTACATCATGACCGCGAGGAATATGAACGCATCGGCGACGGATTTGTGAGTCTGGCTGGTGCCGTCAACGTTGGTTACTGGAACTGTGAACCTGCCGGAAAGCAGGGTCAACACGAGCAGGATTACGAAGGATCCGAGACCATGCCAACCCATAATGGGCAGACGCACTGTGGAGACGAGACCCATAATGAGGATTGCCGCGCCAATCGCGGCGACCCCGCCGACGAGTAGAAAGCTCTTCCAGTTTAGTTTGCGCATTAAATGGTTTCCGCTTTTTCCTTAATGATTTTGAACCGAGCCGGAGGGGGAACCCAAAAAGAATCGTACTTTGTTGGCAGTAGCCTGACACGAGCCAACGTTGTTGGCCAACCAGAGAATAGCTGTCTTAAGGCGTTTTAGTCAATGACTTTCTTGTGGTGTGTAGTGTCTTAACTTCGGAAGCAGGCGTTTAGAGTACCGACCTTATTCGGGCTTTACGATAGGCAAAGAGCCCGACTAAAGGCGGTATTCTAAACACCTGCCAAATTAGGACAGTACCTTTACGGTTTTGGGCAGGAAGGTCGGGATTATGTTGTTGGGACGCGCGCGCGCGGCTCGGGGGGGCCCAGCTGTTTTTGCAGGTCATCGGCAGTAGTAACGGGACTTTGACAGGTATTCGCCTGACAAACATAAGCCGTTGGCTGGGTGGAGAGCGTGTTACGACCGATGAAAAGTGGGACTACGTCTGTCGCTTTCTCGTGGTCTTGCCGGCACAGCGCGATTACGCGATTCGGCAGGTACGTCTGCCAGACGGTCCGCAGCAGGTCGTCAAGTCGAGGCTCGGGCGAGCCTACCAGCACAACCTCCAAAGGAGAGTCCAAATAGAAGTCCAAGGCTGTAAGTGCAAAACCGAAGGCCGAGGGGTAGCGCCGAATCTGATCGGCTATCAGGCGCAACACGGCGGTGGCGCGACGGCGATAGTCATCATTCCCGGTGAGTAGCGCCAATCTGAGTAGCGTTGAGGTGGCGATTGAATTTCCGGACGGAGTAGCATTGTCCATGAACTCTTTCGCCCGCACGATCAACGGCTCGTGGCTTTTCCCGGTGAAGAAGAATCCGCCTTTGTCATCGTCCCAGAATTGCTCGATCATTTTATCCGCGAGCGAGATTGCCGACTCAATCCAGGTTAATTCACCCGTTGCTTCGTATAGCGAAATCAACCCATCAATAAGGCAAGCGTAATCCTCGAGATAAGCATTCAATTTCGCCTTACCATCTTTGTAAGTCCGCAGCAGCAAGCCGTCCTTTTGCAGGCGCGTCAGCAGGAAACGTGCGTTTGCCTCTGCGATGTTTCGATAGTCGGATCGTTCGAGGATGGCGGATGCCTCGGCAAAGCCGGCGAGCATCAGGCCATTCCAGGCGGTGAGGACCTTTTCGTCTCGGCCCGGCTTGATCCGGTCTTCGCGCAACGCGAAGAGCGTCTGCCGGCCGCGGCTGATGATCGCACGTAGTTCCTCCACTGAGACCTTGTGCTTCGCCGCTGTGTCTTCGATCGATGAAGTTATGTTCAGAATGTTCGATCCTTCAAAGTTGCCGGCTTCAGTGACGTTGTAGTAAGCGCAGAAAACAGTTCCCTCCTGATCGCCGAGAGCGTCAAGAATCTCCTGGAGCGTCCAGACAAAAAACTTTCCCTCCTCGCCGTCAGAGTCCGCGTCCTGGCTGGAGTAAAAGCCGCCATCGGCGTCAGTCATCTCGCGGACCACATAATCGAGTGTCTCTTCGGCGATGCGCCGCACATCCGGATTCTTCGTCACCTGATACAGGTGCAGATACATCCGTGATAGCAGCGCGTTGTCGTAGAGCATTTTCTCGAAATGGGGCACCAGCCATTTCGCATCGACTGAGTAGCGATGAAAGCCGCCGCCAAGTTGATCGTACATTCCACCCTCAGCCATCTTGCGGGCAGTATGTTCGACCATCTCCAGAGCTTCCGCGGAACCGGTTCGATGATACGTGTGGAGGAAAAACTCGAGGTTCATCGCGGGAGGAAACTTGGGCGCTCCGCCGAACCCTCCGTTGGTGCGATCATAGTTTGCGGAGATTCTGCGGAAGGCACTGTCCAGAATGTCTATAGCGAGGACCTCGCGCGACGACTCAGCGAGTCCGACGCGCCTCAACTCCCCCAGCATTGCCGTCGCGGTGCTGGCCACTTGATCCGGTTGCGAACGATAGGCCTCGGCGACACTCGCCAGGATGCGCGGAAAGCCCGGCATGTTATAGCGGTCCGCAGGGGGGAAATAAGTTCCGCCATAGAAGGGCACGCCCTCTGGCGTGAGGAACATGGTCATGGGCCACCCGCCATGGCCCGTCATCATCTGGACGGCATTCATATAAATCTGGTCCAGGTCCGGACGCTCTTCGCGATCGACTTTAATATTCACGAAGCTTTCGTTCATCAGTGCGGCGATGTCTTCATTCTCGAAGGACTCGTGCTCCATTACATGGCACCAGTGACAGGCGGAATAACCGATGCTGAGCAATATCGGTTTGTCTTCCGCGCGCGCTTTGCTTAGCGCCGCCTCGCCCCATGGATACCAGTCCACCGGATTGTGCGCGTGTTGCAGCAGGTAGGGACTGGTTTCGTTGATTAGGTTATTTGTGTGTTTGTGGTCTGGCACCCTTTGTCTCCACCCGCGTGAGCCGTCGCAAGTCTATCCTTTGAACCAGTATTTTGTGTTCTTCGCCCAAGTCGTGTTTGGGTAACGGCGATGCAGCAGATCGTAAGCAGCTTTCGACCAGCGGCCGGTTTGTTCGTCGGTGCAGCCATGGCGCGTAGACCGCACGGCGAGATGCAACGCCTCCGGCGCGCGCGGATCAGCCGGATTTTTCTCTGTCCAGGCTATTGCTATGCGGCAGAAGTAGTCCGGCGCCGTCCCGAGCGCTTGCAAGGCGGCGGATTGAGTCTTTGCGACAGTCTGAGAGGGCTTCAGAAACTCCGGTATGGAAATCAGCTTAGCCTTCGCCTTGCCTTCTTCGACATCCTGGGAAGGCGGGCCAGACTGCGGCGTCGGTGCCTCCGCACACCAATAATTGTCGCGATAGCTGTCGACTTCTTCGAGCGCGGTTGTGCGCCCGGTACCAGCCGACACATAAGGTCTGAGACCGGGAAACTTCAGTGACATATACACCGCCGAGAATCGCCTTGCGTCCGGCGTGACAGCTTTCTGATAGGCGCTGAGAAATTCCTTCAACTGCGGATACATCTCCTGCAAAAGGGCCGCAGCCTGATCCGCAGTGGCGCGATCATCAAGAAGAGCAGCACGAACGAAAGCGGCCTGGGCAACGTCACGCTGCAGATTTGGTGCGAGCGCCTTACTGGTCGCCGCGTCTTTAATCAACGCAACGGGCATAGCTTTATTGAAAGCATTGGCGCCATCCAGATCAAAGAACACCGCGGAGCCCTTGGTGGTTTCCTTAACAGAACTCTCTTCTTCAGGAATTTCACGCCCGTCGCTGTCATCGCTAAAGCCGGCGGGAACGCGTTGCACGGCCTGAAGAAACTCGGCGAGATTCTGCGCCAGCGTCGTCCTTTCCGCCAACAACAGGTTCACTGTTGACGGCGGAAGCTGCTGGCGATCGGCAGCGAGAATTTTGTCGAGTGTTGCCCGCGCTTCACCGCCGCGATTGCCTTCGGTCAAGAGTCGCACGCTGTGGAAGGCGAGAGACGGAAATGCCGGCGAAGTGTGATCTATGTTGGCCGCCGCGCTCAAAAGAGCACCGGCCGTCGGCTGATGCCCATTAGCTTTGGAAATTGCCGCTACCAACCATGGTAGAGATTTACTCTTTTCCCATTGCGCCAAAGAGTGAGTAGCCGCCGCAGGGGAGGAATCCTCGAACGTGAGCACCCAGTCGGTAAGCTCGTCGCTGTTCAAGCCGGAAGGACGCACGGGCTTATCCGACTCCTCGCCATCCCCGAGAAACTTGTCCAGCAGCGCGGTATAGTCCCAAACGTCCTGCTTGAAATCGGCGCTGGCGTCCCTCTTGATCAATGAGTGAGCGAGCTCGTGAAGTTTCTCTTCAGGGTGCAAACGCAGACGGACGAGGTTCAAAAGCCTTTTGGACGCATGATGCGAGGCCGTCGCTGAGTTGTCTTTGAGTACGGCATTTAGGCGAGTTTCAGCTTCCGCCAGGGACGGGCGTCCGTCTTCTTCCTTTTCAGCCAGACTTCCTTTACGCAACAGCGAACGGGCCGCGAGATATCCGGCCTTGTCGCGCCACGGCGAAGACTTGTCCAGCACGATTGAATCGAATTGCTGTTTTGCTTCGTCAAAGTTGGTTGCGTAAAAGTTTGCCGCTGCGATTTGATAGGCGCGATCGGCGCGAATCAGAGAGTCCTGATCGGGGCGGGCTGCTTCCGGAATCAGCTTGCCCTCTCCGCAGTTGGCAAAGACTTTATCCTGTGCGCCGATCCAATCGCGCATGGCAGCGCTGTCTGCGCCGAACTTTTTGATTCGCTCACTCAGAGTGGCCTCGGCATTTTCAAAAGCATCCTGTTGACAGTTCAGGAAGCTTTCGTACTCATGCGGCTTCTCGCGGTTGCGATAGACTTTTATCTCGGCCGGCGCGGATAGGCCAGGAACCTGCTTGCGCGCCTCATTCCACTTTTTTACCCACTGGTCATCGTTGGATTCCCAACTAAGATTCAAGCGATCATCCCAGACGCCTTTGATACCTTTTGCTTCGCTCTCACTGAGGCGGTTTCCCGCGAGGTTGCGATACGCTGCGACTAAATAAGATCGCGCCCAGTCCGTCTGTAAGACGCCAAGTTTGCCGGCCGCAAAATTCTCTAATGGAAAGTCCGGATGCTTCGAATAGACGAATATTGCTTCGGTGAAGAAGGGCCCGCAAGCTTGAGTTCGTTGGGGCAGAATGAACGAAACCGAAAGGATCAAGGCCAGGGCAATCAGTGCTTTATAAGAGTTTGCTGCGATCATTTTCTTGACTCCAAAATCGCGTGAACCTTTTCTGCGGTCCACGGGTCAGGGTTAAAAACATAAAGTCGCCGCGCCGGCAAAAGGCCTGCGCGCGGCTCGTCTGTCGAGACGCCATAACTATGGCGACATGGAGGCGCGATGAAATCATCGCCCGCGTCCAGACTCCGGGCGATTTGCTTTCCATCGGCCGCCATCCGAAACAACATCGGCACGGCTTCGTCAATCGGTAGATCCGAAATCCAATCGTCAGCAGTGCACCACGAAGCCAGCGCCGTGATTGACAAGCCGACGGTGTCAGGCAGGCGACGACGGACGTCGACGATGACGTCGCGATAAAAGGCGCGCTCTGATTGGGTAGCATCAAAGTCAATCTGAATATTCGAGATGTTTGGAAGCCGGGCCATGTCGACTATGGCGCCGGCCAACTGCTCGCGTTGCTGTGCAGAGAGAGCTGGCTTGCTTATCTTGTCCGTCTCGACTCTGGCAACGGCCATGACCCTGGTCGCCTCCGGTAGATTCAAGGGTTGCAGTCGCGGACGAACCTCTACTTCGCTGGACCGCAGCCGGATTGTTCGGGCCAGGAAGGCGACGCCAGTTTCTTTTGGATCGATAAAGCGCAGGTCAACCGGCCGCTCCCAGGCCCATAACATTAGGCGCGGCATTCGATCCGGCCGCGGTGCGGACGCGGTGCTGCGACGGTTCATCACCGATCGGGCCTTCGCAAATCCAAGGGCCAGCGAAGCGATCACTACGCTCGCACCCGCTATGATGAAGATCAGTTTTCTTGATTGTCCTTGCTGCATGCAGAAGTCATTGAACGGAAGGCGGGAAGTGTACATCATCAAACGCTGCAAAAAAAGTTCACTGCCAGATGAATGCTGGTTCGGGTTCGCTCTCATTAGCGCCTCACTTCAGTGAGGTGACCACATCCCCCGAGAAAACTCTGAGGCCCTTCAACGGCTTTACGGAGAAAACCGTTGAAAAGGTACTAATATACTTGACTCATTACGGCAATGGCTCTGCCACTCTGATGCGCGGCAAGCCTGCGACTTGCCGGCGGCGAACCTTCTTTTTCATTCGGGTCTTCGACCCGTCACGGTCAGAGACCGTTCAGATTAATGGGCCACGTTTCGGCAAGTCCGAGACTTGCCGCGCATCAGAGTGGCAGAG
>JAWVEB010000027.1:0-39214 GCA_033856915.1 Blastocatellia bacterium | reverse complement strand
GTGGCCCATTAATCTGAACGGTCTCTGACCGTGACGGGTCGAAGACCCGAATGAAAAAGAAGGTTCGCCGCCGGCAAGTCGCAGACTTGCCGCGCATCAGAGTGGCAGAGCCATTGCCGTAATGAGTCAAGTATGTTAGTGCCCTTGAAAGGCCGGGCCAAGTCACTCGTCGCGAACGCGACGAAAGATCTTTCATTCTCGCCCCGATCGAAAACAGGCGGTGCCGGCGTGGCAGAAATGAATTGCTTCGTCTTCGAAATCCGCAGTCTCCATCTGGATGGTCAAATGATTGACGCCAAATCGATCGAGCAGTTTTACTCGCAACTCCTTCAGCAGGTCAGACTGTGAAATCGAATAAGCGTGAATTACATGCGCGCTCAAGGCCTCGCGCCCAGATGTAATCGTCCAGACATGCAAATCGTGAACATCTGAAACACCCGCGGTCTCCATGATGACTGCTTCAACGGCGGCCAGATTGATATGCGCGGGCGTGCCTTCGAGCAGGACGTTGGTCGCATCGCGAATCAAGTGCCATGAACTCCAAACGATCAGCATGCCGATCAACATGCTGATCAGCGAATCGGCAGCGGTCCAGCCGAACAGCATGATCAGTGCACCCGCGATAATTGCTCCAGTAGAACCCAACGCGTCGCCGATGACGTGCAACCAGGCCCCGCGCACATTCAGATCTTGATCTCGATCGCGATGCAGCAACAATGCGCAGATCAGATTTACGATCAGGCCGCCCGCGGCCACGACGGTCATTGCGCCGCTGCGAATTACCGGGTGGGCAAACCAGCGTTGATAAGCTTCGTAGAAAATGAAGAACGAGATCAGGACCAGACCGACGCCATTGATCAACGCCGCCAGGATCTCCAGACGGTAGTAACCGAAAGTCTTGCGCGGCGTGGCCGGCCGCGCGCCGAACCAGACCGCCATCAAAGCCAGGATCAGCGCCGCCACGTCCGCGAGCATATGGCCGGCATCAGCCAGCAAGGCCAACGAACCGGTCCACAAACCGCCAGCCAACTCAGCCACCATATAGATCGCGGTGAGCAGAAGAACGACCGACAGTCGCGTGCGGCTACCGCGAGCGTGGCCATGGCGATGAACGTGGCCCGGTCTCTCCGGTGATGCGACCTTTACTTCGACGTCAGACATTAATGTTCGGACGACCCCGACCTTCTATATGGCCCGCCCAGCCAAGGTTAGCAGATTGGGTAAGTAGAGCAAACGGCGACGTGCGTGACGAGCTAGTGCTAACGCTTTTCGTCGCTTATGGGTTGCGACCACTCATGTTGGCCGGTCGTGTTCGACCGCTGCGGGGTCGTCGCTTGGATCGACTGTCCACCCTAATGCTACCGACACTCATGAGGGCATAACCGCGCGCAGCAAACCCTCTTCTAACGCCACCAGCGCTGCGGTGTTAGAATCGTGCGCGTCTTGATTCCATAAGGCGAGCCGGATCAAATAGAGGAGAGCCTGATGAGACCGTTTCGGAAGATTGTTATCTGCCTGCCGGCTATCGTGTTGTTGTGCTTTTGCCCCAAGCAGTTCAACGCCCAAACCTTCAGTCTTGAGCAAGTAATGAGCTCGCCCTTTCCTTCAGAGCTCACGGTCTCAAAACGCGGAGACAGGATCGCCTGGGCCTTCGACGCGGAAGGAAAGCGCAACGTCTGGGTTGCTGAAGCCCCGGCCTTCAACGCGCGGCAGTTGACGCATTACAACAACGACGATGGCCAGGAGTTGGCCGATCTGGTTTTCTCTCCGAACGGAAACGCGGTCGCGTTTGTGCGCGGCGGAGGCGCGAACCAGGCCGGCGAAGTTCCGAATCCATCCAGCGATCCGGACGGCGCGAAGCAGGAAGTGTGGCTCGCTGACATTCGCACCGGGCGCATGACGCGCATGGGACAGGGCAGCACCCCGATGTTTTCTCCAGCCGGTGATCAAATCGAATATCTTCGCGGCGGTAGCATCTGGACTGCTCCTGTCCTGGGCGGTAAAGAGAGCAAGCTGTTTGAAATTCGCGGCGCCATAAACAGCGCGCCCCAATGGTCGCCCGATGGCTCGCGGCTGGCTTTCACGTCGTCGCGCGGCGATCACAGCTTTGTGGTTATCTATGACAAGCGCTCAAGTAATTTCACGTTCCTATCACCGAGCGTAGATCGAGACGTCGCGCCGCGCTGGTCGCGTGACGGTAAGCGAGTTGCTTTCATCCGTCTCTTCAATATCACCGACACGTTTTCGAACGACCGCGATCGTCTGCAGCCGTGGGCCATCGAACTTGCCGACGCACAGACCGGCAAGGCAAAAGAAGTCTGGCGCTCAGGCAGCGCCGATAACGATTCGTATACGGGCTTTGACAGCGACTTCTGGCAGTGGGGGGCCGGCGATCGGATCTTGTTTTCGTCAGAGAAAGATGGCTGGGCGCATCTCTACTCTATTTCTGCGGACGGTGGTGCGTTGACGGCCTTGACGCCCGGCGACTACGAAGTTGAAAACGCCACGCTGTCGTCAGATAAGTCCTTTGTAATTTTCTCGGCGAACAAAGCCGACATCGATCGCCGGCATCTGTGGCGAGTAAACGTGAAGGGCGGTGCGCCTGAGCAAATCACGAAAGGCGACGGGATCGAAATGGCTCCGGTGCTGTTCGACAACGGTCGTCAGATCGCGTTCTTTCACTCGACCGCGCGCGATCCTTATCTGCCTTTTACGGCTTCGCTGAATGGTGCTGGCCAGAGGCCTCTGGCGCCGCAAGCCCTACCGCGCGACTTTCCCTCTGCGCAGCTCGTCACGCCTGAGCAGATCATTTTTAAGGCCGCCGACGGCACTGAAATTCACGGACAACTGTTCAAGCCGGCCCACTCCTCCGGCAAGTCACCCGCGCTGGTGTTCATGCATGGAGGACCGAGCCGGCAGATGCTGCTGGGCTGGCATTATCTTTATTACTATCACAACGCGTATGCGATGAATCAGTATCTCGCCAGTCGAGGTTATCTGGTGCTGTCGGTCAACTATCGCAGCGGGATTGGTTATGGCCGCGCGTTTCGGCTGGCCCAACATCGCGGCGCGCGTGGCGCGTCGGAATACCAGGATGTCGTCGCGGGAGCAAAGTATCTGCGCGAACGCGAGGACGTGGACAAGAAGCGAGTCGGTCTGTGGGGCGGATCGTACGGTGGTTATCTGACTGCGTTGGGGTTGGCGCGTAACTCGGATATTTTTGCGGCCGGCGTGGACTTTCATGGAGTGCACGACTGGAGCATGAGCGTCGCCGGGCTGCGCGTTCCCACCGATACGTCTGACCGTGTGCGAATTGCGCGCGAGTCCTCGGCAATCTCCGCGGTAGATAAATGGAAGTCGCCGGTGCTCCTGATCCACGGCGACGACGATCGCAATGTTGAGTTTGCCCAGACAGTGAATCTGGTGCGCCGCCTGCGAAGTAACGGAGTCTACTTTGAAGAACTAATCTTTCCGGATGAGATTCACGACTTTCTGCGGCATGGGGATTGGCTGCGGGCCTATCATGCGGGTTCGGACTTTTTCGATAAGCACTTGAAGTGACATTCAACCCTCGAAATATTCTCGTTATTGATTTCGGCCAGCTTGGCGACGTGGTCATGAGCCTGCCCGCGCTGCGCGCAATTCGCGAGCGCTATCCGCACGCGCTGATCACTGTGATGGTCGGCCGGCCCGGCGCCCAAATAATCGACATGTCTGGTTACGCCAATGCGACGATCGAAGTCGACCGGGTCCAGTTGCGAGACGGATTCAAACCGCTTTCAGTGGTGCGAATCTTCCAGGTCGTCAAGGACGTGCGCCAACGCAAGTTTGATTTCGTCATCGACCTGCACAGTTTTTCTGAGACGAATTTGTTGGGCTTTTTTTCCGGTGCTTCGAAGCGATTGTTTTCTCGCCGGCCCGGACGCTCACTCGACTTTCTCGCGAACTTCACTCCGCAGCCCCCGGTTGATAAAAATGATCCCGGCCAGCATTTGATCGATCGTTATCTGGACGTGCTGGTGCCGTTGGGAATCAGGGACCAACCACGCGTGCCGCGGTTGTTGACGCGGGCCGAAGACGATCGCGCTGTAGACGTGCTCCTGCGAAAAGCAAAGGCCGAGACGGGCACCCCTTTGGTAGGATTGTTTCCCGGCGCGGGTCATCCGGGACGGTGTTGGCCCCTGGAACAATTTGCTGAGCTGGCCGACTTTCTGATCCGCAACGACGGCGTGCGGCCAATCATTTTTGTGGGTCCGGAAGAGCGCCACCTGGTGCAGCGGATGCGCGCTTTGTTCCCATCAACGTGCGTCGTGTTGGAGAGACTGACCATACCGCAGCTCGCGGCCGCGCAGGCAAGATTGGCAGTTTTTGTTTCGAACGATACTGGCCCCGTGCATATAGCTGCCGCTGTCGGAACGCCCATCGTCGTGATGATAGATCTGCCGCGGCCGCACGCTTACGTGCCGACCGGCGTCTCGCAACGCCTGATTTTTAGCGAGAGCGTAACGGCGATTGACGTTGAGCAAGTGTATGCCGCAACGCGCGAATTGCTGAGTGCGGGACGAACAGAGAAGCTGTTCGCGAGCTAACCGATTAAAATAGATGTCCAAGCGACAAACCACGTTCCTTTTATCATTAGTCGCGATCGCGGCATGCTTCCTGGCGCCGTTGCTGATCGGACAGACTGATCTTGTGGCGCGGAACGAGACCGGGACCGCCGCCACGCCTGCTCTGGTCAAACCTTCACCGCCAGAGACTCTCTCCAAGAAGCCGGTAGACACCACGCTCGCACGAGATATTGATCGGGCAATCGACGCCGGCGATTTGACGCGCGCGCGTTGGGGGGTCTTTGTTACCTCAATGAAAGATGGCCGAGTGCTTTACTCGCGCAACGGCGACAAGTCGTTTACCCCGGCATCCAACATGAAGATCTACACGACCGCGGTGGCGCTCGATCTGCTCGGCGCTGATTATCATTGGCGCACCTCGGTCTATGCAGACAAACAGACGGACACGGCTGGCGTCATTGATGGAAACCTGACGCTCTACGGTCGCGGTGCGCCGGATTTGGATTCGTATCGCAAGAACGGATTGGCCTCGCTGGCAGATCAACTCTACCAGCATGGCGTGCGTCAGGTGCGCGGGAACATCATCGGGGACGACAGTTATTTTCGCGGCGAACTATACGGACTGGGTTGGCAGTGGAACGATCTCCAGTGGTACTTTGGCGCCGAACCAAGCGCGCTCACAATTAATGAAAACAGTGTCGACTTAACCATCGCCCCGGCTAACAAAGTCGGCGCTAGCGCGACACTCACTCTGAATCGCGGATCTAACTATCTTCACTTAACCAACCACACCACGACTGCCGAGCGCGATGCTACTACCACGATTGGCATTAACCGGGGCTTGTCGGATAACGAACTCCTGGTGTGGGGCGACTTTCCGATCGGTGGCCGTCCCTTCAATGCTGCGCTGTCGGTTCCCAGGCCCGCGCTGTGGGCAGCTACACTTTTCAAAGAGGCGCTAATTGCCCGCGGGATCAAAGTCGAAGGCGAAGCGCGGAGTCGTGACTTCCGCGTCGCGGCAAGCGACAAATTCGATCCGCAGAAAGCGTTTGAGTTGGCCCAGGAGAATAGCGCTGCGCTCAGTGAGATCGTCCGTCATACAAACAAAGAAAGCGACAATCTCTATGCCGAGCTAATCCTGCGTACTTTGGGAAAAGAGCGCGGGGCATCCGCGGCTGATTCCGATGCGCGAAAGAATCGCGAACGCGGCGACGATGAAACCGGGCTCGCAGTAATAAGATCCTGGCTAAATCGCATCGGGGTCCCCACGGATGACCTGGCGATCAGAGATGGCTCGGGGCTTTCGCGTCTCGATCTGGTGACGCCGGAAGCAACCGCGCGTCTGCTCGTGGCGATCGCCAGGGCAAGCTCGGCGACGGCATTTCGCGACTCCCTGCCCATCGCTGGTCGCGACGGCACCCTCGGCGGGCGCCTGCGGCGCGAAGCTGGCCGCATCTTTGCGAAGACCGGAACGCTTACCTACGATCACTCCCTCTCCGGCTATGCTGTAACTCCTCAGAACGAGACCCTGGCCTTTTCAATCTTCTGCAATGATGCTACCGGCCAAGCTAATCCCGTCCGCATAATCGACGAGATCGCCAGCCTGATCGCCGAATCAGGATCAGCTCCAAGTCTCAAATAGCCCGCAAATCAGTCCTTTTTCGCTGCGCGCCATACTGGGTTTGCTCTAGACAAACACGGTTCAACTGAGTAATATGGTAAGCGGCTGCTCACGGTTGCCCCGAAAAGCTTAGCCGGCGCCCCTCATCTTTCAGTAACAGTTCAGGAGATCAAAATGTCGCAGCTTACTCGAATGCTCTCGGCGTGCCTTCTTCTTTCAGTGCTCTGCGCGATTGCAGCCGGGCAAAGCAACTTGTCCGCGAAGGCCACTGTGCAGCCTCAGTCCAACGCCCTGGTTAGTTCAGGCAGCGAAAGCGATCGCGCGCGTGATGGGCTGGTTGGCCCAGTGCGGCGGGTCCGGGTTGAGGTAGTTAAAGTTTCAGCGGTGGCGGGAAAGACTGTGGAAGACAGCAAGCACGTTTTGCTGGAAACAGCGGAGTACGATCTCAAGGGAGCGAAGACACAGAACCAATATTTCCCGATCGAGGGAGCCACGCTGACGGGACGCGAAAGTTACAAGTACGACGAAAAAGGCAACATCAGCGAAATGACTCTGGTCAACGCCGAAGGATCTCTGGTGAGCAAGGAAGTCTACAAGTACGACTATGACTCAGTCGGTAACTGGGTAAAGATGACGGCAGCCGTTGCGGTCGTGGAAAACGGACGCATCAGTTTTGAGCCGAGCGAAGTCACCTACCGAACTATTTTTTACTATTTCGATGCGGCCATGGCGAAGATGCTTCAGCCCGGCAGTTCTCCTTCTCCCGCGAATGCAGTGATTGGCGAAGCGGTGACAACTGCAAAACAGGTCGACTCAAAATCGGTTTCTGCCTTAACGCCGCGAACTTCTCTCAGCAAACTCAACGTGTCCGCCGTCACTCCGCCCGCCGCAGATTTTCGCAGCGCCTCCGCTGAATCAATCAAAAAGGTCGCGGTTGTGAATGGCGATCCGCCGCCGGCTCCGCGCCCCCTGATGAAGCCCGTATCGGGTGGCGTTCTCAATGGCGTTGCGTTGAATCTGCCCGCGCCCGTCTATCCGGAGTTTGCGCGCCGGCTGCATACGGGCGGACTGGTGGAAGTGGAAGTTGTGGTGGACGAAAATGGCAAAGTCATTTCCGCGCGCGCACTTTCCGGCCCGCCTTCGCTCCGCGACGCTTCCGTGCAGGCAGCTTTTCGAGCACGCTTTTCTCCTACCAAACTTTCAGGTCAGCCGGTGAAAATCACTGGCCGGATCAACTATAACTTCACCATCCCTCAATAGGTCTCTAACGCGGCGCATTCTCGTATGCGTCGCGTCACTCCCAAAACTCGTAAGGAAGAGGACCCACGTATGGCACTGACTGGAGAGCTCAGCGATCTTTCGCTTGCCGAGTTGATCGAATTTTTCTGCAATCAACGCAAGACCGGCCGGCTAAAAGTTATTTACTCGGTCGGCCCGGGTTATTTCTATCTGCAAAACGGTTCAGTGGTACACGCGAGGATTGGCGTGCTGCGCGGCATCGAGGCGGTGTATTTTGCCTTGACCCTCCCGAACGCTTCGTTCACCTTCAGTCCCGCGTTTGAGGCGCCCGAGCAAACGATCAATCAACCCTGGACGTCGGTGGTGCTGGAAGGTTTGCGCCGAATGGATGAAGGCGTTACGCCCAGTGATCCGTTTCCCGAAGGCGCTGCGGCACAGGTCGAAGAAGTCAAGATCGAGGAACCCAAAGCCGTCGATCAAAACGTCGTGGTTGAGAATAGCGAGCCTGCCATTCCGGCCGTCAGCCAGAAATTTGAAAAGCCCGTGTTCAAGGCTCCGGCGCCCGAGATGCCGGACATGGGAGCGTTTCTCTCACAGCCGAACGGCGCGACCCGTTTTGGATCGTGGAAAGTGATCGCGGCCGTTGCTTTGATCGTCGGCACGATCGCCGTGCCGTGGGGATGGTATGCCCGCAGCAAAGCGGCCAGGCTGGCAAATGCAGTGACGGCAGCGCCAGCGCAAAATTCTGCGCCCGTTACCCAACCCGCCACAACTAATGAAACTTTAGCCGAACCCGTGGCGAGCGAGAGCGTTGTTCCCTCGACCTCATCCGCCGCGGCTGATCTGGCCGCGAAGCGCCAACGCGAGTTGCGCGCCAAAGAGCGAGCCGTAAAGGCGCAGGAGTTTGCCTCAGCCCTGGCACCAGCACAGCCGACACCTGCCCCGGTAAACCCCAGCATCGCCCGGACCCAGCCAGCACCTTCCGCCGGATCGAAGAAAGCCACCGTTCAGGTTACTTATGATGAGAACGGGCGGGTGACTCAAGCTTCGGGTGGGGACGCGACGGCCTTGCGCATCGCGCGACAAAAACGCTTTCCTGCGGGTAAGGCTGGTTCGGCCACGATCACGATTCCAATTAACTAAGGAATGGGCCTGTGATCTCTTGGGACGTTCCGGACGGTAAGCTGACGTTGCGGCAAAGCCGCTTCAAACACTCACAGTAAACCCATCACTTCTTCTTCGCTCAACACTGCTGACGCTTGCTTGGCTCGTTCATAAATACGAGTCACGCGATCTTCATTCGCTTCCAGGCCACGGCTCTCCAGCCAGTAAGTGACGTTTGACTTCCCACTCATCGGACCGATTTCGATGACTTGCTTCAAACCAAACTGTCCGGCGGGCACGCCTGAGTAAATCAGGTCGGCAAGTTCAGTGTCGCCTTTCCGATAGCTCTTGATCACCGCGGCCGCATGAACCCCGGTGGCAGTGCGAAACGCGTCGCGGCCAAAGACCGGGTAGTTGAGCGGGATGGTCCATTGGCAAGCCTCCGCTGCCTTCTCGCAGTACTCGCCCAAACGCATCAGATCATTTTCAATCCAGCCCATCAGTTTCAGGTTGACCAGCAGTTGATCCATCGGCGTGTTGCCCACTCGCTCGCCCATCCCGAGCGCCGACCCGTGAATTTGATCGGCGCCGCCTTCGATAGCCGCGAGTGAATTGATCACTCCCAAGCCACGGTCCTGATGGCCGTGCCAGTCAAGGCGCACCCGCTCGCCCTGCTCGTCGATTATTCCGCGCACAAATTTCACCACTTCGCGCGCGCCATCGGGTGTGGCGTGGCCGACCGTATCGCAGACGCAGACGGCGCGGGCCCCGCAGCGAATCGCGGTGGTATATAGCGCGCGAATCGTTTCGGGATTGGCGCGCGTCGTGTCTTCGGTGACGAACATCACCGGCAGACCTTCTTTCACCGCGAACGTCACGGCGTCTTCAGTCATTTCCAGAAGCTTGTCGAGGGTCCACGCTTCGGCGTAGAAGCGAATCGGCGAAGATCCGATAAAGGTGCAGGCCTCGATCGGGATGCCCGCTCGCTGCGAGATTTCCACGATTGGAATAATGTCGTTGCGGTGTGTGCGCGCGGCGCAGTTAGGCCGGATGCGCAGGTTCTTTTCGGCGATCTCGCGGGCCAACGATTCAACGCTCTCGGCATGGGTACCGCCGGCGCCGGGCAAGCCGATGTCGGCTGTGTCGATGCCCAACGCGTCCATCAAATGAAGCAGCTCGATCTTCTTTTCAACCGGTGGCTCACAAACGGAAGGCGACTGGAGTCCGTCACGCAGTGTCTCGTCATCGAACCCGATGTGGCGTTCGGGTTTGCTGAACCTTGGCTCAGCTTTGTTCCAGTCATAGATGAGTTCGGCAACGGACACTTCTTAACACCTCCGCGAAATGTTTAGAGTTCAAACTCTAGTCAGTGTTCTGCTAACGACAACCGCCAGCTTGTACTCTCAACTGAATTCGATTACAACAACCGCGAGGCCGCATGTCAACTCAAGGTTCCTCGACAAAGCAAGCGCGAAAAGCGCGGATAGAAAGAATCGCGTTGGGCTCTGATCGCGCAGCGAAAATCATGGCGGTGCGCGCCAGTATCGCGCGCGTGGCTGAGATTGATGCGGCATGGCGCGACACCACCGTGGTGGCGCGATCGGTGACGACGAATGCTCCGGCGATGCCTCTGACGGATTGGGAATTGATGAGCGGCGCGCGGGAACGCGCCCTCGCGGTGCGGAAAATCCTCATCGAGCAAAACCTCGAAGCTGATCTATACGTTGGTCTCGAGGGCGGCTTTCATTCGATCTCGGTCGATGGCGATTGGCATACGTTCCTGCGCGGTTGGGCTTTTGTGACGGACGGCGAACGTGGCAGCTTTGGCATGTCGCCATCCATTGGGGTGCCGCCTTCAATTGTAAAGAATGTGATCGAGGGCAAGCGTGAGCTTGGTCTGGTGATCGACGAAGTTGCCGGCGCGCGAGACGTGCGCAGCCGCCAGGGCGCCTGGGGCGTCCTCTCGAGAGACTTGCTGACGCGCTCGATGAGTTTCGAGGCTGCCCTGATCGCCGCGTTTGCTCCTTTCTATAACCCGGCGTTGTACTCCACAACCCCATAACCAAGGGGTTCGGAGTACCGCCTTTAGGCGGAAGGCGTGAGAGCCAACCTTTCCGCCTGAAGGCGGTACTCCGAACAATATGCGCTTCAGTGCTAAAATCCTTCTCACATGCGGGTCACCATCGGGCAGATCAATACGATTAACGGCGATTATGAAGGCAACGTCGCCCGCATTCTCAGCGCCATCGATCAGGCAAAGAAGGACGCTTCGGATCTGATCGTGTTTCCGGAAGTTACCATCCAGGGGTACACATCGTTGGATTGGTTTCTCGACAAGGACATGGTGCGGACGTGTCTCGATCCGCTCAATCAGATAATTGAGGCGACAGAGGGTTTAACGGTGATTGTCGGCACGGTGCGTCCCAACGATCAGCCGACGGGACGCCCGCTCTATAACTCGGCGGCGGTGATTTCTGACCGCACTTTGCTGGGATTTGCGGACAAGACTCTCCTGCCCGAATACGACGTCTTCGACGATCCGCGGTATTTCGAGCCAGCCCAGAAACGCAGCCTGTTCGATCTCGGCGAGACTAAACTCGGCATCGCCGTCTGTGAAGATTTTTGGAATGATAAGACATTCTGGAAGCAGCGACTCTATCCCAACGATCCTGCTCAGGAGCTGATCGAAATGGGAGCGGAGCTTCTGGTCTCGATCAATGCTTCGCCTTTCAACAAGGGCAAGATGAAGATTCGCTGCGAGATGGTTTCGCATCGCGCCAAAGCCGCCGGCATACCGATCGTATTTGTGAATCTTATCGGCGGAAACGATGGCGTGATTTTTGACGGCGCCAGCATCATTTCAGATCGTCACGGCAAAATCATTCTGCAAGCACCGCCATTCGAAGAATTCGTCAAGACAGTGGATCTGGATTGCGGAGTTCCCGACGCTCGTTGTTTGCCCGGCGACGATATTGAGACAGTGCGCCAGGCGCTGGTGCTGGGCATACGCGACTATGCCGGCAAGAACAAATTCAGCAAGGTGGTTCTTGGCTTATCCGGGGGGCTTGACTCGGCGGTGGTAGCCGCGCTGGCGGCCGATGCTCTCGGAGCAGAGAACGTGCTCGCGGTGATGATGCCCTCGCCCTATTCTTCGCGCGGCAGCGTTGAAGATTCAATCGATCTCAGTGAACGACTCGGCATCAAGAATATCGAGAAGCCCATCACCGAAGCCTTTCATGCGCTGCGGAACGAACTCGGTTTGCCGGAGCCGGCAGCCGTCAGCACCAGTTCACGGGCGACGGAGCTGGCAGTTGAAAATCTTCAGTCGCGGCTGCGTGGAAACATTCTGATGACCATCTCGAACGCCGAGAATCGTCTGTTGCTGTCAACGGGAAACAAATCAGAGTTGGCGCTTGGGTACTGCACGCTCTACGGCGACACGAACGGCGGCCTGGCGGTAATTGGCGACGTGCTGAAAACCGAAGTCTACGAGTTGGCCCGGCTTTACAATCGCGAGCGCGAACTGATTCCGCCGGCGATCATCGACAAGCGACCTTCGGCTGAACTCGCGCCCGAACAGTTTGACGATCAGTCACTGCCGGCCTACGACAAACTGGATCCGATCCTCAAGCTTTATTTCGAGCAGAAAGCTTCGCCGGAAGAAATCATCGCGGCCGGCCATGAAACCGAGCTCGTCTATGACATTCTCAATCGGGTCGAATCGCCGGCAAATGAATTCAAGCGCCGCCAGTTGCCGCCCACGCTGATCATTTCACGCAACGCGATTGGCATTGGCCGCCGGCGACCGATTACCCATCGATACAGACGGCAACCGGCAGGTATCGGACGCGCCGCAGAGAAATAAAGTGAAACTTGAACTCACCGAAGGTCCACTTGTGCTGCGGCCATTTCGTGAAGAGGACGCGAGCGCTTTGTATGAAGCCGTGCGCGAATCGATCTCCGAAGTGTCTCCCTGGTTGCCCTGGTGTCACGAGCACTATTCCCTCGAAGAAAGCCGGGAGTTCATTAACTCGAGAGAATTACTTTCACAAGGCGGTGAATGGTACAGCTTTGGAATTTTTGAACAGGACGGCGGCAGAGTTTTGGGCGGCGTGGGGATTAACTCCATTAACCGCGTGCATCAGATGGCGAATCTAGGCTACTGGGTGCGAAGCAGCGCCGCCGGCCGCGGCATCGCGACCGGGGCCACGCGCCTCGCCGCAGGATTTGCCTTCGAACAACTTGGCTTGCAACGCGTGGAAATTGTCACCGCGGTCGCCAATATCGCCAGCCAGCGCGTGGCCGAGAAAGCCGGCGCGAGGCGCGAAGGCATTTTGCGCAACCGGCTTTTGATTCGCGGCGAGTCGCTCGATGCGGTTTTGTTTTCGCTGGTGCCGGAGGATCTGTAACGAGTTAGGACGCTGAAGGCGTCCAATATAATAGCCGGGGGGCAACGCCCCCGGAGATGACGGAAAAATCATCGTGACCCTGAAAGGGTCAAGTAGTGCAACGGAAGTGCGACCCTTTCAGGGTCGGAAAGTCTTACCTGTCGATCCGGGGGCGTCGCTTCGCTCTGCCCCGGCTATTATCTGTCAGCCTTTCAGGCTGAATGGAACGTAGCGCAGCGTAGGTAAGGCGAAAGCTCAGCCCACTCACGCAGGCCGTGCCACTCACTCACTCACTCAACTGAAAAATCACAGACTGAAGTCTGTGGTACTTATGCTACCATCACCGAGATGTCTGAACGACTGCACCAACGCGATCTGGTCCGCGAATTCATCAGTTACATTCAGGTCGAAAAGGGCCTCTCTATCAACACGCTGCAAAGCTACGCGCGCGATCTTGCCAGGCTACAAGCGTGGTCGGAAAAGAACCACAAGCAGATTGAAAAGCTCGAACGCAAAGACCTGCGCGAATGGATTGCGAGCATGTCGCGTGAGGGCCAGGCGCCGGCATCCGTGTCCCGTGCGGTCAGCGCCGCGCGCGGCTTCTTTCGTTTCCTGATGCTGGATGGTCACATCAAGCGACATCCCGCCGAAGACATCCACACGCCGCAAAATAATTCACGCCTGCCGCATTTTTTGAGCGAGGAAGAGATGGAACAGTTGCTGTTTGCGCCCGACATCAAGACCGACATCGGGTTGCGCGACCGAGCGATGCTGGAAGTGTTGTATGCCGCCGGCCTCCGAGTTTCAGAGATGTGCTCGTTAAAGACAGGCGACATAGACATCGACTCAGCGCTGTTGACGTGTCATGGAAAAGGAGCCAAGCAGCGTCGCGTTCCGATCGGCAAAAGCGCGGTGCACTGGCTGCAGCGCTACCTGGGAATCCGCAAGCAACTGGGAAATGAGGCAAAGCCTGAATTGTTTCTGCATCGCGGCCGGCAGATGACGCGACAGACGGCGTGGGCGATCATTAAGACCTATGCTGCGCAGGCCGGCGTGCCCGATATCTCGCCACACACTTTGCGCCACAGCTTTGGCACGCACCTGATGCAGCACGGTGCGGATTCGCGTTCGGTGCAGGCGTTGCTGGGCCACGCGGATATTTCCACGACTGAAATCTACACGCACATCACCGACCTGCACATGCGGAAGGCTTACGATCGATTTCATCCGCGGGCGCGCGGTGCGGGGAAGGGTAAGTGAGTTGATGAGGCAAGTAAGCAGCCGGGTCGTTGTGGATTGCGGCTGTGCCGCAGCACATAGCGGAAAGCCTATGGCTTTCCGGCGTGACTCCCTATTCATCCTCGAGGCTATGCCTCGAAGATTGGAGGCGTAGCCTCGAAGTTTATTTAGTGGACCTTAACGGTAAGCCCGAGGCTTACCGCGATGTGCTGCGGCAAAGCCGCATTCTCTGAATGAAAGTCATGTCACCCATAGAAGTCACGCGTACCTATCTGGAGATCTGCGATCCGGCCGAGTTGCAAGGCGCACGCAGTGACGATCCGCGCATTCGCGTTGAGCAGATGCCTGACTGTCCGGCTTCGTTTTTTCGTTACCTTTACGTTGAAGTGGGCCGGAACTATCACTGGATCGATCGGCTGCTATGGACCGATGAAGACATCGTGGCCCACTTAAACAAACCAGAGACCTCAATGTGGTTGCTGACTGACGACGGCGCGACCGCGGGCTACTTCGAACTGCGTCGTTGCGAAGACGAGTCGGTTGAGGTTGCTTACTTTGGATTGCTGCCGGCTTTCCTGGGCCGAGGTTTGGGTAAGCACTTGCTGACCTGCGCCACGGAACAAGCCTGGGCCGGCGGCGCGAATCGTGTCTGGCTGCACACCTGCACCCTCGACGATCCGGCAGCCCTGCCGAATTATTTGAAGCGTGGCTTTCAACCTTTCAAGACGGAAACGTACCCTTTCGAGTTGGTCGAATGAATCGTCGTAGTGAACATTGCTGTTGCACTCTTGAAATTCGAGGGGATAATGATATATAGCAACGAAACTGGGGGTCGCCAGATCACATGACAACTTATCAAATCCTGCAACTTCTCATTTACGGAATGTGGATTCCGCTCGCTGTCGTCTTCATATTGTATATCTTCTTCAGAAGGTACCTCGCCCTCCTTGAAATGCGAACGAAGTTTGAAGCTGAGAGGTATCATATGGCGCGGCAGAGAGACTCAGCATCTTCTGGCGTAGACGAAATCGCGCGGCTTCGGGATATCTTACCCAAGATGCTCGAATCCATAATTGAGGATAGAAATCACAGGACGTTGAGAGAGATTGAAAACATAGTGGAACGGGGTTTCGCCTATGGTCTCAGAAACCAATTTAATGAGTTGTCGTCTAGTCTCAACCAAAACCTTGATAGCCGCTTGAATAAAACTTTGCTTCTTGCTGCTGCCCAACCGCGGGATCAGGTAGGTGATAGAAGTGGTCAACTCATCAGGGAGATATCCCACTCCTTGAATACTCCAATTGCTCTCATCGAGTCATCGATTTTGACGCTCGGAGCGAATAATCAGACCCATGACGGGGATTCAATGTTTTCGCAGACCATAGACTCCATCCAAACTAGTCTGAATATCTGTAAATCAGTTTTGGCAGCGTATCGAGAGCTGGTCTTGGTTGCTACGTCAGCGACGCTGTGGTCTCCCGAATCTGTGAGTGATGCGATTGAGTCAGCCTCAAAGGTCTACGTGAAAAACTCCGGGAAGTCCCTACGAGTGCATGTCGATATGCCGACATCAATAAAGGGGTACTCAAACAACTATGTCGTTAGTCTTTTGCTGCCGCTCATTGAAAATGCGGTTGATGCCAGTCCCGAAGGGGCTCAACTCTCAGTGCGAGGAAGAGTTGGTGAAAGGAACTTCAACGTTGAAATTGAGAACGCCACTAACGCCCCGCCTCAATCTGACCAAATCTATGAAAATGGGTTCACAACCAAAGACAAACACGAAGGAACAGGATTGTCGGTTGTGCAATATCTGCTGAGCGCTCAACGAGGTGCCTCGATTAGTCACGTGTCAACGGACGATTCTGTTGTTTTCAAGATTGTTCTGCCGATAGGAGACTAGGAATGGCCACTGAAATATTGGTTGTTGACGACAACCTGGAAGCCGCCAAGGGATTCGCAAGACTGATTCAGGCTCAAACCCAACTGGAATGTCTCGCTGTCGATGATCCGGACAAGGCTTTGGAGTTGATCAGTAATAATCCCGTCAAGGTAGTCGTGTTGGACCAGAAGATGCCGAGGAAATCGGGCACGGAGCTTTCCAAGGACATCCGAATGGTTGATCCCTCAATCAGAATGATTCTCCTAAGTGGTGAGGCAGAGCCAGGTGACGTAGGAGAAGCCTACAGCGTGGGTTTCGTCGACTATCTACACAAAGGACAGATTGCGAAGTTGTCGTCGGTCGTACTTACTCATTACGCTGGGTATCATGTCGACGTAAGTGAGAGAAATAGACTGACCGCGCCGATTGCTCTTTACTCCGAAAGAAAGTTCCCCCACGCATTCAAATCCGTCAATTACTCTTTGAGTTCTATGGTGGTCTTAGATGAAGAGCATGTCCCTGTGGATAAATGGCTAACTATCAAAGAGGTGCACGCGGGCGTTCCGTCGAAAGAAATTCAAAAAATCGCGATCGAAGATCGACTCATATTGGAGGAGTCAGAAGAGGTTAAGCTAACGGCTAAGTATTCCTTTTCAGTACCGTTGATTAGTGAGCTAAAAGCTCGATTGGATGCTGCAGTCACTTCTCGGTATAAAGCGCAGTCCTATGCCGCGACGAAGCAGTCCTTTGAGGTATCAAAAGAGTATAAGCTTCCCGAAGAGCCGGTGAATCCAGACCAGTTGCACATAGTTTCTAGACACTATCAAATCGCGCCCGTATATAGGAGGCTCAGATGTATCTTGGTTCGTTCATGCGATTGTTGTGGCCTTAGTCAGTACGTTCCAATAGTTGTCTACCAGTTGACCTCTAAGGTAGCTACAAAGCAGACAGACTACCTTAGCAATGGAAAGGTGCGTGAGTTGTCAACCGGTGTTAGTGTGAGGGTTTAGCGGCACGATGAACTTCTTTTGGACGAGTTGAGCCAAGCGATCCAGTTTTCTAAGTAGCGAATAACAAGGTCCGCCGGTAAGGCAGAGTCTTACCGCACTATGCTACGGCGGAGCCCCAAGACTCAATGCACAACCCCCCTCTTCAATAAATCACTGATAAATGAAACAACCGGAAAATCGTTTGTGATCCACCACTACACCGTCTTCCCACTCCGATAAAAATGGATCTTAATCTCTTCCAGGGTAGCCAGGCCTTCTTCGATCTCCTTATCGATTAAGGCGAGAAAACTCTCGAGCTTCTCGCGGGTGTCGACGATCTCGATGATGATCGGCAGGTCCTGAGATAAGCGCTCAATCTTGAACGTGTGCAGACGGCTGTGGGCGCCGAAGCCCATCATTCCGCGCAGCACCGTGGCTCCCGCCAAACCTGATTCGCGGGCTTTTAGGACAATCCATTCGTACAAAAGCTTGCCGTCATGCCGGTCGCTCTCGCCGATGAAAATGCGCAGCAGATAACCGTCCGAGGGAAGCATCATAATGTTATCTCCAAATCTGATAGGCGAGCGCGCGGCCAACCCACACCGCGCCTAACCCCAGCACGAGATGCGCAGCGATGTTCGCCATGGCGAGCGCGTTCTGCCCGTCGCGCCAAAGATTCATGGTTTCGTTGCCAAAGGCCGAGAAAGTTGTGAACCCGCCGAGGATGCCGATAAAGACAAAGGTGCGCGATTCCGCAGTGAAGACGCCGCGTGACTCAGCCAGTTGTGATAAGAAACCGATGATGAAGCAGCCGATGAGATTAACTGCGAGGGTGCCGTAGGGAAAGTTGATGCTGCGGCTTAACTGCTGAACATAACCTGTCGCCGCATAGCGGAGTGTCGAGCCAATGAAACCGCCAATGCCTGCTAAAAATAATTTGCCCACGTGGATGACTCCTGACCAGAAATTTGGTAGGAGTCATCAGCACGCAGGCATTTAATGGCGGACTCCATCGCCCGATGTTTTAGTTCGGAGTTCCGCCTTTCGGCGGGCCTTGTCTCTTCCTTATAGAGCCGCCTGAAGGCGGAACTCCAAACTCCAAACTAAACAAACGCAAAATCAAACTGCTCTTGCAGGATCCGCGGATCGCTGTTGATGTCCACGGCGCCCAGATAGTCCTCGATCTCGCTGAGCACCTCGCGCTCTGATCCGCGCAAAGCTTTCGCCACTTCCGGATTGATGCGCAGCATCGCTTGGCGCTTACCTGATTCGCCTTCGCGGCCCAGGCGCCGCGCCTGTTCCAGTATCTCGTAACAGATTGTTTGCGCCGATTTCACCAGGCCAGCGCCCTGGCAATACAGGCACGGCGTGCAGAGAGTGCGCTCGAGCGATTGCTTCACGCGCTTGCGCGTCATGATTACCAAACCAAAGTCGTTGAAAGAGAGCACCTTGGTTGGCGACTTGTCATGTCGCAGCGCGTCCTGAAGCTGCGTCATCACCCGCTGGCGATTGCGACGCTCTTCCATGTCGATAAGATCGAGCACGATAATCCCGCCCAGATCGCGCAGGCGAATCTGACGCGCGATTTCTTCGACGGCTTCCATGTTGGTGCGCGTGATCGTGTCTTCCAGACGGGTCGCGCCGCGGCCCACGAACTTGCCCGTGTTCACATCGATCGACACCAACGCTTCCGTCTGATTGATGACCAGGTAGCCACCTGAACGCAGCCAGACACGCGGCTTGATCGCTTTGTCGATCTCGGCCTGGACGCCATAGGCTTCCAGGATCGGTTCGTCACGCGTATAAAGTTTGACGCGCTTGACCAGACGCGGCTGCATCCGGTTCACGAATTCGACGACGCTCTGGTATTCGTCTTCGGTATCGATGCGGATCGCGGTAAAGTCTTCAGACAACTGATCGCGGAGAATCCTCTGCACCAAATCCAAATCTTTATGCACGAGGGACGGGGCTTTCGCTTTCTCTGCATTGGCGCGCAGGTCCTGCCAGGTGCGCAATAAATATATCGCATCGGCGTGCAGGTCCGCTTCGCTGGCGCCCACTCCGGCAGTGCGTACGATAAAGCCGCCGGCCGGCTGGCCCTCTTCGACGTGAATCTTTTGAATCAGCTTGCGCAAACGTGTTCGTTCGCTGTCCGATTCGATTTTGCGCGACACGCCCAGGTGTTCGACCGTCGGCATGTAAACCAGAAAGCGGCCAGGCAAAGCGATATGCGAAGTTATGCGCGCGCCTTTCTTGGCTATTGGTTCCTTGGCGATCTGCACCAGGATTTCCTGGCCTTCCTTCAAGAGATCGGTAATGGCCGGTGGTTGCGGGCGCTCGTGCCGGGCCGGCCGACGACCACCACCGCGACCACCGCGTGGAGCCGGCGGACGACGTTCACCGCGTGGCGCCGCTTCCGGAGTTTCCTTCGCCACTGCTGCGGCCACAGGTTCCTCAACAACTGCCGGCTGCTCTTCAAGGATGTTATCGGGTTGAGCTTCGAGCGGCAGGTCCGCCGTTTCAACTTCTTCATCAAGTCCGTTGGCTCCCTCGCCGGCATCGGCGGTCTCGCCTTCGGCCCCTGCGGGCCGTTTTGATGTGGGCCGGCGGCGTCGGCGTCCGCCGCGCCTGGTGGCGAACTCTTCGTGCACGCGGCCGGTGGTGATGGCGGCCTCGGAATCAGGAAGAACAGTGTCTTCCGAAGTTTCTACCGCCGCACTCTCAGCTTCAGCTTCGGGCTCGTCCCCAGTCTTCTTGGATTTGAATAAGCGACCGATTACACCGGCCTTCTTCTTCCGAGCCGCTGGCTCCTTAGCGGTGGAGCTGCGCCGCGCAGGACGCTTCTCGGCCACTGCGGGTTCAGCCACGTCCGGCTCAGTGACTGCCGGCTCGGACGCCGGAGCTAAGCGTTCGTACGCTGAAGCCTCCAATGCTTCGTCATCGCTGACGCGCTCGAATGAAAGGCTGCGCGAACTCTCGTCGGCGACTTCGTCGACAAAGTTACGTACGCGAGCAGCTTCCAGCTCCCGACCGCGCTTGAGCGGTGCCGTGGAGTCGTCGTCATCAGCTATGCGTTGAAACGATCCGGTATCAGTCAGCGCGGAATCAGATAGGAGCGAGCCCACTGGCGCGCTGGGCAAATCTTCCATGTCGAACTCAGCGGCATGCACTTCATCCAGCAGACGTTCCTGAAGCCGAGCGTCCTTGAACATCTCACCGTTCATGGCGCGTTCTTCATCGTCGCTGATGCGTTCGAATGAAGAGTCCGTCGTCACAAACGGCGTGTCGATCGGTTCCGCCGGAGTGGGTACTACGCGGCGCTCTTCCGGTCCATCCGTGCGAGTGGTGCGTCCGCGTCCGCGTCCGCCGCGACGTCCGCGTCGTCGGGGTCCGCCTTCTTCACTCTCTTCCGGTTTTTCCGCGACGAGGGCGGCCTCGACTTCGACCAGCGGCGCTTCGCGCAAAGGCTCAGCCCGTTCCTGGGCGCCTTCGATGTGGTGTTCGCGTTCGACGCGGCTTTGCTCGATGCGTTCGGTGGCGGCGCGGGTGGCGGTTTCCGGATCGACCTTTTTGGATTTATCGACGACGATGCGTTCGAACTCGGCTTCCTCGTCAAAGAAGTCGGTGACGTAAAGAAACGCGTCGCGCTCCAGACCGATGTCCACAAAGGCGGACTGCATGCCGGGCAGGACACGCATCACGCGTCCTTTATAAATGTTGCCGACGATGCCCTGGTTTTGTTCGCCGCGTTCGATGTAGAACTCAGTAACGCGATCATTTTCCACGATCGCGATTTTCTTTTCTTTTCCGTTGACACTAACAATTAACTCTCTTGACATTGATGTTCTTTCTGTCGCGCGGGCGCGAACCCTGCAAGCCCGAAGGCGAGGGATGCGCCGCGCACACGTTTAGTGAGCCTGAGCGCACGCAGTGATGCGTGCGGTTCGCAGGCGTCCCGGCCTGCGGTATGGGTGCTCGTTGATGGTTGGAGGTTACCGGCAGAAATTGCCGGCCGTTGGTTCGAGGTCCGATCTGATAAATCGAGATCCCTCGCGTGGTTTTTAGCTACCACCCACGATCGCGGGTGGATACGCGTTTGATTCAAACGGGAACTCCGTGAAAACCGCTCGGCAATGCTCAATCGGGCAAGTGCCGCCAGGGAGCCTAGCGTAGCCATCTAGGACGCGCTCTGAAACCTGGTTCGCGATTCGTCAAATGCCGTCTCAATTGACGGCTTCAAAAATCCTTGCTCGACTTCAACTGCATAGGAAACTAAGTTTGCGATGCGTTTGCGACCGGGCCGAATGCCTGACCGAGGCGAGCACGGGCAGTATAACAGAGGAGACTGACCACACCAAATCCACAGATTACACACCGATAGATGGTAAGGAGGGAAACGAGCCGCAAAAGGAAACCAAAAGGCTCCAAATGAACCAGAATCAGCGGACGGTTGGGTTGGAAGTGTGCGCCGGAGGCGCGCCAGAGGGTAGCCAGGTGCGAGCGACCGTAGGTCGCGCCGCGCCTGGGAATGGGATGCAAGAATTTTGCGCGCCCTGACGGGGCGCGAGAATGCTAGGATCACCGAATCCCAATTTGAGGAGAGTGAGCATGCCTTCCACACACCTAAGTCTCCATTATCACATTGTCTTCAGTACTAAGGACCGCTTGCCCGTGATTACGAGGGAATGGCGTAAGGATCTCCATTCGTACCTTGGAGGCATCATAAACGGATTGAAAGGCGTACCCCTGGCAACCGGCGGAACCAACGATCACGTTCATGTGTTGTTTGGATTGCGCTCGACTCACCGGCTGGATTATGTAATGCGCGACCTTAAGGCAGGCTCTTCGTTGTGGGTTCACGAGCAAGTTGGAAAAAAGTTTGATTGGCAGCCTGGTTACTTTGGCGCAACGGTGAGCCCGTCACAGATCGACAAAGTTAGGAAATACGTTCTCAATCAGGAAGAGCATCATGAGAGGCGGAGTTTTCAAGAAGAATACCTTGAATTGCTTAAATTGAGCCGCGTCGAATATGACGAGAGATATTTGTGGTGACTTCTTCGCGCACCGTCGGTGCGCGCGGGAACAGGTAAATCACCCGGTCCAGGCGCGGCGCGCTAAGCGCTTGCACCTGGCTACCTTCTGCCGCGCCTGCGGCGCTCGCGCTCTGACGACTAACGCGTTATCTTCCTGATCAACTCCCCAAACCTCGGGTCGTCTCTGACTTTGCCCAGATTCGGATCGTGTTCGAACAGCGGTTTGTTTTCATTCCCCAAAGCCACTGAACGCAGCAGCCATTCGAACGCAGAATCGCGCTCGCCTTCCAGCGCATAAACCGACGCCACCGCATAGGCAATATCCGGATCGACTGCGGCGGTACGCTGCACAGCTTCGTTTAATTCCGCGCGCGCGGCTTCGTGCTCTCCGCGCTTGCTCAAACACATTGCCAGGAACGGCCGCACGCCGTGCAGGTTAGGATTCTGCTCCAGCACTTCGCGCAAAAGGTCGCGCGCGGCGTCGACGTGCCCGCCGTAGTACATAGCGACTGCGCGAAACATTCGCAACAGCGGGTTGTTCGGCTCGACTGACGCTGCCCGATCCAATTCATGCATGGCGTCTTCAACCTTTCCCTTGTAGAGAAAGATCAACGCGCGGTTGTAGCTGACCACGACGAAGGAAGCGGGATCCAGGTGCACCAGCCGATCGTAACTGCGTAGCGCGCGATCGTATTCGCCGTCGAGCCGGTGCAGCGTGGCTTTGACAAAATGAACGACCGCTTCGTTTGGCGCTTCCCGCCGCATTCGTCCCACCTCTTCGCGCGCTTTCTGTTTCTGGCCGCGCCAGAGGTAGACGAAAACCATCAGCATGCGCGCTTCGATGATGTTGCCGTCGATCGTCAGGGCTTTGTTGAAAGCCGCTTCCGCTCGTTCAAAATCTTCGACGCCGCCCAGGCCCTTGAAGACGCGATTCACGTGGCACGCGCCCAGACCGTCATAAGCCAGGCCGAACTCGGGATCGATTGCGACCGCCTTATTAAAATGATCGATCGCAGCATCACAGTCTGACGCCGCGACACTACGAAAGATGAAGCGCGCAAAGCGATCGCGGCCGCGCAGGTATTCTTCGTAAGCTTCGGCGTTGACGGTAGCGGGTTGTTCCAGGCCGGCCTGCTCATCCGGACTCAACTCGAGCCGCAAGCCATCGACGATGCGCTTTGTGATCTCATCCTGAACCGCGATGATGTCGTTGGCCGAGGCGTCTATTCGATCGCTCCAGATAATCTCGCCGCTTTTTATGTCCAGCAGTTGCGCGTTGACGCGAAACCGCTCGCCGGCCGCGATAAAGCCCGCCGACAGCACCGCATCGACATTCAATTCCCGGCCGACGTCGGCCGGATCTGCCGCCTGGCCCTGGTACCGGGACATCACCGAAGACGGCCGCACCACGAGTGAGCGGATGCGCGCCAACTCAGTAATCACCGCATCAGCCAGAGAGAATTCATAAAAGCTCGACTCGGGATTGTTGTTGAGATTCCTGAAAGGCAACACCGCGAGACTTTTTTTCTCGCGGTCCGTGACGGTCGTCATCGATCCTTCCTGCGGATCGGTCAACTGCTTTGATGAAAGTTGCGGGGTGCTGGTCTGGGTATCGCTGCTGCCGCCTAACTTGCGCAGCCAACGCATCGCGCGTCCGACGGGACTCGAGCGGCCGAGGTGACCGACGTGATGCGGCGCGGTGGCTTCTTCAAACTGAGTGCCCGAGGCGACGTCGTGCAGAACTTTGCGCAGCTCATCGCGCAGTTCGCCTACCTTCTGATAGCGATTACGCGGATCCTTCTGGAGCGCTTTGTCCAGAATCTGTTGCAGGCGCGCAGGTGTCGCGCCGGGCCGCGCGGTGGCGAGCGGCTTCGGCTGATCGTAAATCACTGCATGCCGCACGTCGACGGTGGACTTGCCACGAAAAGGCCAGGTGCCCGTCAACATTTCATAGAGCAGCACTCCGGTCGAGAAGATGTCCGCGCGCGCATCGACCTTATCGCCGCGCGCTTGTTCCGGCGCGGCATAGGTGGCCGTGCCGTAAGGAACTCCTATCTCGGTCAATTCAGTTTGATGAATGCCGCTGTGCGCCGCTTCGGTTTCGTCGAGCAGCTTGGCCAGGCCAAAATCCAGAATCTTTACCTGGCCCGCATCGGTAACCATGATGTTGCCGGATTTAATGTCACGATGAATGATGCCGCGGGTGTGGGCCACTGCGAGCGCGTCGGCCACCTGAATCGCGATGCGTAAGGCGCTCTCCAATTCCAGCGGCCGGCCATTTACCAGTTGGCGCACGTTGCGGCCTTCGACGTACTGCATCACGATAAAGTACAAGCCGTCGGCTTCGTCCATGTCAAAGATGGTGCAGATGTTCGGATGATCGAGCGACGAAGCGAGGCGCGCTTCGCGTTCAAAACGTTTCAGGTTGGCTTCTTTGACAGTGAGTTCAGGGGGCAGAACTTTGAGAACGACAGTCCTGCCAAGCTTTTGATCGACGGCTTTGTAGACCGTGCCCTGACCGCCGGCGCCAATCTTTTGGGTGATTTTATAGTTGCTGAGGTGCTGGCCGATCATGAGGGCGCTATTTAACTCCGAACGCAGCCCAACTGCAATAAGAAATGTCTCAAGCCGGGATACAGATCCGCTTACTACGCTGAAACAAAATCCGGTGGTTGCGAACTCTCTTGATTGATTTGATCCCGCAATGCCACCGTAGATGCAATGCTATTTTCGTTGACAATTTCGTGGCCCTCGCCTAATCTGCGCGAACTATATTTTTGTTTCTTGTTAGCGTTTCTTTCAGACTGAATTCGACGTTTGCCAGTCAAGGTAAGAGCACAACAACCACTGTCACTTGTAGTTCTGATTGCTATCCGCATCCGATTTACTAATAGCCACATTTAGGAGTACGCCCCCAATAATGTCTCGCCTCGGTCGCTTACTGTCTTTCGTTTTGGGGTGTTTCAAAGCATGAACCTTAGGGCCAACATTGCCGGCTTGATCGCGCAGCGCCTGCGGGTGCGGAGGTGGCCCGTCGTCCCTGCGGCAGCGCGGTCAGGCGCATCAGCGAGTGGGTCCCAGACGCTCTCCGGGATCCACTCACTAAAGCGGATGGTAGTGACTTCCCTGGCCGCACTCGCGTTGGTCGGAGTCATCGCCTCAACTTTACTGGTAGTGCCTGGCCAGTCCGGCCGCTTCGGAAACTGGCCTGCCGGCCTCGGCAGGATTTTCGCGACCCGCACCACGGCTCTGTTGAGCCCGCCCGTGCCGCTTGTTGGTAACCAATGCCTTTCAAATGTAGCAACCGGTAACTGGAATGCGGCGGGCAGTTGGACGAACTGTGGCGGCGTGACTCCCACATCTGCTGATGACGTTTTCATTCAAGCCGGACATACCATTACGCTGACTCAGTCTGAAGCGTGCAACGATTTGAATATCAGCACGGGCACCACAAACGCGACTACCGGCGGTGACGGACAGGTTGCGCTTGGTGCGAACACGCTACAGCTGAATGGAAAGCTAAGATCGTACTTTGCCGCTGTGGGGACATCGCCGGGAACCGACAGCGCCACGATACCCGCGGCTCCGATAACGATCACAGCGTCAAGCGCAGGTAAGTTGAGCTTTGTGGGAAGCTCGCGAAATATTACTAATACGAGCCAGTGGGCGGCGGCAAACACAGGGTCGACCACGACCTTTGCTGTCGAGATAAATCTAACGAGCGGCCAAACCGCGACGATGCAGACAGCCATTAAGGCTTCGTCCTGGAATGTAACGTCAGGAACGCTCGATGCCGGCTTGAATGTAATCTCAGCCGACAATGGAACCAGCGGTCAAGGCGATATCACAATTGGCGCTGGCGCAACCGTGATATCTGCGCAGTCCGGATCGAGCAGTAATGTCTTTCAGCGCGGTAGTGCCACATTAGCCGGGACGCTAACAGTTAGCGGTCTGCTCCAATTCTCCGGCACATCTCCGAACATTTCAGTTACGACAATTAACTTTAACGGCACAGTCGAATACACAAAAAGTGCAGTTCAAACTCTGGCCGTCGCCAGTAACAGCGGCGCCACTCCTTCCACATACACAAATCTCAAACTCAGCGGCACAAGCGCCAAGACGCTCGGACTCAATACAACTCTCAATGGAACTCTCACGATGGTCGGAACTGCCAGTCTGGCTTTAAGCACCTTCACGCTTACCTACGGCGGCTCATCGACATTGGAATATGCGGGCTCTGCGGCCCAAACAACCGCTAATACCGAGTTCCCAGCTTCCGGCGGTCCGGGCAGTCTAAGAATCAATAATTCCAACGGCGTCGCTCTCAATGGCGCAAAGTCAATCAACGGCACTCTCACTTTAACTACCGGCGCGCTTAACAACAGCACTAACCAGATCACACTCGGCAATGGCGCTACGATTTCAAGAGCGACAGGTACGCTCTCGAGTCCTCCGACTTTCACCACCAGTGTCAATGTTACTTACACCGGCTCGAGTGGCGTCACGACCGGAAATGAGATTCCCACTTCGAGCACGGTGCTCAGTCAACTGACGGTCAACAACGCGGGTGGGGTAACCCTCGCGGCAAACACGACCGCCAACGGCGCGAGTTCAATTGGTTCCGGCGCAACTCTAAACACGAGCACATTAATGCTCGCGGTTGGAAGCAGTTTGGCGAACAGCGGCACGTTCAACGTTAACGGAAACGGCACGTTCCAGATAAACAGCGGCGGCGCGGCATCCGGAAATAATTTTGTCTACGGGGCAAACTCGACGCTGGTCTTTAATACTTCGGGCTTCACTGTTAGCGGCGCACCGGCTTTTTGGCCCACGACGAACGGACCCACGAATGTAACCGCAAACACCGGCGGCCTGCAGATAAGTGTCCCACGCACGGTCAACGGAGTGTTCCAATACGGCGGCGGCCAACTCGGCGGCGCAAATAACCTTACGCTCAACGGCGTGTCGCAGGTAAACGTTGGAGGCTTCGTAAGCGGCTCACCGACCTATGGCAGTCTTTCATTACTCAAATACAACATCGGCGCCAGCTACGGACGCAACGGCGAGTGGCTGCCGAACGTAACGAGCGGCCCAGGCTATCCGGCGAATGTGCAATTGAGCAACAACACTACGCTGGATCTCCCGAACGGTTCGACTGCTCAACCGTTCCAGGTGGGGGGCTCACTGCAAATTGATTCAGGCTCGCTGATGCTGTTGGCGGGCAGTTCGCCGATGACCGCGCCACTGAACGTGCTCGGCGACGTAGTCAATGACGGCACGCTCACGCTTTCAACCCTGGCGGGAGGAGATCTCAACCTCGGCGGTAGCCTGATAAACAGCGGCGCCTACCAGCACAACGGCCGTACGTTGACCTTCAATGGCGCAGCAGCCGCGACGTGGTCAGGGGCGAGCGGCGGCACGGATTTCGGCGCGGCCGTGGTCAACAAGAGTGGCAACGGAGTCTCGCTGACATCGGCTCTTTCAGTTCAGACCCTGACACTTACCAGCCGCAATTTGACGACCACGTCTACCAATCTGCTCACTGTTCTTAACACCGCCCCAGGCGCGATCAGCGGTTCGTCCTCGTCATATATTAACGGTCCGTTGGCGCGGGTGTTGCCCGCGAGTCTGGCAGCGGGAGGTACGTACGCGTTTCCGTTGGGCAAGGCCGGTTTCAATCCATTCGAGCTGGTGAATCCGACGACGACCGCGGGCGGCACGGTCACTCTGCAAGCGGAAGAGTTTGACGGCAACTCGGGCGGAACGGCCGGAACTGGTTTGAAGTCGCTGAATACAAACCGTTACTGGCAGGGAATAATCACGGCGAACTCGGGGAACTTTACTAATACTACCGTGCGTCTGACTGATTCGTCGGTAACGTCAATCAGTCGCATCGGCAAGTCTGAGACGGTTCCGCCGGGAGGTACATACAATTCGATCGGCGGCACGGTTGCCGGCTCAACGATCGTCTCGGATGCAATCACGAGTTTCAGCTTCTTCAACATCGGAACGATCACGACTGAGACCGACGTCGCCGTGTCTGCCGGCGATCTGTTGATTACCGATAGCAACGGCGGCACGAGCGCGGACACGCTGACTCTCTCGCTCAATGGCGCCAACGTTCGCGTCACCGATCCCAACAATGTGCTCAACGCGGGGGCGGGCGCAACGCAGATCGATATCCACACCGTCGAGGTTTCGTTCGCTTCGATTAGCAGCATTCACGTTAATACTCTCGTAGGGAACGACACGCTGACGCTGGATCTCTCGGGCGGCGATATCATCCCCGACGGCGGCTTAACTTTTAATGGCGGCGATCCCACTGCAAGCCCAGGCGACAAACTCATCATTAACGGCGGCAGTCAGGGCACGGTCACTTACAACTACACGAATGCGCATGACGGCAACATCGTGATGCAGAACTTCGGCACGGTGACCTACACCGGGCTCGAGCCGATCACAAATAGCGGTACCGCGACCGACGTAGTCTTTAATCTGCCGGTTGGCGGCACGAATGATCTGACACTTGCCGATGATGGTGTGGCTGCGAATGGAATGTCGCGGCTCAGCGGCGCGACGATCGAAACTACCGACTTTGCCAATCCGGCCGGCTCTCTGAAAATCAATCGCGGCAACGCGACGGACACGCTCCTGGTCAACGCTCTGCCTGATTTTACTGCCAGTCTGACGATCGGTTCTGCTGGTTCAGAGTTCAGCACGATTACCTTCGCCGGCGCTATGACGCTGACAGTCGATAAGAATCTGGCCGGCTATGCAACGGGTACGATCAACTTCTCAACGACTGGTTCGGATCTCGCCACAGCCGGCGCCGGCACAATTGCGTTGACGACGGCGAGGGACATCGTCTTCGCCTCTGGTTCGAGTCTCTCCCTGGTCGATGGCGCGCTCACGCTGAACGCCAACCAACAGGCATCGCCAACGGCAGGCAACTTTGGCGGCATAGATGTTTCGGGGGCGACGATTCAATCGACGGGAACCGGGAACATCGTCATGAACGGGCGTGGCGGTACGGGAACGAACACTGGTCTCTACGGTGTCCGCGTTTTGAGTTCAGGACAAATCAAGGCGACGACTACCGGTTCAGTGACGATTACGGGGGTTGGCGGTGGAACGGGAGCGTCTGATTCCGACTATGGCGTATCGATGGGCAGTGGCGGCCAGGTCCAGGTTAACAATGGCCCCTTGAATATCACAGGTATTTCGGGGCCTGTCGGCGCTTTCGGACACGGAGTGATTCTTGGGTTCTCCGGTGACGCCGGCGTGCTGTCGACCGGCAGCGGCGCGATTACGATCGACGCCAACGGCAACGGGACTAACGTTGATTTCTATGCGTCCGCGAACACCGGCAACACGCACACGATTGGCGGTGCGAGCGCGACTGGGCCAATCACGTTCGTGGCGAACAATGTAAGCCTGGACGCCGGCCCCGGCGCGGTGAGCATTCAAACTACCGGCGCGGTTTCTTTCCGGCAACGCACGAACGGCACGCCGATTAATCTTGGCGGGAGTGATGTTCTCGGAGGCTCACCAACCCTGGGTCTGGCGAATGCGGAGATTAATAAGGTGAGCGCGCCAACGCTGAACTTCGGGGACAGTAACAGCGGCTCGATCACAGTCAGCGCCGACATTTCGCGCGCTGTCGCTACCATTCTGAACCTGGTCTCAGGCGCTAACATCGACTTAACTACCGGTTCATTGAACAGCGATGGCGGCAACATCAGTCTCACTCCAGGCACGAACGTCTTCCCCAGCCACAACGGGGTGGATGTGACTACCGGCGCAGCCACACTCTCCCTTACTTCGGCAAAAGATTTAAAGATCGTCATCAACAACACGACGCTCGACAGCGGTTACACTCAACTCAACGTCGCGGGGTTGGTAGACCTGAACGGGGCGTCGCTCTTGTTCAGCGGGACGTACACGCCGGTCGCGGGAGACAGTTTCACCATCGTCAACAATGATGCCGGCGACGCTCTCAACGGAACTTTCAACGGCCTGCCGGAAGGAGCGGTGATTCCTAACTTCCTCGGTTCACCTCTGGGCGCGAAGATTACTTATGGCGGCGGAGACGGAAACGATGTGGTGCTGACGGTGGTGGCGCCGCAGATTGCAGTCGAACAGCCTTCAGGCAACGCTCTGCCTTACGGCACGGCCAGTGTGGACTTTGGCAATCAGACGATCGGCACTACCAGTCCCGCGAAGACGTTTACGATTAAGAACGTCGGCGCCGCGGACTTGAGCGTCGGCGCAATTACCAAATTTGGAACAAACGCGGCCGACTTTACCGTCGACACCTCAGCTACGAGCGCAACCGTAGCGCCAGGGGACAGCACTACCTTCACCGTAACCTTTACGCCGAGCGCGCCCGGCCCGCGCAACGCCGGGATTCACATTGCCAACAGCGATGCGGGGAAAAATCCGTTCGATATTGCGCTTACGGGAACAGGCGCGTTCGTCGTTACCAAGACTGACGACACGAACGACGGCACTTGTGATGCCGATTGTAGTTTGCGTGAAGCAATCGCGGCGGCTAATGCCAATCCTGACACGAACACGATCTCATTCGCGATTCCGTTGAGCGATCCTGGCTGCAACTCAGGCTTTGGTCCGTGCACCATTACCCTCGGTGACACTGAACTGGCGATCACGGAAAGCGCAGACATCGACAATTCAAGCAGCGGTGTAAGCGTGATCGTAGACGCTAATCACCTCAGCCGCGTCTTCGATGTCAGCTCAGGCAAGGCGGTCAGCATTAAGAGCCTAACGGTTAGTGGCGGTAGTAAAGACCTGGGCGGCGGCATTCTCAACAACGGCGCTCTGACTATTACCGACAGTACTATCAGCGACAACGCGGCGACGTCTAACGGTGGCGGAATCTACAGCAACGGTGCGCTGATCGCCACCAACAGCACTATCACCGGCAATACAGCGAATGGTAACGGCGGTGGTATCTACATCGCCGGCGGCACGATGAAATTAACTAACGTCACCGTCGCCGGTAATTCCGCGGACAATGACGACAGCGGGTCCGAAACGGGCGGTGGCATTTTCAGCAACGCCGGTACAAGCAGTCTGCGCAATACGATCGTCGCCTATAACTTCGATGGCTCCGGTTCATTCGTGGTCCCAATGCTCGATGATGTCGGCGGAAGTTTCACCAGCCTGGGACACAACTTTATCAGCGCCGGTGACAACGGCTCCGGCTTTACCAATGGCGCGAGTGGGGATCAAGTTGGGACCGCCGCGGCGCCTCTCGATCCTCGGCTCGATTTCCCGGGCAATAACGGCGGGCCGACTGCGACCCTGGCGTTGCTGGGCGGCAGTCCGGCAATCGATGCGGGTGACGCCTGTGTGCTGACGGGTTGCGGCGGCAACAGTCCATTGGTAACTAAGGATCAGCGTGGCGTCGCTCGGCCGCAGGGCAATAACGTCGACATCGGCGCGTTTGAATTAGAAGCCTTTGTAGTTAATACGACTGCAGATCCCGGTGATGGAATCTGCACGACCGATCCGGGCGGCTGCACTCTGCGCGAAGCGATCGAAGCTGCGAACCTCGCCAGTGGACCGCGGATGATCGCTTTTGATATCCCTTTCGATGATCCTGGTCACTACTACTACGCAAACGACAATCTCCCGGGTGTATCGGATGTGCAGCCAACATCAGCGGCCACTGATGATGCCAGTCTGATCAATCCCGATCCTGACTATCCAAACAGTTGGTGGTCGATTCATCCGGCCACGCCTCTGCCGCAGATCTGTAACGCGGTCTTTATCAACGGCTATTCACAGCCGGGCGCCAGCGCGAATACCAAACACTTCAACGAAGACGATAACGCAATCCTCCGCCTCGAATTGAAGGGTACCGGCCTGGATACCGGTTTGGATCTAGAGCCTGGCGCCGGCGGCTCAACCATTAGTGGCCTCGTCATCAATAGCTTTGCCCAGACCGGAGTGTTCATTAACGACTCCGGGTGGGATGAAATCTCAGGAAACTTTATCGGCACGGACGTGTCGGGCACTTTGGCGCAGGGCAGTACGGCTAACGGCATTTGCCTGGCCAACGGCGACTCGAACCTGATTGGCGGCGACGCGCCGTCGGCGCGCAATCTCATCTCCGGTCACGCGAGTACAAAGGGTACCGGGCTGGACATCAGAACCGAGGCCAATGTAGTGGAAGGTAATTACATCGGCACCGACCGCCACGGCCTGGCGCCGCTGGGGAACAAAATCGGCGTGAGCATTCGCGGTGGAGTTGAGGACAATACGATTGGTTGCGAGGTTCTGGACGGCAGCAATCTTATCTCCGGCAACAGCAAGGCGGGCGTTTCAATCGACTGCTCAGACTGGAACAATGTAGTGGGCAACTTTATCGGCACAGATCGTTCGGGCGCCGCTCCGATTGCGAATGGAATCGGAGTCAACGTTTTCGACTCGTCCTACACGCTCATCTCCTTCCTTGGCCCCGGCGCCGGCAATGTCATTTCGGGTAACAGCGGCGACGGCGTTCTGCTCAAGAGCAGCAATCCAGGTTATACCGGCGGCGGCAACACGGTTCAGGGTAATTTTATCGGCACTGACAAAGACGGCGCGGCGGCTCTGGGTAATGGCGGCGCCGGAGTCGAACTGGACGGCTCTTCCGATAACGAGATTGGCTGCGAAATTCTAGAAGAGGCAAACGTCATCTCGAGCAATAAGGGTGACGGAGTCGAAATCACAGGGGGCGCCTCGGGCAATCTGGTTCAGGGTAATTTCATCGGCGTGGCCGCGGATGGAACCACCGCGCTTGGTAACAGCGGTTCGGGTGTGGAGATTTACACGCAGCCCACTGAGCCTCAGGGTGCTTCAAATAACATCATCGGTGTCGAGACCGTTCGCTCGGAGCTTCGGAACCGCTTCGCCGGCCGGGCGTCGAAAGCCATTTCCTCGGCGAAGAAAGCCGGAGGCAATCGACTGGCAGGGAGCGCGGTCGAGGCGTCGGCCAAACGCGACGCCGTCAAGACCCGCAAAGTTCGCGTCGCCAGGACTGTGTTGTCCAACCGGCAAGCCGTGCGTGTCCGTCGTGCGAATCTTGCTGCCAAGACTTCAACCAGGGCTGCCTTCAAAACTGCACCCGTTAATAAACAACTCGGCGGTAATCGTTCCGACAAACTGGCGAGCGTGACGCCTCCGCCCAGCCTGACGCCTCCAACGGGCCTCAACTTAGGCGGTAACATCATCGCCAACAACGGCGTCGATGGAGTGAAGATCAGCAACCCCCTCGATCTCAATAACCTGGTCACTGAAAACTCGATCTATGCGAATACCGGGCTGGGAATTAACCTGGTTGGCGGCGTTGAGACCGACGAAGTAACTCCAAACGACGCGGACGACCAGTTTGATGGCGACAGTGGCCCGAACAACCTGCAGAACTTTCCGGACGTAACCGGCGCGGCTGCGGACACGCAAACAATCAAAGGCGTCCTGCATTCCAGTGTCGATGACTTTGAGATTGATTTTTATCTGAATGATGACTGCGACCTGCCTTCGGGTCATGGCGAAGGGAAAATTTATCTCGGCACTACCGAGGCATCCGCGGGTGGAAATGGTGAGGCGCCGTTTACCTTTAATAGTCCCTTGCTGGCCTTTACCGCCGGCCAGTTCATCACAGCTACTGCCAGGGATTTCAACGGTAACACTTCAGAGTTCTCTGCTTGCTTCCAGGCGACTATGAGTGCGCCGGCCCCGGAAATTGCCGTTGAGCAGCCATCGGGTTCGGACCTGTCCGACGGCTCTGCCACCGTTGACTTCGGACAGCAAAACGTCGGCACGACCAGTGCCGCGAAGACTTTTTATATTAAGAATGTGGGCGCCGCGGATCTCACTTTGGGAGCTATTACGAAAGACGGCACGAACTCCACGGATTTCGCCGTCGATACCACCGGCATGAGTGGCACGGTGACGCCGGGCAACAGCACCACGTTTACGATCACCTTTACGCCGGGTGCAGCCGGCTTACGCAACGCCGCGATTCATATCGCCAACAATGACAGCAACGAAAATCCGTTTGACATCGCGCTGGCTGGTACGACCTGTCCGCCACCGACACTGGGCAACTATCCGGATAAGTCAGTAGTGCTGAGTACGGACGCCGTGGTAACTCCATCGCCGCTACCAACGAATGCCGCGCGTCTCAACGTGGCCACCTCGACGAATTTCAAGGGTAAGCTGGAAGGCTCTCCGGCCACGGGCGTGGTGCGGATAACCGACGCTCATCCAGCGGGAACTTACATCGTGACGGTCACTGCGTTTGACAACTGTGGTGCGACCACGACGAGGACATTCACGCTGACCGTGACGACCCAAGAGACGTGTAATCCGGTCAACTTCGCTGCGGCAAAAAACTTCGGCACCGGCACTCAGCCGGTCTCAGTAGCGATAGGAGACTTCAACGGCGACGGCAAACAAGATCTCGCGGTGGCCAACAGCAACGCTGGATCAGATGGCGTCGGGCAAATCGCAATCTTATTGGGTGACGGCGCCGGCGGATTCAGTTCCCCGGCGGTCTTCAACGTGGGCACTACTCCGCTCAGCGTCGCGGTGGGCGATTTCAATGGCGACGGCAGCGAGGACCTCGCCGTGGCCAACGCGAACTCAAACAACGTGTCGGTGTTGTTAGGCAATGGCGGCGGCGGTTTTGGCGCGGCTACGAACTTCGCCGTCGGCCTGGCTCCGATCGCATTGGCGGTGGGAGACTTCGATGGCGATGGTAAGCCTGACCTCGCTACCGCCAATCGAGACTCAGACAACGTTTCAGTCCTGTTGGGCAATGGCGCGGGCAGTTTCGGCACAGCCACAAACTTCACCGTCGGCAGTAAACCTCAATCGATCGCGGTGGGCGACTTCAACAACGATGCCAAGCAGGACCTGGTCACAGGCAACTCGAACTCAAACAACGTGTCGGTCCTGGTGGGGAATGGCGCCGGCGGTTTTGGCGCCGCCACTAACTTCGACGTTGGAACTACTCCTCTCTCAGTAGCAATTGGCGATTTCACTGGTGACGGCTATCAGGATCTGTCGGCCGGCAACTATGACTCAAACAACGTGTCGGTTTTAGTGAACGACGGCTCGGGTGGTTTCGGCACGGCCACAAACTTCCCCGCGGGAAGTAAACCTCTCTCAATAGCCGCGGGAGATTTCAACGGCGATGGCCAGCAAGACCTCGCGGTGGTCGACCAGGGTGCGAACAGCGTGTCCATCCTGGCAGGCAACGGCAGCGGCGTTTTCGGCAGCGGTACAAACTTCAGCGTTGGCAACAGCCCGCGCTCGGTCGCGGTGGGCGATTTCAATGGCGACGGCCGGCAAGACCTCACGGTGGCCAATCAGCTCTCAGACAACGTTTCGGTGCTGTTGCGGCAATGCGCTCCGACCGCCGCCGACAGTAACGTTAGCGGCCAGATTCTCGACAGCAACGGCAAGCCGCTCGAAGGCGCGGCCGTCAGGATGAGCGGAACGCAAAACCGTCTGACTGTTACCGACGCCAACGGCAACTATCATTTTGATAATGTCGAGACCAACGGCTTCTACACTGTCGTCCCGGCGCGGGCGAACTACAGCTTCAGCCCGGCCCAGCGAAGCTTCAGTGCTTTGGGCCAGCGTACCGACGCGGTCTTTAGCGCCTCGGCCGCGGGCAGTGCTCTAAATCCACTGGATACGACCGAATACTTTGTTCGCCAGCAGTACGTGGACTTCCTCGGTCGCGAACCGGATGAAGCAGGTTTTAATTTCTGGGTCAACAACATTGAGAGTTGTGGGACTGACGCGAACTGTCGCGCCGCTAAACGCATCGACACGTCGGCAGCGTTCTTCCTTTCGATCGAATTCCAGCAGACTGGCTACCTGGTTTTCAAAACATACCAGGCAGCGTACGGTGACCTTTCCGGAGCACCAGTGCCGATCAAACTTGGCGAGTTCAAACCCGACACCGCCGAGATTGGCAACGGCGTCGTCGTCAACCAGGCTGGCTGGCAGACGGTCCTCGATCATAACAAGCAAGTCTATCTCGCAGAGTTTGTGCAGCGTCCCAGATTTACCACGGCATATGCGGCCACGCTGACGCCCGGTGAATTTGTAGACAAGCTGTTTTTGAATGCGGGAGTGCCAACTGCTGACGCTGATCGCGCGTTGGCGATTGCTGAGTTCGGTTCAGCGGCCACCTCCTCAGATGCGGGAGCCAGAGCGCGGGCCTTGCGACGAGTTGCCGACAACGCGGTCCTCGCGCAGCAGGAGTTCAATCAGGCATTCGTGCTGATGCAATACTTCGGATATCTCCGCCGGGACGCCAATGCCGGACGGGATACGGACTTCTCAGGCTACAACTTCTGGTTGGATAAGCTGAACGCGTTCAACGGGAATTTCCGCGATGCCGAGATGGTAAAAGCATTCCTGGTGTCGAGCGAGTATCGAGGACGTTTTCCCCAATAAGAACGTCAATACTAAGGTCTTTCACGCCCTCCGCTCTTAATCTCAATTCGAAATCACTCAGCCTCCTCTGAGAATCTCTCGACACCACGCAAGCTTCTTTGCTACAACCGCCGCTAGCCTGACAAACTACTTCGAATCCATCAGATTGCTGGCCGAAGGTCCAAGGGCAAAGCACAACCTTCTCCCATCCGCTGGTGGCTGTTATCAACAACCAAGAAGGAGGTCTCCAAATGAAAAGATATATATCTCTTACGCAACTGGTATTCGCGGTTCTCGTTTTCGCTTGTCTGGAGACAGCGGCCCTCAGCCAGACGCCGAACGACAAAGTGGCCGGCGTGTCCGGAGGGGGGAGTGTTCGATGGGACGTGGGTGTTTCTAATTCGGGTTTGACCCTGATTGTCTCTGCACCCGACGGCAGGGTTTTTCGCAGAGAATACAAGTCGGGCAGCTCGGTCGATTTTGCGCTGATCGACAAACAGGGTGAACGGCTGCCCGATGGTAACTACAGTTATGAACTGCGACTTGCGCCAGTCTCGTCGATGGCGAACAAAGATGCGCTTAAGGGTCGCGCTAGTGACGATGCCTCAGAGGAGGAGCGGACCGGCCGCAAGCGCGCACGGCGCCAGCCATGGTCCAATCGGGAAGCTTCTCGATCCTTAACGGAGGAGCGGTGGTCGCCGGGGCATTGGAAGATGGGCGACGGTCGGCGAAAGTAACTCCAGCTCGGGTGGCGGCCCCTATTTCCGGCAACACCATTACCAGACTCAACAACCATCGTTTATTTCTTGGCGCTGCTCCGGATGATGTAATTGCCGACGATCTGATCGTGCAGGGTAGTGCGTGCATCGGGCTGGATTGTGTCAACGGCGAAGCGTTCGGCTTTGACACCATCAGGTTGAAAGAGAATAACGACCGCATTCAATTCGACGACACCAGTACCTCAGCAGGATTTCCGACCAACAACTGGCAAATTAGGGCGAACAGTTCCGCCAGCGGCGGGGAAAGTTTCCTCGGGTTCGTGGACCAGGGCGGCACGGGCAATTCGGAGACCGGAACAATCGTATTTCAGGTGAATGCCGGCGCGCCGGCTAACGCGATTAAGGTGAGCAGCACTGGCAAAGTCGGATTCAGGACGGCTACGCCGGTGTTGGATTTGCACATCACCACCAGCGATACGCCGGCTCATCGACTCGAACAAACAAACGCGGGCGGATTCACCGCGCAGACCTGGGACATTGCGGGCAATGAAGCCAACTTTTTTGTTCGTGACGTTACGGGTGGCTCGCGACTGCCTTTCCGCATTCGGCCCGGCGCACCAACGAGCAGCATTGATATCAATGCCAGCGGCAATGTGGGAATAGGGACTGCGAGTCCCGACACGCGATTGTCGGTGCTCGCTTCAGGAGCGACGTTTCCGACGACTTATAACATCGGTGATGTCGCAACGTTCGTCGCGCCATCGGACAACTTCGCCAGCATCAGCCTGGTAAAGGGAGGAATTGCGAACCCGCAGGGCTTACACTTTGGTGTTAGTCAAGCCTCTCTTTTTTCGGAAATTCAAGCCTCTCGTGATGGCATTGCAACAAACGTACTCGCCCTGAACCGGCAGGGGGGCAACGTCGGCATCGGAACCTCCGCACCCACCGATACTCTGTCAGTGAACGGGACCGCCAGTAAACATGGTGGAGGATCATGGGCAGTGTTTTCGGATGAACGTCTCAAGAATATCAAGGGCCGTTTCAACAGCGGGCTCAACGCCGTCATGCAGTTGCAGCCAATCCGTTACCAGTACAAAGCAAACAATGCTCTGGGTCTTAAATCAGAACAGGAAAACATCGGCTTTGGCGCGCAGGCGCTGCAGAAAGTCATTCCGGAAGCAGTGACCAGAAACGCAAACGGTTATCTGCAAATTAACAATGATCCGATTCTCTGGATCATGCTCAACGCCATTCAAGAGCAGCAGAAGGAGATTGGGGAGTTGAAGGGACAAATCCGGAAGCTGCAAACGGCCTCGCGCCGGCGCAGGAAGTAAGACTCGCGAAGTCGCGAAAAAGGCGCAGGCAGCAAAACGATTTCGATCGTTTCCTGCTTGCGCCTTTTTGTACTGGTTGATATTTCAGCGGGCAGCCAACTACTCTCAGCCTTCCTGGATCAGCTCCAGATAGCCTTTTAATTCCTGCGCCCGCTTCTTCACAACTTCCATCCGGGCGTCGATGCGCATCGGGATATACATCGTGCCCTGCATCGAATCGTAGACGCTGTCAATCAGCTTGAAATCCAAATCGCGGTACTTGATCCACTCGAGCTGCGCCAATCGTAACGCTTCCTTCTGCGCCGGCTTCAGAGTGCGCATTAACTCGCCATAGTTCTTGTTCAGCTCTCTGTCCCAGGCCGCGTAGGCTTTGTCGGTACATTCGACCATGCCCGCGGTCGAGCCGTTCTTATCGATGCAGGCTTCGAGTGCTTTGTCGATTGGGTGTTGGGGCTCCTGGTTTACGGAACCGCTCGCGGTAGCGAGTGGATAAGAAAGACAGGCAAGGATAAGAGCCAAAAACGCGAGTTGCTTCTTCATTGAGGACACTCCTCTGTTGCGCAGGCGTGCGCGTTAAGTCCCGCTCGCTACGGCTCGGGTTAGTTAACAAATCGTCGGAGTTGGACGCTGAGCGCGAAACC
>JAWVEB010000026.1:0-40649 GCA_033856915.1 Blastocatellia bacterium | reverse complement strand
GCCATGTCGGGTTTGCCGCCGCCTTTGCCGCCGATAATCGGAGCGAGCTCTTTAATCACCTGGCCAGCCGGAATCTTCTTAGTGAGATCGTCAGACGTGCGCACGATCAGTGAAGCCTTGCCATCGTTGCTGCGGCCGACCACCACCACACCTGACTTAATGCGGGCCAGCAGAGTGTCAGAGAGCTGGCGCATCCCCGCAGCATCAAGACCGCTGGCTTCACGAGCGAGCACACGCACGCCGTTGACTTCGCGGGCGTCGTCGCCATTCGATGAAGCCGAACCGGCCGCGCCGGTGGCGATCTTCAAACGCAGCTCATCAGCTTCACGCCGAGCTTTCTTCAGTTCGTCTTGCAGCTTGCCGATCATGGCCGGCAATTCAGCGCGCGACGTTCGCAGGTTGCTCGTGACCTGTCCGATGATCTCTTCGTCTTCGCGAAAGCGTTCGTAGGCATCGAGGCCGGTCACCGCGCGTATACGGCGCACGCCGGACGCAATCGATTCATCGCTGGTAATTTTAAAGACACCGATGTCCCCGGTCGCGCGCACGTGCGTCCCGCCGCACAGTTCTTTCGAGAAGATATCTTCCGCGCCTTTGATCGAAAGGACGCGCACTTTTTCGCCGTACTTCTCGCCAAACAGGGCCATCGCGCCCGAGCGCATGGCTTCTTCCACGGCCATCTCGTCAGTCTCTACGGGCTCATTGCGCAGAATGTGATAGTTCACCAGGCGTTCGACCTCTTCGATCTCGCTCGTCGTCAGCGGCTGATAATGACTAAAGTCGAAACGCAGGTAGTTCGGCGCAACCACAGAGCCGGCCTGCTTAACATGCGTCCCGAGCACCTCACGCAAAGCCGCATGCATCAAGTGCGTCGCCGTGTGATTGCGCCGCGTTGCATCGCGCTTTTCGACGTCGACTTCCGCCGTGACCACGTCACCAACCTTCAGAGTTCCCTTTTCAATCTTGACCTTATGAACGATCAAACGCTGAGCCGGCGAGTAAGTATCAACGACCAACGCGATGAGGTCAGTACCGGGAGCGGTAGCGACCGGGTTAATGAGGCGACCAACATCCCCAACTTGCCCGCCCGACTCGGCATAGAACGGCGTTTGGTCAAGAATGACTTCACCTTCATCGCCTTCATTTACTGATTGAACTTCAGCATCGCCTTTGATCAGGGCGACCACTTTTGCATCATCGACCCGAGTCGCTTCGTAGCCTTTGAACTGAGACTTACTCACACGACCGACCAGTTCCAAATAGGTTGGATTCGATTTTCCTTTGCCTTCACCGCTGACTGTCGTAGTCGACCGCTGGAGTTCCTGCAAAGCCGCATCGAAGGATTGATTGAACTGCTCTTCATCCATCATGAAACCACGTTCTTCCAAACCGATCCGAATCAGATCGCGCGGCGTGCCGAACGTGTCATAAAGCTTGGCCAAGTCGACAAACTTAGCCTTCGATATCCAACTCTCCCTAGCCAATTCAAGGAGTGGAGCGAGTGTTTTTCGCATTTCTTCATTTGTTTGATTAGCTTGCTCATTCACTTGGCGCGCCAACTCAAGCATTGGTGCCAATCGCTCGTTCCACTTTTTATTGGTTTGTTCCCTAACCTCGTTTACGCGCTTAGCTAGCTCGATTATTGGTTCCGATTTCTTTGCCAAGGCCGATTCGAACTCGCTCATTTGATCGGCCATTCGTCTCGCCAATTCAAATGCCGGCTTTAGCTGTTCATTAAGCGCTCTATCAATCGCCTGAAGAGCCATCGGAAGCTTCTGCAACCCAACCGTCATCGTCGATCCAAACCGTTCTTCTTCCAACTTCACCATCTTCTCAATGAACTCACGCGAAGCCTCAAGTTCCGGATAAGCCTCACCCATCTGATCGACGACGAAGTTCGTCACCTTGTAGAAGAACGCATCAGTAAGACCCAGCGCATGCCGTCCCTGATAAATCGCTCTCCGCATAATCTTTCTTAGGACATAGTTCCGTCCTTCATTACCGGGCAGAATTCCATCAGCGATCGAGAACGCAGTCGCCCGCGCGTGATCGGCAATCACGCGGCATGCAAACTTTTTCTGCTCGTCAAATGAATCGTAAGCGCTCATAACTACATAACCGGGGTAACAACAGCGTTAGGACGCCGAGGGCTTCTTCGCCCTTGGTCGCTTCGCGTTTATCAACTTAACGCTCAAAGCCCAAAGCTGATCGAGTAGCTTCAGACGTCGCGTCACCGCTTGCGGGGACATATCAACTTTCACCTTCCAACCTCTCGATGTCAGCGAGGTCTTGCAACCGACCGCTGAGTCTTTTTAACTGAATCAAACCCTCCCGTGAGACCGTGAAAATAGCGCCGTGTTCCCATTCTATCCTTTCACGGTCCCGCCAAATCTTTTGCGTGGGCTCTGTCACCAATAGAAAATCTATCGTGAAGACTATTTTCGTTTCGGCATCGACCTTTGAAATGCGCCTGATTTCAATCGCGCCATCGTGAAAATGTAAAGGCCGCCCCTCAATCTGATATCCCAGGTTCGTAGCAATCTTCCAGGCCTCGGCCAGATCGTCTGCCAAAACCATCACATCAATATCCATCGTCGCGCGTGGGCAACCGTGAATCGTCATTGCCCAACCGCCGCACACCGCGTAGGCAAGTTGGCGCTGGTTGAGCGCCGCGACAAATTCCGTAAACTCTTGCAGGAGTGTCGCCACTGACTACTCCCCGACCGCCAACGCGGCCGCAAAATCCATGATGGGCTTCAGCAGATCCGTTTCATAGTTCGACTTCACGCCCTGCATGATCACGGCGGTGCGTTCCAGTCCCAGACCTGTATCGACAGAAGGCTTCGGCAGTGGTTCGAGCTTGTACTTGCCGGGCTCACTTTCGATCCGGTTGTATTGCATGAAGACCAGATTCCAAATCTCCATCGTCGTGTCGCCCGGGCCATTGACCAGATCGACGCGATTCTTTGTCGGATCATCGGGATCGTCGCCGAGATAGTAATGAATCTCGCTGCAAGGGCCGCACGGTCCGGTCTCGCCCATCTGCCAGAAATTGTCTTTGCGCCCAAAGCGCAGAATTCTGTCGCGCGGCGCGCCGACCTGTGCCCAAAGTTTTTCCGCGTCCTCATCGGGCCCAACTTCTTCGTCACCACCAAAGACCGTGAACCAGAGACGGCTCGAATCCATCTTCAGTTCATTCACCAGAAAGTCCCACGCGAACTTGATCGCGTCTTCCTTGAAGTAATCGCCAAACGAAAAATTCCCGAGCATCTCGAAGAAAGTCTGATGCCGCGCGGTCTTTCCTACTTCGTCGAGGTCGTTATGTTTGCCGCCGGCGCGCAGGCATTTCTGCGAAGAAGTCGCGCGGTCGTACTCGCGCTTTTCGAGGCCGAGAAAGACGTCTTTGAACTGATTCATGCCGGCGTTGGTGAACAGCAGAGTGGGATCGTTGGCCGGCAGAAGTGGACTGGAGCGCACACGCGTATGGCCGTGGCGCTCGAAGTACTCGAGGAATTTTTCGCGAATTTCGTTACCCTTCATGATCAAACGGAGTTTAGCATGCGCGGCTGAGGCAGGCGAATTCGGGTCTGAAATCTTAGCGCCTTACGTATTCGCTTAGCGCCTTTGCGTGAGCCATCGCCGCGAACCAGTTTCGCGCAAAGGCGCAAAGGGAAGACTAAAGGCGCAGCGGAGAACTACGATTACTCTCTTAGTTACGGTTCTTCGTCGAGATTATTTCTAGCTAAGGCACGCACCTTCTCGCTGACCAACTCAAACGCAAAACCTTGTCGCAGCAAATGATCGAAAAGCTTTTTGGCATCCGCGCGCGTTTTTGGCCGGCCGCGCAGACGAACTCGTTTTTCGATCGCTTGTTGGATCAATTCCGCTTCAGGTTTTTCCGCGAACACTGAATCAAGCGCGGCATCCATGGTTGCTTTATCGATCTGCTTCATCCTCAGATCGCGTTCCAATCTTTGCCTGCCGACTGGTCTCTGCTGCACGCGCAGCGATGCGTAGCTGTGCGCATATCGAGCGTCGTCGAGGTAACCGTACTCACGCAAACGCCCGATAATCTCTTCGACAATTCTCTCGGTCGCGCCGCGGCCTTCGAGCAAGCGCTCTCTTAGTTCTTCCACCGAACGCTGCTTTGCGGCCAGCAATCTGCCGGCCCGCTGGAAAACCCGTTCGCGAGCTTTCGCGGGATCGAGTGGCTCTTTCTCTTCTTCGGTCGTTCTTAGTCTTCTCGTTCTCGTCTCTGAGTACCTCGTCTATTTATGGTAAAGCGATTTAACCACAGCGGGCCTAAAGGAAGAAGAAAGTGGTGTCCTGCTTTCTTTAGACACTTCTTCGCCGAGCAAAAACGATCCACGAAAGTACACGAAGCAGAACGTCTGAGGCGCCAGATTTGGTGTGATTTCGTGGATCGTCTTGTCCCAGAGGATTGGAGGTACGAAACCAAATAGGCACTACCAGGCAGAACTTCCCAGCGACAAGCGCGAATCAAAAATCTAGAATGGCTGGCATGGATGGAGTTCTTGTTATCGATAAGCCCGCGGGGATGACTTCGCACGACGTGGTCGCCCGCGTGCGCAGGACGCTCAGCGAACGGCGCGTGGGGCACACGGGCACGCTCGATCCGTTTGCTACCGGCGTGCTGGTGGTGCTCGTCGGGCGCGCCACGCGGCTGGCCCAATTCCTGAGCGGCGCCGAGAAGGAATATGAAGCGGCGATTCGTTTGGGTTATGCGACCGACACCGGTGATGTGACAGGCACTCGCTTACCAAATTTCACCACAGAGACACAGAGACACACAGAGATTCATAGAGAAGACATCGAAGGCGCATTGGCTTCGCTGCGCGGCGAGATCGAACAGACGCCGCCAATGTATTCAGCCAAGAAGGTGGGCGGGCGCAAGCTCTACGAACTGGCGCGACGCGGCGAAGAAATCGCACGACAACCGGTGCGGGTGACAATCAGCGAACTCACAGCCATGACACATGATGGCGCATTGCTGAATGAGAATGATGACGGCACGCAAGATTTACGAGTGCGGGTCGTGTGCTCTGCCGGAACTTACATTCGCACTTTGGCTGAGGATTTTGGCAAGCAGCTCGGCGTTGGAGCACACGTAGCCGAACTACGCCGCACGCGCGCGGGTGAATTTGCGATCAAGGATGCTATTACCCTCGATCGCTTGAACGAAGAGGCGCAGACGGGATCGCTCGGTGAACTTCTTATCTCGCCGGACGCCGCGCTTTCGCATCTGCCTGCGGTTGAGCTGACCCTGGATGATGCGCGCCGGGTTGGTCAGGGCATCGATCTCTCAGTCGAATCAACAGAGGCGGCGGAATGGGTGAATGGTCAGCCGGTACGCATGCGTAACGCCGCGGGGCAGTTGATAGCGGTGGGGCTCTACGACGAAGAGCGAAAGATCATTCACCCACAAGTGGTGATCGCGAATGCATGATCGTCGAGGCCTCTCTTCGCTCCGTTAGGAGCGAGATGTTTATAGCCGCCGCCGTCTCGCAGGGATACGAGCTCCTTTTAGGAGCGAAACGTCCGCGACTAAATCGATCTCGCATTTCGCTCCTAAAGGAGCTTCGATTGTTGGGTGATAGCTTCATACTATAAATATTCGGCCCCTGACGGGCCAACAACGATGCAGGCCTTCCGCACATCAGCTGGCAAGGCCGTGCACGACTCGCCTCTTTCATCTGCGAAAGGTACGCGTTAAGATTCACTCGTCATGAAGAAACGTTATCTGCTTGCCGGCGCATCCGGCATCGTTGCGGGAGCGGTGGCCGCCAAACTTCTTACTCGCCCGCGCGATGTCAGTTGGCCCGACAGTATTGATTTCATCTATCACGCGGAACATTCGTGGTTCACCAGTGTCGACGGCGTAAGCATTCATTACCAGGAGGCCGGTGATGAGAGCGCGCCGCCAATGATTCTGATCCACGGCTTCATTTCTTCGAACCTGGTTTGGAATGAAGTATTTCTGCCTCTGGCGAACGCCGGCTTTCACGTCATCGCGCCCGACCTTCCCGGATATGGTTATTCCGACAAGCCCGGCAATGGCGAGTACACCATCGCCGCGCAGGCGCGCGCCGTTTTGGGTTTGATGGATCGACTCGGAATTGATCGGGCGACGATTGTCGGAGCTTCTTATGGCGGCGCAGTCGCTGCCTTGCTGGCTCTCGATTGTCCGGAGCGAGTTGCGAACCTGATCCTGGTAGGCGCGGTAACTAACGACCAGCCCAAAAAGAAACTGCTGCTGCGATTAGCCGGCGTCCCGCTGGTAGGTGACATCGCCACGCCCCTTTTTCTTGGCTCGCGCTGGGTTTTGCGCAAGCGAACCGAGGACGTTTACCGCCGTCTGGGATACCCGCTCGACGAACGCAAGCTCGCAGCTCGTCATCACCTGTTGGCGACTTCGAACACGCATCGCGCGATGATTCGCACCATCCGCCGTTGGAGCGCCGAACGAATTACTCGCGAAGCGAGCTTGCTCCGACAGCCGACGTTGCTGGTTTGGGGCGACGAAGATACTCACATCCCCATCAGCAACGCTTTCAAACTACGGAAAGCGATCCCCAACTCGCGGCTGATTGTCTTTCGCCACTGCGGGCACTTGCCGCCGACTGAGTACCCGTCGAAGTTTGTTGAGGTGGTGACGGATTTTTGTAAAGCCGCAGAGAAACAAGACGAGAGATTGAAAGGAAACTAGCCGGAGGTTCTCCCTCTGGGAGTGGGTTGGGGAGAGGGTGCGAAGCTGATCGGCGATTTAGGCTTACTCGTCCATCGTGTTTACCCAGGACCACGTCAAACGAAGTAGGTTCACGCTTAGACCCTCATCCCCGGCCCTTCTCCCATCGGGAGAAGGGAGACACAAGAGACGACTCAACTCATATTCAGAGCCTTACCCACCGACGGATCCCTGCGCACGCGCCAGATTTTCGAATCTAAATAGTAGTGAATAAAAGCGACGCCCCAGAGGACCGCGACGCCCAGTTGAATCGGAATGGGAAGCTGCGCCGTCACGTCACCGTGCGATGCTTTCAAACCGAAGTAACCCAGGACCTGGCGCGGTCCCTGGTAAAGCAAACCGAAGAAAATTCCAAACGCGATGTAGTAGAGCAGGCGGCGGCTGATGAGTGCGGCGGGACCGTATTTCTGTCGCAGGTCCAAATGATGATCAAGAACTCTCTCCTTAACGGTCGGGCTACTGCCCCGCAAAGCGTTTCGGGCCGCGCCGTCAATGCGGCCAGGATGGCCGCGCTCCATATACTTCTGATTGTGAAACCAGATCAGCCGGTGGTATTGCAGGTTGTGATAGATGGTGAGTATCGCCACCAGCGCGATCGGCTTATGAGGCATCGGCGTCAGCAGAGCGATCCAGTGCATCGGAATCGCCGCGGCCAGCAGCAGATACTTTGGCAGGTTCAAAGACTCGCGCAACCAAGCGCGCTGCACCTGGCGAATAAGCCAACACCCACCGACAACGATCGTGCCGGCGAGCAATAACGTCGTAACGGTATTCACGGCGCTGCGAAGGATCGGCGGCACGCGGGCCATCGCGTTAGGGTCGCTGGCTATGAACGCTACGAACGGATAGTTGAAAGCAAACAGCAGCAACAAACGATCGAGCGCGTTATCCAACGGCGCCAGGTCGTTGTTCTTTTTCTTGTAAAGCACCATGAAGCCATAGTGCTGTTTGACCAGATGGTAGTAAGCCCACAGCGCCGCCAGAAAAAAGAAAGTAAGGCCAACGCCAAGCAAGACCATCAACGGCCCGATCACAAAAAACAGGAGCGAGCCCAGCATGAGACGCCGGCGGGTCTTCCACTCCGAGCGATCAAAGTAGGTGCGAGACAGAGTTCCAAAGACATGCGGCGCGTCGATCAGAATCGCCCAGCCGACGACCATCGGGATCAGCGGCAGGACTCCCGCGACGTAGAGAATCAGCAGCGCATAGCTCGATGCCACCGAACCCACAAACCAGACCAAGTCCTCGCGCGCGTTGATGATCCAACGCAGCGAGATAGCGCGAGGCCGGGCTTGTTCGGTAATGAGTTGAGTTGCTGCGGACATTGGTCTGATGTAGCGCAAGTTGTTAACTTGCGTTGCGTCTTCGGCAAGGTAACGCAAGTTAACAACTTGCGCTACAGCGTCTCCCTCAAATCTTTCCCCGTCATCTCAACGGGCTGTTCAATTCCCAACAACCCGAGCATCGTCGGCGCCACGTCTTCCAACGCTCCGCCTTCGCGTAATTTTACTCCCAATGAATCTTCGCCAATCAGATGAAACGGCACCGGATTCGAAGTATGCGCCGTGTGCGGCTGTCCGGTCTTTAGATCCAACATCTGTTCCGCATTGCCGTGATCGGCGGTGATCAGGGTTGTGCCGCGGGCGGTGCGCATCGCTTTCGTGATCCAGCCCAGGCAAGTATCGACGTACTGGCAGGCCTCGATCGTTTTGTCGAGCATGCCCGTGTGGCCCACCATGTCGGGGTTCGCGAAGTTCACAATGAACACGTCCGCGTCCCCGGCCTCGATTCCGCGCAGCACTTTGTCGGTGATCTTGAAGGCGGACATCTCGGGAATCAGATCGTAGGTAGCAACTCTTGGTGAAGGAATTAGCAGACGCTTTTCGAAGGGGAATTGCTGTTCGACGCCACCATTAAAAAAGTATGTCACGTGGGCGTACTTCTCGGTCTCTGCCAGGCGATAGTTGCGCACGCCCAGTCCGGCGAAAACTTCGGCCAGAACATTTGGAGGATGCGCGGGCGGGAAAGCGACCGGTAAAGGATAATTCTTGTCGTATACCGCGAAGCAAACGAAATGCACGTGCGGTCGCTGCGGCGCCGGGAAGTCATCAAAGCCGGGGACCGCAAGTGCCGCGGTAATTTGCCGCGCCCGATCAGCGCGAAAGTTAAAGAAGATTACCGAATCACCATCCTGAATCGTCGCTACCGGATCGCCGCCGGCACGAATGACCACGATAGGCTCGACAAACTCGTCGGTCACGTTGTGCTCGTAAGACTGTCTGATCGCTGAGAGAGGATCGCTGGTGTGCCGGCCTTCGCCATTCACCAACAGTCTGTAGGCGCGTTCAGTTCGCTCCCAGTGTTTGTCGCGATCCATCGCATAATAACGCCCGACCAGGGTCGCAATCTCTCCCACGCCGATCTCTCTGCACTTCTCTTGCATGGCCGCGACGTACTTTTCCGCCGACGACGGCGGCGTGTCGCGTCCGTCGAGAAAGCAGTGCACAAACACCCGTCGCACTCCGCGATCCTTTGCCATCCGCAGCAGGGCATACGCGTGTTCCTGTGAAGAGTGGACCAGGCCATCCGAAAGCAAGCCCATGATATGCAGGGGGCGATCGTGTTTGACGGCATTGTCCAGCGCCGCGTTCAGCGCCAGATTATGAAAGAAGTCACCGGTCTTGATTGCGTGGTTGATGCGTTCAATATCGGTAAGCACCACCCGCCCCGCGCCCAGGCAGAGGTGGCCGACGTTCGAATTGCCCATCACACCGGGAGGTAACCCGACGCATTCACCTGACGCTTCGATCAAACTGTGCGGATACTTCTCGAGCAGTTCATCGTAGTAAGGCATCTGGGCGAGGGCGATCGCGTTGCCTTCGCGTTCGGCGCGATAACCAAAACCGTCCAGGATGATGAGCGCCAATGGGTGTTGTCTCTTATTCACTCTTTTGAACCAGGGCATTATGATTTTGTCAGAAACTTTACCGTTAGACCCGCTTACTTCTTCCAATAATCCGGACTCTCGTTCATATTCGGATCGGGGCGCTCCATCCAGCGCTCTGGGCGGTGCAGCTTGATAAAACCAAACGGCTCGTAGACTCCATGCGCGTCCTTTGTCGACAAGACCCAGCGGCGGAATCCCTGTAGACGCGGATGCGCGAGCATCACTTCCATCAGCCACTTTGATAACCCGCGGCCACGGTGTTCCGGCAACACGAACACATCGGCGATCCAGGCAAACGTGGCGTAGTCGGTGACTACGCGCGCGAATCCAACTTGATTGGTGTTCTGGTAGATGCCAAAGCAGAGCGAGTTTTCGATTGAACGCTGCACGACTTCAAGACTTCGGCCGGTCGCCCAGTAAGTCTCTTGCGACAGAAAGTCATGAATCAGCTCGAGGTTGAGACGGGAGCGAACGGTGCTGATCTGATAATCGTCACATTGCCACGTTTCATTCATTGTGTCTTGTAGTCATCACGCGAATTCGAAAAATCACAGACTGAAGTCTGTGCCACTACGCCGGTATCTCGCGCCGCAAATAGAAAAGCAAATCCGTCGAAGGCGGCGCCAACCCCATCTGCCGGATCATTCCTACCACCTGCCCGCGATGCAGCGTCGCGTGATTCGCGACGTGGTGCATTTGATCGACTAGTCGCATGGAGTTTGAATCTCCGTTGAGGAGCTTGAAAGGTACATCACCCACCAGATGCGTCTGATCGAGTTCCGCAATGAATTTGGTTCGGGTGCTGATGATGTCCTGCCAGCGCTGGTCTAGCGTCGCGAGATCATCACAGGATTCGGTGCTCCAAAGCGACCATGCTTCCTTTCCACTCGGCGATCTTCCGTGCCAACGTTCCAGCCAAATCCATTCCGCGCCAGCCATGTGAACCAGCGTGCCCAGGATCGAACCGTGACTAATACCGAAATCGCGACGCAGGTTTTCCTCTGACAGATCCGCCGCCGCCCTAAGCGCCAAGCCATTGGCCCATTCTGTGTAATCAAAGAGATGTCGAACGTCTATCAGATCCATCGTCGCTCACTTTCTACCGCTAGTAAGAATCCGATCCACGAACCAACCCGAATCAATCACGAGGCATGTTTTAGTTCGGAGTTCCGCCTTTAGGCGGGGCTTGTCTCTTCTTTATAGAGCCGCCTGAAGGCGGAACTTCAAACTCATTTTAAGAAAAGCCGACCTGCCAGGATAGACGGCATTGTCGCCGAGCTCTTCTTCGATGCGCAGCAGTTGATTGTATTTCGCGATGCGATCCGATCGCGAAAGTGAACCGGTCTTGATTTGGCCGGCGTTGGTGGCGACCGCGAGATCGGCAATGAAGGCGTCTTCCGTTTCGCCCGAGCGATGGGAGATCACGGCCGTCCGGTTGTTCGTCTTCGCCAGCTCAATACATTCAAGCGTCTCGCTCAGAGTGCCAATTTGATTGACCTTGATCAAAATCGAATTCGCGACGCCCAGCTCAATTCCCTTCTTCAGGAACTTTGTATTTGTGACGAACAAATCGTCACCAACCAACTGCACGCGTTCGCCAACCGCGTCCGTTAAAGATTTCCAGCCGTCCCAATCATTCTCGGCCATACCGTCTTCGATCGAAATAATCGGGTACTTAGCGGCCCAGTCCTGCCAAAACGAAACCATCTGATCGCTGTTGAGCCGGCGACCGTCGGATTTCTTGAACACGTAATGGGTGCCGTTGTAAAACTCACTGGCTGCCGGGTCCAGCGCCAGCAGCACATTCTCACCGGCCTGGTAGCCCGCTTGCGCGATCGCTTCGATAATCGTCTCGATCGCTTCTTCGTTTGATTTCAGGTTCGGAGCAAACCCGCCTTCGTCGCCGACACTGGTGGCATAGCCTTTCTTCTTCAAGACTGATTTCAGCGTGTGAAAGATCTCCGCGCCCATGCGCAGTGCTTTGCTGAACCTTCCCGCGCCGACGGGCACGATCATGAATTCCTGAAAGTCGACGTTGTTGTCGGCGTGGGCGCCGCCGTTGATGATGTTCATCATCGGCACCGGGAGAGTGTTCGCATTCGCTCCCCCCAGATAGCGATACAGCGGCAGCTTCTGATAATTCGCCGCGGCGCGTGCGGCGGCCAACGAAACAGCGAGCAAAGCATTCGCGCCCAGATTCGATTTGTTGGGCGTGCCATCGAGTTCGATCAGCATGCGATCGATCGCCGCCTGATCGAGAGCACTCATCCCGCGGACTTTGCCCGCGATTACGTCGTTAACGTTATGCACAGCTTTCAAGACGCCTTTGCCGCCGAAACGTTTCGGATCTTCGTCGCGCAGTTCGACAGCCTCGTGCTCGCCGGTTGATGCGCCCGACGGTACGGCCGCGCGTCCCATCGCGCCGCCTACCAAAGTCACGTCGGCTTCAACCGTGGGATTGCCGCGCGAGTCAAGGATCTCACGGGCGTGAATGTGTTCGATTTGGCTCATTGGTTAATTCACTCAGGAGTTTCTCTGAATCACAGTACTGCTCAACTTTCCAATAACCGCCCCCAGAAGTGCGCCGAAAAGGCCGAGGGGAATCGCACCTCTTGGGTCTGGGGTTAAGAATCCTATGAATACTCCAAGCATTATCCCGATTGTAAGCCCGCCAATAATCCATGGGAGCGAGTCCTGCTTGGGAGTCCCCTTATCAACTGATACCCGCGCATTCTTTGGCGGACCATGTGCGAGTGGCACGTATGGCTGCGTCGGCGGCAATATAGGAGAGGGCAGTGTCGGGGCCAGGTTTTTACGCTCCACTTCCGGGTGGGAAGGCAGCACTTCTGTCGGCGGCGCCGTCGTCCGTGCTTCTGGAATCCGTTTCGTTGCTTGAGGGTCAAAGGGTGCAGAGAGGACTGCCCCGTCAATCAAACAAAAGGTAAACGAGTCCTCAAATGTTCGATTGCACGTTGGGCAACTTTTCATTTCCTACCTCGATCAACTTTCATCTGGGTCAATAACCGGAATCAAGCTTAAGCCGAAAATTGAACGGCAACCTTATCATCGCCCGCGCCCCCGAAGCGAATGGCCGGGCGAGGTAAATTTTTCGACCCGCGCTCTTGGTCGTCCCGGTGATCTTCCTGAGGCAACTGCGAACGTTTTTTGATAGACTCGCCGGACGCAGATGGTTGATCAGGACAATCACGAACCTCTTGTTGAATTCCGCGAAGTGAGTTTCGCGGTCAACGGCGGCCGGTCCATCATCGATCGTCTCAGTCTCAGAGTTGAGCATGGCGAAACACTTGTCTTGCTCGGGGAATCAGGCTGTGGCAAGACCACGACGCTTCGGCTGGTGAACCGCCTGCTCAGTCCCACGGCCGGCGAAGTCATGGTCGAAGGAAAGGCCACTACTGAATGGGATGTGATCCGTCTGCGACGCCGCACCGGTTACGTGATCCAGGAAGCCGGACTCTTTCCGCATTTCACGGTTGCGCAAAACGTCGCGCTGGTCCCGCACCTGGAAGACTGGGATAAAACGCGCGTGGACCAACGTGTACGCGAATTACTCTCTTTAGTTGGTTTGGATGCGCCGAAATTCGCCGACCGTTACCCGCGCGAATTGTCCGGCGGGCAACGCCAACGCGTGGGCGTGGCGCGGGCCCTGGCTGCCGATCCGCCTTTGCTGCTGATGGACGAACCATTCGGCGCGCTCGATCCGCTGACGCGCGCGTCGTTGCAGAAAGAGTTTGCGGAATTGAAAGCGCGGCTAGACAAGACGGTCATCTTTGTGACGCACGACGTGCGCGAGGCCTTGCTGCTCGGTTCGCGGATAGCACTGATGGATGCGGGGCGGATTGTGTTGCTTGAGACGCCCGCGGGGTTTCTGAGTTCAAAGAATGAGCTGGCGAAGTCATATTTGGAAACCTTGAAGAATGATTTTTGAGCAGCGCCGTAGGCGCGAAATATTTATAGCACCGTCAAAATCCCCAGGTAAATGGGCTTCATTAAGGAGCGACACGTCGCTCCTTAATGAAGCGAAAATAGAGGGAGGTGTCTGGGTGCTATAAATATTTCGTCCCTAACGGGACTTAAGAAACAGCGCTATTCAATTCGCTCTAATGCTTGAATTTCTCAAAGCCAACTGGTCCGACATACTGTCGCATATCGCGCAGCATCTTTGGCTGGTGTCCATTTCGATCGCCGTCGCGATCGCGATTGGCTTACCACTGGGGATTTTGATTACGCGCAGAAAGCGTCTGCGCGGGCCGGTGCTGGGAATCGCGAATGTAATGCAGACGATACCCAGCCTGGCGCTCTTCGGCTTTCTCATTCCCTTGCCCTTCATCGGCGGTATCGGCCCGCGAACGGCAATCGTCGCGCTCGTCTTTTATGCGCTGCTCCCAATCATTCGCAACACGGTCACGGGAATTCTAGGCGTCGATCGCAACGTGCGCGAGGCGGCGGTGGCCATGGGCATGACCGACCGCCAGGTTCTGTTTCAAGTCGAACTGCCCCTGGCGATGAGCGTGATCCTCACGGGCGTCCGCGTTGCTGTAGTGATCACTATCGGTGTGGCGATTATTGCCGCTGAAGTGGGCGCAGGCGGTTTGGGTGAGTACATCTTTCGCGGGCTGAGATTGGATGATAACCGCCTGCTCCTGGCCGGCTCAGTCCCTTCCGCGTTGATGGCCTTGATTGCCGACTTTGGCTTTGGCGTGATCGAGAGACACTTCGATCCAACGATTCAGAGAAGTCGCCGCCAACCTTTGCGAATGCTGGCTGGGACCGTGCTGATCGCTGCGATTGCATTGGCGGGTTTCGCCACTTGGCGCGCGATGAGAGCGCGATCCAACTCATCGCGAAGTCATGGCCTGGTGACCGTCGGTTCAAAAGATTTTACTGAGTCAGAGTTGCTGTCCGAAATCGTGGCGCAAATGTTGGAGAGCAGGAACATGGAAGTCGATCGCCGCTTCGATCTCGGCGGCAACCTGTGTCAAAGCTCGATGGTCGCAGGCAAGATAGATCTCTACCCCGAATACACGGGTACCTCTTTCACGGAAATTCTGCATCACCCTCCGATCACCGATCCGCGCGCGGTCTACGATCAAGTCAAACGTGAATACGCCGACGCATTCAATGTCGAAGTAAGCGCGCCGCTCGGTTTCGAGAACACGTTTGCCATCCTGGTGCGCGGCAATGACGCTCGCACTCTAAAGCTGAAAACAATTTCGGACGCCGCGAAGTACGCCCCGCAATGGCGCGCAGGTTTTGGCCACGACTTCGTTTCGCGCGCCGATGGTTATCCCGGATTCTCGCGCACGTATGGTTTGCGTTTTGCCGAGGCGCCACGCGAAATGGCGCTGGATCTGACTTACACGGCGCTGGCTTCGAAGAAGGTCGACATGATCGCCGGCAACTCGACCGACGGCCGCATTGCGGCGCTCGATCTCGTGCAGCTCGAGGACGATCGGCATTACTTTCCGCCTTACGAAGCAGTGTTTCTCACGCGTAAGGATGCTTTAACGCGGGCGCCGGCGCTCCGGGAAGTGCTGCGAAAACTGGAAGGCGCAATCTCAACTGAAGAAATGCGAAAGCTCAACTACGAAGTTGACGGCCTGAAGAGCGACAAGAAAGTTGTCGTGCATGATTGGCTGGTTAAGAAGGGATTTCTCTAGCATTCAACCGTGATATTCCTTCTCCCGATGAGAGAGGGGTTGGGGACACGGTGCGAAGCATGAGCGATATGTAAGCCTCTTCCCCGACCTTTCTCCCAGAGTGAGAAGGGCGATCAGGCAATCCTCCATCGTGATGTCGGCCCCTGCAAATATTCGTATCTAATCTCCCTTTCCTAACACGGGCGTTAATAGAACACTCGCACCGCGCGTCCTCTTAATGGAACCTCACGCGAATTTTGTCGTCTAAGGTTCAAACTTTTGTTGCCGCCTCGTCGTACTTGAGTTGTGACCGGCGAAAAGCTATGCGGTATCTCTTCTCATTTTATTCCGACGCTGCCCGAATCGCACTCCAGTCGATCCTCGCCCATAAACTGCGTGCTTTTCTTACGTTGATCGGAATCATCATCGGCGTGGCCGCCGTGGTGGTGGTGGGCGCTTCAGTCAGCGGGCTGAACACTTATGTGACCGATAAAGTAGCCAAGCTGCTCGGCGCAAACCATTTCATGATTGCGCGGATTGCGTCTTCAAAGCATCTCTCAGACGACGAGTTTGAGCGCATGAATCGCCGAAACAAGCGCCTGAATTGGGACGATTATGAGTGGGTGAAAGCGCACTGTGTCGGCTGCTCCGAGGTCGGCGCCGAGGTCGGCAGCCAGGTCGATCTAAAGCAGGACGGCATTGAATTTCCCGGCGCGATTGTTTTCGGTGTCACCTCGAACATGCAGGACATTGAAGACAAGATAATTGTCGATGGCCGGTTTATCTCGAATGATGAAGTGCAGCGTTCGGCGTTGGTTTGCGTGCTGGGCGGCGACATCAAAGACAAGTATTTTCCCAACACGGATCCAATCGGGCAAACATTGAAGGTCCGCGGCCTGCCGATGCGCATCGTCGGCGTGGAGGAAAAACGCGGCGCTTTCTTTGGCGATTCGCTCGACCGCCATATCTATATTCCAGCCACGACACACTTGCAGATTTTTGGCCGCAATGGTTTGCAGATTCACGGCAAGGCCCCGACCCGCGAGAACTTTCAGCCGACGATCGAAGATGCGCGCCTGACGATGCGCAACAAACATCGTCTCAAGGGCAATGATGAAGACGACTTTGGCCTGGTCAACGTCGAGGAAATCAACAACCAGATCGATCAGTTCACAGCGAGCATCGCGGCCGTAGTCGTCCCCATCACACTGATCACTTTGCTCGTCGGCGGCATCGTGGTGATGAACATCATGCTGGTAAGCGTGACGGAAAGAACTTTCGAAATAGGTTTGCGCAAAGCCGTGGGCGCTACCCGCAAACAGATCCTGATGCAATTCCTGATCGAGTCGGGCATGCTGTGCGCCTTCGGCGGCGTGTTGGGTCTGTTGGTGGCTTACGGAGCCGTCACGGTGATTACGGCGCTGGCCAGCATCACGATGACGATAACGATTGGCTATATCCTGCTGGCGATTATTGTCTCGAGTGTCATCGGAATGATTGCGGGCATTTATCCGGCATTCAAAGCCGCGCGCCTGGATCCGATTATCGCGTTGACGAAGACGACGTAAGCTACTCGGTTGGTTAGAGGCGGGCTACCGACCGCCTGGCTTTGGGTGATGCAGAACCGGCGGGCAGTAGCCCGCCTCTAAACGAATCTCGCGTATAGCGCCTAAGATGAAAATCCGTCTACCAAAAATTCTGCTGCGCGAAACGCTCACGATGGCGCTGGATAATGTGCGCTCGAACAAGTTTCGCAGTTTTCTCACCGTGCTGGGGATCGTTATCGGGGTCACGGCAGCGATTGTCGTTGCCTCGATTCTCACCGGCATGCGCCAAAGCATCGTCGCGATCATCGAAGAGTACGGGACGAACAATATATACGCCTTTCACCTCACGACCGGTCCGCGGACAAACACGGATCGCGCGGAGCGGCTGCGAAAGCCGCTGACGGTTGCCGATGCCGACGCGATCAAAGCCCAGGCCGGCGCCGTGGAAGATCTGGCGGTTACTGCGCCTAACGTCGGTTACAGCGGCGGACCTTTCGACGACAACATTAGCTACCAGGGTCACAACTATCGCTGGGGAGACACTGAAGGCGTGACGCCTAACTATGCCTCCATTGCCAACGTCACCATACATGAGGGCCGGTTTATTACCGCTGCAGACGAAGAGCAAAGACGCAATGTGATGGTGATCGGGGTTAACGCGGCCGACGCGCTCTTTCCCGGAAAGCAGGGCAACATCGCGGGCACCGAAGTGCGCATGGGGGGTTACAACTTCGAGATTGTCGGCGTGCTGGAAAAACGTAAGGCAGGTTTTTTCGGCGAGAACGAAGAAGACAACGCGGTTCTGATTCCGCTGCGCACTGCGCAAAAAGTCGCGCCAGCGAGGGGCTGGCTGCTGTTCGTGATTAAGGCGCGCTCAGGCCAGCTCAGTGAAGCTCTGACTCAATCTGAAGATATTTTGCGTCGTCGCCGGAACGTGAAGTTTGAAGATCCCAATAACTTTGACGTCAAGACTGCCGATAACTTTGTGACTCAATTTGACAGTATCTTTGCCATGATTGGTTTGGTGGCGATCGCGATTTCCAGCCTCGGGCTTTTGGTTGGAGGAATCGGCGTAATGAATATCATGCTGGTCAGCGTCACCGAACGAACGGCCGAGATCGGGATTCGTAAAGCGCTCGGCGCACGCCGGCGCGACATCACCAATCAATTTCTATTTGAGGCCATGACGCTAACGTTTCTGGGAGGAATGATGGGGGTCGTGCTGGCTATCGGCATCAGCAAATTGGTGATGTTTTTGTTTCCCAGCCTGCCGGCGTCGATCCCCATGTGGGCCGTGACGACCGGAGTCACAGTCAGCACCGGCGTAGGATTGATCTTTGGCGTCTGGCCCGCTCGCAAAGCCGCGCGCCTGGATCCGATTGAGTGTCTCAGGTACGAATGAGCTAGTCGCTTGGTTAACCGATCACATTCATTTTCCATTTATCATTTGTCATTTCTCATTTTGCCATTTGGTCACGCCGCGATCTCAAATCTCCAAACAGTCAATGACCAATGACAAATCAGAAATGACAAATGGAAAATGGTCTTACACTTGTTCGCTTAAGTCTCGCATCGTCTGAGCCTTCCGCTGCATCTCTTTCAAACTTTCCGGAATGAATGAAGTGATCTGGTGGGTCGCGGTGTGGCCGTCGGCGAAGGCCTGATACAGCGTGAAGTCAGGCAGCGACAGACACGTTAGCGGCGATTGCAGGTTGTAGCCCGTGTCGATCCCGATGGCGCTGTTGAAGACATATATCCCATGTCGGCCCAGCCGGCCACGCCAGGGCAAAAATGGTGTCGGCGTGTGGCCAAACACACAGGGCTTGCCATAGTAGCTCTTGTAGAAATCCTCGTCGCGCGTCCAAAGCAAAGCGTGGGGCGAACTCTCGCTCGGATGTTTCCCGTTTTCCAAACCCGCGTGAACATAGATAGCGTGATCGTCTTCGTGATACAGGGGTAGTTTGCGGAGAAAGTCTATTTGAGTAGCCGGAATTTTTTCCGCGAGTAGATCGCGCGCCTGATCAAAATCAGCTTCCGCGCGCACACGCAGCGACGTCTGAGTGTACTGTTCGAAGGTGCGATCTCCGCCGGTCGGGGTCTCGATCCAAATCATGCTCACCTTGTCGACAAAATCCAGGAGCATTTGTTCGTGATTACCACGCAGGCAAATTATCTTTATCGGATCTTCGCGGCACAGGTTCAGCACGTGCTCGACAACGCCAGGCACATCAGGGCCCCGGTCGATCAGATCGCCGAGAAAGACCAGCGTGTCCGTAGAATATTCTCGAGGCAGCATGTCGAGCAGTATCTGAAGCTGCGCGCAGCGGCCGTGAATGTCGCCGACAACAAAGGTCTTCATAAAGGGTTCTGTTCCCTCTCTCACCTAAAGGCACGAAGGGCCGTAAGGAAATAGCCACGACCGGGAGGTCGCGGATCGAGAACCTATGACGAATCGAGTTCCGAAGGCGCGGCACGAATCTGACACGACATGGGATGCGTCGGCCCTTCGGGCCTGCGAGACTTTTCGTTATCGTCCGGACCACGCCCTTGCGGGCGTGGCTATTTCATGATGGCCCTTCGGGCCTCCCGCCACAAACCGACCTTCGCGACAATAATCATTCCTACTTTTTGGGCAAAGCCCCCAGCCCTTCTCTCAAATGGGAGCAGGGAGCACAGAAAACGCTAAAGCTACTGCCCGTCTTCGTCTACTGAAATGGGTGTCACGATCGAACTAACGATTCGCTGATACTCGGGATCGTCGCGCAACGAGTCCCAGTTGCGGTCGCGTTCAAACCACGGCCTGTTTTCGTTTCCGAGTTCAATCGCGCGGGTCAGCCACTTGAACGCCGCATCGCGCTCGCCTTCCATCGCGTACGCAGATGCCAACCAGTAAGCGACGTCGTGATCGGTGTCCGCGGTCTTAATCACTTCGTCAGTGATTTGTTCGCGGGCCTCATCGTGCCACCCAAGCGCGCTTAGAAAAGTCGCATAGATCGGACGGATGCCGTCGAGTTGCGGCTGCTGTTCCAGCACCTGCTCGAGAATCTCCGCAGCTTTGACCGGCTCACCGCGATAGTAAAGCGCCCGCGCGCGGAACGTTCTGATCAGCGGATGGTCCGGTTCGACCGCGGCGCCCGCGTCCAGCTCGGCCAGCGCTTCGTCGTAGCGTCCCTGATAAGTAAGCAAGCGCGCGCGATTGTAGCTGACCACGACCCGCTCTGCCGGATTCAAGCGGGCCATGCGATCGAAACTGCGCAGCGATTTGTTGTAGTCGCCATCGAGCCGCGCCAGCACGCCGCGGGCAAAATGCACGCCGACATCGTTAGGGGCTTCCTGCTTCAATCGATCGGCCGTGCGCCGGGCTTGTTCCTTATCACCGCGGGCCATGTAGATGAACACCATGTGCATGCGCGCCTCGAGCAAATGCGGATCGAGCGCCAGAGCTTTCTGGAAGGCGGCCTCTGCGTGCGCGTGATCGCCGGCCTCGCCAAAACCTTTCATGACGCGATTGGCATAAGCGCCGCCCAAGGCGCTGTGGGCCAAAGCAAACGACGGGTCGAGGTAGGCAGCCGTCTGAAAATGTTCGATAGCTTCGTCGACGTCTTTGCGCGCGATGGTGTGATAGACATAGCGGCCCATGCAATCGCGGCCGCGCAGGTATTCGTCGTAAGCTTCGGCATTGGCGGTCTTCGGCTGTTCCAGCCAGACCTTTTCATCAGAAGTCAGTTCCAGGCGCAAGCCGTCGCAAATCTCCTGGGTGATCGTGTCCTGCACATTGATAATGTCGGTTGCGTCGGCGTCAATCTTATCGCTCCAAAGCAAATCGCCGGATTCTACGTCGACCAATTGCGCGGTCACGCGAATCCGATCGCCGGCGCGTAAAAAGCCCGCTGACAGGACGGCGGCGACGCTCATGTCGCGCCCAGCCTGGCGGGGATCGACCTGCACGCCCTGATACTTGACGATTTCGGAAGACGGCCTCACGACCAGCGATCGCACGCGCGCGAGTTCCGTGATGACTGCATCGGCGAGCGAGAACTCGTAGAAACTCGATGCCGAATCGTTACTGAGATTCTTGAAAGGAAGAATCGCGACACTTTTGCGTTCACGATCGGCGACGCTGGTTACCGGCGTCTCGTGCGCCGGCCGCTCTGAAGTCGAGACGCGTTGGGTGGCGGTTCGCTCGCCGGTGACGCTGCGCAGCCAACGCAGCGCCCGTCCCATGCGGCCGGTGCCCGAAAGATGACGCGGCGCGACCGGCCTGATGGGTTCGAATCCCTGAGCGCCGCCGGCCTCGACCTCGCGCAGCACGGCGCGCAAGTCATCGCGGAGTTCGCCGACTTTTTGATAACGCTGCTTTGGATCTTTTGCCAGCGTGCGGTCGAGAATCAATTGCAGTTGGGGCGGCGCGCCGCCCGGTCGCGCTTCGGACAACGGTTCGGGATCATCATGGAGCACGGCGTGCCGGACATCCACGCTGGTCTTTCCCTGAAACGGCCAGGTGCCCGTCAGCATCTCGTAAAGCAGAACGCCGGTGGAAAAGATGTCCGCGCGTGCATCTACTTTATCGCCCCGCGCCTGCTCGGGAGCGGCGTAGGTGGCGGTGCCGTAGGGAATACCAATTTCGGTTAGATCAGTATGGTGGATGCCGCCCGGCCCTGCGCTATCACCGTCCATGAGTTTCGCCAGGCCAAAGTCCAGAACCTTCACCTGGCCGGAGGGCGTGACCATGACGTTGCCGGCTTTGATGTCGCGATGGATGATTCCGCGCCCATGCGCCGCGTCCAGCGCGTCGGCAACTTGAATGCAGATCGAGAGAGCGCTACGCAGATCGAGGGGCCGTCCGTTAACCAGGTCGCGGACGTTCTTTCCTTCGACATACTGCATCGCGATGAAGTGAACGCCGTCGATATCGTTCAAATCAAAAATGGTGCAGATGTTCGGGTGATCCAGCGCCGAGGCCAGACGCGCCTCGCGCTCGAACCGTTTGAGATTGGCTTCTTTGACGGTTAGTTCCGGCGGTAAGACTTTGACGACGACCGCGCGTCCCAGCTTGGTGTCGGCCGCCTTATAAACTGTTCCCTGCCCGCCGGCGCCAATCTTTTCGAGGATCCGATAATTCCCAAGTTTTGCGCCGATCATTCTTGGCTCTATTAAACTCCCGCAACGCGATGGGTGCAACCAACGGGCGTTTAGGTTGTGACCTGAAGGGAGCTATGAACAGTCAGGAGTCTTCAAAGACACCAACTACAGCCGCGGAGCGGCAAAAGATCTGTAGCCCACGGCGCCAGCCGTGGGAATGGATTGTCGCCTCTGAAAGATAGCCGCAGAGCGGCGAAACTCGAAATGAAGCCAGCGGATGTTTCGCCCCTGCCGGGGCTGGTTTGTATTGCGTTCTTGTCCCATGGCTCACGCTATGGGCTACAGATCTTTTGCCGCTCCGCCGGCTCCGATCAATTTGATTACGCCAAACAGCGTTCATTTAAAGTCAACACGCCAAACTATCTTCGCCCCTGGGCGATCTTCGCTGCCTCGGGCAACTGGCGTAGCCTTAGCATTGAAATCACTCCGAACAAAGGCCCGGGTGCAAGAATCACGAACGCATAACGCCAGCCAACCAGATCGACAAACCGCGGGATCAACTCGATCGAGATCACTGTGAGAAGAAATCCGAGACACGTTTGCATCGTCAGCGCTGTACCGATGTATCGCGGATCGCCTAGCTCTGTCACGCAGGCCGAAAACTGGGCTGAGTCGGCAACCACACTCGCCCCCCAAATCGCCGCGACGATCAAAAGCAGGATCGGATTCGCGCCAAACAGTAAACCAATGAACAAACAACAACTCCCGCTGATCGCCATCGCCGCCGAGGTAACTATCGTACGGCCGACACGGTCGGCGACTAACCCCGCGATGACACAGCCGGCAGCGCCGCACCCTATCACCAGGAACGAAGCGACTTCGGCCAGCGATGGATCGCTTTTGCGAAGTGACAAGCTCGCCCGAATCATGAACGGAATCCAGGTCCACATCGCATAGAGTTCCCACATGTGTCCGAAGTAACCGAGATTGGCGAGACGCATTGGGCGACTACTAAAAACTTTTCCCGCTTGCTTCCAATCGAAGCGCGCGGCCGGCAAAGCGTATGGTCCATCGCCAACAAACAAGAGCACCAACAAGCCGCCGGCCACGGCAAGCAATGAAACAAACATCACGTTGTAACGCCAGTTCTGGCTGCCCACTCCATTGACCAGATAAGGCGTCGCTTTGCCCAACGTTAATGCCCCGACGAGCACGCCGAGCGCCAGGCCGCGACCGTGCCGAAACCACGACGCCAGAATTTTCATCGCCGGCGGATAGACGCCCGCGAGAAACATTCCCGTCAAAAAGCGCAAAGGAATTCCTACGGCTGCGTCATGCGCCAGCAGTCCGAAAGCTGCATTCGAGATCGCGGCGGCGATCGCCGTCAGCGTGAACAAATGACGTGGGCTGATGATGTCGGGGAGATTAAGGAGCGCGCTCAAGAGAGTGCCGGCGACAAAGCCCAACTGCACCGAGAGCGTGAGCCAACTCGCGGCGCCGGTACTCAAATGCCATTCTTTGGATAGAGCCGGCACGACCGCCGAGCCGCTAAACCAAAGCGACATGCCCAGCAGTTCAGCAAACGCCAGCAGCACGAGCGTGCGCCAGCGCGAAGGAGCGGCTTCGTTCGATGAAGCGGGATTCTGCAAGCGTGGGATTGTAACGCAAAGGTGTAGCGCAAGTTGTTAACTTGCGTTCTTTTTTTCAGACTAATCGCAAGTTAACAACTTGCGCTACATTTACGCCACGGCTTCAATTCGTGGCTTGATGAAGGTGGGCGGAACCATTTGGCGTGAGCGTTTGCGGCGCTTGTCCTGGTACATAGCCCGATCTGCGCGGGCCATCAGATCTTCAATCGAGTGGCTTTCCTCATCATCGAAATGCGCGAGGCCGACACTGATCGAGAGATCGTACGCACGGCTGCCACGTTGATTGCTGGCGCGGAACCGATCCTGCAGCCGGCGCGTGAGCGATTCTGCTTCCTCTTCAGGATCGAGTGCCGCCAGCACGACAAATTCATCGCCGCCGAGGCGGGCCACAATGTCAGTGCTGCGGAACGCTTCCTTGAAAATCTCAGCCGCCGTTGCCAGCGCACGATCGCCTTCGTGGTGGCCCAGCGAGTCGTTAATCTCTTTCAATCCGTCAAGATCCGCATAGAGAATTACCGGCACTCTGTCGTTGCGGCGAATCGACGCCAGGTGCTGCTCAGTGACCGCCAGGAAACCGCGACGGTTATAAAGCCCGGTCAACTCGTCGACTAACGAAAGACTTTGTAGAGCTGCCTCTGCGCGCTTCCGCTCAGTGATGTCCTGGATCTGAAAGATGAAATGCACCGGGTTGTTGTCTGTGTCGCGCACCAGCGAAACACTATTGAGCGCCCAAACGATTTGACCAAGGCGGTGAACGTAGCGCTTTTCGACCTGGCACGTCGGAGTTTCGCCTTGCATCAGACGATAGAGGTTCGCAAGATCGTTCCGCAGATCATCGGGGTGGGTGACGGCCTGAAAGTTTGCGTCCAGCAACTCCTGCTCGCTATATCCAACGAGTTCGCACAGCGATCGGTTCACGCGCAGCCACGCTCCCTGTGGCGAAACCAGAGCCATGCCGATCGCGGCATAATCAAAAGCGTTGCGAAAGTGCTCTTCAGTTTCACGCAAAGCGCGTTCGATGCGTCCCTGTTCGACGATGTGGCGGTTGAGTTCCTCAACGTGACGGCGCGCCAGTTGGGCCTGGGCGGCGGCGCCCTCGACGTTCTTCATATAAGTCCAGTAAGTGAAATAGACGATGGCGATGATCGGAATCGTGGCGCTGAAAGCAAAGAAGCCGACGTTGCCGATGAACCGGGCGATGAGTCCCGCGGCCAGGGCGCCCGCGAAATAGGTGATCGACGTCCACATGAAGTTCCGGCGCCAGGTAGACCAGACGGGCTGACTAACCTTGAGCGCCGCACTCGTGGCCACCAGAATCGAGTTGCCGGCATACTGTACGACCGCCATCGCGCACAGCATCACGAGATAGTTTGACGAGTACACGCCCCGCCCGGTAAGTATTTCGCCAAAACAAATGCGCAAACTCCAAACCGTAAGGAAGGTCGCACAGGCCATCACGGCGGAATTGAAAAGATGCGTCAGGGTTTTCTTGCTGATGCGGACCGACGAACAGAGCGCTTCGGTTGTGGCCAGCACGATGGCCGCCTCACCACCGAAGAGCAGGAGAGAAAGAAAAACGAAAGTGTCTGAAACCGAGATGTGGGCTTTAACGCGCGGGATTGGAATGCTTAGACGCGGACCGATCAATACAGTCACGAGCGCCAGGAGTAGAAAGCGAACATCGATCTGCGCCAAATTCAGGTGCGCGCCTGAGAACACGACGACGGCTGTGCCGGCGGCGATTACGATCCAAACAAAGATTTGGTTTAGTCGGGGGGTACTCATTTTGGTTCAAGGACGCTTGGGATCGGGTTGGATCCCGTGCGCGCAAATGGCAACGAGCGTTCCACGTCCTACAGAGCATGAATTCCCAGCAAATACAGGGGCTTGACGCCTCCGAGCCGGCGACGCCGGTCAGAAAGGTCAAGTCAGTCTGGCACTGTCTACCTCAATCTGAACGATCGCGTTGATGAGGTCAGAACCGGGAGCGGTAGCGACCGGGTCGCCTTCTTGCGATGTCAGGCCAGGTGGAGTGTTGGGACCCGGTCGCTATCGCTCCCGGTACTGACTCACCTTACCCGGCGAGCCAATCTCTCACAATTGAGACCGCCGTCCGCAGCGTGAGTTTTGAGACAACCGTCCCACTGCGTTAGAATCCGAGCCCGATTTGTTTTATTCCGCGGTAACTTATCGGAAGCTTCTTCAGAAGATCTAAAATCACATGTCACTATTGCTTGCCACGAATGTTCATCCCCTTACCGGAAATCTGTGCGTCGACTTTCCAGGGTACTGCGACATCATCGATAAGACTGCGGCGAACATCAGCCCGCTCTATCAACTCGATGCGTTCGATTGGACCGTGCTGGTTATTTACTTTGGCATTCTGACGGTCCTGGCAATCTATGGCGTCTATCGGGTTAAGCAGGTGATCGACTTCTGGCGCTACTCACGGTTCCCGCCAAAGCCAAAAGGCGAGTTCACGGATGACGAGCTACCGCACATCACCGTGCAACTTCCTCTCTTCAACGAGATGTATGTGGTCGAACGTCTGGTCCAGTCAATAACGGAAATTGACTACCCGCGTGACCTGATGGAGATTCAGGTACTCGACGATTCGACCGATGAAACCGTCGGTATCGCGCGCGCTACAGTTGAGAAGTATGCGGCGCAGGGTTTCGACATCCACTACATTCATCGTGACGATCGCACCGGGTTCAAGGCAGGCGCTCTCGAGAACGGCATGAAGACGGCCAAAGGAAATTTGATCGCGATCTTCGATGCTGATTTTGTGCCCAAGCCCGATTTCCTGCGCAAGCTGATTCATCACTTCACCGATCCGATCGTCGGCTGTGCACAGATGCGCTGGTCCCACATCAATGGTTCCTACAACCTGCTGACGCGTCTGCAGACGATCATGCTCGACGGGCATTTTGTTGTTGAGCAAACGACGCGGAATCGCTCGGGAAACTTTTTCAACTTCAACGGCACCGCGGGAATCTGGCGGCGCGAAGCGATTGAGATGAGCGGCGGCTGGCAACACGACACACTCACCGAAGACACAGATCTGAGTTTTCGCGCGCAGTTGATGGGTTGGCGATTTGTTTATCTGCTTGACGAAGATGCGCCGGCGGAAATTCCGGTGGAGATTAACGCCTTCAAAGCGCAACAGCGCCGTTGGGCCAAGGGCGTGCTGCAAGTCTGGTTCAAACTATACAAGCGCATCTGGCACGCGCCGCTGCCGATGCGGGTGAAACTGGAAATGTTCTTTCGCCTGACAGGTAATATCAGTTATCCGTTGATGATCGTGGCCAGCTTCATGCAGTTTCCGCTGCTGCTGGTTCGCTACAACCAGGGCCTGCATCAACTGATGCTGCTCGATGTGCCTTTGCTTTTCTTCTCGACGGTTTCGGTAGTTCTTTTTTACGGTACGGCGGTCTGGTACCTGGATAAAAAACGTGGGATGCGGATGCTGCATTTGCCTCTTGTGATGGGCCTCGGGATCGGACTGGCTTTCTCAAACGCGCGCGCGGTCCTGGAAGCGTTGGTCGGAGTCAAGTCTGACTTTGTGCGCACGCCCAAGTATCGGGTTGAGACAGCGACCGATGAATCCTGGAAGGGCAAGAAGTACAAGCGCAAGCACGGTTGGCTACCCCTGCTCGAGTTGGGCTTCGCTTTCTATTTCGTGTTGGCGATTGCTTACGCGGTGCGCATGCACATGTGGGGCCCGATTGCGTTTCTCATGCTGTTCTGCTTTGGCTATGGATATATGGGTACGATGAGTTTGCTGCAAACGGCCGGAGGCAGCGGCCGGGCATCGTTGCCACGCCCCGCGCCCAAGACCAGCTAGGCATCATCAGAAGCCCGACCGTCAGGGAGGGCTGTGTCGCCAACGAGACCCTCCCTGTCAGGCTCCTGACACCCGCGACACGCCGAAACAAATAGTAACCTGATAGTCCCGCTGAGCGTCTTAGGTACCGAACTCGCAATAAAAGTCTCGATCACGCAGACCGCGAACCACAAATTAACGGAGGATTTTGCTAATGAGAAGATTGTTTTTGATTGCCGGACTAATGACTGGGTTGGGCCTGGCCGTTGTCGCCGCCAGCGCATTTGCACCGGCCAATTTTGCCGGCACCTGGTCGCTGGACAAGGCAAAGAGCCAGGGCCTTGACCCCAGAATGCAGAACGCCGAAAGCGTGACCTGGACCATCACGCAAGACGATAAACAGATCTCGATTGATTCCAAAGTCGTTGCCGGCGCACCAGCGGCTGGCGCCCCGACCGGCCCCGGCGGCGGCGGTGGCATGGGTGGAGGCGGAGGCCGCGGTCCGGGTGGCCCGCGCGTTTACAGCCTCGACGGCAAGGAAGCTACCACCGAAGCCCAGGGCGGCAGCAACACCACGAAGGCCACCTGGTCCGGCGACGGCAAGGCCCTCGAACTGTCTTCAGTCCGTACCGGTAGCCGCGACGGCAATGAGTTCAAATTCACGACCGTCGAGAAGCTCTCGCTATCCGGTGATGGCAAGGTTCTGACTGATGTCCGCCACAGCGAAAGCCCGCGCGGCGCTGTGGATTCGACGCTGGTCTTAAACAAGCAGTAACAACTCCTACTAGATAAGGCGACCTGTCGCAGGTCTCCAGACCAAGAACGACAGAGCTGATGGGCGATGGCCCGCAGCTCTGTCGTTTCTGTTTACGTCGTCCAAGGAGAATCTGAGCAGGCTAGAGCCGACTTGGTAGCGCGTATTCTCAAACGCAGCTACAATTGCGCGAGTGCCGACACGATTCAGATGGAGTCTCATTTCGGATGAGCGACTGCTCGACACTCGTATCTGCGATCTGCCGATAAAGATCAAGGGATCGTTCCTCGAACCTCACATCAAACGTCTCTACAGCGAACTCAACGATCGGGGGATTCGTTTCAAGCCACACGTGTGGTTGTCGGCGGAATGGTTTACGCCCGACGGGGTCCCGGGATTCGCCGTCCCTTTTTACCTGGCCCATCCGCGCCTGATGAAGCTCGAACGAAAACAGATGCTGGAGGTCGAAGGCGGCACCGATGTTCAGTGCATGCGCATTCTGCGTCACGAGGCCGGCCACGCTATCGACAATGCTTTTCGCCTGCACTTCAAGCGGCGCTGGCATCGAGTCTTCGGTCTCTTCACTCAACGCTACCCGGAATCTTACAAGCCAAAACCGAACAGCCGCCGCTATGTGCTCAACCTCGACGCCTGGTACGCGCAGGCGCATCCGGCGGAAGACTTCGCCGAAACGTTTGCGGTTTGGCTGCAACCGCGCTCAAACTGGCGCCGGCGCTATCGCACCTGGCCCGCGCTGCTCAAGCTGGAATACATGGACGAAGTGCTGAAAGAGATTGCCGGCACGCGACCGAAAAACCGGGTTCGCCGAAAGGTGGAAAGGCTGCCCGAGATCAAAGTCACTTTGCGCGAACACTATGAACGCAAGCAGAGCCAATACGAATTTCAGTGGCCGGCTTATCTCGACGCCGATCTGCGGCGCATCTTTTCGGCCGAACCGCGACACAAATCGCGCATGACGGCAGTGAGCTTTCTCAGATCGATCAAGCGGGAATGCGAACAACTGGTAGGCGACGGCACGGGCGTGCATAAGTACGCCATCGATCATGTCTATGAATTGATGATTGAGCGCGCCGGGCAATTGAAACTGCGCGTCAACGGCAGCCGCGAACACGCCAAACGCGAAACCATGATCATGCTTACGGTGCAAACCATGAACGTGGTCCATTCCGGCTACCACAGGATCTCATTGTGACCACAGAAACCTTTAAGAAGCTTCGTGTCATCGTGTTGTGCCACGAAGATCTCGTCCCGCCGGACAGTATCGAGGGTCTGACCGCCAAAGAGATCGCGCCCTATAAGACGGAATGGGACGTCATCTCGACGCTGAAAAAGATCGGACACGACGTGGCTCCAGTGGGCGTCTATAACAACCTGGGAGTGATCGGCAATGCTTTGATGGAGCACAAGCCGCACATCGCTTTCAACCTGCTCGAAGAATTTCATGGCTACCCTTTGTACGATCAGCACGTGGTCAGCTATCTCGAGCTGATGAAGCAGCCGTACACCGGGTGCAATCCTCGCGGGCTCACGATCTGCCGCGACAAAGCGCTCTCAAAAATGGTGCTCGCTTACCATCGCATTCATGTGCCGGCCTTTGCCGTCTTTCACATGAACCGCAAAGTGAAGCGATCGAAGCGGCTGAAGTTTCCGCTGTTGGTGAAATCAATCAGCGAGGAAGGTTCAGTCGGCATTGCGCAGGCATCGATCGTAAATGACGATGAAAAGCTGGCCGAGCGGGTTGAGTTCATTCATCGCGTGACCAAGACGCACGCCATTGCCGAACAATATATCGCCGGCCGCGAGATCTATGTGAGCGTGATCGGCAACCAGCGTCTGCAAACTTACACGCCGTGGGAATTGGTGATTGCGAAGCTTCCGGAAGGCGCGCCGAACATCGCGACCTCAAAACTGAAATGGGATCCGGCTTACCAGGAGAGAGTCGGCGTCGTCACCAAAGCAGCCGAGATTGATAAGGCGATGAGCGAAAAGATCGAGCGGCTTTCCAAGAGAATTTACCGAACGCTTTTCCTCAGCGGTTATGCGCGCCTGGATTATCGGGTAACAGACGACGGACAGATTTACGTTTTGGAAGCTAATCCCAATCCCCAGATCGCCAATGGTGAAGACTTCGCGGAATCAGCGCAGCACTGCGGCATCGACTATGAAGGCTTGCTGCAAAAAATCCTCGCGCTCGGTTTGAGATATCGCACCGGCGCCTAGTGACACAGACTTCAGTCTGTGATTTTTTTGAAAGCCTGTGGTTGTTTAGAGGCGGGCTACCACCCGCCGTGTCGGAGGGACGAGTGACTGGGCGAGCGGTACGCCGCCTCTAAACATTTGCAGAACGTATCTACAAAAAAGAGACGCGCCCCGGAACCTTAGTCCCGAAGCGCGCCCTTCCAACCTTGCTGAGCAAGATTAATTATTGCCCGTGACTGCTCCGCCGTTTGCGCTGACTACAACATCCTGACTGGAACCGCCGAAGGTGAAGCCGATCAATTCGGCAACGCCACCTTTGTCGAGCGTTCTCACTGAGGTATTCCTGGCCTTCTCGCTACGCGTTTGCAGTTGCGCAGTCGTCTTGGCCTTGACCTTTCCATCTTTAAGGATGGACAACTCGCCGGTTTGCTCGTTGAACTTCACCTGGTACTCACCGGCTTTCACCAACGTGCCGTTGACCATGGTATCCGACTCGAACGCCACCGTTCCGGTCCGGACCTTGTCTTTGGCAGCGGCAAAAACCGAGATCGACGCCAGCGCGCAGATCACCAATGCCACAAATGTACTCTTCATAAATGCTTTCATAACTTTCCTCCCTGTTACTTGAACCACGCTCTCCGCGCCCCATGCGCCGAGCTTCTCACTGTTCGTTATCTAGTTAGTGATAACGCGCGATGAAAGGTTGCGGTTGCAAATTAAAATTTTCAATTCATTTATTTGATGAAAGCGTATGGGATGTTGGAGGAGCATCCAGAGAACTGAACAATCGCGATCATTTTTCTGAATTTTCCGCGTCCAGCCAATCACGCGTCACATCGCACCACAACGCCAGGCCGCGCCAGGAATTGAAACGAGAATAGAAACGTGAAATTTTCTTGTCGCTGGCGACTCGGCCGTTGTTGCGCAAAAGCGCAAATCGCGCGCGCGTCCAGGAATCGAGTGCCAGACCACCATAACGGCCAATCAACTTCAATAAGTTTTCAGCCGCATAGTTGCCGACACCTTTGACGCTTTTCATTTCCTTAATCAGATCGTTCAGAGGAAGTTCGCTCGTAAGCCATACTTCCACATTAAGTGATCCGGATGCGACCCTCTGCGCCAACTCGGCCAGATACGGCGCGCGATAGCCCCGAGCGGATCTGGTCGCGGAAAAACCCAGCCGGCTTTTCAGCCATCGCGGCGGCCGTGGGAAATGATCTACGGCCATCCAGGATATTTACACAACGACGCGGACGCGAACAACCACGGGGAACGTCTCGGAACAACAACACGCCACCCAAGTTCTAGACACTGTCTATTTTTATCCTTCTGACTCGAACGGTACGGAGGACTCGCCGGGCGTTGCGCTGACAACTAACTACACGGCATACAGTGTTAGCGACAGCTTTACGATGTATCTTATGTTTGCCCCAACTGGTACTTCTGGTACTCCAATTTATGTTCCTCTCAGAAAAGTATCTTGGAGCTGGAGCGGCAGCGCGTTTCGCATCGGCAGTTCTAGCGATTGGACGTTAAACTCGAGTAGCCACACTACCAACCCGAGCGATGCTGATGCAACTCAATGCCCTCAATGGTCAGCTAACATTACGAGTTTTGGTTATCACTAAGGAGACAGAATGAAGGTACTATGTATGTTCTTGATAGTCGCATGTTTGGCAATATGCTCAGCCATGGGAGTGGACTCTTCAACTCAGAAAAGGAAAGGGCCAAAGACAGTGGGCCGCGTCACAGAAGGCTTTCAAGTTTCGGCCGCGGCCGAAAGTGAGTCAGTCCAGTCGGGAATGCCGGCGAGACTACGAATCAAGATTAAGAACGTTACCGATCAGGCTCTGCATTTAGCGGAGGTCGGCACCGAAAAGGACTATAAGGTTCGAATTTGGACTGACAGGGGAAGAACCGTTCCACTGACCGAGCACGGAAGGGTCCTTTTGAATACAGAGGGAAATCTTTACATGAACTTGTCGGTAATCATCCAGCCGGGCCAGGAACGGGAGGACGTCCTTGAAATAAGTAACATCTACGATATGAAGACACCTGGCAATTATTGGGTTGTCGCAACGCGAAAGGTGGGAGGGCTTCATAGTAAGGGAGTAACGGAGGCTGAGTCGAACCCCGTTCACATCAAAGTGAACAGATAAAAGCTCGGATACTGCTTAGGTTGATTCCAAGACCATACCTGTTGATTTACGTCTAATTGGCAAAATCAGAAATAGATCTTCTCATGACCTCGTGCGTCCTTTGATGAGGAGCCAATTCGTAGGGTATTTAATCACTTAAATGGCATGAGATATCGATGTTCATGTCGCCGTCGTTTGAAGGCGCCTGGCCCATGCCTGAACCGTGCCGACAATCACTTCAGGAGCCCAGTAGTTTAAGGTCGGGGCGCCGCTTACAGTGATCTGCGCGGTGGTTGTAGTGTTGCTGGCGCCGTTGATCTGGCGAGGGTAATTGAAATAGAAGAAAGGCGACACAGGCGCCCTGTATGTATCAGGTGCGGTCAACCTGCTACTTGACCAAACAGCGTCTTGAGACTAAGATTTGGGCACTAACCAAGATGAACGGAAGGCTGTACTCGCTGGCTCCTAAAACTTGGTTCTCAGCGGGAGAAGAGTCAACACCGAGACTCTCTACGGTTTAGGTTTCTTAAGAACCGCTTCCAAAAATAGCTGCCGGAGCTTTCCGGTGCGCGCTCCGTCGCCCTGCAGGGGAAACCCTTCGGGGCGATGTCGTGTCTGGGCTCATCACTTTGAACTTTCCCGCGCGCCTTTCAGGGGCCACATCAGCGACGCGCCTACCGACGCCAGTAATATTGCCGCTACGATCCCCAACGCAATCCCAATCGGAATGTCTTCGACGCCGTGTACCCAATCCCCGGCTGCTTTATATCCCAGCCCTTGAAATGCCACCGCCAAAAGCCTCGTCAATAAAGGCAGGAGCATCTTGACGCCGATGAAAGCAAGCACAATCCCGAGCCCGACCTTGAGGTAATGAAACTTCTCGACGACTCCCGCGAGCAGAAAGTAGAAGGTGCGCAGGCCGAGAATGGCAAAAACATTTGAGGTGTAAACGATGAAGCGGTCGGTGGTCACGCCAAAGATCGCCGGGATCGAGTCCACCGCGAACACCAGGTCGGTCACTTCAACCACAATCAATACCAGCAATAAAAGCGTGCCGACGCGTTTTCCCTCGACGACAGTAAAAAATTTACGGCGCTCGTAGTGACGCGTGATGGGGACGTAACGCGAGACAAACCGCACTGCGATGTTGTCCTCAGGCTCAATCTCGGTTTTTCCGCCCCGCAGCATCTGCGCGCCGGTATAGACCAGAAACACTCCGAAGAAATAAATAATCCAATGAAAACGATCGATCAGGCTGGTACCGAGCAGGATCATCCCCACCCGCATCAGCAGCGCGCCCAGCACGCCCCAGTAAAGAACCCGGTGCTGGTATTTTGGCGGGACTTTGAAGTACGAAAAGATCAGCAGGAAGACAAACAAATTGTCGACCGAAAGCGAGAGCTCGATTAGATACCCGGCAACAAACTCGAGGCCCTTCTGATGTCGGGCTTCTCCGAATAATTCCCAACCCAAAGGGCCAAACAAGAGTCCCGCGAAAAGCAAGGCGAGCAAGACCCAGACTGCGCTCCAGACTGCGGCATTGCGATAACTGATCTCGTGGGGTTTGCGATTAAAGAGACCCAGGTCGATGGCCAGCATCGCGAGAATGAAAACACAGAAACCGACCCAGGCGATTGTCGAAGTTGCGAGTGAATGCATCTGTGCAGTTAAAATATCACTCGCGCTGCAAGCCACGCAAAAACGAAAACGCCGAAGTTTCTGAAAAAGCCATGCCCGAAGGGCCAGTTTGGTTGTGGCACGCGCATCTTGCGCGCGATTCACGGGTGAGACCGTGGCGCTCTGTCAAACTGACCCACTACGAAAGGGCGTGGCAAGTTGCAGCCTGCACTGCGCTCAATTAGAATTTGTCGTTCGAGTCTACACGGAAAAGGTTTCTATCAATGCTCAAACAACTAAGTCGCTTTGAACGCACAAGCAAAGTCCTGATTCTGGGGTTCGTGGGACTGATGGCGGTCAGTCTGGTCCTCTTTTTCAGGCCTAACAGCGGATCGTCGGCCCTGGAGGCCACCAAGAGCGCCGAGGTGCTGGCGACTGTGGGGGGCGCCGACATCACCGTGGGCGACTTTGCAACGCAAAAGCAGAATATTCAAACTCAATTCAGCCGGTTCGGTGGACAGGTGAGCCTGACTCAGATGGGGTACACCGACGAACGAATTCTCGACGGCTTGATCTCAAAGAAAGTGACTGAACAGGAAGCCGCGCGCTTGGGTCTGGGTGCGTCCGAGGCAGAAGTCAGGGGAAGAATCGCGAAAACATTTAGCGATGCTTCGGGCAAGCTGACGATCACCGACGCCTCCGGAAATCTCGACATGAGCAAGTACCAGGAGCGAGTCGGTGACGTGGGCGTTTTTGAACGCGGTATTGCCGAAGACATTGCCCGCGAGAAGCTCGAAGCTTTCGTCTCGGCCAGCGTACGCATTTCCGAAGACGAGGTACAACAAGAGTACAAGCGCAAGAATACAAATTTCGATCTGACGTACGTGATTGTTTCGGCCGACAAGCTGGCCGAGAAAATTCAACCCGCAGATGACGAGATGAAAGCGTATTACGAGAAACACAAAACCGACTACAACATCCTCGTACCCCAGAAAAAGATTAAGTACGTTTTTATTGACCAGGATAAGTCAGGCCAGAAACTGCAAATATCAGACAAAGAACTCCATGACGAGTATGACAGTCTGAAGCCTGAATTCAAGCAGGCCGGCGTTAAAGTCCAGCAGATCATCTTGAAGATTGCCCGCCCGGATCTCGACGCCACGGTCAAAGCTAAAGCCGACCAGTTGGTCGCCAAGGCACGCGGCGCGCAGGAAACGGCAACTGAAGATGCGTTCGCTGAGTTGGCAAAGGGTAATTCCGAAGATCCGACCACGGCCCAAAATGGCGGACGTGTGAATGGTGTCGTGAAGAAAAACCCCAACCCGTCTGCCGACCCGTACCAGCAGGTACTCGATCTCCAGCCCGGCGATGTTACCGACCCGATCAAATACAAGAGCGCGTATTACATCCTGCGTCGCGGTGAGCCGGTGCCAAAGACTTTCGACGATGCCAAAGCGGAGTTGCTGGTTTCTCTCCGCAATCGCCGGGGTTACACCGTGGCCCAAAAAATCGCTCAGCGCGCGCAGGATCGCTTGAAAGAAACAAAAGATCCGCAGAAGGTCGCGCAAGAGTTCGCGGCGGAAGCCAACATGTCGGCCGGCGACATGGTGCGCGAAACGCCGTTCGTTAAACCCGGCGACGACGTGCCTAACATTGGCAGCTCGCAGCAATTCGAAGAATCAATCGCCCCTCTGAACAATCCCAACGACGTGGGCGAACGCACCGGAATCAAAAATGGTTTTGCGATTCCGATGCTGGTCGAGAAAAAAGGTCCGCGCATTCCGGAGTTCGACGAAGTGAAGGACAAGGTGGCGCAGGCGGTGAAGCAGGAGAAAGCCAAATCACAGTTGGAAGCAAAGGCCAAAGAGCTGATCGCCAGCGCCAAATCTCCTGGCGATTTGAAAGCGGCCGCAGCCAAACTGGGGCTCGAAGCAAAGGCCGAAGCGAACTACAAACTATCGACGCCGCTCGGCGAGGCTGGATCCAGCGTGCTGCTTGATGATCCGCTTTACGCCGCGAAGACTGGTGAAGTGCTCAAGACGCCCATCTTTCTGAATCAGAACTATCTGGTGCTGGGAGTCAACACTCGCACTGAAGCTGATTTAACAGAGTTCGCCAAGCAGCGCGATTCGCTAATGCAGAGCGCGCTCACTGAACGCAAAAACCAGGTCTTCGATGACTATCTGATGGCCGTGCAACACCGCATGGAGCAGGACGGCAAGATTAAGATCTACAAAGATGTGCTGGCCAACATGATGGAAACCGAAGAGCCGGAAGCCGCCCCACAGAGGCGTCCGCCGCTGCAACTGCCGAAGAAGCAAAGCTAGGTTGCCCACCGGGGCGCCGTTCGCGCAGGCCCGAAGGGCCGAAATGAAATAGCCCCGCCCGTGAGGGCGGGGTCAAAGTCTAAACACAACATTCTTTGAGCGCCGAAGACGCGACATTAATTCACTACGGCTGGCGTTCGTGCATTCAAGTAGGCCATGACTCAGACTTCTGTTGTGCTCTCGGCCTTTCCCGCTGGTGGAATGGGATTTTATCAACCCTCATGGCCCGCATATTCCATGTGGCCCTTCGGGCCTCACCAAGACTGGGGATATCGGATCCACGACCTCACGGTCGTGGCTATTGACTGACGGCCCTTCGGGCCTCAAATCACACCGGACCGAGCATCTAAAACCAATCACGCTGAATCACTTCAACCCTCCGGATCTCACTTCGCCTTCGCACTCCATCGACCGAATCCACCTTGCGCAGGCGATTGCCACGGACACTAAGGCGACGCTCGTCAACCTCTTAGATCAAAATCGCAAACATGGTTGCATTGATTGAGGCCTGGGTTTATGCTACGCGACTCTGAGGGCCTCCTCGTCCGGCTCCGGCGCACCCGGAGACTCTCATCACAGTAGACACACTAAGACCGCGTTGCCGGCGAAGCGATCGAGGGGCAACGAAGAAGTTCGCAAATTAAGCGGCTGCTAGAAAAGCGACAGCAGATTCATCGCCGCATCGACAACTGAGACAATATCTACAGTGTTCGAAGCGGGCGTAGAAAGAGCTACTCCCGGCGCAGTCGAGTCGTCGGATGACATTTGAGCAGCAGCACAGGGTGTCAGAATATCGCCAGGCGCGCATGGTGGTGTTTCAACTTCCCCTGCGAAAGCGGACACCACGAGCACGAACGTTAGAACGACAGCAGCACTCAGTCTTCTTAAGTTCTTCATGTTTATCTCCTTTAGTTCCGTCGATTGGTGTAACGGTTCTTTCTTGAAACGAATAAGAGGAAGCAGGTTTCAGCGGCAGCGCATAGCTTTCAGTGGAGCGAGCGACGCAGCCTGCTCCAGCCGACGCAAACTTTTTATCGAGTATACAGAAAGGTAGACCTCACATGAGCTTACAATCTCAGCTAGCAGCGCTTCAACAGCAGACTCGCGATCTAACACTTGTACAGCGAGCTAAGCTCTGCTGCGAATCAGCCAAGCAATTCGAAAAGGCCGGCGAATATGAAACAGCGTCCGAAGCACTGAGTGAGTTTTGGCCACAGCGTCACGGCTCACCGATGGTCGATGGGCTCGACCCCGCTACCAGCGCCGGCGTACTTCTCCGGGTGGGCGCTTTGGCGGGATGGTTGGGCACCACACACCAGTCTGAGGGTAGCCAAGAGACGGCAAAGAACCTGATAACGAGGAGTCTTGAGATATTTGAAGAGCTGGGGCAATCGGAGGGAGTAGCCGAGGCACACGCCGATCTCGCGCTCTGTTATTGGCGCGAAGGTTCGTATGATGAGGCGCGAATTAATCTAGACAACGCGTTACGCCGCCTTAAAAGCGAAGATAGTGATCTGAGAGCATGCGTCCTCGTTCGTTCGGGCTTGGTGGAAAGAACGGCGGGACGCCTGAATGAAGCGTTGCGATATTATGAGGAATCTGCGCCTCTAGCGGAGCATAGCGCGGATCATGCTCTCAAAGGGACATTCCATAATGGTTTCGCGGTGGTCTTAAGGAATTTGGCGGCCGCAGAGAACCGAGAAGACTACTTAGATCGAGCGTTAATCGAATACGCAGCCGCAAATTTTCATTTTGAGCAGGCTGGGAATACCCGATTTCAAGGCTGCGTTGACATTAATCTCGGCTTCCTCTTCTTCACACTCGGAAGATTTTCCGAAGCTCATCAACATCTTAGTCGTGCGGGAACCTTATTCATTCAGATCGACGACCAGGTTCATCTTGCCCAAGTAAACGACACTCGTGCACGAACATTTCTTGCTGAAGGACGTGTGCAAGAGGCCGAGCGCTCGGTCCGATCAGCAGTAAGAACCCTCGAACGCGGTGGCGAGCAGGCACTGCTGGCGGAAGCCTTAACCACTCAAGGCATCGTCCTCGCCCGCATTGGCAACTACTCACGTTCGAAAGTGCTCTTGGATCGCGCGATCAGCGTTGCCGAGACCGCCGGCGATCTCGAAGGAGCGGGCCGCGCGAAGTTGAGCATTATTGAGGAGCTGGCCGAGCAAACCCCGCCGCCGGAGTTGGCTTCGATCTTTCAGACGGCAGCGGACCTCTTGCAGCGTTCCCAGGATCCGTCAGCCGGCAAACGCTTAATTGCCTGTGCCCGCCAAGTCATCGAAGCGCTGGGGACCGCTGAGCAACTTGAAGGCCCTGAAGGGAACGAACAATCGTGGGAAGGCTTCTCGTTCAAACGAGAAGTACTGAAAAGTGAAAAGGCGATTATTGAACGCGCGCTGAGAGACGCCGGGGGCGCGGTAACCAAAGCCGCACGCCTGCTTGGCTTCAAGCATCACCAGAGTCTCATCTCCTTAATAAACAGCCGGCATAAGGATCTGCTCAAAACCAGATCCGCCGTGCGGCCCCGAAGGAGCCATCTTTTTTCCCAGCCCAGAAAGATCAAGAAGAAATTAACAAAGCAGACTGCCGAGCGAGCGAGTTCCCATATCTCAATTCTGCATGTCGAGGACGATCAGCAAACCTCTAACCTGGTCGACGAGATGTTCGCGGCTGAAGAATGGCACGTGGAGCTTTGCACTGACGGCTATGGCGCGCTCGAAAAACTTACCGGCAACGACCACTACGATGTACTTATCGTTAATAACGACATTCCCGGCCTTAGCGGTCTGGAGTTGGTGCAAAGGGCGCGCAAGATAACTCACCGTCGCCGCACGCCGATCATCATTCTTTCTGGAAGCGATTGCGAGAAGGAAGCCTGGGGCGCCGGAGTCGATGCTTTTCTGAGGAAGCCGGAGCAGATTGGCAAGCTGCCAGCGACAATCAACCGAGTCCTTAAAGCCGAACGTAAGAGGGACTGAGGTTGCGGAGGGCTGTATGCAATAAAGGAAACAAGAAAAGCCAGACAGTGTTGCTTGCCGTTTTCTTCATGCGGCAACTCCCGCGAGCCTCTATGGTCTCGCTCGTATTCGCCGGTTAGCTGGATGGCACCATCCCGCGTTGAGGTGGTCAATTGAAATAGTCTGTTATTGAACGCAAGAAGGAGTTCCTCAATGCGACTTACTCACCGTCTTCCCGCGAGATTGATTCGCTGGACGAGCCTGTCAGTTTGTTTTGCTCTAATTCTCGCAAGCCTGACGCTAATCACGCCAATCTCCAGTGGCTCGGGTTTCTTACCGCAAGATCGCAGTGGCCAGTCTGGTAATGACAAGGCAAAGAAAGTAAACCCGTCTGCGCCGCCGCCGGGACCGCCAGCCGCGCAGGTGCCGAGCCTCGATGAAGTGCGTCAACGTCAGCATGAGACACCGAAAGCAGCAAGGCACATCGAATCGACAATGCGCTCGCGGCGCAAGCCTCTGGAATCGCGCCACGGAAGAAGGGTTGGCGATCCCCTTCCGCCGCGCAAGACCGGTACAAACCTAACGACGGAAAGTAGCGAGCGGGTTAATGTCGCCGGCGCTGATAAGCACGGTCGGGTGGGGACCGTGCAGATGCATCACGCGCGATCGGCTCGTTCATTAAATTTCCTGCCAGCGCCGATGCCGCAAGGCGGTAACCAGCAAAATGTGACTTGGACGAATATTGTTGGAGTGACGGTATCCGGGAACAGTGTGACCAAGACGGCAGCAACGGCTTGGGGAAATGCGGGCGCGGCGTCCACTCAGTCAATTGTGTCGGGTGACGGATACGTAGAGTTCAGCGTTACGTCACTGTATACAGGGATGGTGGCGCTGAGCCACACGGACCCGAATCAGGACTACACCAGTATGCAGTTTGCCCTGCTGCCCAATTCGGATGGAAATCTTTACGTGTTTGAGTCCGGGATGAACCGGGGAGTAGTCAGCACCTATACGACCGCCGACGTGTTTCGGGTGGCGGTCGAGGGAGGAGTGGTTAAATATCGGAAGAATGGAACGCTGGTTTACACCAGCACGGTAGCCCCGACCTACCCATTGTTGGTGGATGCCGGGCTTTACCATAACGGCG
>JAWVEB010000025.1:0-77756 GCA_033856915.1 Blastocatellia bacterium | reverse complement strand
CGATGTTCACTACGCTTAACAACACCAGCCTTAACGGAACCCGAATTACCTACTACCAGCGGGCGAGCTTCGCGCTCTGCAAGGCGGACTGCGCCGGCAATGCGAACTGCAAGGGCCTGGCATGGATCCGGCCCGGCGCGTACAATCCCAGCGACCCGGGAATGTGCTATTTGTTGTCCGCTGTCACCCAAAGAGTCACGCATGAGTGCTGCATCGCGGCGGTGAAAAATTGAGAGTCAGTACCGGTAGCGGTAGCGACCCCATCACTACGAAAAACCAGAAATCTCAAAGGTATTGCTGGATAAAATTTTATTGAGGAACAATGGCAGAACAAGCAGGTAACCTAACATTCGCAATCATCAAGCCCGACGCCGTGCGCGCGGGTTACACGGGAAAAATAATCGATCGAATTATTTCAGCCGGGTTTCGGATCCGCGCCATGAAAATGATTCAACAGTCGCGCGCACAGGCGGAAGGCTTTTACGATGTGCACCACGGCAAACCATTCTTTGAAGGCTTGACCGAATTCATGTCGAGCGCGCCGTGCGTGGTCATGGTGCTCGAGCAGGATGGAGCGGTGAAAGCCTGGCGCGATCTCATGGGCGCAACCGATCCTGCCAAAGCCGACGCCGGAACCATTCGCAAAGAGTTTGGCGCCTCGGTCGGTGAGAATGCCACGCATGGGTCGGACTCTGACGAGAATGCCGCGATCGAGATTGCGTACTTCTTCAATCGCCTGGAAATTGTTTGAAAGAATGTCAGTGGTTAGTCGTTAGTGGTCAGTTGCATCTCTCTTCAAGGTTGAGCTTTTAATTAAAAGCTTGCTTGAAACGACTAACTAATGACAACTGACTACTGACGACGGAACACCGACAACTAACAAAGGACGTCTTCCCCAAAATGAAACGCTGCCCCACTTGTAACCAAACATTCTCAGAAGGCTGGCTGAGTTTTTGTACTCAGGACGGCACCACTCTGGTTGAGGACTCGTTCTCCAGGGACGAGCCGCCGCCGACGATGATGGCGCCGGCGCCGCCGCCGATTTCTAATCCGATTCCGCCGGCAAATTGGAACACACCGTCGGGCGGTTTGGGTGCGGGCCAATTTGCCCAGCCACAACCGCTTCAGGCGGGCTGGCAACCGCCGCCGCCCCCGGCTTACGCTGCCGGACCAAAGCAGGGTACCGCGGTAGCCGCCCTCATCCTGGGAATCTTTACCGTGACTATCGGCTGGTGTTGTTATCTCGGAGTGATCACCGGTCCCGTGGCGATTGGGCTGGGGATCTATTCGCTCAACCAGATCAAAAACTATCCGGATAAATTCACCGGCAAGCCTTTCGCCATCACCGGAATTGTCACGGGCGCAGTTTATTTCCTTGGTCTGGCGTTTTTCATCTTGCTCTACGGCGTCGCGATCTTTACGCAAGGCATTAAGTAGGAGCCGTCGCCCCAAATCTTATCGTGAAGCGCTGTCCCACATGTAACCGCTCTTTCGACGATGACACGCTAAGCTTCTGTCTGGAAGACGGCACGCCGCTCGTCCGTGATGCCGGGCGGGCCGAGTCCCAGGAGACTCTGATTTCACCTGCGCCGTTCGCATCGCCGACTGAGCGCGACAACGTTTTGCCTCCCACGCAAACCTACGGTCAGTTGCCCGGCAAAGCAACGATTAGCGCGTCGCAGTTCGTGCCTCCCGTCCCATCATTCACTCACCAAGCAAAGCCGCGCCGTACATGGCTCTGGATTGTAGGCATCCTCGCGATTGTCTTCGTCGTCATTGGCGGAATAGTGATCGCGGCGATAGTCATTCCGCCGATGCTGCGGGACGCGCGCAATGACAATCGCGCCCAGCCCACGCCCACTCGTTTGGAGTGGACCACCACGCCGACGCCGATCGCCTCGCCTTCTCTGCAAGCCGACGACGTGCCGGAGGATGAGGACGAGGTTTTGCACCAACTCACTAACCTGGAAGACGAATGGGCGCGAGCGAACGTAGAAGGGGACAAGCAAGCGCTCGAGCGAATCCTCGCCGCCGACTATGTTGGCAACACGGACGAGCGCACTAAACGCCAGTACATCGATTCGCTGAAGCCCGATCCTTCGATCAAGTCTTGGGAGTTTCAGGATTTGACGGTCGATCAGACGGACGATCGGGCGACCTTGAGCGGTACCTTGCGGGAAGTAACGACTAACGGGCCGGACTCTTACACTTTTGTCGACACGTTCGTTTGGCGCGATCACCGTTGGCAAGCTGTGGCATCGCACACCACTCGTGTAAAATAATTTGGAATTGGGAAATTCGAATTGCGGATTGCGAATTGGCATGGACAAGGTCGAGTTAGAAAAAAGAACGAAGCAGTTCGCGCTGAGAGTTATTGCGTTTGCCACTTTGCGATGGAAAGCGGCAAGAGCTGACAACTCAATCCGAGATTTGAAATTTGAGATCTGAAATTTGAAATTAAGAATATGTCCATCATCACTGAAGTAATTGAATCAACTAAAGCCATCATCCAGGGCATGAGTGTCACACTCTCCTACCTGCCAAAGCGCAAGCAGACCGTTCAATATCCTGAGGAGCCGGTCACCGTCCAGCCTCGTTATCGCGGCCAGCATTTGCTCCACGTCGATGAACTGGGCCGCGAGAAATGTGTCGCCTGTTTTCTTTGCGCGGCGGCTTGCCCGTCTGAATGCATCTACATCGAGGCCGCGGACGACCCGCGTCCGGCCGAGGAACGCATCGGCGTCGACGAACGCTACGCAAAGATCTACAACATCGACTATGGGCGCTGCATATTTTGCGGTTATTGCGTCGAAGCTTGTCCGAAAGACGCCATCACGCACGGCTACAACTTTGAGTTGTCGGTTTACAACCGCGCCGATCTGCTGAAGCGAAAAGACGACCTGCTGATCACCAAGCAGATACAGTCAAAGAATTATCGCGTGGCATTTTCGGACGAGGATGTGGATTCCGAGTGGAAAGAAGTCTAGAAAGCAGCGGTCGGAGATCAGAGGTCGGAAGTCAGAAAAGACCAGTGAGGTCACAGCCGATTCAAATCAACTCTGCCAAGGATTTGAATGTATACAAAGCGGCGTACGACCGAGGTACGAGGCGCACTTCATTAGCACGCTGACAGATTGTGACGGCGAGAATAGCGAAACTGACTCCTCTTTAGATTTTGCCCGTGATTGCAGTTACATCACTCGCGAAGAGCATTCTGATCTCACTGTTCTCAGTCAGGAAGTGGGCCGAATGCTCGGCAGCATGATTAAGAATCCCTGCTCGTTCCTGACCCACCACTGATCCGCATTTTTCTGACCTCTGACCTCCGTTCTCTGACTTCTGATTTATGTCCTACCATGAATTTCACTACCGTTGGGAATTCGATCTTGAATCGTCACCCGAACAACTTTGGCCGCTGCTGGCCGACACCAATCGCTTCAATCGCGACACCGGAGTGCCGGCGGTTCAGATGGTCGAGAGCGCAGGCAAGGGTCTGAAGAACGCGCGCCGACGGTTACGGCTGTCGGCCTTTGGCATTCCGGTCGAATGGGAGGAGCAGCCGTTTGAGTGGATCAGACCCACGCGGTTTGGTGTGACGCGTCAGTACAGCAAAGGTCCGATGAGCGAGTTGCGCGTTGTGGTTGAATTGACGCCTCTGACGCCGACTGCGGACGGTCATCAAACACTGGGGACGAAACTGGTATATCAGGTTTGGGCGCGGCCCCGAAACGCGATCGGACTGCTGGCCATCCCGATTCAAATCGGAATTCTGAGTGCGCGCAGCTTTGCCCGCACAGTGCGCGGCTATGACGGGCTGGCGAAACAGGAACGGACAGCGACGAATAGCTCTACCCGGATCGAATTTGTTTCGGGCGGGCGGGCGCGCCTGCTGGCACTGAGTGAGAAAATGGCAGCGGCCGGGACGGACGAAGGATTGGTCGCCATGCTCGTTGATTACCTGGAAAACGCCGACGAATTATCTCTCGGGCGGATCAGGCCTTACGAACTCGCGCGTCAATGGAACCAGCCCCGTCGCAAAGTCCTGGAAGCTTGCCTCTGCGCCACCCGCGCGGGCATCCTGGATTTACAGTGGAACTTGATCTGCCCGATGTGTCGCGGAGGGCCGGCCGCTGGCTCGCTCGAGGACATTTCGTCAAACATTCACTGTGCTGGATGCAATATCGATTTTACGGCAAACTTTGAACAATCAATCGAACTTACCTTTCGACCGAATCCGTCCATTCGCAAAACGGAGGCCGAAACGTTTTGCGTAGGCGGGCCGGAGGTGACGCCCCACATCGCAGTCCAACAACTGCTGGCGCCGCATTCGAAACGCGCGATCGATTTGACTCTCGACGCCGGCCGTTATCGTCTGCGCACGATGAGCATTCCGGGCTGGCAACATTTGTGGGCGACGGAAAATGGCCCGGGCGCCGTGACATTGCGGGCGACGAACGACGGCTGGGCCGGCGAGGAACTTGAGATCGGACAGGATGCGGACATCCAATTTGAAAACGCCACCGCGGACGAACAGTTGTTCATTCTCGAACGCACGTCCTGGAGTGATGAAGCTGCAACGGCGGCTGAGGTGACGGCTCTGCAAGTCTTTCGCGATCTGTTCGCGAGCGAGGCTTTGCGGCCTGGGGAGCAGATTTCAGTCGGCACTTTAACGGTGCTGTTTACGGATCTGAAAGATTCAACCCGCATGTACCGCGAGATTGGTGATGCGACGGCATTCGGACGAGTGATGAATCACTTTGATATTTTGAAACAGGTAATCGCCGACGAGGACGGCGCGCTGGTGAAAACTATCGGCGACGCCGTCATGGCTGTTTTCCGTTGCCCTGCGGGGGCCGTGCGTGCCATGCTCCACGCGCAACAGCGTCTGGCTGATCCGGCGGGAGGAATGCAGCCGCTCAGCCTCAAGGCCGGTCTGCACACGGGGCCTTGCATCGCCGTGACGCTGAACGATCGGCTGGATTACTTCGGGTCGACGGTTAATATGGCGGCGCGTCTGGAAGGGCAATCCACGGGCGACGACGTGGTTATCTCAACGGCGGTTTATTCCGATCCCGAAGTCCGCGACCTCTTGAATGATCCGGATAACGGGGTTGAGGCTATGCGGTTTGAAATGCCGTTGAAGGGATTTGACGCGGAGCAGTTTGAGCTTTGGCGGGTAACACGAGCACGATCATGGTCAGTTTAGGCCGGATATCTCTCCCTCTGGGAGTGCACAGGGAGAGGGGCCAGGGGAGAGTGTTTGTACTAATCATCGGTCGTGTTATCAAGGACGGAGTAATTCAAAACCGGGTTTCTGCCTCAGGCCCTCACCCCGACCCTCTCTCAAAAGGGAGAGGGAGCAAGACCGAAGATTGTTTTTAGAAAGAGTCCTCCTTCTAAACGGAGACAAGAGGTGAGGATGATAAGTCCTCCTGCTAAACTAAAACGCACGAGCTATGTCGTTGATCGAAACTCAGGAAGTCATGCGGGTCTATCAGATGGGAACGAATCTGGTGACCGCGTTGGATCACGTCAACGTAAGCCTGAACGAAGGCGAATTTGTCGCGATTCAGGGAACGTCCGGGTCCGGCAAGTCGACCCTGCTGAACTTGCTGGGCGGGCTCGATCGACCCACCGCCGGTGAGGTGCTATTCGATTCAAAGCCGCTCGGGCCCTTAACGAAGACACAGATGGCCCGCTATCGCCGCGACTCTGTCGGCATGATTTTTCAAAACTTCAATTTGATTACCACGATGACCGCGGCCGAGAATGTGCGGCTGGCACTGGCCTTCGGTGGCGTCCGCGGTACGGAACGCCGCCAGCGCGCCGGAGAACTGCTCGAGCGCGTAGGCCTGAAGGATCGAATGGACCATCGCCCACTGGAATTGTCCGGCGGGGAACAGCAAAGGGTAGCCATCGCCCGGGCCCTGGCGAACCGTCCGCGCGTTTTGCTTGCCGACGAGCCGACGGGGAATTTAGACTCAACTCGCGCGCGCGAGTTACTGACGTTGCTCCGCGAGATGGTCGAGCGTGAAGGCTTGACGGTCCTGCTGGTAACTCACGATCACGAACTGGCGAGCAGCTTCGCCGATCGAATTATTATGATGAAGGACGGAAAGGTAGTCAGTAGTTAGTTGTCCGTTGTTAGTTCTTAGTTGTTAGTCGTGCCGTCACCGGCTACAACGTCCAGAATTCAAACCACTAACAACTGACTTCTCAATTGAGGGTAAGCCAATGTCGACACCAACCCCCCAGGAAATGACGCTCGATGCCATTCGTTCGGTGCCGCTCTTTGCGTCGCTCGACGACGGGGCCGCGGGCGAATTGCGGAGTTTGCTGCGGACGCGCGACATCGCCAAGGGTACCGCGCTGTTTCACGCCGGCGATGAAGGCGACGCGATGTATCTGATTGAAAGCGGCCGCGTGCGGATCGCCGTTACTGACGCAGACAAAAAGGAGTTGGTGCTGGCGGAGCTGGCCCGCGGAGACTTCTTTGGCGAGATGGCGATCATCGACGGCAAGAAGCGCTCCGCCGACGCCGTGATTGTCGAAGACGCGCGGCTCGCCGTGTTGTCGCGGGACAACTTCCTGCGGTTCATTGACGACAACCCCAAGGTCGCGTTGGGAATGTTGAGTGCGACTTTCTTGCGGCTGCGGACTACTGACAGGATGCTGCAGCAGCGCGTTTCGCGTAACGTCAATGAAGAACAGAAAAAGCGGATGACCATCGCCGATCGCGCGGCCGACCTGATCGCGGAGTTCGGCGGGAGTTGGAAGTTCATCGGCGCAGCCATTGGTTTCCTGATTTTCTGGGTACTGCTTAATACCTGGCTTCTTCAAGGGAAAGGGTTTGATCCATTTCCGTACGTGTTGCTCAATCTGGTGTTGGGGATGATCACGGGATTGCAGGCGCCCATCATTATGATGTCGCAGAACCGGCAATCGGAGAAAGATCGTCTGACCGCCGATCTCGACTATCAGGTGAATTTGAAAAATGAACTGGCGTTGACGGAGGTGCTGCGACGGCTGGACGTGTTGGAGAGCGAGCGGCTGCCGCTGTGGTTCGCGGAGCAAAACGCGCTGATTACGGAAATGAAATCCCCGGCCGCAATCGCTTCCAACAACAGCGCTCCTTGAAGTCAGGGTAATTAGTAGCTTTGACTCCCTCTCGCTTTGGGAGAGGGCCGGGTGAGGGCTTGAGGCGATGGTCGTGTTGTCCACTTCGTCTTCAACGCCCCCTTCTCATCACAGCAGGAGAACGTAGATAGACTCTTTTCATCCACGCATGATTCAAGCCATCTTTCTTGATTTCAACGGCGTCATCATTGATGACGAGCGCATTCATCTGAAAGCTTACCGCGAGGTTTTGCTGACCGAAAATGTGCCGCTCACCGATGAAGATTATTTCGCCTCGCTGGGTATGGATGATGGTGCCTTCGTGCGGGCCGCATACGGCCGGGCCGGACGGCCGCTGACTGACGAGCTAATGTGGACGCTCATCAAGCGCGAACATGCAATGCATCGCGAGCTAATCACGAATAATCTGCCGGTGCCCGCCGGCGTAGTTACTTTCATCAAGGCAGCGGCCCGTCATTACCAACTGGGCATAGTCAGCATGGCTGAGCGCGGCGAGATAGATTATGTGCTCGAACTAGCGGGAATCACCAAAGCGTTTTCGGTTGTGGTCAGCGCTGAGCCGGGGTTGAAGCACAAGCCGGCGCCTGATTGCTATCAGCGCGCGCTGGAGTTGCTGAATGAAAAGCGGCGGGCGGCGCGCCAATTGCCGCTCGTGCCCAACGAATGTCTGGCGATTGAGGACGCTCCTCCGGGGATTGAGGCCGCGCGTGTTGCCGGCATGTGCACCATCGGGATTACGACTACGGTTTCTGAAAGCGCACTGCGCGATGCCCATGCTGACGTCGTCACACCTAATCTCTCTGACTGGACCACCGACGCGGTACACCATTTGTTTGATTGAGCAGAACAAATGGGCCGCACAATTGTAATTGGCGACATCCACGGCTGTTTCGATGAGCTAAGCGACTTGCTTAGGGTGGTCGAACTTCGTACAGACGATCGTGTAATCGCGGTCGGTGATCTAGTAGTCAAGGGCCCGAAGAATGGCGAAGTGCTCGATCTCTTCATCGAGGATCAACGGTTTTCTTCTGTGATCGGCAATCACGATCGAGCACTGAGGCAGTACTGGAGAGGCGAGCCAGTACATCTTAACAAAGAGCAGAAAGTTACGGCGGCCCAACTCGAATTCCAGCGCGAACGTTATTCAGCGTATGTACGCGCGCTTCCATTCACAATAGATCTTGGTTCTCATCTGGTCGTGCATGCCGGCCTCCGTCCAGGCGTGCCTTTGCGGCGGCAGATGGCCAGCGATATGACTGAGATGCGAACAATGGGCGCGAATCCCTCCCGCCGGAAGGGTGTCGCCTGGTACGACGTCTACCGCGGAAAGAGAATCGTCCTGTTCGGTCATTGGCCGGCGCAGGCCCCTCGGTTGGCGCCGCGCGCAATCGGCCTGGACACTGGTTGTGTCTACGGTGGGCGTCTGACTGGCTACATCATCGAATCGAATCAGTTCGTGAGTGTACCTGCACGACGCGCATACGTTTCCGCCAAAGGTCTGGACGCTGGTGCGAAGTCCCCGCCCGTGAATCATGCGCATGATCCGGCGGTCCATCAGGCGGGCTGACGTAATCGTGTCACTATTGTTCGATCCAGAGTAGGTTTACCACCCGTCAAAGATGCTCGCTGAAACGAATTAGTACGATTCAATTGCGGCGAGTGTGCGAGCTGCTTATTTCTGCCACACTAGTTTTCTCGTAACCAACTAATCTCACCGGATTTACTTCAGACAGTTCAGGCGGGGAATACGAGTTGCTGTCTGAAGAGGAAAATTCGACGAATCTAAATATCAGTGTGCGCCCGCGATGCACACGATAAGGGAATAGTTGTTTAGAAAAAATGATTTCTAACTTGCAAATAAACAATCGATTGGCAGCAGCGATGCCGGTGAGGGCCAGGGGTTTGGCGCCAGAGCCGCCTGGCGCTGAAAAGCTCTTGCTCAATCGCGAATTGAGTTTGGTGGAGTTCTTTCGCCAGGTGCTGGAGGAAGCTCTGGAAGGGCGCACTCCGTTGCTTGAACGGCTTCGCTTTCTCACTATCTTCGCGAGCATCGTCGACGAGTTCTTTATGGTGCGCGTGTCGGGCTTGAAAGAAGAAGTAGAGCACGGTTGGGCGCAACCCTCGCCGGACGGCATGACGGCGGAAGAGCAATTGCGCGAGATCAGGAGCCGTTTGCGGCCAATGATTGCCGAGCAAGGTCGCGCACTGACGGAAGATATACTGCCGCAACTTAAGACGGCGGGCATCGTCATCGCTTCGTATTATTCACTGTCCGGCGACGAGCGCAGTCGGATGGATAACTATTTCAGCCGAAGTGTTTTTCCCGTGCTGACTCCGCTGGCAGTCGATCCGGCGCATCCGTTTCCCTATATTTCCGGGCTGAGCCTGAATCTCGGGCTGATGGTGCAACCCGATGAGGAATCGACGAAAGAAGCGCGGTTTGTCAGACTAAAGGTCCCGCCGGTGCTGCCGGGCCTGGTGCCAGTTAACGAGTTGAAATTCGTATTTCTGAGTGAAATCATTGCCGCGAACCTCGGCGCTCTGTTTCCGGGAATGCACGCGTCCGCCGCGCACGCGTTCCGGGTGACGCGAGATGCCGACATTGAGATTCGTGAAGACGAAGCTGACGACTTGCTACGCGCGCTGCAGAATGAATTGAGAAGGCGCCGCTTTGGCACGCCGGTCAGGCTCGAGGTCAGCGAATCGATGCCCGATGAAATGGTCGACTATCTGACCAACTCGCTGGGGCTTGAATCGGACGACATCTACCGGATCAAAGGACCGCTGAATGCCTCGGACTTAGTCGCGCTGTGCGATCTCAATCGACCCGATCTGAAGTTTCGGCCGTTGCGACCGTCTATTCCGGATGTGCTCAAACAGCGCCGCTCGATCTTTGATGTGATCAAGGACGGCGATCTGCTTCTCCATCATCCTTACAGCGCTTATTCCACAGTGACGGATTTTATTCGCGCCGCCGCTGACGATCCTCGGGTACTGGCAATAAAGATTTGTCTCTACCGCACCGGATCGCGCTCGGAGATCGCCGAGGCATTGATGCAGGCAGCCGAAAAAGGAAAACAGGTAACAGCCTTGATCGAACTGAAAGCCAGGTTTGATGAAGAGAACAATATCGAATGGGCGCGGCGATTGGAGCATGCCGGCGTCCATGTGGTTTATGGGCTGGTCGGTCTGAAGACCCACTGTAAGCTGACGCTGATCGTGCGGCGAGAAAACGGGTTGTTGCAGCGTTACGTTCACGTCGCCACCGGCAATTACAATCCAACCGCATCGTGTACCTACACCGACCTCGGCTTACTTACTGCGAATGATGATCTCGGCGCTGATGCGACCGAGTTCTTCAATTATCTGACGGGTTATTCCCGGCAGCAGGATTACCGCCAACTGCTGGTCGCGCCGGTGAACCTGCGTGAGAAATTAACCGAGCTGATTGAGCGAGAAACCGCCAACGCGAGGGTCGGGCGGCCGGCGCGGATAATCGCGAAGCTGAACCGTCTCGCCGATCCCAACATCATTCAGTTCTTGTACGAGGCGTCGGCGGCCGGGGTGGAAATAGACCTGATCGTTCGCGGCATCTGCATGCTGCGTCCCGGCGTGCCCGGCCTCTCTGAAAACATCCGTGTGCGCAGTATCGTCGGCCGCTTCCTCGAGCACAGCCGCATCCTGTTCTTCGAGAACGATGGGAACCATGAAATCTATATTGGCAGCGCTGACTGGATGCCCCGCAACCTGAATCGTCGCGTCGAAGTGGTCTGTCCGGTTAACGATCCCAGGCTGCGAAACTATTTGCGCGACGAAGTTCTCCAGGCCTACTTGCGTGACAACGTCAGCGCTCGTGAGTTGCAGCCTGACGGCGCGTACGAGCGCGTAGCGGTCAGCGCTGACGAAGAGCGCTTTGACAGTCAAATGTATTTTGAAGGCATGCACATGAATGCTTGACCCAAGGTTTTGTAGCCCCTCCGGAAGATGACAGGAAATTTCAGGAGTAGGAAAAATGCTCGCACAAAAAAGCTGGCGCCGCTGGGCTCTGTTGGTTCTTTGCGTGGCTCTGTTAATACCGGCCACGACTAACTCAAGCCAGAAGCATAAGAAAAAGAAAGGCAAACAAGATCTTCCGGACGGAATCCCGGTGCTTTGGCGAGCGCCGTCGGATATTGGACGTCGCGACCTCTACTGGGGACAGGGTGGCAAGGCGATGCAGCCTGATCTGAGAAGAGTCACGCTGATCGAGAAAGAGAAAGGCGGATACTCAACCAAGTATCGAGTGCGGGACGCCTCAGGCCGCGAGTGGATCGCCAAGGTTGGCAAAGAGGCCAAAGGCGAGACGGCCGCCTCGCGTTTGATGTGGGCGGTCGGCTATATGCCTGACGTCAATTATTTGGTCCCGCGGGTTTATGTCGAAGGTCTTAATAAGACACTCGAGAACGCTCGATTCGGTTTGCGGCCAAAGAACGTCAAACGCGTCGACGGCTGGAAGTGGGACCATAATCCGTTTGTCGGGAGTCGCCAGTTTCAGGGCATGAAAGTGATGATGGCCCTGCTGAACAACTGGGACATTAAGGACACGAACAACAAGGTCGCCGTGGTGCGCAACGACAAGATCGCCGATAACGAACTGCAGTACTTTGTCTCGGATCTTGGCGCCAGCTTTGGCAAAGTCAGTCACATTCCCCGGGTGCTTTACTTCAAGCCGGACCGCAACAACCCAAAAGCATATGTGAAGACACGCTTGATCGATAAAGTGAAAGACGACCGGGTAGACCTTCATTACAAGCTGAAGCGCAAAGACTTGTTCAAGAACATTACGGTTGCGGACGCCCAATGGATCAACGGCTGGTTGTCGCGTTTGAGTGACCGCCAGATCGAAGATGCTTTTCGCTCGGCCAACTATAGTCCCGAAGAAGTTCGGATGATGACGCGCGGCGTTCGCGCCAGGATCAGGGAACTGAACGGCGTTCAAAATACGCTGGCCACCAGAGTAAGACGTCACTAGCAAAGCTTCAGAGCAAGGCGTTTCGGCCCCGGCCCTCCAGTTCGAGGAGAGGGAGATTCAGGAGAATAGAATGTTTGTATCCAGAATTACGCGAAGGGCGATCCCCTTCATTGCCTGGTTGATTGTGGCCTTTTCCGTTCCGGTTGTTTTCGCTCAAGAGGACAAGGACAAAAAAGAGAAGCTGGCGCCGCCAGATAGCCCGGCCGTGCTCTGGCGTCAGCCATCCGATATTTCTTCTGAGGATCTTTTCCTGGGGCCGGGCGGTGATGAGTTGAAACCGGATCTGTCCAACGTCACTTTCGAAAAAGAGGACACGACGGGTTATTCGGTCAAGTATCAGGTGCGGGACGGCGCGGGCCGCAAATGGGTCGCGAAGATAGGCAACGAAGCGCGTCCCGAGACGGCTGCCGTGCGTCTGCTCTGGGCCGTCGGTTATGTGACTGAGATCAACTATCTCGCGCCCTGCGCTCACATCAAAGGCGCGCCCAAGCCGCGCAAGAACGTCGAGCGGTGCGAAGGCGATGGCTTCGCCGATGTGCGGTTTGAAGCCCGGCCGGACAACGTCAAGCGTTTGGAAAACTGGGATTGGAAAAGTAATCCGTTCGCCGACACTAAAGAATTGAATGGATTGGTCGTGCTAATGGCGCTGCTGAACAATTGGGACCTGAAGAACGACAACAACAAAATCCTTTTGGTGAAAAGTGACGACGGCACGGCCGAGCAGCGGTACATCATCAGCGATCTGGGCGCGACCTTTGGTAAGACTGGCGGCGCCATCTCGCATAGCCGCAACGAGCCGGAGAAGTACGTCAAAACTAAATTCGTCGAGCGGGTCAAGGGCGATCGCGTGCAGTTTGCTTTCAGCGGAAAGCAGGGTGAGTTGCTCGGTCACGTGACCGTGGAGCAGGCCAAATGGATTGGCAGTCTGCTCGCGCAGTTAAGCGACCAGCAGTTACAGGACGCGTTCCGCGCCGCCAACTTCCCGCCGGAAGAGATCCAGATGCTGACGCAAGCCGTGCGCGACCGGATAAATCAACTCACGAGTCTGCAGGGCTGATAATCAGACTTCGGGAAGGTTCGACAAATTTATTGAACGACGCGGTTCTTGCCCCTCCCTTTGTGAGGGGTTAGGGGATGGTATAAGGCTTTCGCCGGACAAACCGTCACCCTGCCCTCTCTCCCAAAAGGGAGAGGCAGAAAGGCCAAGGTAGGTCTGAGCCAAACCCGATCATGAACCAGAAAAAGATTCGCATCACCGATTTGCTTTTCCCACACTGGTTCACTCTCACGCTCGCCTTCATTGCAGTTGTCGGGGAAAGCGTCACTGACCTGCTCGATCCCTGGCCGCTCAAGATCGTTTTTGATTACGTCTTCGGATCGAAACGGATGTCGGGCTGGCTGGTTGGTGTGGTCGGTTGGATCGGCACAGACAAGTTTTCGATTCTCAACTTTGCCATTCTGGCCGTGCTGTTGATCGCGATCTTTGGCGCGCTCAGCTCTTACTTTGAAAAATATCTCACGACCAGCGTAGGCCAGTGGGTGATGCACGACTTGCGGCGCGTGCTCTACAGTCACATCCAGCGCCTCTCACTTTCTTTTCACGATCAAAAGCGCACGGGGGATCTCATCAGCCGCGTCACCAGCGACATCGACGCGGTGCAAAGCCTTATTTCAACTGTGCTGCTGGGCATGCTGGTCAATGTGCTGACGCTGTGCGGCATGATCATCGTGATGTTCTACTTGAATTGGCAATTCACGCTGATCGCCTTGACGGTGGCGCCCGGATTGTTTCTGGTCGTTTACTACTACACGCGTCGAATCAAGAAAGCTTCGCGGGCCGTGCGTCGCAAAGAAGGCCAGGTCGTCAACGTCCTGGAAGAAATGCTTTCGTCGATTCGTGTCGTCAAGGCATTTGCGCGTGAAGACTTCGAGCAAGAGCGGTTTGAGCGCGAAAGCCTGAAAAGCGTCGAAGCCTCCCTGGCAGCGAGGAACGTCAAGGCTAAGCTGGCGCCCATCGTCGAGATCATCGTGGCCTGCGGCACTTGTCTGGTGCTTTGGTACGGCGCGCGTCTGGTGCTGATCGGCTCGTTGACGCCGGGCGAAATGCTCGTCTTTCTGCTCTATCTAGGCAAGATGTACAAGCCGATGCGCGAGCTTTCGAAGATGACTGACACGATTTCGAAAGCCCAGATCGGGTGGGAGCGGATTCGCGAAGTGCTGGAGAACGAAATGCAGATCCGCGATCTTCCGAGAGCCAAACGCGCGCCGCGTTTCAAGGGAAAGATCGAATTCGACCACGTTGATTTTTCATACGACGCGCAGCAGCCGGTGATTAAAGACCTCAGTTTTACGATCAAGCCTGGTCAGTTGGCCGCGCTCGTCGGGCCGACCGGCGCGGGGAAGACCACCATCGTCAGCCTGCTGCCGCGCTTTTACGATCTAACCGCCGGTCAAATCAGAATTGACGGCTCCGACATTCGCCAATTTAAGAGCAAGTCGTTGCGCCAACGGCTCAGTTTTGTTCTGCAAGAGACGCTTCTGTTTCGCGCGACCGTGGCGGACAACATTGCTTATGGAAAGCCCGAAGCCACGCGAAGCGAAATTGTTCACGCGGCTAAACTGGCGAATGCCGATGAGTTCATTGAGAAGATGCCCGACGGGTATGACACGATGATCGGCGAGCGTGGCGTGACTCTGTCGGGCGGTCAGCGTCAGAGGATTACCATCGCGCGGGCAATCATTCGCGACGCGCCGATATTAATTCTGGATGAACCTTCGGCCGGACTGGATGCAGAGTCTGAGAAGCTTGTGTTCGACGCACTCGGAAATTTGATGGAGGGCAGGACGTCGATCGTGATCGCGCACCGACTGGCAACTGTGCGCCGAGCCGACGTGATATTTGTGATTGACGGCGGCCGTCTGGTAGAGCAGGGAACTCACGAAGAGTTGTTAGAGAACGGGGGTCTTTATGCGAGGCTTTACGATCTACAGTTCAGAGGTGAAGAGGAAGGGGAGAGAGAGCTTGTCGAGGTGTAATGTTAGAACCCCTGCGTAGCGGTCGGTTCAACTGGCGCTGGCAATAGCGGCGACTTTCTTTATATCTCGAGAGTTCCGGCTGACCGGTCAAGTTTCCCAACTCATCTGACGAAGGACTTGGGAAACTATTGTCAAGATCCGGTAGTTACTGCCAACCAACCTATTGACTACAAGTAACCTTTGTCATATTGTCGTGTTGCTTGCGTCCTTGCGCCTTACACTTGAATGACTCTTCGACTGCCATAACATTTTGAGCAATGGTCTAGGGCACGGTATGCCAGCTTACATTAGATTCTGTCCATGCTAGCACTCAACCAAAAATCGATTTCCACCGATACGCTCTGGCATCATTGAATTGATTCTTATAGGGACTGAGGTAGTTTGATATGGTTAAGACCTCTGATCGCTTGGCAAAATCACGCCGGATGAAACGGAAAAAACGGCGCAAAAAGCCGTCCTTAGACAAGAAAAAGGACGCTCCAAAACAGAGTGTGAGAACGCGCGCTGCCAAAATCAAGCAAAACACACGACACATCGACTTCCAGAAGCTCTTCACCGACACTCTGCTTTCCTCCGAAAACCTTCATACCGAATCAAAGGACGGCCAGACTGTCACGGAGGAATGGATCTTCTCGCCTTCTCAGTTTTTTGCGGAGTGGTTTCGCTCGCATGGCTCCGCATACTACTTTCTCTTTCGAAAGAATCTAAAGGTAACAAACATTCAATTCGCTGAGCTGCTGGCGCTCATCCGAGCACACAATCATTCACGGGAAACCAACGAACCAGTTCATGATCTTCAATTCCTTTCAGTCGACGAATTCTATTCCGCCCTGACGGAGCTCGTCGATTCGTTTCCAAGAAGTTCGGTGAGCCCGCGAGCGCGCCATGAACTGATCGCACGCATGTATTACGCGCTCATGAGTCGTCATGTGGTGGTCGAAGCCTTCTACGGATCCTGTGCCGTCTTCGTTCCACCCAACCTAGAAATAGATCTGTCTCTAATCTGTGCGCATTCAGGCTACGTTCACTCGTGTGGCAAGAATATATTTACTAGAAAAATAGATAAGGCCAGAAAGGAGGAATTGTTCGAGGCGCTTGATAAACATTTTGCGAAAGAAAGAAAGTACGAGAAGGCCCCGTTCTTCATCGTTTATGCTCACGAAGATTTCACTAGTAATGAGAAGCCCGAAAAAAAGGAATACCTGCGAGATGGCTTGGATGATGTGAAGATCTTCGTTGAAAAGTTTTATATGGATGCTGAACGCCTGGTAGATGTCGTGGAAGCAATGCGGGAACGATACGCTGGCAAGCTGTTCTTCCTTGCTGCCGATAAGAAAACACCTTCGGATACGATTAGGGCGGCTGTGGACGAAGATAAGGAATTCGATCATCATCGCACGATCTGGTTGTTGGTTGACCATTCAGTTGGCGAGGCCGTGAGACAGCGGGGAGACGACCGCCTCTACATCTGTTATGAACAACATTTTGTAAATGAGAATCCTTTTCAATTCTTTGACGAAAATAAGCCAGCTTGGCTTTCGCACACAACTATTCCTCACACGCTTCTCGCCGCGATGATTAACGTTACCGGTCTCTCGGCCCCGCGAGAAGAAAGCATGGTATTGGTCGATCCCTTCGCTGGAACTGGCACGACTTGGATCGAGGCGATAAAGCTTAAACAAGTAGAAGCCCGATGCACCGACAAATCTCCAGTAGCACCCTTGTTAGCGACCGACAACTTACACTTCTTCCGTGCTTCGTTTGACACGCTTCGGCATTGGCGGGAACAGCTAGACAGTCTGGTCGGCTACCTAACCAGCCCCGCGGTTCCACATGAGTATCCGTCAGCTTCGCTCGACGTGGTTAAGGATTACAATTGGGTAATCGAGTTCTATGACGAGTGGGTTGGAAAGAGTGACTACCTCACGGTACTCGACCAACCGGAAAGGATAGCTGTATTGAAGAGGCAGCCTTTCTTACGACATCTCTTCTTTTATCTTACTCTGCGAACGGTCGGCCGAAGCAGTGTCGCAATTAAGCGGGGTTCGCAGGAATGGAAGTTTGCATTCGCAACACAGGCCCTTCATCTCGCGAGGCAAGTTGGGTTGCTCCAAGAGGCAAGACATCGGGAAGAAACATTTCCAGTTAGGTCCGTGGATCACTTTACTTTTTATCAGAGTCTTTATTCTCTTGCTTCAACGGTCAGCCTCAGCAGGCTTGCGGCCTTTGGAGATGGCGCGAAGGAACGATCGGCGGTCTTGTCCAATGAAACTGTGGGGGTTTACGACGTTACCAACGAGGAAACCTCCGATGGCTCGTCGTTAAGATCACAATCGTGTGACGTAATAATCACAGACCCACCTTACGGATTTAATACCGATGATGACTTGGAGGATCTCGCTGAACTCTATGCAGATGCGATACAAAAAATGATACACGCGTTGAAGCAAGACGGTCAGCTAGTCATATGTTTACTCGACCGATCCCACACCGGGCGGCGTTCTCCTTATTTCACGCACAAGGAACTCATTACTCAACAGGTCCTTTCATTGGCAGAGTGCGCGACCCCAAAACGAGAGGTCATTATTCCAGCCTATGCGGTGCCGGAACAGCGAGACCTATTTAGGCCGCCGTACTATTGGGAGTCCGAGCGTGCTCTGCGACGTGCGATCCTGCATTTCAAGATTCGCATCATCGAGGGGTCATCGGCCATTTCCCAGCCCATAGATAGTAGCCTGCGAAGAATCGTCAAGACAGCAGACACTCGTCCGCTTTTTAGCAGACCAAACAAATAGGCCGCTTCGAATGAAGCGACCTATCTCAACTTCAGATCTGAAATTCCAAATTACAGATTAAGGAATTCGTTACTGTTTGTTCGACGTTACAGCAGAGGCGGCGGTGCCGTTCGCTTGCATGTGCTGCCAGTAGTCATCGACGTACTTCTTCATGTCCCCATGGCCCCAGCGAGTATAGAAATCATAGTCCTTCATCTCGGCATAGGCCTGGTCGTAATTCCAGTGGTCCACATTGAAGCGGTAAATCGCGCCCACGACTCCGGTGCGATGGCGGCCACCCGCACAGTGCGCGAAGAACACCCCGGTCGTCGGGTCATTAATGAGCTTCAAGAAAGCACTAATTGATTCTTCCTTCGGATAGACCGAATCGCTCATCGGTATGTTTACATAGCGCATCCCGAGGGCTTCGACGTCGCGCTTTTCATAATTGGTCGGGCTATCCTGCAAATCGATGACTGTCTTGATCCCTAAAGCCTTGAGATCCTTGTAGTCTTCTTCCTTTGGCTGGGCGCCGCGATAAAAGCGTGCGTCCATCTTGCCGAAGTTCTTAATAGTAATGTTTGCAAAAGCCGGATCTGAATGTGTTTTGGCGAGGGAAACGGCCACAACCGCGAGGACCAATCCCAGAATAGCGCTGATTCGAACGAGGGTATTTTTCGTGAACATCTTATTACTCCTAAAGCCTTCCGATTTTCTCTCAGGGTCATGCATAACGCAAGACAAATTCAACTATTAAAGTCTTGCCGTTGCGTAACGTTGTCGGGCTTTTTGTCGAGGACAATACTTAGATACAAGAATCTGGATGCGAGTTGCACTGACGACACCTTTTGGACAGATTTTTGACATACGATTCGCGGTGTCAAATGGATTGTTTGGTGTCAGAAGCCCGACCATTAGGGAGGGCTCGACAGGATACACGTTACGCCTGCAAGAACGTAGGGAACCGCTCGCGGTAGCCGGAAATCGCGTTAGACAACCCGGTCGCTACCGCGCCCGGTACCGCGTCCGTCCAACCTGGGCCGCTGGCCGAGGCTCTTACATTTTCGACATGGTAGCTTTGATGCCTAATGTGTTTATGAGATTACCCGTGACGGTCGGGCTTCAGACAGGCAACACATATAGGCTAATCTATCAGAGACCTTCAGAGCACATTCGCTTATGCCTTTCTTCGATCTACTCAGACTCGCATTTAGAAACCTGCGCGAGGCCAAACTGCGCGCGACGCTGACTTCGATGGGCGTAATCGTGGGGGTGGCGGTGATTGTCACGATGGTCTCGTTCGGGCTTGGTTTACAACGCAACATGCTGTCGCGTTTTCGCGCCCTCGATCTATTCAACGAGATGCGTGTCTTCGGCAAGAATGTCTTTACGATGGCGGCTGCGGGCGGAAATCAAAATGCGGCGCGCCGGGGCGACAACCCCAACAATCGCCAGGGCCCGTCGTTCAAGCCGGATAAAGAACCGACGCGAATTTTAGATGACGCAGCGATTGCGGAAATTTCAAAAATTCCGGGAGTGGCTTATGTCGAGCCCAGCCTCTCAATCTTTACCTATGTCCGCGTCAATGGGCACTCGCAAATCGAGTCGATCGGCGGCGCTTCGGTGCCGAATGCCGGTTCGCGATTCAAAGATTTCAAGGCCGGGCAAATGCTCAGTTCGCCGGACGCTGACGAGGCCGTGATCAAGGACACGTTCGCCCGTGACTTCGGTTTCGAGAAGCCCGAAGACGCGGTCGGAAAGACGATCGAGTTTCTCGCTGCGCCGAACGAGTCAGCAACTGCTGCGAAGAAAACGACCGCGCCGAAGGACGCGGAAGAAGAGCCACCCGGATTTTTCGGTCTCCCGCTGGAGCAGGACACAGGGCCTGACAACGGCAGCGGGGAACTGGTAGCGAAAACTTTTCGCATCGTCGGTGTAGTGAATACAGAGATCAAGGAGGGCGCGGGGCAGGGCGGCCTTCGTGGCTTGCTTCCGGACGCGCGGATTTACATTCCGCTGAAGGCTGCGCGGGCCTGGTCCAAAGAGCATCGCAGCCCGATGGGCCTGGTGGCGCTGGCGCTTGCTCGGCAAAGCGGTTCGTTGGGCCAGAGCGATGGTGAAGGTTACGACTCGGCCGTGGTCAGAGTAACCGATCCGGTAGTCATGACTGAGGTGCGCCGGCAGCTTACCGAAAAGGGCTTCGGCAGTTTTTCGATCGTCGATCAGTTGGATCAGATTCGTACGGTTTTTCTGATCATTGATTCGGTGCTGGGATTGCTTGGCGGCATCTCGCTGCTGGTAGCTTCGTTTGGAATTGCCAACACGATGATCATGTCGATTCTCGAACGCACGCGCGAGATTGGGATCATGAAAGCGATTGGCGCGGAAGATAAGGAGATCAAGCTCATTTTCTTTTTTGAAGCCGCGGTGATCGGTTTGACCGGCGGAGTCATCGGCTCGCTGGCAGCGTGGGGAATTGATGCGGTCGCTAACCGGCTGGCTTATCGTTTTGTTCTGAAACCCCAGGGCGCATCCTTCGTCGATTTCTTTTACCTGCCGCCTTACCTTTGGCTGGGCGCGATTGTGTTTGCTCTTTCAGTTTCGATTCTGGCGGCGCTGTACCCCGCGGCGCGGGCGGCGCGGATCGATCCGGTGCGGGCGCTAAGGCATGATTAGCCAGAAAACTTACTTGCGCTGATCGTTACACTTGGTTCGTGACGTTCCAGTGGGATGAGAGAAAGAACTAAGAGAACATCAGCAAGCATGGATTCGATTTTGCCGCCGCTTGGGAAGTCTTTGAGCTTCCGATGCTGACTGAAGCATGAGCGCAAACAACTTGAAGAATTCCTCAGAAACGAACTGGGAACGGATTGATCAAATGACGGATGAGGAGATTGACACTTCCGACATTCCGCCGCTCGACGACGCCTTCTTTGCCAACGCAAAATTGCGACTCCCAAAAGGGAGGGTGCCGGTCATAATGAGTGTCGATGCTGATGTGTTTAGCTGGTTCAAGTCGCAGGGTGCCGATTACCAGAATTTGCTCAATACCGCATTGCGAATCTACGCTGAGCAGCATAAGAGCTGATTTGCTGACCCGCTTTTCTTGGTCCATCGTCACAATGTGCATCGATCCCGCGAGGGCCGTTAAGCAGGACTAGTCCAATGCGAAATGGGAAGTTCAAAGTTGGTTCGACTTGCTTGATCCTACTTCTCTGTTTGTTCCTGACGGGCGCGTCACCTCGCATATCGGCGCAGGATAAGCCGAACAAAATAGTTAGAGAATCAATCCTCTCGAATAAGAAGAAGCGTACCTTCTATCTTTACGTTCCCGCGAGCGCAAAGTCCCAGGCACCTTTGATAGTTCTGCTGCACGGCTCGGGCCGCGATGGGATGTCCCTGGTGGAGAAATGGAGAGAGCTGGCCGACAAAGAGGGAGTCATCATTGTTGGCCCTGACTCTGACGGCGCCAGTGGTTGGTCAATGCCAAGGGACGGCCCGGACTACCTGCGCGACCTGGTCGAAAATCTCAAGGCGAGGTATCCAATTAACCCGCGCCGTGTGTATCTCTTTGGACATTCCGCGGGAGCGGTGTTCGCGCTCATTATGTCAACGGTTGAGCCAGAGTATTTTGCGGCTACGGCGATTCACGCCGGAGCATTCCGGCAGCCGGAAGAATATAGAACCATTGGCGACGGCAGTCGCAAAATCCCCATCGCGATTTGGGTGGGAACCCAGTACCCAAACTTTTCTTTGCGCGACGTTAGGGCCACTCGCGCTGCTTTTCAATCAAAGGGCTTTCCTGTGGAAGTTACTGAGATGCCGGGCCACAATCACTGGTACTACGATCTCGCACCCAGCATTAATGCAGGTGCATGGGAGTTTCTTAAGAAACACGAGCTCACCTCCGACCCACAATATTCCCCATATGTCGGAACCGGCGTCGCCGCCAGCGTGAACAAACTGGTTGAAGAGATGAATGCCTTCGGCGTGAAAGCCCAGGGATTAATCCGGCGCGCTAACGAAAAGGAAAAGGAATTCGAGGGGAAGGATTTTGCGAAAGACCGCGCGCAGATAAACACGATTGCCCAGGAAGACATTGACCTGTTGTCCGAAAGCGCCACGTTTTGGCGAGCCGCGGCCGAAAAAGCAGAAACTGCCAGCCAGCTTGGACTTCCTGGCAAGCAGAAGCAGTACTTCAGTCTCGTCGCTCAATATGATCGGAAATGTGCCGAACTGCTGGACGCGACGCGAGAACGAAGTGAGGCATTCCTGAGCCAGGACTCATTTGAAGTGATCGATGGCAGGAGAAACGAAGCGCAAAAGAAGGCTGACAAGTTGCAGCAGGAGGTCAATGAATTACAGAAGACAATCGATAAGTTGATGCGATAAAGAATGCGCCCCAAGGTTCACCGACGCCTGAGATAGTACCCACGCTTCGTCAGTACCAACGGTTTCTCTTTTCTTTTCCTGGCGGAAGAAATTTTGATCACGACCGGGCGGAATTCATCTTTGCTAGTAGCGCTCGCCGGCCGAAATCCCAACGCATAACGCGCGCGCAAGCGATCAATCACCACGCCGAGCTTTTGATCGACCTCGTCTTTGTTCGCGCCCAAGACTTCGCCGCCGGTTTCTTCCACGAACTTGTTGACGCCCTTAATTTGTCCCAGGAATAGAACGTTGAAGACCTTTCCAAATGCGGCCCTGACGATCAGTCCATAGACCACGGTGCCGCTGTCGAAAAGTCCCTCCAGAATTTCTCTCTGCTCGGCTCCTGAGGCGAAGGCGATGTTGTCGGTAACCACGATTATCACCCGCCGGCTGGCTTGAGTTGCCGCCGTTTGCATGTGGAAAGTGGCACTCTCCAGCGCGGGACCCAGGAGGGTGCCTCTGCCGAGGGCGTCCGTCGCGGTGGCCTCTCTGATCTTTCGCGCCGCTAGGCTGCGGTCCTTCGTGAAATCCTGGGCCAGGTTGGAAATGTTGGCGAAGGCCATGACGGCCACTTGATCCTGCGGCTTGAGACGTTGCAAAGCGTTGAGCGCCCCGTCGCGAATCTGATGAAGAATAGGGCGGACGCTGCCACTGACATCGAGCAAAAGCATGATCGACAAGGGAAGCTCATCGCGGCCGAAATAACTGATCGATTGCTTTACGCCTTTCTCGTAGAGTTCGAAATCATCTTTGGAGAGATCGCCGATCACGCGCCTGGTCTTCTTATCAATGACCTGCGCGTCAAAGACAACCAGATCGGTCTCTACCTTGAGGACGTCGACCGGCTCTTTCTCCTGGGCAAGGGATTTGGAAGGAAGGCCGATGATCAAGGAAACCAGAACGGCGGGTATTAAGAGCCAAGTCAGACGCTTCGGTTTTGGCAATTGCATCGACATGATAACGAATTAAGCGGCCGCTGCCTTTGGCGAAATTTTGAGTCGGCCCCAAAGTGGGAGCGAGTAAGAACGCTTTAGTGCTAAGACGCGATCGTTTTTCCGCAGGAGTTACAAAACCGCGCGTTCGGATCTTTCTGAACCGCGTTACAGTGGGGACAGGTAAAGCCGACGCGCAAATTTGCGCCGCACGAAGAACAGAAAGCCGAGCCTGCGCTCGCTGCCGTACCGCAGGTGCTGCAACGTCCCGGCAGGGGTGGTACATAGCCGCCGGCTTTGCGCGCAATGTGATCTTCGATTATCTTCCACGCGTCTTCAGTCAGTTTGTATTGCCAGTACGCGCCCAGCGCAGGCAGAGCAAACAACAGACCCGACACGAGGAAAGCCACCGCGGCGACAGCAGCTTTGTCGAACCATTTCTGCATGCCCACTTCGACCCGTGTGCCGCCGGCCTCCGGGGTGATCTTGATGGTGACGGCCGCGGCCAATCCGGTGATTTCGCGCAACGTGCTAGACTTGCGCGCTTGCAGAACGGCGGTGGAAGAGACTTGCATTGTCTGAACGTCGAAGTCTTCGTCAAACAGATCGCGCAGCTCGGTAGTTAATTTGATTACATCGGCCTCGACGCCGGGATAGTAGCGGCTTTCCATTGTTGGTTTTCTCCTCAGGCCATTTTACGTGTACAAGGTGGTTATAGTTCAACTAAATGAGTGGCAAATGCTTCAGTTTGTCGCTTGAGCTTGAGTAGATGCGTGGGCGATGACAAAGTAAAGAAGTGTCTGATCACGTTCGCTAAAAAGATTTGGTTTCTTCCTCTCCCTTGGGAGGGGTTAGGCGAGGGTGCGAAGCACGCCCTCTCAAGGGAGAAAAGAACCAAGGCTGTACGACATGCAGCGCGTCGGCGCTGCCTTCGGCTGGCCAGGACCATCGCTAAATTTGGATAAGGATATTCTTGCCAAAGCAATCAAACACAACTTTTATCTGCCAAAGCTGCAGCTATCAATCCCGCAAGTGGCTGGGCAAGTGTCCCGAATGCGGCGAGTGGAATTCCCTCGTCGAAGAGCGCGTTCTGACGACGAAGAAAGGCGCTGGTCGCCACGGTTTCCGGATGCGAGAAGCCCAGGCCGTTCCGTATACCGAGATCGAGTCACAGGACGACGTGCGCATTTCTTCCGGCGTCACTGAATTCGATCGCGTTTTGGGCGGCGGGATCGTGCCCGGGACTTTGGTCCTACTCGGCGGCGATCCGGGAATCGGCAAGAGCACTCTGCTCCTACAGGTCGCCGACAAGTTGAGTATCGCGGGCGCCATCGTGCTTTATGTTTCCGGTGAAGAGTCGGAACGACAGATCAAGTTGCGCGGCGAACGACTGGGAGTTCAGGCTCCGAATCTCTTGCTGCTGCCCGAGACAAACCTGGAAAATATTTTGCGCGAGATCGAACGCCTGAAACCCGGCGCGATCATCGTCGATTCAATTCAAACCACTTTCTCTTCCGAGATTGAATCGGCGCCCGGATCGATCTCGCAGATTCGCGAAGTGGCCGCACAATTTCTCTTGCTGGCCAAGACCCGCGGCACGCCTGTCTTTCTGATTGGACATGTGACTAAGGAAGGATCGATTGCCGGGCCGCGAGCGTTGGAACACATCGTCGACACGGTCCTGTACTTCGAAGGCGAGCGTCATCACAATCACCGCATCGTGCGCGCGACCAAGAATCGATTCGGCGCTGCGAATGAAGTCGGCGTTTTTGAAATGACCAGCACGGGTTTGGCGCCGGTCGCGAACCCATCGCAAATGTTTTTGGCGGAACGGCCGGCTGATGCGGCGGGCTCTGTGGTCACCCCCTGCATGGAAGGCACGCGGCCGATGCTGGTGGAAATCCAGGCCCTGGTTTCCAGTTCGAAATACGGCACCGGCCGGCGCATGACGCAGGGCGTCGATCAGAATCGCGTGGCGTTGATGATCGCGATGCTAGAGAAACGCGCGGGGATGCAACTGCTCGGTGACGACGTCTTCGTAAACATTGCCGGCGGCCTGGAAGTCGACGAGCCCGCAGTCGACCTCGGGCTGGTGACGGCGATTGCGTCGAGCTTTCGCAATCAACCGATCGATGCGCACACGGCGGTGTTCGGCGAGGTCGGCTTGACCGGCGAAGTGCGCGGCGCCATGCAGGCCGCCGTGCGTGCCCGCGAAGCTCAGGCTTTGGGATTCAAGAAGATCGTGATGCCGGCCTCGAATACCGCAGGCTTGGAAAGGCTGCTCGGGCTGCGCGTCGTTGGGGTGCGCTCGGTGGATGAAGCATTGAGCGAATTGTTCTAGCGTGGTTCATCTCGCCGGTCTTTGGTGGAAGCGGCTTGATCCTGCTGGGGACGCGGATGTCCCGTCCGCTCTGAGCGCGCAGCGCGAAATACTGAAATCAATTCAACTCATTGAGCGCCTGCGTCGCTGTGCGGACGGGACGTCCGCGCTCCCAGCAAGAGAGTAACCCTGCGGCAACATAGACCCGCCCGTCTCTACAACCGAACAGTTCCCGTTTTCCGGGCATCGGTGATAGCATGGCGCCCCCACCGCTTTGCGAAACCCTGAAGTACCGCTGTTGGAAAGCCAAAATCAGAGGAGTCCATTCGAATGCTCAAGAGCTTACGTGCGTCTTTCGTGTTCTTTGTCATCGCGTTTTCAGTCTTTACGTTTGCAGAAAATTCATCCAGGGCGCAGAGACGACAGACATCTCCGGCGCCGGGGACAAGCCCGAGCCAGACTGATTCGTTGAAGGTGCTGCAGTGGCGTTCGATCGGGCCGTTTCGTGGCGGGCGTTCGACCGCGGTCGCAGGTGTCGCATCACAGCCGATGGTTTTTTATTTCGGCGGCACAGGTGGCGGCGTTTGGAAGACAAACGACGGCGGGATCAATTGGGAGCCAATTACCGACGGTTCGGTTTTTGGCACAGGCTCAGTCGGCGCGATCGGTTTGTCTGATTCCGATCCGAACACGATCTATGTCGGGATGGGCGAGTCCGCAATTCGCGGCAACGTCTCGCACGGTGACGGCGTTTACAAATCGACCGATGGCGGCAAGACCTGGAAGCACATCGGCCTCGAAGATACGCGCCAGATTTCACGCATTCGCGTAAATCCGAAGAATCCCGACATTGTTTATGTCGCCGCGCAGGGACACGTGTGGGCGCCAAATCAACAGCGCGGCGTTTTTCGATCAAAGGACGGCGGCAAGACCTGGGAGAAGGTGCTATTTCGCAGCGACAAAGCCGGCGCTTGTGATTTGATAATCGATCCGACAAACCCGAGCGTGCTTTACGCAGGATTCTGGGAAGCCTATCGCAAGCCCTGGACGCTCGAGAGCGGCGGGCCGGGAAGCGGCATCTTCAAATCAACCGATGGCGGAGACACATGGAACGAGATCACGCGTAACCAGGGTTTGCCCAAAGGCACCATTGGAATCGTAGGCATCACGATATCACCCGCGAATCCGGATCGTTTGTGGGCGATTGTCGAAGCGGAAGACGGCGGCGTGTTTCGATCGGACAATGGCGGAAAAACCTGGGCCAAAACGAACGAGCAGCGCAACCTGCGCCAGCGCGCGTGGTACTACTCGCGCATCTATGCGGATCCAAAAAACGCCGACACGGTTTACGTGCTGAACACCGGCTTCTATCGATCCAATGACGGAGGGCGTACCTTCAGCGGTATCGGTGTGCCGCACGGCGACAATCACGATCTGTGGATTGCTCCCGAAGATCCGAATCGAATGATCGAAAGCAACGACGGCGGCGCTAATGTTTCCTTTAACGGCGGCAAGAGTTGGAGCGAGCAGGACCAGCCCACCGCGCAATTCTATCGGGTCGTGCTGGACAACGACTTTCCCTATCACATCTATGGCGCGCAGCAGGACAACTCGACCGTGCGGATCGCCAGCCGCACTACTGACTTCGGTATTACCACGAGTGATTGGTTCGATGTCGGTGGCGGCGAGTCGGGCTGGATTGCGCCATCGCCGAAGGATTCAGAGATTATCTTCGCCGGTTCTTATGATGGACTGATCACGCGCTACGATCACCGCACGGGCCAACTGCGCGATGTAAATCCGTACCCCAACAATCCGATGGGTTGGGGAGCGGGTGACATCAAGTATCGCTTTCAGTGGAACTTTCCCATCGTTTTCTCGCCTCACGATCCAAATACTATGTACGCCGGAGCAAACGTGCTCTTCAAATCAACTAACGAAGGACAGAGCTGGCAAGTCATCAGCCCCGACCTGACGCGAAACGACAAATCGAAACAGGGTGCGTCGGGCGGGCCGATTACCAAAGACAACACGAGCATTGAGTACTACGACACGATTTTTACCGTGATGGAATCTCCGGTGCAGGCGGGGACAATCTGGAGCGGCGCGGATGACGGAGTGATCTACGTGACCCGTGATGGCGGAAAGAACTGGGCCAACGTCACACCGCCAAAAGACATTATGCCGGAATGGATTCAGATCAACTCGCTCGATGCTTCGCCATTCGATCCGGCGACGGCGCATGTCGCGGCGACGATGTACAAGCATGACGACTACAAACCTTATCTTTACAAGACGAGCGACTATGGCAAAACCTGGAAGAAGATTACCAATGGCATTCCTGATGGCGCTTTCACTCGGGTAGTGCGCGAGGATCCGAACAAGCGTGGGTTGCTTTACGCAGGCACTGAAACTGGCATGTTCGTTTCGTTCGATGACGGCGCGAGCTGGCAATCGATGCAGTTGAACTTGCCCATTGTTCCGATCACCGATCTGGCCATTCATAAACGCGAGCAGGAGTTGGTAGCGGCGACTCAGGGCCGCGCGTTCTGGATTTTTGACGATCTGCCAATGCTCCACCAGGCAATGGATTCGGGCGGATTCAAAGCAATAAGCGACACGCATCTCTTCAAACCCAAAGAGGCTTATCGCATGCCTGGCTTCGGAGGATTCCAGTTGCCGCCAACTGCCACAGTCGGCAGGAATCCCGCGAGTGGCGTGGTCGTCTATTACTCTTTGAAAGCAAAACCAACCACGGATATCGTGCTCGAATTTTTCGATTCCAGCGGTAAGTCCGTTCGCAAGTTCACCGGGAGATTGCCGCGCACAGGCGCGGGCGTTCCGGGCGCCGCAACGCCGGCACAGGTGCCAGCCGGTGAGGGCGAAGGCTTCGGTGGCACTGCGGCCCAGGTGTCCACTGACGCCGGCTTGAATCGCTTTGTGTGGGACATGCGCTACGCCGATGCGGTGCGTTTTCCCGGAATGATCCTGTGGTCCGGAGAGACTCGCGGTCCCAAGATCGTGCCCGGAACGTATCAGGTAAAGTTGACGGTCGATGGCGGAACCCAGACCGAGAACTTCGAAGTCAAAGCCGATCCACGTTTGACGACTACCGCGGCGGACTATGCTAAGCAACTCGACCTGTCCCTGAAGATTCGCGACAAACTAAACGAGACGCATAACGCGATCATTCAGATTCGCGATGTCAAAAAGCAGGTCGATGATTTGGTCAAGCGCGTCGGCGGTCAATCAAAGCCCATCGCCGACGCGGGCATGGCTTTGAACAAGAAACTGACTGAGGTTGAAGAGGCGCTCTATCAAACGAAGAACCAGAGCAGTCAGGATCCGCTGAACTTCCCGATCCGGCTTAACAATAAATTGGCAGCGTTGGGAGGAGTGGTCTCGCAATCAGAATCGCCGCCGAACGAACAATCGTTCGCTGTCTACGACGAGTTGGTCGCCGAGATCAACGCACAACTATCGAAGCTGGCCCAGATCATGAAGACCGATGTGCCGGCATTTAACCAGATGGTCCGCGACGCGAATATTCCGGCGATTGTAGTAAAGCCGGCGGGTGAGCCGCAGCGGCCTTGATTTTTAGTTGACAAGATTCAAACGCAAAGGGCGCCAAGGTTCACGCAATGGTCGCGAAGGGAATTCCTTTGCGGCTCTTTGCGTAACCCTTCGCGTCCATTGCGTTAAAAAATAGCTTTGCGATTACTTCGTTCACCTACTACCGACGCGCCCGAAGTCGATGAAGCCGCGTTCCGGATCAGCGGACAGCAACCTAACTTGAATCTTCTCTCCGATGCGGAGCCCTTGTTCGCCGCGCATGACGCGCCCATCCACGGGTGGCCTAATGATGCGCGCAAAGATTCCTTTCTCCGACGCACCCGTCACGATCGCGTCAAACACTTCGCCGATTCGGTTTTGCATCAACACGGCGGCGGCGACTTTACGCATCTTTCGCTCAACCTTACGAGCGGCGTCTTCGCGCTCAGTACAGTGCGCGGCTATCGCCGTTAACTCAGACTCAGAATAAGGCGGCGCTGCTTTTTTGAGGGCAGCTTTGACCAGGCGTTGGGTAACCAGGTCGGCATAGCGCCGGTTGGGCGCCGTCGAGTGAGTGTAGTCAGAAACCGCCAGACCGAAGTGTCCCTCACCGGCAATGCCTGGTTTTTGCACGGTGTATTCGCCGGGACCAAGCAGCTTTACAACTGACAGCGAAAGATCCGGGAAGTGATCAGGATCGGCAGTCTTGCGACGTGTCAGGAAATCAGCCAGAGCGCGAGAGTCTGGTTCCGCCGGCAGCTTTTCGCCGAGCGACTCGGCAATCTCGACGATGCGCGGCCAATGTTCCGGAGTGCGCACGACCCGCCGGATTGAGAGCACGCCCTTCGCTTCCAGAAACTGGGCCATCACCACATTCGCAGCGATCATGAAATTCTCGATCAGGTCGCGAGCGCTGTTCCTTTCTGTCACTGAAAGTTCAATGACCTTGCCCGCGTTGTCCATTACGGGCGAAGCCTGAATTGTGTCCAACTCCAGCGCGCCGTGCTCTCGACGCAACTGACGGAGATGCTGGGCGGCTTCGAACTGCAGACGGATCTGAGCCTCCATCCCCGGCACGCTCGCAACCTCAGGCGGTATCGGACCTTTCTCATCGAGCCAGGCCCCGACTGCCTCATACGAAAGCTTAGCGTAGTTGTGTAGCAACGCCGGGAATACATTGCTGGACTTCACAGCGCCATCGGCGGCGACGATCATTTCATTTACAATTGAACTCCGATCAGCGCCGCCGACGAGAGAAGTCTTGTCGGTCGATAACTCCTCAGGTAGCATCGGGAACATCCTAACCCCGGTATAGACGGAGGTGCAGTTGGTCGCCGCATGTTCATCGATGGCCGATCCTTTCCGCACTGACGCATCGACATCTGCGATTCCCACCAGCACGCGGATATCGCCGCCGGGCAACCGTTCGGCATATTCGACCTGATCTAAATCGCGAGATTTGCGATCGTCTATTGATGACCACAATAACGAGCGCAGGTCTTGCGTCGAAGAATCCAAATCATCAGGCCGTGCTTTCGTTTGAAGTGACTTCAGTTCGTCCACCACTGACTGCGGGAGGTCCGGCTCAAAGCCATTGGCGACCATCGCCTGGTGGGCGATAGCAGTTAAATCGAACGAATGATTTCTTGGCATGAGTAATTGTTTACGTGAAAGACTCCGGAAAATCCAGCGACCAGCAGGCCAAGCTAAAGCTTGAACTCTAAACTCAGGTTCACCAGTTGCATGAGAGGTCTTGTACACTACGAGAGTATGTCGCCCGTAAAATCCGTCAAGGTGATCATTAATGCTCGTTCAGGAGTTGGCGACAAAGCCGATGCCCGGCGGCGTCTCACGGAAATCTTCCAGGCCGGCGGCGTTAAGGCTGACATATCACTCGCTGAAAGCGGCGCAGAGGTCGATCGTCTTGCCAAAGACGCTGCCCGGGGCGATTGCGAGGTGATTATGGCCGGAGGTGGTGACGGTACCATCAACACAGTCGCTTCGTATTTGATCGGCACCGACAAGATTCTCGGCGTGCTGCCCCTGGGGACGCTCAATCACTTCGCCAAAGACTTAAAGATTCCGCTCGATTTGGAAGGCGCGGCCCAAACTGCGATATCGGGGCGAGCCATGAACGTGGATGTCGGTGAAGTCGGTGGTCGAATCTTTCTGAACAACTCAAACCTCGGTTTGTATCCCGCGATCGTTCGTGAACGCGAAAAGAAGCAGAGCCTCGGCTCGGGCAAATGGGTTGCGTTCATCTGGGCAGTCGTTTCCGCATTTCGCCGCTATCCGTTCCTGCATGTTCGTCTGGTCGCCGGGGGCGAGAAATTCGATCTTAAGACGCCGTTTGTTTTTGTCGGTAATAACGAATATGTAAGGGAGAGATTAAGTATCGGTGGGCGGAAACGTCTGGATCAGGGAGTACTCAGTTTGTATGTCACCAATCGCACGGGCCGCTGGGGATTGGTTCGTCTCGCTCTGCGGGCACTGCTCGGACACCTTCGTGAAGAAAAGGATTTTCTTGCTTTGCTGACTGACGAAGTGAAAATAGAAACGAGTCACAAGCGTTTGCGAGTCGCGTTTGACGGGGAAGTCGAGATGATGCAGACGCCACTTCGCTATCACTGCCGGCCCGGCGCTCTGCGCGTGATGGTTCCTGAGAACGAAAACGAATAGCTTATGCGCACTTTGGCCCATCTTTCGGATTTGCATTTCGGCCGCGTTGACGAGCAGCTGATCGAGCCGTTGATCTCAGCCGTGGCTGAGGTCAATCCGGATTTGGTGGCGATCTCAGGCGACCTGACACAGCGGGCTCGCTCGCACCAGTTTCGCGAGGCGCGAGTCTTTCTCGATGCTTTACCACAACCTCAAATTGTCGTTCCGGGGAATCACGATGTCCCGCTTCACAATGTCTTTACGCGTTTTCTGCAACCGCTGGATAAGTACAAGCGGCACATTACCGATGACCTGCAGCCGGTGTATGTCGACGAGGAGATAGCCGTGGTCGGAGTGAACACGGCGCGTTCCTTAACGTTCAAGGGCGGGCGCATTAACGAAGATCAGATTGCTCGCATTCGTGAGGAGCTTTGCACTGCAGGTAGCGAGCTAATCAAGATAGTAGTCACGCATCATCCGTTTGATCTTCCGGAAGGCTATAGCGATCGCGACCTGGTCGGCCGGGCGCAAATGGCGATGACGGACCTGGCGGATTGTGGCGCCGATCTGTTTCTGGCCGGGCACTTACATGTCAGTCACACCGGGCATACCGCGAAGCGCTATAACATCCGCGGCCATTCAGCACTGGTCGTGCAAGCGGGAACGGCTTCATCCACGCGCGGGCGTGGTGAAGCAAACTCGTTCAACGTGATTCGCATCAACCGTCCCAATATTTCGGTTGAACGGATGACGTGGCAGCCGGCGAGTTCGGCATTTGTTCTTTCAGGCGAGGAGAATTTTCGTCATACAAGTGACGGGTGGGTGCGCCTGCCGGAAGAGCGCGCTGACTAGAGCGCTGCAGCGGGGGCAAGCCCGTCTTCCTGACCTCGAGATTAATGAGCTTGGGCTGGTGATTACGGATTGAGAGGCTTTCAACATTGGAGGTATCCACTCGATGCGGGAATCTCTCAGGTAAGGAAGGTGGGCTTGCCCCCGCTCATTCTGTAACACTCGAGAACTGCTTTTCTTGATCAGGTCGTCGGAAGGTCTCGCCAATAGGATCAGGCGTGCAACATCAATCACATTCACTGAAGAGGTTCATCGAAGCCCGGCTGTCGCGGAAAGAGCCTTCCGGTCTCTACCTCACCCTGGTACTTCTCATGCTGATTGCGGCTGCCTGCGTGTTCGGTGCGATTGCCGAGGATGTCGTTACTAATGATCCACTGACGATCGTTGATGCTCGCTTCAGTGCCTGGTTACATAATCACTCGGTCGCTTGGCTTACCAGGATCTTGTTCCTAATCACTGGTCTCCATTCAACGTTGGGGGTGACCGTGATGACGCTTGGCGTCTCTGCCTATCTTTGGATCAGACGGCTGCGGGTTTGGGTGCTGACGCTGACGCTGGCTGTGTTTGGCGGTATGGCGCTGAACTTTTTGTTGAAGCATTTGTTTCTCCGCCAGAGACCGCTTTTCGACAATCCGCTGTTGACGCTCACAACTTACAGCTTCCCCAGCGGACACACGCTGATGGCCACTGTTTTTTATGGCACGTTGTGCACGCTGGTGTTGACGCTCAGCCGGCGTTGGCTTTGGCGCGCGCTGGCAATCGGTGTGGCTGGGGTGCTGATCCTGCTCGTGGGCTTCAGCCGCATCTATCTTGGGGCACACTATCTGAGTGATGTGCTGGCCGCGATGGCCGAGGGCCTGGCCTGGCTCGCGTTTTGTTTTATCTCAGTCGCCGAAGTTGAGCGCCGGCAAAAAAGGAAGCAGGAAAGGTGACAGAGGCTTCCATTCGTTTGAAATCAAACTCTTAGACAACGCTAAAGTTATAATGACGGGCGGCGTCCGCCGTGCTAATATGTCGCCCGGTATGCGCTTTGATGTCATCGTTTTGCGGGTCGTTTTCGCCGCCTTCCTAATCAGCTCGGGTTACGTCCTGCACCCCATTCCGGGGCACCGGCTGATCTCGGCTGGCGCGGCCGCCGTCATTGCAGTTTCGATCGTGTTGTTTGAGATTCGGATCCGGCGTGCGTCTTTGAAGACCCTGATAGGCGCTGCGGTCGGATCGATACTGGGAATCATTGGCGCCTACCTGATCGGAACGCTGATCGCCAGTCAGGAATCCGCAGCGGTGCCGCCGGAAACCCGAGCGTTCCTGACCCTCGCGTTAATTGTTTTCATGGCCTATATCGGGTTGATGGTGGGCGCGGCCAAGGGAGACTACCTCGATCTCTCGGCGTTGGGCGGCATCTTCAGCGATAAGGCTTCTCGCCGCGATCTGAAAATTCTCGATACCTCAGTCATCATCGATGGCCGCATTGCCGATGTCGCTGAAACGGGCTTTCTCACTGGCACACTGATCGTTCCCCAGTTCATTCTGCGCGAGCTGCAGCAGGTGGCCGACTCTCCGGATTCGTCCAAACGCCAAAGGGGACGTCGCGGCCTGGACATGCTGAATCGGCTACAAAACAACAGTTCGCTCGACATCAAAATTGTGGAAACCGATTTTCCTTCGGTGCGCGAAGTCGATCTGAAGTTGATTGAGTTAGGCAAACAGATCGACGCGGTGATTGTCACTAACGATTTCAACTTGAACAAGGTCGCGCAACTGCGCGGCGTCAACGTGCTGAATATCAATGAGCTGGCCAACGCGCTAAAGCCGGTGGTACTGCCGGGCGAACCGATGTGCGTCTTCATCCTCAAAGAAGGCAAGGAATATAACCAGGGGGTAGCCTATCTCGACGACGGCACGATGGTGGTGGTGGATAACGCGCGACGCCTGATCGGCAAGAACGCGGATATCGCCGTGACCAGTGTCTTACAGACTACGGCGGGCAAGATGATCTTTGGGCGGCTTTGGGAAGAAGCTGATGGCGCCGGCAACGGCGAGCGCCCCCGCCGGCCTTTGCGCGAAGTGAAATCCGCTCCTGCCATGACGCGCATCAACGATACCGAATCATAATCGAATGAATGTCGCGATAGTTGTGGCCGCCGGGAAGGGAACTCGGCTGGGCGGCAACCGGCCCAAGCAATTCCTCGAACTCGACGGAATTCCGGTCATCATTCACACGCTCAAACAATTCGAGCGCTGCCGCGAGATAAGCGAGCTGGTAATCGTTCTGCCGCAGGACGAGACGGATGGGTTTCTTTCCCTCTTGAAAGAGTTTGGCTTGCAGAAGCCGATGCGGATAGTTGCCGGCGGACCAACACGCGCGCAATCAGTGCAACGCGGCCTGGCAGTAATCAGCGAAGCGGAAATCGTCGCGGTGCACGACGGTGTGCGCCCGTTCGTGACGCCGGCAGAGATCGACCAAGTGGTAACTGCCACGCGCCTGACCGGTGCAGCGATTTTGGTTGCGCCGGTTGCCGATACAATCAAAGAGATCAAGGACGATCGCATAGTTCGCACGCTGTCGCGCTCTCAATTGCGCGGGGCGTTGACGCCGCAATGCTTTCGCTTTGATATTCTCCAGCGGGCCTACGAGCAATTGGCAGGACTTGAGGCAGAGGGCATCGAAGTCACGGACGACTGTTTCCTGGTGGAACGTCTCGGCCTGGAGATTGTGGCGGTCGAAGGCAGCGCCAGGAATATCAAGATTACGCGGGAAGAAGATTTGGTGTTGGGTGAGGCTTTATTAAGAAGCTTTGTACTTTGAGCTTTGTACTTTAGGTGCTAATCCAGGGAGCGGCCCAAGCGACCAAGCCGTTGAGTTCAAAATACTAAGCTCAAAGCACCAAATTCAAGTACCTACTCTATGTTCAGAATCGGCATCGGTAATGACACGCATCGATTAGTTTCAGGACGCCATCTGATTCTCGGTGGCGTGCTCATCGAGTCTGATCGCGGCGCTGATGGACATTCCGATGGTGATGCTCTGGCCCATGCGCTGGCCGATGCGATCCTGGGCGCGCTTTGCGAAGGCGATCTTGGCGTTCATTTTCCTGATAGCGATCCGCAATGGAAGAACGCCGACAGTCTGCAATTGCTCGCGCGTGTCTACTGGCTGGCGCGCGAGCGCGGCTATCACTTGGTGAACGCCGATGCGACGGTGATGCTCGAACGTCCCAAACTTCGTGAGTACATCGAGGCTATGCGCGAGAGTTTGGCGAAGACTTTGCAGGTCGACAACAGTTGTGTCAGCGTCAAAGCCAAGACGGGCGAGGGATTGGATGCGGTGGGGCGTGGTGAAGCGGTGACGGTCCAGGCGATCGTGCTGCTTGAGCAAAGTTGATTAGAACTCCGCTTCCTTGGCGGCATAGCCGCAGAGAACCTAAACTTGAGACCTCAAGACATCATTCGCAGGAAACGTGACGGCGCAGAATTGTCGCGTGACGAAATCGAATTCTTTGTCAGTGGAGTCACCACCGGCTCAATCGCTGACTATCAGAGCACGGCTTTGCTGATGGCAATCTTTCTCAAAGGCATGACCGACACTGAGCAGGCCGCTTTGACCGAAGCGATGCTTCATTCGGGCGAGATTCTCGACTTCTCAGACATTCCAAAGCCCAAAGCCGACAAACACTCAACGGGCGGTGTCGGTGACAAGACTTCGCTTTTAATTGCTCCGTTCGCGGCGGCCGCGGGCGTCTGTGTGCCCATGATCTCGGGCCGCGGGTTGGGCCATACCGGCGGCACGCTGGATAAGCTGGAGTCCATTCCCGGATATCGGGTCGATCTTTCGCTAAAAGAGTTTCGCGCCGTCCTGGACCAGGCCGGCTTTGCGATGAACGGCCAGACCGCGGAGATCGCTCCAGCAGATAAAAAGCTTTATGCCCTCCGCGACGCGACCGCTACGGTCGAGGCCATTCCCTTGATCGTCGCTTCCATCATCTCAAAGAAAGGCGCCGCCGGACTGCAAGCCATGGTAATCGACGTCAAGACCGGCTCAGGCGCATTCATGCGCGAACAGGATCGTGCGCGGGCGCTGGCCAGTGCACTGGTGACGACCGGCAATTCGCTGGGAGTGCGATCGCAGGCTCTGATTACCGACATGAATCAGCCGCTCGGCCGCGCGGTGGGAAACTCGGTCGAGGTGCTGGAGTGCATCGAACTTCTGCGCGGCGAGGTTAGTGAAGGGGCCCGCCCAGTGCTTGAACTCTCGATCGAATTGGCGGCGCGGATGGTCGTACTTGCCGGACTCGAGCAGTCGGTTGAAGCGTCACGCGTGCGCATCCGACGGGTGCACGAATCAGGCAGCGCGCTGGAATGCTTTCGCAGGAACGTCGAGGCCCAAGACGGGGATCCGCGCGTCTGTGATAGACCGGCCGGCATTCTACCGTTGACAGAGAAAGCGTTTAAGGTAGAATCGCCGCGCTCAGGATTTGTCGTCGGCGTCGAGACTGAAGAGATCGGCCATGCGATCGCCGAGGCCGGCGGGGGCCGCGTGCGGATGGAAGATCGGATCGATCCGGCAGTTGGTTTTGTGGGCGACGTTAAGATTGGTGGAGAGCTTCGCGCGGGCGATCAAATCGGAATGGTTTATTGTGATGATACGGATCGCGGCCAGCGCGCGGCTGCGCGAATTCAGTCGGCCTACGAGATAGGCGACGCACCGCCGGCGGAACTCCCCAGGCTGATCAAGGAAGTAGTAGATTGAAAATGTGGAGTGCGGCGACTGGTCGCTGCTGTCTTAGGTCGCGACTTGTCGCGACCGTTTTGGGTTTAAAGATCGCCGGCGACGTGTCGCCGCTTAGTAAAGCGCTGACAAGTCGGCGCACTCCACAGTTGGTATCTAAATGAAATACAAAGTTCTGCTAACCCTGCTCTTGCTCTCCTCCCTGGTCTTCATGGGCCCGGCCTGCAATCGTGCCGGCTATGGCGCAGACGACAAGTCGAAGATTCATGTAGGCATCGTCTTTGACATTGGCGGAAAAGACGATCGCTCGTTCAATGCGGCCGCCTGGGTGGGCGCCAAATGCGCTGAAACCGGCCGGCGACCGGATGGCGCGCCATGCAAAGATGAATTCGGCAACGATAAACCGGCGTTGGATATTGTTCTACGTGACGTTGAGCCGGGAAATCCTACCTCAATCGAACCGGCGATGCGCGCCTTCGCCGAACGCGGCTATGACCTGATCATCGGCGTCGGTTTTGCCCAGGGACCGATCATGCAATCGGTCGCTAAGGACTATCCGAATATTCATTTCGCGATCATTGATGGAGTGATTTTTGAAGACGACGGCAAGACCCCGAAAGCAAACGTCGCCTCGCTGGTCTTCAAAGAACACGAAGGTTCGTATCTGGCCGGCATCATTGCCGCCAAGACTACTAAAACCAACGTGCTGGGTTTTGTCGGCGGCATGGACATCCCCCTGATTCATCGGTTTGAAAAAGGCTATGAAGAAGGCGCGAAGTCGGTCAATCCCAGCATCCGAATCGTCCAGAACTACGTGGGCGTGACCGATTCAGCCTGGAATAATCCCGGCAAGGGCAAGGAACTTTCACTAGCGCAGATTGGCAAAGGCGCCGATGTGATCTTCACCGCGGCCGGCAATTCCGGATTAGGCGCCTTCGACGCCGTTGAGCAATACGGGAAAGTAAACGGGCGCGCGACGCACTTTGTGATCGGGGTGGACTCAAACCAAAACATGGTCAAGCCAGGTTACGTGCTGACCAGCATGGTCAAGCGGGTGGACGTGGCGGTGTACAACATCATTAAGGATGTCGTCGACCGAAAGTTTCAGGGCGGCTTTCATGTTTTTGGCTTGGAGAGCGACGGGGTCGGTTATGTGGTCGATCAGTACAACAAAGACCTCGTCTCGCCGGAAGCAATCCAGGCTGCGGAAGAAGCTAAGAAGAAAATCATCGCGGGGCAGATCAAAGTGACCGACGCGATGGCGAACTGAAGAGGAGCGCGGGCATCCTGCCCGCACAGCGTGCGTAGCACGCTCAAGACTTTTTCGCGCTGCGCGCTCAGTGCGGACGGGACGTCCGCGCTCCCAGAAGGAACATGCTTGAATTAAGAAACATTACGAAAACGTTCGGCGCGGTGCTCGCAAACGATCGCGTCAGTATCAAAGTCGAGCCCGGAACCATTCATGCCATCGTCGGTGAGAATGGCGCCGGCAAGTCTACCGCGATGCGAATTGCCTATGGTTTCTACACGGCCGACAGCGGCGAGATTGTAATCGACGGTCAGGTGCGCGAGATCCGCACGCCTCACGATGCGATCGCTTTGGGCGTAGGCATGGTTCACCAACACTTCATGCTGGTTGAGCCAATGACCGTGGCTGAGAACATCGTGCTGGGCGCTGAGCCTGGTAATGCAGCCTCTCTGGATTTGCGCAAAGCCGCCGATGAAATTCGCAAAGTATCTGATGAGTTCAAACTCTCCGTGGATCCGAATGCGACTATTGAAACGCTTTCAGTGGGACAGCAGCAAAGGGTCGAGTTACTTAAGGCCCTTTATCGCCGGGCGCAGTTATTGATTTTGGATGAGCCCACGGCGGTGCTGGCGCCACAGGAAGTCGAAGAGTTTTTCGCTATCCTCCGCGGCATGCGCGAGCAGGGCAAGACGATCGTCATCATTACTCATAAGCTTTCGGAAGTGCTCGCGATTTCGGACAACGTCACGGTCATGCGCGATGGCCGCGTAGTTGGCGACGTGAAGACCAGCAATACGAACGCGGCTGAACTGGCGCGGATGATGGTCGGCCGCGAAGTCCTGCTGCGAGTCGAAAAGCCCGACGCTAAACCAGGCGCCGCGCTGATTTCGTTGAGCGATTTTTCGATCGCTGGACGCGATGGATCCAAACGCGTCGATAAAGTTTCCTTCGACGTGCGCGCGGGCGAGATTGTCGGCATCGCCGGTGTCGAAGGCAACGGCCAGACTGAGTTGATTGAAGCCCTGGCGGGGTTGATTCCCGGTTCTTATGTTTCGGGTTCGATCTCTTTTGAGGGCCGGGACATCACGAGGCTTGATGCCCGCGCGCGAAAAGAACTCGGTATAGCGCACGTTCCCGAAGATCGGCACCGGCGCGGACTGCTGCTGGATTTCACTCTGGCCGAGAACACGATCCTCGGCGTTCATTATCGCAAGCCGGCGGTCACGGGTCCCGGATTGGTATTTCTGGATCAAAAAGGAATTCAGCGGCGCACCGAACAAGTGATCCGTGATTTTGACGTGCGGCCGCCAAATCCGGAGCTGCCCGCGCGGGCGCTTTCTGGCGGAAATCAACAGAAGCTGATCATCGGCAGGGAATTCGAGCTGCCGCCAAAGTTTCTGCTGGTTTCACAGCCAACGCGCGGCGTAGACATCGGCGCGATCGAGTTCATTCACCAAAAGATTGTGGCCATGCGCGATGCCGGGTGCGCAGTATTGTTGGTGTCGGCAGAGTTGGAAGAAGTGACTGCCTTATCTGATCGGCTGTTGGTAATTCACAGCGGCAGAATCGTCGGCGAGGTCGATCCAAAGGTTACCAGCACCGAGGAGATTGGATTGATGATGACCGGCGGAAGGGCTTAGTACTTTGTACTTCGTGCTTTGTAGTCGAGATCCCCACATGTGGGCTTGGACCTTGATTCGAAGGCAAAGTTCAAAAACCGAAGCACCAAGATCGCTTTTGTTGAAATGAAACTCTATCGCGAAATTCTATTTCCGCTGGTTGCCGTCCTGGCTGCCTTTATCATTGGCGGCATTGTCGTGCTGTTGATCGGTGACAGCCCGATCCAAACTTATCGCCTGCTGATCGGCAGCGCCTTCTCATGGCCGGACGGCATTGGCTACACACTGTTTTATGCGACGCCGCTAATCTTCACCGGGCTCGCGGTAGCTGTGGCCTTTCGTTGTGGTCTGCTGAATATCGGCGCGGAAGGTCAACTCTACATCGGCGCGTTCGCCGCAGCCTGGGTCGGAATAAGGTTTGCCGGGATGTCGGGCTGGATCCTGCTGCCGGCTTGTTGTTTGGCCGCGATCGTAGGAGGAGCAGTATGGGGTGGAATCCCCGGCCTGCTGAAAGCGCGTTTTGGATCGCATGAAGTCATCAACACGATCATGCTCAACTTTGTGGCGATCGCGCTGGTCAGCTACTTCACGCAGTATCACTACAAGACGCCAGGCGATCCGATCCTCGAGACGACTCCAATTGGTCCGGGCGCACACATTGCGCGTCTCGGGAAATTTATTCCCGGACTGCCGGAACGTATCCCGCTCAATGTCGCATTCATCCTGGCGATTCTGGCGTGCGTATTTGTTTACGTGCTGCTGTGGAAGACGAAGTGGGGCTATGAAATTCGCGCCACGGGTGCGAATCCAACCGCCGCGGAGTATGGCGGCATTTCAATTCGCAAACAGATCATTCTGGCAATGTCGATCTCTGGCGGGCTGGCGGGCATGGTCGGAATCAACGAAGTTCTCGGTTATCGTTATCGTTATTACGATGGGTTCTCGGCTAACTACGGATTCGTAGGGATCGCCGTGGCGCTTTTGGGCCGCAATCATCCGGTCGGCGTCTTTCTCGCTGCGATCCTCTTTGCCATTCTGCTGCGTGGTGGAATCTTCGTCGATGCTTACACGATTCATGTTTCGAAAGACATCGTCGACATGTTGCAAGGCATTGTGATCATTCTCGTGGCCCTGCGGCCGGACGCCATATTTGGAAGTTTGAGGAAGTTGAGCAAGGCGAAAGCGTGAACATGGTCAGTTGTTAATTGTTAGTTGAAGAACAAGTCAAGGGTGAGAGCCAGATTGAAAGTTCTGAAGGAACGTGCTCGGACGGTGGTAGCCGTCTTCAGACGGCTTTCCCGAAGGGTTGCTAGACCAGCCGTTTACGGCTGGGTCAACCGCCGTCTGTACCAGCAGCCCGTTTTAACGGGCTTCGGCTCGTGGCGAGCTTTAGGCATTCTGAGGCGTCTGGACAAGGACGCTAAAGCGCCCTTTGTGATCATGGTCACGCGATTACCAGTCCTAAAAGGACTGGCCTAGCAACCCTTCGGGAAAGCCGCGTGAACGCGGCTCGGCCAACTGACTATTAGCTACTGACGATAACTGACGATACCTAATGACGACTGACAATAGATAATCGATGCGTCAAATCTTTACCCTAGCACTCGTTTTTTCAACCATTCGCCTGGCCACGCCGCTGGTGCTGGCGGCGCTGGGCGGGCTGTATTCAGAGAGATCTGGTGTGATCAATATCGCACTCGAGGGGCTGCTGCTCGCTGGCGCGTTCACGGCGGCGTCGGTAACTCACTACGCTCACAGTCCGTGGATCGGATTGGGCGCGGCGATGTTGGCCGGTGCTTTCGTCGCTTATATTCTCGCGGTCGCGTGCATTCGATTCAAGGCCGATCAGGTAGTGACCGGCACCGGCATCAACATCTTGTTCATTGGTTTGCCGGCGGTGCTCAGCGGCGCGCTCTTTCTTTCTTCCGGATCGACGCCGCAAATTCCGAAAGAGAATCTGTTGCCGACGCTCTCAGGACTTTTGCCCGGCTTCATGCCGCAATGGCGAATTCTGACTGAGATATCAGTGATGTCTCTGCTGGCGATCGTTCTGGTCCTGATTACCAGATATGTTTTGTACCGTACGCCGTTTGGTTTGCGTCTGCGTGCGGTGGGCGAAAATCCCGAAGCCGCCGATGCCGCGGGTGTAGCCGTAAATCGGATTCGCTATGTCGGCGTAGTTTTATCGGGAGCGCTGGCCGGCATCGGCGGCGCTTACCTTTCGATCGGACAGTCGTCTCTGTTCACGCGCAACATGGCCGCGGGACGGGGATTCATCGCGCTGGCGGCGCTGATCTTTGGCAAGTGGCGGCCGGTGCAGACGATGCTCGCATGTCTGCTCTTTGGCCTGGCCGACGCGCTGACGATTCAGATGCAGGGCGTCGCCAAGCTGCCTTCGGGCGAAGATATCCCGGTGCAGTTTATTCAGATGATCCCCTACGTAGTTACGATCGTGGTGCTGGCCGGCTTTATCGGCCAATCGCGCGCGCCCCGCGCTCTGGGCACTCCTTATCAAAAAGAAAGATAAGTGGCACAGAAGTCAGTCTGTGGATGGCTGCGGAACCACAGACTGAAGTCTGTGCCACCGCGGATGACATCAGGCGAGTTTTAATGTTGTAATGTCTTCCACGAAAATCCAAATGTCATCGTCGCCAAATTCTTCAACGCTCTACGAGCGCGCTCAGGAAGCTGCGCGTGTGATACGCAGTCGCACCGAGGTTGAGACCACGGTGGCGATAGTTTTGGGCAGCGGACTCGGCGCCTTTGCGGAAGATCTTACCGAAGCGACTCAGATTCGTTATGACGAGATCCCGGGCTTTGCTCGCTCTACTGTCGAAGGCCATGCTGGACGTTTGGTCATCGGCAAGGCCGGCGGCGCAACGGTGGCCGCGATGCAGGGCCGGTTTCATTTTTATGAAGGCTACTCGTTGCAGGACGTGACCTTTCCGATGCGAGTGCTAAAACTACTGGGCGTGAGCACGGTCGTGCTGACCAACGCGGCGGGCACACTGAATGTGGAATTCAGCCCCGGATCTTTGATGGTGATTAGCGATCATCTAAATCTGCTCGGCGAAAATCCGTTGCGGGGTGAGAATGATGAACGCTTTGGTCCGCGCTTTCCCGATCTGACCTCGGTGTACGCGCGCAGCCTGCAGGACCTTGTGATTGACGAAGCGAAGGCGATGAAACTTGAAGTGCGGCGTGGTGTCTACGCCGCGTTGTCCGGGCCAAGCTATGAAACGCCAGCGGAGATCATCATGTTGCGGGCGCTCGGAGCGGACGTCGTCGGAATGAGCACTGTGCCTGAAGCGATCGTCGCGCGTCACATGAATATGCAGGTGGTAGGTATTTCGTGCATCACGAACCTGGCGGCGGGCGTCTCAAATGAACCGATCGACCACAGCCAGGTGATGGCGATTGGCCAGCAGGTGCGCGGAAGCTTTACCAAACTCTTGAATCGAATTGTAAAAAGATTGTCAGTTGTCAGTGATCAGTAGTCAGTTGCAAGAACACGCTGGCCAATCCGTACCAACTAACAACCTACTACTAACAACTAACCATGATCATAGGTATTTGCGGCGGGACCGGCTCAGGCAAGACGACGATTGCCAATCGCATTCTGCAATCGGTCAGCGCGGACGAAGTCGTTTTCATCCAGCAGGATCTCTACTATCGCAATCTTAAAGACATGCCGCTCGACTATCGCAATGCGGCCAACTTCGATCATCCCGACGCAATCGACAACGAGCTGCTGGCTAACCATCTGAAGAAACTGAACGCGGGCGAGCCGGTTGAGCTTCCCATCTACGATTTCCGCACGCATTCGCGCCTGCCTGACACTACTCCGATCCAAGCCAAGCGAATCGTGATCGTGGAAGGCATACTGATTTTTGCCGAGACTCGTTTGCGCGAGCAAATGGACATCAAAGTTTTTGTCGACACGCCGGATGACATCCGTTTCATTCGCCGCTTGAAGCGCGACATCGCCGAGCGCGGCCGCACGCTTGATTCAGTTATCGAACAATACGTAGCTACCGTGCGCCCGATGCACATGCAGTTCGTCGAACCGTCAAAGCGTTTCGCGGACGTTATTATCCCCGAAGGTGGTCATAATCTTGTGAGCATTGATCTGATCAGCGGAAAGATTCGCGAGAAGCTGGCCAGTGCTTTACATTCAGTTGGAGGCCAGAGTTGAACGAATCAGATAATCACTTAATTGAAATAGCCACAGCCGCACGAACGCGATCGGTGGCTCCCTTTTCGAATTTTATGGTCGGCGCCGCGCTGCAAACCAAAGCCGGCAAAGTGTTCACCGGTTGCAATATCGAAAGCGCCAGCTATGGCCTGACCGTCTGCGCCGAACGCGTGGCGATCTGGAAAGCTTTGTCGGAAGGCGAGCGAGACTTTACCGATTTGGTTGTCGTCGCCGACACCGAAAACTTGACGCCGCCGTGCGGCACCTGCCGCCAGATAATTTGGGAGTTCGCCAAACACGCCACGATCGTTCTGGCGAATTTGCGCGGACAGACAGAAGAAGTACATATCCTCGATCTACTGCCGAGAGCATTTGACGCAAGGTTCTTGAAGGAAGCTAGTCGTTAGCGGAATCAATTTGTCGCGATTCGCGGCTAACAAAGGCAAGAGTCCGATAATATGAAGAAGAGAATCAACTTCTTGGCAAGTGAGATCACTACAATCACGCTAATCGACTGCCGGATCAACTCGGCTGTTGGGTTGGCACTCGGTACAGAACCGGGAGCGGTAGCGACCGGGTCAGAGACTCGACGTGGGCTTTAATAGTTGTGATGGAGGCCCAAAATAAATCAGAGCGCAAGCCGATTTGCTCGACCCACTTAGTTGGATGGCGGAACCCCGTCGCTACCGCTCCGGGTTCTGTACCAGCGCCCGTGCGACTGGCAGGAGAATTATGATCACAAAGACCGTTACTTCGCTGTTGCTGGTTCTATTTATTTCGGGCGCCGCATCTTCGGCGTTCGCGCAAAGAAGGAAGACTGTCGTGGACCTGATCGTCAGAGGCGGAACGGTAGTAACGATGGATGGCACTCGCCGGGTGATAGAAAACGGCGGCGTCGCAATCAAGAGCGGCCGGATCGTGGCTGTGGGCAATACGGCCGAGATCGAACGAGCCTATGCAGCGCGCGAGGTGATTAATGCCGCGGGAAAAGTTGTGATCCCCGGTCTCATCAACGGCCACACGCACGTGCCCATGGTCCTGTTTCGCGGACTCGCCGATGACTTGGATCTCCAGGAGTGGCTCACGAAATATATCTTTCCCGCCGAGGCCAAAAACGTGACCGAAGAATTTGTGCGAGTCGGCACTCGTCTCGGCCTGGCGGAGATGATCCGGGGCGGCACCACGACCTACTGCGATATGTACTACTTCGAGGATGCGATCGCGGACGAGACTTTCAAAGCCGGCATGCGGGGCGTCCTGGGCGAGACGGTAATCGATTTTCCGGTTGCCGATAACAAGACCAATGAACAGGCGATGGCCTATGTCGAAAAGTTTGTCACGCGCTGGAAAGGGAATGCCCTGATTGTTCCCGCGATTGCCCCGCACGCGCCTTATACAGTTTCCGAAGCCCACCTGAAAGCCGTGCGCGCTTTTTCCGATCGCACCGGCGCGCCCATCGTTACTCATATTTCTGAAACCAAACGCGAAGTAGACGACAGCATAAGAGCCAAAGGCGCGAGTCCCATCGATTATCTCAACCGGATTGGTTTTCTCAGCAATCGCGTCATTGCCGCGCACGTGGTGTGGCCCAGCGAAGAAGAACTGGGTCTGCTGAAAAAAATTGGCGTCGGGATTGTTCATAACCCACAATCGAATATGAAGCTCGCTTCCGGCGTTGCTCCAGTGCCCGAGATGTTGAAACAGGATTTGCCGGTAGGCCTGGGCACCGACGGTGCTGCTTCAAACAACGATCTGAATTTGTGGGAAGAGATGGACACGGCCGCGAAACTGCACAAGCTGATTAGCCGCGATCCCAAGGTTGTGACGGCGGAAGAAGCGTTTGAGATGGCCACGCTGCGCGGCGCGCGCGCGTTGCACCTGGAAAACGAAATCGGATCGCTCGAGGAAGGGAAGCGGGCTGATCTGGTCATCGTCGATCTCGATGATCTAAACCAGACACCGTTCTATAACATCTATTCCGATTTGGTCTATGCCAGCAAAGCCGCGGACGTGCGCACTGTGATTGTGGAAGGCCGCGTCATCATGCGCGACCGCCGGCTGCTGACCCTCAACGAAGAAACAATCAAAGCTGACGCCCGCCGGTATCGCCAGCGAATTGTGCGCAGTCTGGATGCGAAGACCCTGCCCGAGTAGTTCTGTATCAGAGCCCGAGCGTCGGAGAGGGCTTGGATGCGTGGGCGGCCCTCCCTGACGGTCGGGCTTCTGACACCCCTCATTCTGGTTCGTCGGTTCTGTGTCTCGGCTTCCCGTTTTTAATCCGGCTCTTAAGATGATATGGCACGCTGGTGACAATAACGTCCGGCTTGAACAGCAGCGCGCCTTTCAGCATCAGCGAACTTTGGTTGTGCAGCAGATGCTGCCACCACTTGGCCGGTATGAACTCGGGGAGCACCACCGTGACCATCTGGTCCTCGTGTTGTTTCATTCTCCGGTCAACGTAGCGAATCACCGGGCCCACCAGAGATCGGTAGGGTGATGCGAGCACGACTAACTCAACGCCTCCGCCCCATTGCTTCCATTTAGCGCGCAGTTTCTGAGTCGCCTCTTCGTCAAGGTTTATGTATAGCGCTGTGACGTGGTCAGGGGCGATCGACTTGGCGTATTGCAGCGCCCTGACAACGCCGCGATGAATGCCTGAAATCGGCACGATCACTTCGTGCCGGATAGGCCGCAAACCCTCGATTCCCTCAGTCGTCAATTGTTTTGCTACATCCAGATAGTGCCGGTGAACAGCGCGGAACACGCCGACCAGAAACGGAATAAGCACGACCACGATCCATGCGCCATGGCGAAATTTGGTGATGATCAGGACGATCAGGACGATGAAAGTCGCGATCGCGCCCAGGCCGTTAACGACAATTGATTTCTTCCAGTGAGCTGCCTGCTTCAACTCGCCGGCCTGATCGATTCGGTTTAGCGCTCCGCTATGCGCGCTGCTGCTGTTCTGGTCTTTGACTGAGGCGGCTTTGTCATCATTGGCCGCCTCGCGAGCTGCTTTCAACTCCCGGCCCGCCCTCAGCCAGTGACGTACCATCCCCGTCTGCGAAAGCGTAAATGAGAGAAAGACACCTACGGCATAGAGCGGAATCAAGCGGCTGGTGTCGCCGCCGAAGGCCGCTACCAACAAGCCCGAAAAGACCGCCAGAATGATGATGCCGTTGGAAAAAACCAGCTTGTCGCCGCGGGTGGCAAACTGCCGGGGCATGAACCGGTCGCGCGCCAGCAGGCTGGCCAGACGGGGGAAGTCGGCAAATGAAGTGTTCGCGGCGAGGATCAGAATCAGAGCGGTCGTGCCTTGGATCACATAGTAGAACCAACCCATCGGCCCGGTAAAAATGATGCGCGCGAACTGCGAGATGACCGTTTCGTTCTCATGCGGCTGCACGTGATAGAAATAAGCCATCAAGCTCGTCCCAATAAACATCGTCGTCAACAGGACGGCCATCCAGGTCAAGGTCTTCGCCGCATTGCGCGCTTCCGGCTGCTTGAAAGCGGGAATGCCATTAGAGATCGCTTCGATGCCGGTGAGGGCGACACATCCATTCGAGAACGCTCCGAGCAGCAGGAACAGAGTTAGCGGCTGCAGGTGATAACCCTCGGCGAGTTTTACGTGCTCGACCGCGGCCGGCGCCACCGCGCCCGGATGAAGAAAGTAATGAAGAATGCCGTAGCCCACCATGAACAGAAAGCTGACGACGAAGGCGTAGGTAGGCGCGGCAAAGATCGCGCCCGACTCGCGCACGCCGCGGAGGTTAGCGAGGGCGATGAAGGTTATGAGAATGAGACACAAAAAAACTTTGTGGTTATCAAGCCAGGCCCAACTTGTCCCCTGTGCCGCGGACGTAATTGCGGCCACGCCGGCCGAGATCGAAACAGAAACCGTAAGAACATAATCCACCAGCAACGCCGCGGCGGCGACCAGCCCCGGCGTTGTTCCCAGGTTTTCCTTTGCGACAATGTAAGCGCCGCCTCCTGAAGGGTACGCATGAATCGTCTGCCGGTAGCTGATCGCCACGATCGTCAGGACCACGGCGATCACCAGGGTGATTGGTACTACATAGTTAAAAGCGTTAGTCTGACCGGCGGCGTAGGCTACCGCCAGGACCAGCAGAATTTCTTCAGAAGCGTAAGCTGTCGAGGAGAGCGCGTCGGAAGCGAAGACCGCCAAGCCGGTCTTTTTCGTCAGGCGCTCATGGATAGCTTGCTCGGTCCGCTTGGCCCGGCCTACGAGCAGGCGTTTAAGCGTTGTGGCCAATCTGCTGGTCCTCCTAAAATCCGGTCGTGGCAGGCGCATCCTGCGCGTGATTCACGTGCCGCACTCATCAATCCCGTCTCGTTTGTAATCACTGTTCTTTCGATTAATGCACAGCTCATAGGCCCTCAGGTTGTCTGCCAGCGAAGAGCTGTCATGAGATCTTCGGGGGCTAACTGGTTGATCCGGAGCTGGTCGCCGGGCGGATAGTTGTTGTGCTCCCAGAGGTAAGTCGCCAGTTGTCCCTCAGAGCAGTAAATCCAGAAACTGCTGGAGAGCAAAATGCGTCCCATCGTCTGCAACTCTATTTGCACAACCACGTCACCAGTGAGATCAACTACGATCTCCCGTTCCAGGCTCTGCGGATTGCGAACAATAAAGTGATAGTTTCCGGCATCAGGCGGCGGTACTCGACTGATCTCCCAAACACGCACGATAGAAAATCCGTTCTCTGTCACCAACTCGATCGGGCGACGTTCTGCCGGAGAGCTTTCGGGCACAGATCTTTCAGTTGCTGCATTCACGATTCATAGGCCAGACGGGCCGTAGAGTTAAGCTTAGACGGGAAGGCGTAAGGATGGAGTAAGAGGTTTATAAAGAATTCGTAAAGGCGCTGTAGCGCAAGTTGGTAACTTGCGTTCTGGTAATGCTCCCTCATCCCTGTGGGACGGAAGGCTCCCTTCTCCCTCTGGGAGAAGGGTTGGGGGGGATGAGGGCTTACGCTGCTCCAGCCCCAATCGAATATTGTCTTGGATGCCTAATCGCCAACCACGGCGCCCAAATCAAGAAATGGAGCCCGCAAACCCTCATCCCCGGCCCTTCTCCCAAAGGGAGAAGGGAGAAAAGCTCCATCGCTTTCTACAGAGGGAAAGGGAGCCAAGACTAAATGCGAGCGGCCTCGACAAACTTGAGGTTAATAGCTACTCGCCGGAATTGAATCGATAACCGATCCAGGGTTCGGTGAGGATGTAGCGGGGCGTCGAAGGTTCAGGCTCGATCTTCTTTCGTAACTGGCCGACGAACACGCGCAGGTATTCGGGCTGTTCCGTGTAGTCGCCACCCCAAACCGCACCGAGCAGCGCGCGATGCGTCAGAACCTTTCCGGCATTCCGCATGAGGTGGACCATCAGGTCGAATTCTTTCGGAGTCAAGCGCAATTCCTTGCCGTTTTGAACTACGCTGTGGGCCTCGAGATCGATGCGAAAGTCGCCGACTTCCAGAACTTGCGACTTGGAATCCGAGGCGGGCTTGCGGCGCAGGGTGGCGCGAATGCGTGCCAGCAACTCATCCATTCCGAATGGTTTGGTAATGTAGTCGTCCGCGCCCGCGTCAAGAGCTTCGACCTTCGTTGCTTCTTCACCTCTAACCGACAGCACGATAATCGGAACTTCGGATATCGAGCGAAGTCGGCGGCATAACTCAAGGCCGCTCATATTCGGCATCGCCAGGTCCGTGATGACCAGGGCCGGCGGCCAGTCGCGAAAAGTTTGGAGCGCGAATTCGCCATCACCGGCTATGCGCACCTCATAGCCTTTGGCCATCAAACTGCGGCGCAGAACACGCGTGAGCTGCGGCTCGTCATCCACGACCAGAATGCGCTGCTTTGCTTCCATGTCTGAAATTCCAGATCCAGCGTGGGGGCTTCCCCCGTGAATCACGCGCAAGATGCGCGTGCCACATCAAGCGGCTCTATGATTCGCCTCGTTGTCATCATCTCCGGTGGGCAAGGCGATCACAAACTTGGCTCCGCGGCGCTCATCCGCGTCTTCGATCCAGAGCCGGCCGCCGTGCGCATGGACGATGCCGTGCGCGATTGCCAGCCCCATGCCCGTGCCGGCAGACTTGCGATCGCCGATGTCTCCGTCGCGCATGGCCCGGAAGAATTTTTCGAATACGCGCTCGCGCAGGTCTTCGCGAATGCCAGGGCCCTCGTCTTCGACGCTGATCAGGATGGTACTGTCGTCCTTTGGCGTCGCCCTAATTCTGATCGGCGCCTGCGGCGGCGAATACTTTGCGGCGTTGTCCACGAGCGTATAAATGACTTCGGCAATGGCGGGCTCGTCTACCTTCACCGATGGCAATTCTTCTTCAATCCAGACCTCGATTTGATGTCCACGAGTGCGCGGCTCGGCGCGTTTGAGCGCGGCCGTAATGATTTCATCGATCGAGCACAACTGTCGCCGCAGATACATTTCGCCGGCGTCGATACGCGCGAGTTTCGTCAGGCCTTCAATGAACCGATCAAGGCGGTCAGCCTCTTCATCTATGACTTGCAGCAATTCCTGGCGGCCTTCGTTACCGAGCAAGGGGCCGGATTCGTTTCGCTCGATAGCATACAACTCCGAAAGAAGGGTAGTCACCGATGCTTTGATTGACGTGAGCGGGGTGCGCAAATCGTGAGTGACCGCGTCGAGCAGCGCCGACTTCAGACGCTCGCTTTGCTTGAGAGCTTTGGCCTGGCTGGAACGTTCAAAGGTGTCCTGAAGTTCGTAATAAAGCCGCTCGATTTCGTGTTTGGCTAACTCGGCCTCTTCAGTTCGCCGCTTGGCTCGCGCCGAGAGCTGGCCGACGGTCAACGCCGTGATCAAGAAAGCAAAGAACGCGATCCAGTTGTCGGGATTGCGGATTGTGAATGTGCCGAACGGAGGCAGAAAAAAGAAATTAAAGCAGGCGACACCAAGCAGGGAAGCGAAGACCGCCGGGCGGGAACCCCAGGCCGTGGCCACGAACAGAACTACCAGGAGAAATCCGAGCGCCGCCGTCGTGGGATTGATATGCGAACCGAATAGACGCAACAACCCCGTTACGATCGCGATGCCTAAAAGGGCCGCGCCATAACCTGCCAGGGCCTTGCCTGAAATCCTAGGCGACACTGGTAGCCTCGTCCTTTCTGTCGGAAGGAAATGACTGCGGTGGTCGATCCCGTTCAGCACGGAATCGATCAAGGAAGTTATCAATCACGGCCTGCGCGAATAATGGAATTAGTCCGGGATGCTTCAAGGAGACGCGCAACCCGTCGCGCAGAATGCAGCCAGTTAATTTTGCATAGCTCATCGGTCCGGGCTCGAATCCGAGCAGACCGAGTTGCCGGTCGTTGCTCAGGTCGATCAGGCTATCAACCAGACAACCAATGGCGCCCACCTCCTTCATGAATTGAAGGAGAGTCTCGTGCTCGCCATGGAGGTTTGGTCGAATCAGCACACAAGACAATTCGGCGGTCAAGTTGCCGACGGATTTTCTGTGACCAATGTAAGAATCAATCGAGGCCGCGTTTCGTTCACTAACAACTTCGCTATAGAGCTCGCGCAGCTCTTCCATCATCATCGGATAGGTTGCATCGCTCATGTGAGACTTCAGGATTTCGGTCATCAGTCTCACGCTTGAGCCTATGGTTACTTCATCAAAGACGGGGGCCGGCTTGCTCAGATACTCAAGAATCAATCTGCCGGCGTCGACCCTGCCTGAGTCGATCGCGTCATCCACGACACCGATGAAGAGGTAGTAAGCATGCAAACGCACTTTAGCTACATCCCGGTCGCACGTGAGCCCAAAGTAATCGATGCACTGAATAATTCGACCGGGAATCCGGACGAAGTGCTGATATTTTGAAGCGCCGGCGAGGTCCTGATAAGCGCGCGTGACGCTGGGCGGTAGGTTGTCCATGATGTTTGGAAGTATAGGTCGAACAGATTCTATCTGAACTATTGTTCCGGCGGCTGCGATGATAACTCAAATCGACCCGAACGTGGCGCCCAACAATCTGGTTCCGATTTGGGCGTAAGAGCGCACCTCGTCTATACTTGACGAAAAAGTAAGGAATGCTATACTCGGGACGAATCTTAAGGAAATCCGAGCATTGTGAAGATATCAGCTCAAGAAGAATATGGGTTGCGCTGCCTGGTTCAGTTGGCGAGCGCCGAAGGGGAGGGCGAGTCTCTAACCCTGGCGCAGATCGCTGAACGGGAGGGTTTGTCGGTGGCAAATGCCGGCAAACTGATGTGGATTTTGAGCAAGGCGGGTCTGGTTAGCAGTCAGCGCGGAACCAGGGGCGGATATTCGTTGGCGCGACCCGCAGCCGAGATTCGCCTGAATGAAGTGATTCGCATTCTTGACGAAGACACTGTCGACCACTTCTGCAAGACGCACGCGGGCGTGCTCGATGCCTGTATTCACACGACCGATTGCGGCATCCGGCCGGTAATCGTCGGACTTCATGAAGTGGTGCAGGCCGCACTCTCGGAAATCACTCTCGCTCAACTTGTCGGAACTGAAGAGAAAGTCGATGCACGTTTGCATCAAATCGTGAAACTGCAAAGCCATCTCAGGCCCATGCGCTCCGCAGGCTGAGAGGGATAGTGGACAGGATTAACAGGATTTACATGATAAGCAGAAAAGCCTTTCCGTTCCCACCTTGTAAATCATGTAAATCCTGTCAATGAAAAGTTAAAGGGGAATAATGAGTACTGCTGAAATACTCGCGAATCGGGAATACAAATACGGCTGGGTGACTGACATTGAGTCTGAGACCATTCCCCGCGGATTGAGCGAAGACACGGTCCGTTTGATCTCGGCGAAGAAGGAAGAGCCGGAGTGGATGTTGGACTTTCGGCTGAAGGCCTATCGTCATTGGTTGACGATGGAAGAGCCGCGCCACTGGCCCAACGTAACTTTTCCCGAGGTGGACTATCAGGACATGATTTACTACAGCGCTCCCAAGCAGAAAGCGTCTCTGGCGAGCCTGGACGAAGTCGATCCGGAATTGCTCAAGACGTTTGAGAAGCTGGGCATTCCACTCTCTGAACAAAAACAATTGTCCGGCGTTGCCGTCGACGCGGTGTTTGATTCGGTTTCGGTCGCGACGACGTACAAAGAGAAACTCATGAAGCACGGGGTAATCTTCTGCTCCTTCAGCGAGGCGGTGAGAGAACATCCTGAAATCATTAAGAAGTACCTTGGCTCAGTCGTGCCGACGAATGACAATTTTTACGCCGCGCTTAACAGTGCGGTCTTTTCCGATGGGAGCTTCTGCTTTATTCCGAAGGGTGTGCATTGCCCGATGGAGCTTTCGACTTACTTCCGCATTAACAATTCCGAGTCCGGGCAGTTTGAACGCACGCTGATTATCGCGGAAGAAGGCGCCTATGTGTCTTATCTCGAGGGCTGCACGGCCCCGAAGTTTGATAAGAATCAATTGCACGCGGCGGTGGTTGAATTGATCGCGCTCGACGATGCGGAGATCAAATACTCAACCGTGCAGAATTGGTATGCGGGCGACGAGGACGGCAAGGGCGGCATTTATAATTTCGTTACCAAGCGCGGCAAGTGCGCCGGTCACAACTCGAAAATTTCCTGGACGCAGGTGGAAACTGGTTCGGCAATTACGTGGAAATACCCTTCGTGCATCCTGCAGGGCGATAACTCGATCGGGGAATTCTACTCGGTCGCGCTGACGAATCACGCGCAACAGGCCGACACTGGCACCAAGATGATCCATCTTGGCAAGAACACGCGCTCAACGATTATTTCAAAGGGAATCGCAGCAGGAAAAGCGAATAATAGTTATCGCGGGTTGGTAAAGATCATGCCGAAGGCCGAGAACGCGCGCAACTATACGCAGTGCGACTCAATGCTGATCGGCTCGAACTGCGGCGCGAACACGTTCCCCTACATCGAAGTGATGAACAACACTTCGCGCGTGGAGCACGAAGCGTCCACTTCCAAGATCAGCGAAGAGCAGTTGTTCTATCTGATGCAGCGCGGCATCTCGCAGGAAGACGCGGTCTCGCTCATCATTAACGGATTTTGCAAGGATGTATTCCTGCATCTCCCGATGGAGTTTGCAGTTGAAGCGACACGCTTGCTGGGTATGAAACTCGAAGGCGCCGTGGCGTAAGGACAGGTGTCGGTAACCGGGGGCCAGGGGACGGTCGTTCGTTTAGCAGGCTGACCGCTGGCCCTCTTGGACTGTCGCCAGTCTTGAAATGTGAAATTTAAGATCTGAGTGTGAAAAGAAGTTGAAAAGAAGAGGGAGCAATAAGTGTTGTTAGAGATTCGCGATCTTCATGCATCGGTTGATGGCAACGAAATTCTGAAAGGCATCAACCTGAAAGTTAACAAGGGCGAAGTACACGCCATCATGGGGCCGAACGGCTCAGGCAAGTCCACTCTGGCGAAAGTGCTGGCTGGCCATCCTTCGTACATCGTGACCGGCGGCGAAGTGATCTTCGACGGCAAGAACCTGCTCGAGATGTCGCCCGACGAGCGGGCGCGCGAAGGCGTTTTTATGGCCTTTCAATATCCGGTGGAAATACCCGGCGTTTCGAATGCTCAGTTTCTTCGGCTGGCTTACAACGAGAAGCAAAAGCATCTCGGCGCAGAGGAACTGGATCCTTTGGAATTCAAGGATTTGCTGAAGGAAAAGGCGAAATTAGTTGAGATGGAGGCGAGCTTTATGTCTCGCTCAGTCAACGAAGGTTTCTCCGGGGGCGAGAAAAAGCGCAACGAGATTCTCCAGATGGCGGTGCTCGATCCGAAGCTCTCGGTGCTTGATGAAACCGATTCAGGCCTCGACATCGACGCGCTGCGAATCGTGGCCGGAGGCGTCAACAAACTTCACGATCCGAACAAGGCGGTGATCCTGGTCACGCACTATCAGAGGCTGCTCAATTACATCACGCCGGATTTTGTTCATGTGCTCTCCGCCGGCCGTATCGTGAAAGAGGGCGGCAAAGAGTTGGCGCTGGAGTTGGAAGAGAAAGGTTACGACTGGTTGAAGAGTCCAAATGGGAAGAGCGCCATCGTGGCTCCTCAAGCTGGTTAATTGTGAATCAATGATGGCACCGGAATTAGTCAAAGAAGCAAATCGTTATGGAGCGGCGTTCAGCCAGGCCCGGCAATCGCCTGGCGCCGGCGAGCCCTCATGGCTGCAAGCCCTGCGCGAAAACTCTTTTGAGCAGTTTGAGCAAGCGGGCTTTCCCAATATCAAACAGGAAGAGTGGAAGTACACCAACGTAACTTCGATTGCAAAAGCAAACTTCGCTCCTGCACTCGTCAGCACTGGGACCGCGCTGACCACGCCCGAGGACTTATCATCTTTCATCTACGAAGAAGCAGCGCAGAGCCGGCTTGTATTCGTGAATGGAATGTTGCGCGAGGACCTTTCGTCTTTGTCGGCGTTGCCGGACGGCGTCGTGGCGATGGATTTACGCGAGGCGTTGCGCGACAGTCTTTACGAAGCGACGGTACGCGAGTATTTAGAGCATCCCGCGTTGGCGAACGGGTTTGCGGCGCTGAATACGGCCTTATTTTCCAGCGGCCTGCTGCTGAAGATTCCGCGTGAGATTAAAATCGAAGTACCGATTCATCTGTTGTTTGTTGGCGAAGCAGTCGCCGGCAATCCGCCACCGGCGGCGTTTCCGCGCGTGCTGGTGCTGGCGGAAGAGAATAGCTCGGCCACGATTATCGAGAGCTATGCGAGTCCGCAAGATGAGGGCGTGTACCTGACTAACGCGATCGTGGACCTTAATCTTGCCGATGGCGCGCGGCTCCAACACTACAAAATTCAGCGCGAGAGTATGGGCGCGTTTCATATCGCGACGACCCGGGCTGAGTTGGGTCCGAACACCAGCTACAACACGACGACGATCAACTTTGGCGCTGCGCTTTCCCGTCATGACATCCGGGTGCAGATGGATCATGAAGGGGCCGAGTGCTCTGTCGACGGTCTCTACATGGTCGATGGTAGCCAGCATACCGACACCCATTCGGTAATAGATCACCGGCAGGCGCATTGCACCAGCCATCAGCTTTACAAAGGGATTCTGGACGGCAAGTCGCGCGCAGTCTTTAACGGTAAGGTCTTTGTAAGGCACGGCGCGCAACAAACTGACGCCCGGCAGACTAATAAAAACCTGCTGCTTTCGACGGACGCGCGCGTTGATACCAAACCACAGTTGGAAATCTTTGCCGATGATGTGAAGTGCACTCACGGAGCAGCCGTGGGACAGATCGACGAAGACGAGATGTTCTATCTGGAGAGCCGCGGTATCAATCCCGCTCTCGGGCGCAACCTGCTGACGTATGGTTTCGCCGAGGAAGTGATCGAGAGGATCGGGATCGAATCGATCAGACGAGAGCTGGATGCGGCGGTTCTGAATCGGCTTCGTTCGGCTTTCGTGTTAGAGGCGTAAGACTGTTGGCTGTGGGGGCACTTGGATCACGGGCTGAAGCCTGTGCCACTTAAGAGATGGCAACTATAGAGCAATTGATTCCGATTAAGCCGCGGCCCAGCGACGGTTGGGACGTGGAACGTATTCGCAAAGACTTTCCGGTCCTGCGCCAGACGGTTAACGGCAAGCCGCTGGTCTATCTCGACAATGCTGCGTCTTCGCAGGTCCCCGTGATGGTGATTGAGCGGGGCGCGCAGTACATTGAGCAGGAACACTCAAACATTCATCGCGGCGTCCATTATCTCAGCATGAAAGCGACGACGGCCTACGAAGGCGCCCGCGAAAAAATAAAACGGTTCATCAACGCGCGCGAGTCGAAAGAGTGCATCTTTGTGCGCGGCGCCACCGAAGGCATCAATCTCGTAATGCACGGCTATGGCCGCAAACTCATTGGGGCCGGAGACGAGATCATTATCTCGGCGATGGAGCATCACGCGAACATTGTTCCCTGGCAGATGCTCTGCGAAGAGAAGAACGCCAGGCTGCGTGTCATTCCGATGAACGACGCCGGCGAGTTGCTGTTGGACGAGTACGACGCGCTTTTGAATGAAAGAACGAAACTCGTCGCCGTGGCGCATGTCTCAAACGCCCTCGGCACCATTAATCCCATCAAAGAAATGATTGAGCGGGCGCACAAATACGGTGTGCCGGTTTTGATCGACGGCGCGCAGGCCGTGCCGCACATGCCGGTCGATGTGCAGGACCTCGATTGCGACTTCTATGCTTTCTCCGGGCATAAGATGTTCGCGCCGACGGGCAGCGGCGTGGTTTACGGAAAAGCGGCGCTGCTGGAAAAGATGAATCCTTTTCAGGGCGGCGGCGACATGATTAAGAGCGTAACGTTCGAGAAAACGATCTATGCCGATCTGCCGAACAAGTTTGAAGCGGGGACGCCCGCGATTGCGTCGCAAATCGGTCTGGGCGCGGCCGTCGATTACCTCAGCATTATCGGCCGTGAAAAGGCAGCCGCCTACGAACATGAGCTGCTGGTCTATGCCACCGAGCGCCTTTCCGCGATCGAGGGCGTGCGCATCATCGGCACCGCGCGCGAGAAACTCGGCGTCTTATCTTTCGTGATTGACGACATTCACCCGCACGACATCGGCACGATTCTGGATCAGGGAGGCATCGCCATCCGCGCCGGACACCACTGCGCCCAACCGGTGATGAAACGATTCAACGTGCCGGCCACCGCGCGCGCGTCGTTTGCTTTCTACAACACTAAGGAAGAGATCGATACGCTCGCCGGAGCTATTGAACAGGTCGTGGAAATTTTTGGGTAGCACATGTCAGAACTAAGCGAGCTCTACCAGGCGGTCATCCTCGATCACAACAAGAAGCCCCGCAATTTCCACGTACTGGAAAATGCGAATCACACTGCCGAAGGGTTCAATCCTCTCTGCGGCGATCAACTGACTCTTTACCTGGCTCTTGAAGGCGATGTGGTCAGAGACATCAGCTTTGTGGGTACGGGGTGCGCGATTTGGAAAGCCTCAGCCAGCATGATGACGCAGGCATTGAAGGGCAAGAGCAAGCCGGAAGCCGAGGCACTCTTTAATGAATTTCATCAAATGGTGACGGGTCAACTCGACGAAGAGGAAGAGCCGAACCAATTGGGGCGTTTGAAAATTTTTGCCGGGGTCCGGGAGTTTCCGGTCCGAGTAAAGTGCGCCACACTCTCCTGGCATACCATGCACGCCGCGCTGAACCAACAGGAAAAGGTCTCGACCGAATAAGCTGCGCCACATAAGGCCTGACAGCTTCTATCTATCAGGATCGCATTGGCCGATCCGGGCACACACATACCGAACTGAGATGACGTTTCTATTGATATTCTCGTTGACGTTGATGAGTTTTGGAGGCCACGCTCCACAAGCCGTTCGTCAATGGCGCCCGGCAACCTATCGCGGAGTGACCGTCGGCAAATCAAGGTTCGCTGACATGCTGCGACTCTGGGGGAAGCCGAAGTGGTCGAGGACCTCAAAGCCGGAAGCTGATGAAGACTCACGCCAGGTGACCTGGACAAACTACGAACGAGTGGGCGAGTTTCCCGGCCCGACCACCGTGGTCTCAGATACCAAGAGCGGAGTCGTCACCCGAATCAATTTCTATCCCGACCGGCTCACCAAAGAACAAGCCATCGCTCATTTCGGATCGGGTTACATCACCACGAGATATGCGTTCGATACGTGTCTGGACGAAGAAGACTCTGAGCCAATCTATGAGTCGCCGAACGGTCCGGTGATTAGCGTGGAGTACCGCGCCCGGGGGATAGCGATTTCCGTTGGATATAAGGAGCTGATCACAAAGATTAGCTACGTCAGCGGCCCTATCGGGAGCGTCAGGTCTCGATGCACTCCATAAACCTTCCGCGCGAGGCTAAATAAAAAAGGCGGAGGCTCTTAAGCCTCCACCTTTCTTCACTCAGACTCTTCTCCGCCAACTTCAGAGTTACTGAATCTGAAACTGCACAGTGTGCAGCGTAGGATCCGTGCCAACTCTGAAGTACAGATTGTAAACGCCCGTGGCCAGGCCGGTCGTCTTCAGGTTGTAGGTGTAACTGTCCCCGGTAAACCTAAAGTTATTATCAGGGTTCGCATTGCCCGCGTCCTCGACCGCTCCGTACGTGGTTGTAGAAACCAACGAAATACCGACTGCGGTTACTACCGTGCCGGCTGAAGACAGGTTGTTGCCGTTGGCATCGACAATCTCCAGCTTGATCGGAATCGTGCTGCCGCTGTGATGTACTTTCGTCTGATCGTACAACGCCACGATTCCGTACCCAACTGTAAGAGTTCCCGAGCCGCTTGCAGAGTTGAAATTGCCATCGCCGGCATAGCTGTAGGCGATGGTGTATGCCCCGGGCGCCAGCGCACCCGTAGCGAACGCAGAGGAGAAGTTACCACCGGCTTGAATTGCAGCATTCTGAGTTACCCCGTTAAGGGTTATCGCTACGCTCCCGGTCGGAATCAAAGAACCGAAGTTGAGCTTGCCCGACAGGGCCGTCGAGGCTGTGCCGTAAGCGATGAACGGCGAACTCAGATTGCTGAACGAAGGTGTCGCCTTCAATACATTTATCTGCACATTCTTGCTTGCAGGATTGTAATTTGTCGTGTCCGCCGGCGTGAAACTGGCCAGCAGCGGTTGGCCTGTGCCGGCGCTGAGGACGGTTCCCGATCCCGGTGAGTAGTTGAAACTCCCCGGCACACTTGCCGTGGCGTTGAGTTGGGCAGCACCAAGGGCTGTGCCGTAAGTAATGTCCGCAGGATTATTCCAGGTGATCACCGGTGTTGCTTTGCTGATGGTGATTGTCGCAGTGCCACTGGCCGGCGCGTAGTTGATATTACCGGAGAAGGTCCAGTTGGCAGTTCCGCCCGGAACGTTCGTGAATGAAGCTCCCAAATTCAGCAGGCTGTTTAGGTTTTCGCCGTTGACACCTGTGGCTGAGCCAGTCGCTCCATGCGCTGCGCCGTCATAGACGCCGGTGTACCCATCGACGGTGATTGCGGCGCTCGTCTGCGAGATACTGTCGTTCACCGTGCCGCTGGCGTTGTTGTAGTTGCCGGTGGCATCGGTAAAGCTCCAGCCGTCGCCGTTGTATGTCCCGGCGTTTGTGTGCGTCGTTCCGCTCAAGTCCAGGCCGCTTAGGCTCTCGCCGTTAACGCCTGTTGCCGCACCCTCGGCCGTGTGCGCGTGTCCATCGTACGTCACATTGTAGGGCGTGACGCTGATCGTTGCATTTGCCTTAGTGATCTCGAAGTTCTTCGAGTCGCTGCTGCCCTCGTGGTTCGAGTCACCGGCGTAAGTGTAGCTCGCGGTAGCCGTTCCCACATTGGTGTTGTTCGTATAGCTCGGACCGGGCGTGAGGCTAAGGTTCGCACCGGTTACTGTCACCGAGCATGGTGTAAGTGCCGCACCCGTATAGGTCACGCTTAGTGGACAGGTCACCGTCGTCGTCGTTGGGGCTTGGCTGATTGCGATGGTCGCATCCCCGCTGGCCGGCGCGTAATTGGTGTTACCGGAAAACGTCCAGTGTGCGGTTCCGCCGGGAACATCGGTGAATGACGCACCGAAGCTGAGCAGACTCGTCAGATTTTCGCCGTTAACGCCTGTAGCCGAACCGCTGGCACCGTGAGCGTTGCCGTCGTAGACGCCAGTGAAACCACTTACGTTGATCGTGGCCGTGGCCTGGTTAATTGTGAAGCTTCGAGACACATCCGGTGCTGCGTTGTAATTCGCACTGCCGGTTTGCGTCGCCGTCACCGTGCAGGGCCCGGCTCCGTTGATGGTTATCGTGCTGCCGTTGAGGCCGCCCGAAGTGCAGTTGCCACTGGCGTTGAAGGTGACAGGATTGCCTGAGCCGCCGCCCGTGGCGGTGACGGTGAATGGAGCATCGCCATATGTTTTGTCACTCAGGGCCGCGAATACGATCGCCTGGTTTGCCTTCGCAACTTCGAACGATTGATCAAAGTCTGGCGCCGCGTTGTAGTTGCCGTTGCCTCCCTGTGACGCCCGGACCGTAACACTTCCGGCGCCTGTAAGATGCACGGTACTACCGGAAATAGTCGCCGGACCTGAAGCGATGGTGAAGCTTACAGGTAGTCCTGACGAGGCCGTGGCGCTCACGCTAAAGTCGGCGTCGCCGAAGGTCTTGGCGGCCAGGGGAGCAAAGGTGATGAATTGGTCGGCTTTGTTTACTACCTGCGTCAGCACTGTCGAAGTACTCGCCAGCGAATTGCTATCACCCGGATAAGCTGCAGTGATCGAATGCGATCCGACTGAGAGAGAAGTAGTACTGAAGGATGCCTGTCCGCTTCCGTTAAGCGTGGAACTGGAAATTACAGTTGCGCCATCGCTGAAAGTAACGTTTCCGGTTGGCACGCTCGCACCGGTGGTGGCCACGGTTGAGGTGAACGTAACCGACTGGCTGTACTGCGAAGGATTGCCATTCGACGTTACGGTCGTGGTCGTTGTGTTAAGGAACTTAATGTCCAGAATCGGATGCAATTCGATCCCATTCGGAGCCACGCCCGTCTGTCCGTGGATGAAATCAAAGAAACCAACACCGGTAATCTGCACCGGGACGCTTACGGTCTGGAAAAATGAAGTGGCCGTGAAACGGGCGTCAAACTGCTGCCGGGCATTAGATATGCCAGCTGCAAAAGGACTCCCCCCAGCCACGCAACAGGGACAGGGTATCTCTGTCACCATGGTATTGCCGTTCTCGTCCTGAACTACGATGTGATAGTCGACGTCCGTCTCAAGCTTAAACATGGTCATCGTGGCTCTAATCACATAAACCGTAGTTTCGCCTGCGACCCGAGCGTTGTCCGGTGGTGTTACCGGAGGAGTGAGCGAGCGGAGATGCGCGATCGTTGTCGATACAGGGTTGTTCAGATCCACCAATGCGGCATCTGGATCACCACCCGTTTTGACCGACCAGCGCTCAACGCCGCAGGTGGGACTCTGCACCGTAATCGTGATTGGAGCTGTCGCCGAGCGCGCCTGTGCGTCGGTTATGTTCGCTACGATGTTCTTGACCCCGGTTGGGATAAACGCTCCCACCGTTTGCAGGTAGGAAAAGACGTTGTCGCCGGCGGTTTGGTCGCCGTGCGTTGCGTCGTCATAGAACTGCTGCGAAGCAGAACCGCCAATGCTCGTTAGATCAGCGTTAACGCCGATGCCCGTGCTGGACGGAGCAATCGCCGGAGATACGTTGACCGTAAGCAGAGTGTTGCTCGAAGGCAGTAAGTAATCCGGACTGGCGAGACCCTGTCCGAAAGGCTGTGTGGCATCTCCTCCACACCCGTGCGCGGGCAACAGGCTATTTCGCGGAATCGGGCCATCGATCAGAAAGTCACTTGCGTTGTTGTTGGTGTCTGTGCAGCCGTTGTTTTTCCTGATGGCCGCCGTGGTATTAGTCAGTGGAGCAGTTGGCGCAGTCTCAGCGCAAGTGGCTGTAGTGTTGTAGCCAACGAAATCGACAATCAGCGGATCGACCGGGCAGGTGCCGCTCAGGACCGTGGCGCTGGCAACCAGCGCGACCTTGCCTGCGGTTGAGCCTACCAGGATACCGCCCGTTAAATCGGGGGTTGGATTACTGGTCGTGCCGCCGGTGCCCTGGGATTCCTGGATCAGGAAATAGTGACCCGGCTGCACGATCGAACCCTCGGGGATAATTGTCGTCAGCGGTGTCGGGGGGTTGCCCGGGCTGGGGGTCGATAGCGGCGCGAAAGCTGAGGTAGGCCCGGTGTACTGAACCGACCAACCAGTGATATCTACCGGAACCGAGCCGGTGTTGTAGAGTTCAATGAAATCGTTCGTGTAAGTCGAACCTGAATTACCGCCGCCACCGTACACTTGGCTAATCTTGATCGCGTTGGAGAAAGGCGCTGGTGACGGGACTGGCGTCGGCGTGGGCGTCGGCGTTGGGACCGCACAGACGTTGAGAGCTGACGCACTGTTGCGTGGGTTAGCACTCGCCGTGCTGAAGTCAGAGCCATTGTTATCAGTATCTGTGCAGCCACCGACTGCGCGGAATATAGCTGTCGCGTTATTACTTGGCCCAGGAGCGGAACTGCCTTCAAAGTAATTCGCGCCGCCGTAGCCCACCAGATCCATGATATGGGCCAGATCCGAAGCCGAGCACGCTGGGGAGCCATTACAAGCCAGGCCCGTAGAGGTATCCACCAAAACCACTTTACCGGCGCCGGCCGCCATCTGTATGCCGGTTTGGCTGGCGTTTTCTGTCGGCAGCAAGACGCCATTAGCACCACCGGAAGCCAGCTTCACCAGGTAATACTGTCCTGGCGCTAACGAGCCGGCAAGGGGCGCCACATTACCCGAAAAGTTGCCACTGCCCGTTGCGCTTGCGTACTGTATAGACCAACCATTTATGTTGACGCTCGCCGCGCTGCGATTGAAAAGTTCCACATAGTCATTTTGATAAGTGGCGCTCGCATTACCACCACTTCCATAGACCTGACTGATGACCACAGTTCCTGGCACGCCCGGATTAGGAGTGGGCGTCGGGGACGGCGATGGCGAAGGGGATGGCGAAGGCGATGGTGATGGAGACGGCGATGGAGACGGTAATGGCGAAGGCGTTGGAGTCGGTGTTGGCGTTGCTCCCTGACCTGTGCCGTTTACAATAAAGTTATCGACCCTATCGGTACCTGATGTCCCAACCGCTCCTGAATTACTGGCCGTGGTGGAGGTATCAACAAGCCTGATGTAGACAGTTGATTGGTTCGCTAGAGCCGAAACACCACTGAGATCGATTGTTCGTCTTGATACGGTCTTGGGACTGCCGGTAGTGGACCAGGCATCCGCCGTAACAGCATACGTACCATTTGTGCCTGAAGCATCAGTAAAGCTGGTGCCGTTTGTACTGTACTGTACTTTAAAGTCCCTGGGCCCGGTGGCACTGCCGTTTTGATCCCAGGTTATGCTAATTGCGCTATAGCCGGACGTACTGAATGAAAACTGATAATAATCGCCAACAGCCCAATGCTCAGAAGAAACTGATTTTGCCGAAGCATTCCCAGCAGGATTACTCCAAACAGTTGATGAGCTCGCGTGTAATGCGGTGAAAGAAGAACCAGCGGTTAGGACGCCTGAATCAGCAACTGCAGAACCGCCGGTAAAAACTGGCGCCGTACCGGTATTCGTTGTCGTGACGCCGTCAAAACCCCACGCGGCAACCACGTCGGGCACTGGTGGGTTGAAGAGATTAAGCGGCTCGAGGAAAATGTTCTTAAGGATTGTGCCAGAATTACCCGCGCTGTCATGGATCTGTCTAACATTGCCAGTGGAGACCGCCTCGGCAGATCGACTCGGTAAGACCGCGAGTGCGAGCGCAAAGCATGCGAACAAAGCAGCGGCACTCAATGAAATATATTTGGATCGGGATGTGCTCTGGGGGACAAGATTAGACATAGGGGTTCCTCTCACTAAACTGATAGGGCGTTAGGTTTTTTGGTAAGCAATTCGACTGGAAAAACGTTACCGCCTGGAATTAGCTCGGAAGCAAGATTTTTGCACTTGCCAAACAGGTCTCCTCAAGGAAGATGGGCAGTGTAGTGAAAAAGTTTGCACAGGTCAAATCAAAAGTTCACTTAGCTAACTTTTTTATTAGGGCCGGTCGCGCACGACCTCCGCAGTGTGAGCGTTTGCCCAACGGAGTAACTACACAGTCAAAGAGTGGTTAGCTGCGAAGCTCGTCGGTTGACCGCCTGACAATCGGCGTCCGCGAATGCATAATGACCTTATAAGAAAACGTGGGAGCATCTTAATTAGTGATCATATCTTCGCTTGAACTCCGAGAGATTCGTCTGCCACTCATTCATTTTTTCGAGACGAGTTTTGGCCGTACCACGGAACGCCGGATCATTCTGGTTCGCGTAATAGATAAGGACGGGGCCGAAGGCTGGGGTGAATGCACCGCGGGCGAAGGCCCTTTCTATTGCGAAGAGTGGACCGAAACGGCCTGGCCCACGTTGAAAGAATTTCTGGCGCCCATGGTCGTCGGTCAGCAGGTTGAAGAGGCCGCCGACGTGGACGTGTTAATGAAAAAGGTGCGCGGTAACCGCATGGCCAAAGCGGCGATTGAAACTGCGTGCTGGGACCTGGAAAGCAAACGCGCGGGCATGCCGCTATGGAAGTATCTGGGCGGCGTGAACCAGGAAATTCCCTGCGGCGTTTCCATCGGCATTCAGGAATCGCCCGAGAAACTGCTGGCAAAAATCGAAAGAGAGTTGGCCGCCGGCTATCAGCGAATCAAGATCAAGATTAAGCCCGGGTGGGACCTCACGGTGCTGAGGAAAGTGCGCGAACGTTACCCCGAGATTCTTTTGATGGGTGACGCCAACTCAGCTTACACGCTGAATGATGTAGAACTCTTCCAGGCTCTCGACGACTTTAACCTGATGATGATCGAGCAGCCCCTGCCACACGATGATATTTTCGATCATGCTGAATTGCAGAAGCAGATCAAAACGCCGGTATGCCTTGACGAGTCGATTCACTCGACCGAGGATGCGCGGCATGCGATCGACCTCGGAGCCTGTCGTATCATCAATGTAAAGTTGGGGCGCGTCGGTGGTCATGCTGAAGCCAAGCGTCTCGAAACGGAATGTCGGGAGCGCGGCATACCTGTCTGGTGCGGCGGCATGTTGGAATCAGGAATTGGCCGCGCCCACAATATTGCGATGGCTACTCTAGCCGGCTTCACTTTGCCCGGCGATGTCTCGGCGAGTTCGCGTTATTGGGAAGAGGACATAATCGAGCCGCCGGTGATGGTTAGTGAGCGAGGAACGATTACGGCGCCCGCCGGACCCGGAATTGGTTTTGAGGTAAATCAATCACGAATTGATCGCGTCACGGTAAGGACTGAACGAATCACGAGTTGAATAACAAATGCCCAACGAATTGACAGCCGCACAAATCATCGCCTTCCGAGATCATTTCATCGCGCGCCAGCATGAATTGCTGGCCTTGACGTGTGCTCTGGTGGAAACAGAGTCGCCTTCCGGTGATAAGGACGGCAGCAGCGACATCGTATCTTTGGTAGCGAGCGCCGCCGGCAGCATTAGCGCAGTCAGTTCGGTCGAGCGCATAACGAGCGAGGAGTTTGGCGAGCACGTGCGCATACGCGCATTCACGGGAGAAAATGATGCAGCGCCCATCGTACTTCTCGGGCACACGGATACGGTTCATCCTCGCGGCGCGATTAAGGAACACCCGTGGCGCACTGACGGCAATCGCATTTATGGCCCCGGAATCTTTGACATGAAAGCCAACTGCGCTCTGGCTCTTGAAGTCCTGCGGGCTTGCGAAGCGACGAACGCCTTACCGAAATCGCCCGTCACTATTCTGCTGACTTGCGACGAAGAGAGCGGCAGTCCGAGCGGCCGCGCGCTGGTGGAAGAGGAAGCAAAACATGCTCGGGCCGTGCTGGTGCTTGAGCCCCCGGCAAGCGGTGGTCGGGTCAAGACGGCGAGGAAGGGAACTGGAATCTTCGCGCTCGAAGTCCACGGACGCGCGGCCCATGCGGGTCTCGAACCCGAGAAGGGGATCAGCGCCGTGCTTGAGTTGGCCCGGCAAACGATTCGGCTGACCAATCTGAACAATCCCGACGCCGGCACCACCGTCACGGTTACCGTCGTGCAGGGAGGCACGCATTCGAATGTCGTACCGGCCGAAGCGCGCGCCGAAATTGATGTGCGCTTTAGTTCGGCTGCCGAAGGTAGCCGGATTGAGAATGCGATTCTGAGCCTGAAGCCTTTCGACGAACGTGCCCAGGCGATCTTTTCCGGCGGCATCAATCGGCCGCCGTTGGAACGAACGGAGAAGGTCGTCGAGCTATACGAGCAGGCCCGGCAAATCGCTCGCATGCTCGACTTTGACTTAGGCGAAGCCAGTGTTGGCGGGGCTTCGGATGGTAACTTTGTGGGCGCGTTGGGAACTGCCGTGCTTGACGGCCTGGGGATAGAAGGCGATGGCGCTCACGCTTCACACGAGCATGTCATCGTCGATAACATCGCGCTGCGCGGCGCGCTGCTGGCGGGACTGATTGCCTCGCTTTGATGTGGCGCAAGTTGTTAACTTGCGCGGTCGCAACTTAACAAGTTGCGCTACAAAATGAAAATTGCCACCTGGAATGTTAATTCGATTCTCGCGAGGTTGCCTCACGTTACGCGCTGGCTCGAAGCCCAGCAACCGGATGTCCTGTGCATTCAGGAAACAAAGTGTACGGACGATAAGTTTCCCACGCTCGAACTCAAAGCACTGGATTACGACTGCGTGAGTTTTGGCCAGCGGAGTTACAACGGCGTAGCGATTATTTCTCGCGCCGGTTGTGCGAATGTTCAGCGTGGCTACACCAACGACGATCCCACCAGCCAGTCGCGCCTGCTCTCCGCGGAGATCGCCGGGGTGCGGATCGTGAATGTCTACATTCCCAACGGGCAGTCGGTTGGCTCAGAAAAATATCAGTTCAAGCTTGGTTGGATGACGCGGCTGCGTGAGTTCCTTGATGCGAGTTATGACGTCAGTACGCCGGTCCTGCTCTGTGGTGATTTCAACGTCGCGCCCGAAGATCGTGACGTGCACGACCCGCGTTTGTGGCAGAACCGGATTCTCTGTAGCGAGCCGGAACGAGCTGCCCTGCAGCACGTCAAAGACTGGGGATTCACAGATGCGTTTCGACAGCATACTGAAGAAGGCGGTCATTACTCCTGGTGGGATTATCGCGCCGGCGCCTTTCGTCGAAATCTGGGACTGCGGATCGATCACATCTGGGTTTCGGCGCCGCTGGCGGCGCGCAGCCTGAGTACGGTCATCGACAAAGAACCGCGCAAGTGGGAGCGGCCGTCGGATCACGCGCCGGTCGTAGCGGAGTTTTGCTAGGGTTCAGTCAGTGGCAATTCTCATCCTGGCGCCGATGAAGACACACAAGATTCCCAGCTCCGCTGCGCAGCCGAAATTGTCGTCTATGAAATACGGTTTAGAACCTGGATCCGAAAAGACTATGGCGTCGGACTTCCGTATGAATAGTGGAATCCGCCACCGGCAACATTGATGATAATCGATAAGATTATCAGGAGCGTCCAGATCATCATGATATTGCGAAGGTTCAATTTTGAGGCATTAAGCCAGCCCCAAATGAAAGTGTAGAGCGCACAAATGAGGCCCAGGATCCCCATCAGTGCTCCATCCGTTTGAAAGAGCTTGATCAGCACAATCACGAAACAGACGATACATCCCAGCCACATCACTAGCCCAAGCAAGCCTAACATTTTGGTTGTCCTCCAGTTGAGTTGGTTGCAAAGCAGTTATTACCCTTGAATCAAGCCCACAAATCCAGACCGTAAGATCAGCAATCGAGCGAGCCAATAGAGGACTAGCCCGACTAAGAGTAAGCCAGTAATTCCTGTGTATCGTTCTATCAATTCGGTTCGAAGAGCGAGCCGCTCTCTCCATCGTTGCGGAACAACAGCGGAGCAGGCAACCACTGCAAACGCGAACAGAAAGATCGGAGCAAATGCGTGTAGTGCTATAGATTGCTTGAAGTCGCCGTGAAAAAGGGAAACCGTCGCGCGCGTCAACCCACAACCGGGACAGGGGACTCCAAGCGCGTGAAAGATAGGACACTGCCAACCGGGAACTCCTACAAATCCCAACACTAATTGCACCAAAGCGATACTGGAAATCGCAAGAGCATTTCTGCGATCACGCAAGATGGTCGCGAGGACCGGTTTAAATAAATGCGTCCTTGTCATCGCATTCGTGACGTTCTAACGCAGACTCAGATAGTCATCGTTTTGAGTTGCCTGCCTGTTGGTAAGGCGAAGCCTTCAGTTCGAAGTCAGTTCTGCGGTCTTCTCGGTAATGTCCTTCTGGGCCCACTCGTTATCGCGGGAAGCTTCGCCGGCCTTATGACGCTTGGCTTCTTTCATGCGACTTACAAGATCCATATGGGTCGAGAAGTAGGGCAAGCTCTTCCCGACGATCTCCTGCACTGAATTAAAGCCTTTGTCGGTCATGAATTTTGCCAGGCCTTCCTGAAGTTCGTCGACCATCTTCACGCCTTTGAGCATGACGCCGGTACATATCTGCACGGTCGAGGCGCCCAGCAACATAAATTCTATAGCGTCGTGCGCAGTCTCAACGCCGCCGATCCCGCTGATTGAAACTTCCTTCGGCAGGGACAGAGCCAGTTGACTGACCATCCGCAAGGCGATCGGCTTTACTGCCTGCGATGAATAACCGCCGGGGACCGTATAGCCTTCGACCGTAGGCATCGGGCGCAAAGTGTCGAGGTTTACGCCGATCACAGAAAGGATGGTATTGATGGCGGAAATGCCATTCGCGCCGCCGCGCACCGCAGCCGAGGCGGGTTCTTTGATGTTCGTAATGTTGGGCGTCATCTTAGCCCAGACGGGAATCTTCGCTACCTCAGTAACCCACCCGGTCACTTCCTGGGTGAGGTCGGGATGCTCACCCATCTCTGAACCCATCTTGCGTTCAGTCATTCCATGCGGGCAGGAAAAATTCAGTTCGAACGCATCGACACCGGTGTCCTGCACCAGACGAGTCAGTTCCTGCCAACGCCCCTTGTCGTACTCTTCCATGATGGAAGCAATCAAGACATGCTCGGGGTAGTCTTTCTTGATCTGACGAAATTCTTCGAGCCAGGTTTCAATCGGGCGGTCTGAGATCAGCTCGATGTTTTGGAAACCGATCACCTCGCCGTTACTGCGTGAGCGAAGTTTGCCGTAACGCGGCACGACGTTGACGACCTTGCTCGATTCAAGACTGACGGTCTTCGCCACCGCGCCGCCCCAGCCGGCATCGTATGACTTCGCGATTACCCGCGCGTTGGTTCCAGGGGGGCCGGAACCGAGCAGGAACGGGTTGGGAAACTTAATACCGTTAACTGTTATTGAGAGATCCATTATGACTCCTCGTACCTTTTTATGGTTTAGAGTCGGGCTACCGCCCGACGAAGCGGGCGGCCGCTTCTCAACCTCCCGCAGAGTGATCACAACTCAGCGTCTGCTTCGATCTCGATCAGCATCCGTCTATCAATTAAGGCGCTTACTTCTACCATCGTGGTGGCCGGTAGGACATCACGCAGAAACTCGCCGTGGGCCCGTCCGTATTCTTCCCAACGTGAGATGTCCGTGACGAACATTCGCGTTCGCACGATGTGCTCTAGTCCCGCACCGAGGCGATGCAGCGCGCTTTCGATGTTCTTCAAACATTGAACGCTCTGAGCGTAAGCATCGTCGATGCCGACAATCTCACCGTCATCACCAAGTGCCGTGGTGCCCGTAACGTAAATTCGATTGCCGACGCGGACAGCGCGTGAATAGCCGACAATCGACTCCCACTTCGCGCCAGAAGAGATCTTCTCTCGGTCAGTCATTTCTTGGCGTCTTTGCGCCTTTGCGTGAATGTCATTTCTCGACCCAATTCGCGCTATTTAGCCAAGCATGTAACTCACGCAAAGGCGCAAAGGCTAGTCGGCCACCAGTTGCCCGTAGCTATCCGGCCGGCGGTCGCGGAAGAATTGCCAGGTGTTGCGCACTTCGCGAATCAAATCCAGATTGAGATCAGCGACCACGATGGCGTCCTGATCCCGCGGAGCTTGCGCAATGATTTGACCGCGCGGATCGCAGAAGTAACTCTGGCCATAGAACTCGCCGATGTCCCAGGGCAGTTCGTGGCCGACGCGATTGATCGCGCCGACAAAGTAACCGTTGGCCACGGCATGGGCCGGTTGCTCCAACTTCCAAAGGTACTCGGAAAGTCCGGCGACCGTGGCCGATGGATTAAAAACGATCTCGGCGCCGTTCAATCCCAGCACGCGCGCGCCTTCGGGAAAGTGACGGTCATAGCAGATGTAAACACCTATGCGCGCGTAAGCCGTATCGAACGCGGGATAGCCCAGGTTCCCCGGACGAAAATAAAACTTTTCCCAGAAGCCGGGGTTTACGTGCGGGATGTGGTTCTTGCGGTACTTACCGAGGTACTTGCCGTCGGCATCGATCACCGCGGCGGTATTGTAGTAGATGCCGGCGATCTCTTCTTCATAAATCGGCACGATGATCACCATGTTGTGCTGCTTCGCCAATTCCTGCATCAACTTGGTAGTTGACCCGTCTGGGATTTTCTCGACCGCTTCGTACCAGCGGGTCTGCTGCTCGGCACAGAAGTAAGGTGTGGTAAAGACTTCCTGCATGCAGAGAATCTGCACGCCCTGCCTGCCGGCATCTTCGATCATCGCCACATGCTTTTCGATGTTGAGCCGTTTGATCTCTTCAATCGACGCATCAGTTGGCGCCGCGTTCTTTGCCTGAATCAATCCGCATTTAACTGTTCGTGCCATCTTCGCTCCCGTGTTTGCGCTCAGTTGTCAGTTCAGAGTCTATTTTCAAGATATTACTTCGGCTCTAGCCGCGACCGCGATCTCCGGCGGCGCCAGCTTCATCAATAATAGGTAAGCGCCCGCCGCCGCGCCGAAGCCGACAAACCAAGCGTAATCATAGAACATTTGCAGGATCGGAACTACTACGCCAAACCGGGCCAACAATGGACCAGCCCACGCGAGTGCGCAGCCGACGAGCGTGGCAACTACGGCACGCCAGTTCCAGCCGCCGTTATAAGTGTAGACTCCGCGCCTTCGATACAGATCGCCGAGTTCGAGACGCTTGTGCCGTACCAGCCAGTAGTCGACGATCAAAACTCCCGCGATTGATCCAAGTCCGCCCGAGTAACCAACCAGCCAGGTGAAGATGTAGCCGGACGGATCCGCGAGCAGCCGCCAAGGCTGCATCAGGATGCCGACGACGCCGGTTATCAGGCCGCCCGTGCGAAATGAAATCAATTTCGGAAGTGCGTTAGCGAAGTCGTTTGCCGGAGAGACTACATTCGCGGCGATGTTCACGGCGAGTGTCGCGACGACTACCGTGAACATAGAGACCGCCACCACCGCGACTTGGTTGAATTGTCCAACCAGCTTCATCGGATCCCACAGTTCGTCGGCTTTCATTTGGGGATAGATAACGACGGCGGCCGACGTAATCATTACTCCCATGGCCGCGAACACCGTCATCGTCGTCGGCAAGGCTACGATCTGTCCGACGGCCTGTTCGCGCTGGCTGTGGCCGAAGCGGGTGAAGTCCGGCATGTTCAACGACAGCGTTGCCCAGAATCCGATCATTCCCGTTAAGGACGGAATGAAGATGGGCCAAAACTCCCGGATGCTGTGAAATTTACTTTGCTGAGTCAGCAGATAACCCAGGCCATGAGCTTTCCAGATTGCCCAGCCGAGCAGCAGCGCGGTCATCACCAACACGAACGGCGCGGCCCAGTTCTCGACCTTTCTTAGCAGATCCATCCCGCGGTAAATGATGAAAATGTTGAGGCCCCAGAATAGTAGGAATGAAATCCATTCGCCCCAGGTATGACCAGCGACGACGCCACCCAGCAGGGCGTTCCATCCTGGAATTCTACTCAGCAAAATGTTCAGTGCCTCGCCGCCAATCCATGCCTGAATGCCAAACCAGCCACAAGCAACGATCGCGCGCATCAAGGCCGGAAGATTCGATCCATAAGTGCCGTAGGCCGCGCGCGCGAAAACCGGGAAGGGAATTCCGTACTTGGTGCCGGGATGCGAGTTGAGCAGGATCGGAGCCAGAACGATCGTGTTGCCCAGCAGAATCGTGATCAGCGCCTGCCACCAGTTCATGCCCGCGCTGATCAAACCCGACGAGAGCATGTAAGTCGGAATGCAGTGCGCCATGCTGATCCAAAGCGCAGCATAGTTATATGTAGTCCAGTTACGGTCAGCTACTTTAACCGGGGCAAGGTCGGCATTGAAGAGCGGACTCGCACTTATTTCTGCGAAGGCTTCGGGCTTCAGCTCGACCCGTCCGTCGGGATACTGAGTAGTTTCGCCTGGTTTTGCCATCTGGTTCTTAGTATGGATTTTGAGCTACATCAGTCTGAAGCGTACGGTCACTTGAGCGGTTACGGATATCGAACCAGGCGCAATAGCGCTTTCAGATTCTCCTGCCGAAAGATTTCCACTGATTACAGCAGTGCTGTTCTGATTAACGCTGCCAGCGCGATAGGGACTGGCCACATCCTCGCTGATTGAATACGCAGGGCCGATCGATTGACCAATCTCGCGAGCCATCAGACTGGCTTTTTCCTGCGCGGCTTTCATCGCCATTGCCCGGGCCTGGTCCTTGTGCTTTCGGATTTGTGAGTCACGGAACTCGACGTCGCTGACTCTTGTTACTCCCGCTTTCAGAACATCCGAAAGGAGTTCATCGAATTTTGAAATATTGCGCAATCTGATGGCCACCGTCTTCGATACTTCGTAGCCGACAAAGACGCGCTTTACTGTTCGCCGCTGCTCGTAATCGAGGTCGTCGGTGTTGTATTTTGGCTGGACACTGATATGGCTGGTTTGGACGTCTTCCGGCTTAACATCATTCCTTCTGGCTATTGCGAACACTTGCTTGACGCTATCATCGGTTCTTTTCTTGGCGGCGAACATGTCGTTGTCGACTGAGTCGACGTCCAGAGTAAAGATAACCTCATCCGGCGGGACGCGGACTTCCGCCTGTCCGGTGACCGTAACGAGGGACGGCTCAGTCGTGCCCTGGGCAAAAACATGGAAAGAGAAAAATAATACCGCGATGGTGCAGAGCCAAAGCTTCTTCATCAAGTTCCTTTCACAGCTGGTTTGTTCAGCGCTATCTCTTCTCGTACATTTCGCGAAATGCCCGGAGCAGAGGAAGCTCGACCGCGTCCCGGGGCCGATTCGCGGCTCTCTTGCTCTCAATGATGTCGCTGATGTTCGCGACCGGAAAACCGCTGGACATATCCATTCGTGCTTTAGCTTCGTCGTAGTTCTCGATCCCGTCGGGAGCGAATACGAGGTCGATATCGAGTGGTCCATTCTTGATTTGCACAAAGTCCTTGCCGCGAATAATTTCAGCCTCCAGGAGACCATCGATTGCGAAACCCAGCTCGCCTAGTGCGGCGACGATCCGTCGTCGATTCTCATCGTCTTTGCGCGGAAGGACAGCCACGTCCTGCGTCGTGCCGGGATAGCCGAACAAAATCGCCCCGCTCTTGCCGATGAACATGTAATCAACTTGATGTTTAGCGAAGGCGGCGGCGACCTGTTGCGCCTGGGCCGGGCTGAAAGTCTCACGTTTCATCGAGCACCCGTCGCTGCAAGTCGCTTAATTCCCCGTAGCCAAGATACTCCGGCAAATTATCGCGACACCACTGCCGATATTCCGCGGTTGAGTTGAACGAACGCCACTCGGCGTCGTCGAGTACGGGCTTGTAAACGTAATTGAATCCATAGCGGATTCTTTCTTCTACGCTCCGTTGGAGGTTACGCTTACATTGATCTTTGAAGTCAGCCCAGAGTATCCCGCTCCATAAGAGTGCTCACTTCCGTTGCGAATCGTTAGTAATCTTTCCCGTGTTCTAGATCCAGCTTAACCTTCGGGTGGTTCGAATTTCGGCTTGCCGCTCTTGATTTTGGTATAGGTTCCTTCGGAACTCACATTCATGCCAAAACCGCAATTGATAGTGCGATCCTCAGAGACTTTGATCTTATTGCCCCCAAGAAATTTGATGGTAATCGTGCAGTCCTCAGTATCCGGTGGATAAAAGACAGCAATGTCATTTTGGATTGAGGCCTCTCCTGAGGCCTCTCCGACATTCGCCATCGGGCCGGATGAGGTCTTGTATTCATAAGTCAGATCCATCCGAATGCGCAGCTTGTTATGACCCAGCGCCAGGATCTTGATTTCGTTGCGTCGATAACGATACGTTCCGTTTGCTTCAGCGGCGGTGACGACTCTGGTCCCTTGCGGAACCACTGAAGTGCAAAGGATGAGAATGAAAAGCATCGCGAGAACCAGCTTCATGTTTGAGACTCCCGTCTGTTTATAGAATCCTGAATGAGCCTTCCTACATTCGCGCGCAACTTGCCGAGCGATTTTTCATCAATGTACATCATCTGACCGGCTTCGTAGTAGAGTTGTTGGTTACTCTAAACCCAACTAACCTTCGGGCGATTCGAATTTCGGCTTCCCACCGCGAATCTTGCGATAGGTTCCGGTCGCATTAACATTGTGGCCAAAACCGCAATCCGCGTCGGAGCCTTCCTGTGTGACTTTCAGTTTGCCGGGCAGGAATACCAGCGTGATCTCACAGCGTTCGAAATCCGGGGGCTTGAAGGTTGCGATGTTGCCTTCGATGATCGCTTCACCCATGGCATAGCCCATGTTCGGGCTCTTTGCCAGCGTCATGTAGATGCCGTCGAACTGTACCTTCAATTTGTTATGCCCCAGAGCCAGAATGCGAAGCTCGCTCTGATAATAGCGATACACGCCGTTAGCCTGGGCGGCGTTGACGATTTGATGTTTCTGCGGAGGCGACGGCGGGGTCGGAGCCTGAGCGCTCTGCGCCGCGGCTGAGAAAGCGTACGCCACAAAACATACTAGCAGTACGAAAATTCTTATCATTGATTTCACCTTCAGCGAAGTTCGTACAACAGGCTACCAGCCTGTTGGGTTACCCCACGCGGGCTGCCCGCGCGGGACCACGGTCCGCTCCCGGTACTGACTCCATCATCGCCATCGATACTACATCGCGACGCATTCGCCGCGCTTCAAGAACTGACCGTCGCCTGACTTGCCCTTGAACTCACCGTTGTCGATGACAACCTTGCCGCGTGAAAGGACCGTGTCGACCGTCCCTTTGATTGTCCTGCCTTCGTAGGCACTGTAGTCGACGTTCATGTGATGAGTGGTCACACTGAGGGTCTGTTCTTTATTGGCATCAAAAATTACGATGTCCGCGTCAGAGCCCACGGCGATCGTGCCTTTCTTCGGAAACAGTCCGAACATCTTCGCGGCGGCGGTGGAAGTAAGCTCGACAAAGCGATTCAGCGAGATGCGATTCTCAACTACGCCGGTGTAGATGAGCGACACGCGATGCTCGACGCCGGGCGCGCCGTTCGGAATCTTGGTGAAGTCATCACGGCCCAACTCCTTCTGTTCCTTCATGCAGAAAGGACAATGGTCGGTCGAGATGACCTGCAGATCGTCCATCTTCAAACCTTTCCAAAGCTCAGCCTGGTTTGCTTTCTCGCGCAGCGGCGGCGTCATTACGTACTTCGCACCGTCAAAGCCTTCACCGTAATCGTCGATGGAAAGGAAGAGATACTGCGGACAGGTTTCCGCAAAGGCCGGAATGCCTCGATCGCGCGCCTCGCGGACCTGATTCAGCGCGTCGGCGCATGACAGATGAACGATATACACCGGCGCTTCCGCCATCTCGGCGATCGCGATCGCGCGATGCACGCCCTCGGCTTCGGCAATCGTCGGACGCGTCAAGGCGTGATACTTGGGCGCGGTGTGGCCTTGGGCCAGAGCGTGCTTGATGATCTCGTTGATGACGATGCCGTTTTCAGCGTGCATGCAAATCAGGCCGCCGCGCTGGCCCGCGGCCAACATCGCGCGGAAGATGGTCGCGTCATCGACCAGAAACACGCCGGGATAAGCCATGAACATCTTGAAGCTGGTCACGCCTTCGTCCATGACCGTGTACATCTCTTCAATCTGGCGATCCTCGAGCTCGGTCGTGATCAGATGAAAGCCGTAATCGATCGCGCATTTTCCTTCGGCCTTCTTGTGCCAATTGTCTACGCCTTGTAACAGCGACTCGCCTTTGTACTGAACGGCAAAGTCGATAATCGTCGTCGTGCCGCCGTGCGCCGCCGCGATTGTGCCGGTGCGAAAGTCGTCGGACGCCGTCGTGCCGCCGAACGGCAATTCCATATGCGTGTGCGGATCGATGCCGCCGGGAATCACCAGCCTTCCCTTAGCGTCGATCGTCACATCGGCTTCCATGTCGAGCTTCGTGCCGATCACGGAGATGACTTCGTCTTCGATCAGGATGTCGGCGTGATAGTTGTCGGTGGCAGTGATGATGTGGCCGTTCTTAATAAGAGTTTTCATAGGTGGTTTGTTCAGCGGTTCTCTGCGGCTTTGCCGCCTGATGTGCGGAAAGCCTCCGGCTTTATGGTTGTTGCTTTCGCTCCGTCAGGAGCGAAATGTTTATAGCACCGCGCACCAAAACTGACAAAGCTCCTTTAGGAGCGCAATGTAAACCGCGTACTCATTGCGCTCCTAAAGGAGCTAATTAATTCAAAGGGACGAC
>JAWVEB010000024.1:0-37738 GCA_033856915.1 Blastocatellia bacterium | reverse complement strand
CTTAAGCCCGTTGAAACGGGCTGAGGTTGCCGACGCCACAGCTACCCAGCCGTAAACGGCTGGTCTACTAACCCTTCGGGGAAGCCGCGTGAACGCGGCTAGGTTTCGCGGCTTGACGTACTCTTTTGTGTAGCGGTATTTCCGACGCACTACACTAGCTCCTGACCTTACGCCCGCTTGCTGAGCATTTGCGCAAGCTTCCGCACCAGTGCGCGAAAGGTCGCAACTTCGCAGAATCCATAGGCCCTAATCTCGCCAAATCCTCAGAATTTTGGTGGTACATCCTTTGCGCTAGAGAGGCTGGGAGGCGATTCCTTGAGCAAAGTCCTGAGTGAGGAAGCAGCGCTTGCGTTGATAAGCGCCGGCAAGATCGGACGGCTTGGCTGTCTTGATGGCGGCGAGCCGTACGTGGTGCCGATCAATTATGTCGTCGAGGATGGATCGATTTACAGCCATTCTCTACCGGGAAGAAAGATTGACGCTATGCGGACGCATCCGCGCGTCTGTCTTCAGGTGGACCAGATCATTGACGACTTTCATTGGCGCAGCGCGATTGCGTTCGGTGACTTCGAGGAAATTCGCGTCCCGAGTGATCGGAGATCGATCCTCAGCAAACTACTAGCACGCTTTCCTCTGCTGACTCCGGTAGAGGCTGTGATGGCGCTAGATGCCGCTCCGCCCGACAGCGTTGTATTTCGCATTCTTATCGAGCGTATCACAGGGATGGCTGAGGGCTAAGAACTCCTGGCCGTAAACAGAAAGGGAGCAATCATGAAAGAGAACATCGATCGCAGTGTTTGGATAAGTTATTTGATTGAGTTCAGCAAGCGTAACAATTCGCGGCCGACGCGCTTAGAAGTGTTTGGCGAGAATGGCGCTCAGGAGGAAGAGCACGGGCTGCCGTTTGCCGGCATCAGTCTTGAGCGGGGGAACGGGACGCCATCGATCGCGATCATGTTTAGCGCACGCAACGGGGACACACCGTCGCATCTGACGCACATCATCGAGAACGTCCAGGAGATCACTCCAAAGCGAGGACTGGACGGTGGCGACGAAGCTTTAGAGATAGTGGACAGTCAGGGCGAGATAAGCCTCCTGCGCTTCGAACCACAGCCGATGATCTCGGCGAACAGCAACCGCGACTGGAGTGGGTATAAATCGCCATTTGAGGTCTTGAGCTCGATCAGATTGCCACAACCACCCGCCCGGTGATAGCAATCCGGTTGCTCATTAAACCTGCGACGACTTGGGGTTAGTCGTTCACGGAGACACCTATGAAAAAAATCAGGCTCGGTACTAACTTTGCGGTCTTTGTGCTTTTCTTTGGGATCGCCACCCTTGAGGCATTTCAAACGCGAAGTTGGCTCAAAGCTGCGTTGTGGTTAGCGATTGGCACAGTCTTCCTGGTAGCAGACAACTTGAGAGTCAAGCATCGACTGCACTGATTTCGAGGAATTGTCTCAACGTCAACCGCATTGGGACAAAGGACGCCAGCCTCGAGAAGTAATTCTTGGTTGAAATCCCGACACAGGAGGGTTGGTTGGCTGAAGCTGTCACGGCAAAATCCTTCGTGAAAGAGACCCGAGCTGCGATGATTGACGAGCCTGCGAAAGGAAGATCAGAAAGAGGGCGGCTCCTCTCCTCGCTCCAATCAGCGATTACGATTATCGCCTCGGTTGCGATTCTGCTTCATCTCGTTCTTCGTTATTCTGTCGGCGCCTCGCCGGCGGCGTCGGGAATCCCGCTCTACCTCATCCTGGTCATCGGCGGCTTGCCCATTCTGTTCGAGTTAACGCGTCAACTCTTGAAGCGAGAGATAGGCACTGACGTACTCGCCGGGCTGGCAATCATCACCTCGGTGTTGTTAGGTCAGTACCTTGTGGGCGCAATCATCGTGTTGATGTTTTCCGGGGGCGCTGCGCTTGAGCAGTACGCCACCCGTCGCGCCTCTTCCGTGCTCGACGCTTTAGCCAAACGCATGCCCCGCATCGCGCACAGAAAACTGGATTCCGGCATGGCCGATATCGCGCTGGACCGGGTTGCGATCGGAGAGATACTGATCGTCCTCCCCCACGAGTACTGCCCGGTTGACGGCGAGGTTGTTGAAGGACACGGGACGATGGATGAATCCTATCTGACGGGTGAGCCCTTCGAGATGTCGAAGGCGCGCGGCTCGCAAGTTCTGTCTGGTGCAATCAACGGCGAGAGTCTCTTGACGATTCGCGCGACGAAGCTTCCCGTGGATTCGCGTTATGCGAAAATCATGCAGGTCATGCAGGAGGCCGAGCAGAATCGCCCGCAACTGCGCCGGCTCGGTGATCGCCTTGGAGCCTGGTACACACCGGCCGCGCTGATCGTTGCCGGATTGGGTTGGGCGTTGAGTGGTAGTTCTGATCGTTTCCTGGCAGTTATCGTGATCGCTACACCTTGCCCCCTGCTGATCGGAATTCCGGTCGCGGTAATCGGAGCGATCTCACTCGCGGCCAGACGCGGCATCATTATCAAAAACCCGTCCATGCTCGAACAGATAGATAAGTGCCGAACCTTGATCTTTGATAAAACCGGAACGCTAACCTATGGCAGGCCGTCACTGACCGAAGTAACTTGCGCGCCAGGTTTTTCTCGAGCGCACGTGCTGGCAGTCGCTGCCAGTCTGGAACAATACTCGAAACATCCGCTCGCACTCGCCATCATCAAAGGTGCCCAGCGAGAAAATATTGAAGTCCATCCGGTTAGCGAGATTAGTGAAAAGCCCGGTGAAGGCATGCGCGGCGTCGTCAATGGCAGAGCGATCCAGATCGCGGGGCGCAATGTTTTGATGGGTGAAGGACGCGAGATGCCTGCAGCTCTACCACCGCCGGCAACCGGACTCGAATGTCTAATATTCATCGATCAGACCTACGCCGGAGCGCTACATTTTCGCGATGAGCCGCGTCCAGACAGCGGGTCTTTTGTCAGTCATCTCTCGCCGCGACACGGTGTGAGTAAGATCATGCTGCTGTCCGGTGACAGGGAATCGGAAGTTACCTACCTGGCGGGCAAGGTCGGGATTACCGAAGTACACTCGGGCAAGAGTCCGGAAGATAAGGTCGAGATTGTTACTGAAGAAGCCAAGCTTGCTCCCACCCTATTCGTGGGCGATGGCATTAACGACGCGCCGGCGATGCAGGCGGCTACGGTGGGCGTCGCCTTTGGTCAGAACAGTGATATCACTTCGGAGGCCGCCGATGCCGTAATCATGGATGCCTCACTGCGTCGAGTTGATGAGTTGATTCATATAGGCCAAAGAATGAGAGTGATCGCTCTACAGAGCGCTTTGGGAGGCATGGGCCTGACTCTGGTCGGCATGTTCCTGGCGGCGTTTGGTTATCTTCCGCCAGTCGCCGGCGCAGTCACACAGGAAGTCATCGATGTCCTGGCAGTCTTGAATGCGCTGCGGGTCACATTGCCGATGAGTGAATTGACGGATTTTTGACAGTGACTGCTATCCCCGCACTCCCAGCAAAGGTCTCGGTTCTACCGCCGTCACGCGGACGCGAGCGTCGAGGATGACTGCTCCGTGCTCTTGGACCACGAAAGGATTGCAGTCGAGTTCCGCGATCTGCGGGATGTCTTCGACCATTGCGCTCACCCGCAGCAGACCTGCCTCCAACGCCGCGACATCACAGAGCGCGCTGCCTCGGAAACCGTTAAGCAATGGATAGGTTTTCAAGCTGCGAATCATCTCGGCGGCGTCTTCTGTGGAGAGTGGAGTGAGGCGTACTGAGACATCGCGCAATAGCTCAACCTGGATCCCGCCGGCGCCACAGGCCACGACCGGACCAAACTGGGGATCGTGCACGACGCCAACCAGCATTTCAACTCCCTTGTTCGCCATGTGTTGGATCAAAAAGCCCGTGGGAGAATTTCCGCTAACGACGAGGCCGGCCGCCATCTCACGGGCGGCTTCCCGAACTTGCTTGGCGCCGCGCAAATTGAGCCGAACCCCACCGGCTTCAGTCTTATGAATAACTCCGGGCGCGATAACTTTCAAAGCAACTTCACAATCCATCTGTTCCGCCACACTGCCTGCCTCTTCAGGAGTCTTCACGATCCTTTGTTCAATCAGCGGCAATCCGTAGCACGAAAAAAGTTCGGCGGTCTCTTCGGTTGTGAGCCATCCGTCGCCGCGTGAGAGCGCCGTGGCAACCACGGCCGCCGCCGCATCGCGGCGCACGTCGTTGAAGCGCGACGCCGTGGTCTCTGGCTGCTCGCGCCACTGGCTATAACGGGCCGCGCGGGCGAGGGCGATCGCCGCAGTCTCCGGATATGAATAAGCGGGAATGCGGGTGTCACTCGAGCGCAGTGATTCAGGTGCGGCTTGTGCGGATAAAAACACGCTCAAGACCGGTTTGGCTTTGTCTGTGTTCTTAGCCGCGTCAACGATCTCCCGCGCTACATCCTCAGCGCGCGTAACAAGTGGCGGTGTAAAAATCACGATTAGCGAATCGACATTTTCGTCATGCGCCACGATTTCGATCGCCCGGCGATAATGTTCGGCCGGAGCCGACGCGATCATATCAACCGGATTAGCGGCGCTCGCGCCAGCCGGTAGGAACGCACGCAACCTCGTCTGACTGATTTCACTGAGCACCGGGACCTCCAGCCCTCTCGCCTCGCAGGCATCGGCACAAAGGATGGCTGGCCCACCTGCGTTTGTGATGATGCCGACGCGGTTGCCGCGTGGCAACGGTTGATTCGACAGCAGCGAAGCCACATCGAACAATTCTTCCAACGTGTCCGTGCGGATAACGCCGGCTTGTCGAAATAGGGCATCAACGGTAACGTCCGACGCGGCAAGTAGCGCGCCGGTGTGAGACGAAGTAGCGCGGGCCCCGGCGGCCGAACGGCCGCTCTTCACCACGACGATTGGTTTCTGGCGTCCGACACGCCGCGCGATCTGCGAAAACTTTTTCGGGTTCCCGAATGATTCAAGATAGAGAAGTATCACATCCGTCCCCGGATCAGACTCCCAGTAGCGAAGTAGATCATTTCCGGAGATGTCCGCTTTATTCCCCACCGATACGAAGGTCGAGAGGCCCAGGCCGAGCGAGTTTGCGTGTTCGATGATCGCCAACCCCAGGGCTCCGCTTTGCGAGGAAAAACCCACGCGGCCCGCAGGTGGCACCCCCGGTGCGAACGTCGCATCCAGCCGCACGCCAGGATCTGTATTGATGATCCCCATGCAGTTCGGACCGATCAGACGCATTCCCGCCTCTCGACAGACACGCACCAGTTCAGCTTGTTGACTCTGTCCGTCAGCGCCTGTTTCAGAGAAGCCCATTGAGATCACCACCAGGGCTCTGACACCTTTGCGTCCGCAGCCGGCGGCGACTTCCACAACTCGGTCGGCGGGAACGACAATGATCGCCAGATCGACCGGGCCCGGGATGGCTTCGATGGTGGCGTACGCGGGCACGGACTGGACCACCTCAGTCGTGGGATTAACCGGATACACCGGGCCGTTGAAGCCGAAGGCCATCAGGTTATGAAAGATCTCGCCGCCGATGGTGCCGCGCAGTCGCGACGCGCCAATAACTGCAACGGCGCGTGGATTGAAAAAGAGCTTCAGAGCGTTGACTGCGGCCAACGTCTCACGCGTTTCGAATTTCTCAATTGCGTCACGGGTGAAAGAAGTGGGAAAGGTCACATGAAGCTGGCCGGCTTCCGCGCTCACCTCAATCGGAAAGCCCGACTCGCGAAACACATGAAGCATCGCGTGATTCGCCGCCACGACTTCGGCTTCAAACATCTGGATGTTGTTTGCCTCTGCCACTTCAGCCAGTTGGCCGAGCAGGATTGTGCCCAATCCGCGTCCCTGGAAATCATTGGCTATCGTAAAGGCGACCTCCGCGCGATGTTCGTCCAGGCCAGCATAGAACGCGTGACCCACAACGCGCTCTTCCGGGCCGCTTAACGCCAGCAGCCCAAATGTGTGATCGAGATTGGTTTCGCGATGCGCCTCGGCGGCGAGAGCAGCGGCCTTGGTCGGCGAAAAGAATCGGAACCAACGCGACTCCTCCGATAAGGACGTGAACAGGCCGAGCAGGCCCTTGTCGTCATCAGGGCGCATCGCCCGAACTCGAACTGTCGAACCATCGCGAAGCACGACGTCACCGTTTCGATGTGGGGCACTGGTAAGCAAGCATTCAACTCCCGAAAGAACGGACTCTGTTGGATTGATATTAGTATTTGTCATGATGTGTTCGCTACTTTGGATTGATCAGTCGCCGTACGTATCACCGCACGCGGCGGAGAGCTAGGCAAGTGCAACGCATATGCCGGGACTTTGCCTCGAATTCGTTGACTAAACCGCAGTTCTGCTGGAACACCTGCGAAAACTTTCCCAGCCGATGTGTGAAAGCTCGCATGGGGTCCGACTGCTCACCAGACTCAAACCCAATTAGTGCCGAAAATCGTCGAGTTATCACAGTGTCGCGGCGGGTATGAGTGTTGCAGATGAATCAGTGCTGTTTCCTCGTTGCTAAGAGGCGGGACTGAAAATGATCGGACATACCGAAGAATCGAACATTGCACGCCGAACCTTCTGCAATCGCTTATTGCTGACCTCCGCTGGAATAGCGCTGGCAGCCAGCGAGCTCAAAGGACAAGCGCAAAGCCAGCACGATACTTTGCTCGCCTATCCACAATTGAAGATTGAGGGCGCAGAGCGAGTGTTGCCCGGTTCGTTCTTGTACTTCAATTATCCGCGCGCAAATGATCCAGCGGTGCTGGTGCGTGCTCAGGACGGCGAATACCGAGCCTACAGCCGGAAATGCGCACACCTGGGGTGCTCAGTCGATTTTGATAGCGCGCGTCGCTGTCTGGCTTGTCCTTGTCATCGGGGCGTTTACGACGCTCAGACAGGATACGTAATTTATGGCCCACCGCCGCGACCACTCGATCAAATTGTGCTGCAGATGCGCGCGGGCGGTGAACTTTGGGCCGTGGGCCGGAGGACGGGCGGCGATCTCAACGCTGAGCAGCCCGGCAATCAACGCCGCGACGGATAATGGCCGTCGCGAAAGACAAGAGCAGTTCTGCTTAGGAGGTAACGAACGATGCGAAATCATAAGAACAATTTTCCAGGCGTACTGATCATGTTCGTGATGGGTACTCTACTGGTGTTGATCTGGAGCGCGAACGCTCAGGCACAAAAGGCCCGGGCCGTGGCGAGTACCGCGGCCGTGGTCACACAACAGCCGCTTTATACCGATTACAAGGGCGTACGTCTCGGGATGACGGCCCTGGAAGCGCGGACCAAACTTGGCGAGCCGAGTCTGAAGAGCGACGCGCAGGACTACTTCGTTATTTCCGACAAGGAAACTGCACAGCTTGGCTACGATGTCGCGCATAAAGTGACTGTAGTCTCTGTTGACTACCTGAGTGGAGTGGGAGCGCCTGATCCAAGAGCCGTGGTCGGCAGCGATCTTGAACTTGAACCGAACGGATCTCTCTACAAGATCGTGCATTATCAGAGCCTGGGCTTCTGGGTCTCATATAACCGCACCGCCGGACCGGTGGTCATTGTGACGATTACGATTCAGAAGATGTTGTAAGTCAGATCGGGACCTGACAAGACTAGCCCCCTATTGAAATCTGTTTCTGGCGATTGCGGAGAATTCAAAACTCGAATTTGTCAGCTTCAAGGCGAATGCAATGGGAAAGCTCTTTGGACTGGATTTCCGGGGCTACGCTTCGATAGCATGAGCCAGTCTGGTCAGGGTTTGATTGCTACCTTCAACACTCCATCTCCCCGAGATCCGAATAGCTCGTAAGCATCGGCAATCTTTTCCAGTGGGAAGGTATGCGTCAGCAAGGGGGTTAGATCGACGCGTCCGCTTCTCACGACCTCCATGAGCCGGCGCATCCGTTCTTTGCCGCCAGGGCAAAGCGTGGTTACTATTCGGTTGTCAGCGAGGCCTGCCGCGAAAGCGTCGTAGGGAACCTCCAACTTGCCTGAATAGACGCCGAGACTCGAAAGCGTCCCACCGGGGCGCAAGCTGCGCAATGCACTCTCGAACGTCTGTTGTGTTCCTAACGCTTCGATCGCTACGTCGGCTCCACCACCCGTCAGTCGCTTTACTTCGGCAACGATGTCGACGGCGCGAAAGTCAAGAACTACATCAGCGCCCATGCGTTTTGACATCGCCAGACGGGTCTCGTCACCATCGACACCGATGATAAAGGTCGCGCCCATCAACTTCGCACCTGCTGTCGCGCAAAGACCAATCGGCCCCTGCGCAAAAACCACGACTGAATCGCCGATGCGTATTTGGCCCGATTCGGCGCCACTGAAACCAGTCGAAGCGATATCGGCCAGCAGCACGACTTGTTCGTCAGACAATTCGTCAGGAATCTTGGCTAGATTCGCTTGCGCGCTTGGCACACGAAGGTATTCCGCCTGCGCTCCATTGATGGTGTTGCCAAAGCGCCAGCCGCCGATCGCTTCATAGCCTTCGCCGTGTCCGCACTGTGAGAGCTGACCCGAGAGGCAAGCGCGACACTGGCCGCAAGGCGTGATTGCTCCAACCAGGACGCGATCGCCGATCGCATAACCAGTTACTCCAGCGCCCAATTCTTCGATCACACCCACGGGTTCGTGGCCGATGATCAATCCGGGCTTGACTGGATACTCGCCCCGTACGATATGAAGATCGGTGCCGCAAATGGTTGTTAATGTGACTCGTATGACTGCCTCGCCTACTCCAGCGCGTGGCCGCTCGACTTCTTCAACGCGGATATCGTTCTTTCCGTGAAAAACGGTAGCTTTCATTTTTTCCATTTTGATGGTTTCCTGCCGGCTCCTAAGCTCTTGCGAAACAAAGTTGGCGATTAACTCGTGCGCCTTGACTTGGTCGAGCAACGTTTATGCCAACGAATGACGCGGAGTTCTTCGATGAAAGGCCGAGTTGATTGCGGAATATGCCGGACTAATGCGCAGAATTCCGCACGATAAGGCGGGTTCTCGATGGCGCCGACCGACGAAGACGACGAATCCTGACAGTAAAGAGGGCGACAGGGGGCGGCCTCTGAATTGCTATCTCTACAGCCGGTGATATTGAAAGTGAATTTCAATTTGCGCGGGCCGAGCTTGAGATTCTGTTAGAGAGGAAACTGAAAATGACACTTGACATGATTCCACTGGACGTTCTGACGCGCGTGCGGTCGGTCGAAGCATCGGGCGTGCATGGGCTGCGGTTAATGGAGATGGGAGTGGTGCCGGGGGCGTTGGTCCGAGTCGTGAAATCTGCACCTCTGGGCGATCCGATTCAAGTGTGCGTCCGAAACTGTCATCTCGCTTTACGGCGCGCCGAGGCAAAGTCGATAACCGTGAACTGGAGCACCGAGTAGCGGCGCTCCTGACCTGCTCGCCTCCTTCCATACAATCCAATGAGCGCAATTCTCAATACCCTGCTGACCAATGAGCATCCCAAAGCCCGGAGAGTGGATCTTTCACGGCCGCTTTCGATTGCTGTTGCTGGAAATCCGAACGCCGGCAAGACCAGTCTTTTCAATTCGCTTACGGGCCTTAGACAAAAGGTGGCGAACTATCCCGGCGTAACGGTGGAGAGCAAGGTCGGCCAATGGACGCTGGCTACTGAGTTGCCGCCGGCCCGTTTGATTGATCTGCCGGGACTCTACAGTCTTGATGCCACGTCACTTGACGAAGAAGTCGCCAGAGATTTTCTGCTTGGCCAGGCACAATCAATTGCGAAACCTGATGCCATAGTCATCGTTGTTGACGCGACTAATTTGGTCCGCAATCTCTATCTCGCGACCCAGCTGCTCGAAACGGGCCAGCCTATAGTCGTGGCGTTGACGATGTTCGATCTGACCGAACGCAGCAAATTGAAAATCGATGCAGAGAAGTTAAGCACGGCGCTGGGAGTTCCAGTCGTTCCGGTAATAGCGAAGCAACGACGAGGCCTTGAAGAGTTAGCGCTGGCAGTTCTCATTGCGGTGAAGAGTCGAAGTCTTTGCCCAGCCGGGAGATTCGAATCGCTCGACAGGTCTGAACCGACAAACCGCCAGTCCCGGGTAATCACGAGATACGCTTTGATTGAACGAATCGTCTCAGACGTGGTCGAGACGACAGACGACGGAGAGCCAGGCATCAGTGAACGAATTGACCGAGTGGTCACACACAAATACCTTGGCCCCCTGATTCTCCTGGTCGTGATGCTGCTTGTCTTTCAAACAATTTTCTCGTGGGCCAACCTGCCGATGACTCTAATAGCTCACGTTTTCACTGGTTTGGCCGATGCCGTGCGTAATCACCTGCCTGCAGGTGTGTTCACAGATCTGTTGGCCGACGGCATCATCGCGGGGGTGGGTGGAGTGCTGGCGTTCCTGCCGCAAATCCTTCTGCTGTTTCTTTTCATCTCGATTCTCGAAGACAGCGGTTACATGGCGCGGGCGGCATTTTTGATGGACCGTCTGATGCGCGCCGTGGGTCTGCATGGCAAAGCCTTTGTGCCTTTGCTGAGCAGCTTTGCCTGCGCCGTTCCGGGAATAATGGCCACTCGTACTATTGAGAATCCGAAAGACCGCATCGCCACGATCATGATTGCCCCGTTCATGAGTTGCTCGGCGCGTCTTCCGGTCTACACGCTGATGATTGCGGCGTTCTTTTCCGGGCGGAGGGTTTTCGGGGTCATTTCCCTGGGAGCGCTGATAATTCTCGGAATGTATCTACTTGGGATTACGGTTGCGATAATCGTCGCCTGGATTTTGAAACACACGATCCTCAACGCGCCGCCGCCGCCCTTTGTGATGGAGCTGCCGCCTTACCGCGTCCCGGAAATTGGCAACGTCGCGCACGCTTTGCTCGCCCGCACGACGGTCTTTCTTAAACGCGCCGGGACGGTAATTCTCGCGATCTCGATTCTGCTGTGGGCCCTCGTTGCTTTCCCTCGCGCAAACAAGCCAAAGAGCTCAAACCCTCAGGCTTTAGTATCAGAGAGTGCGAATGGATCGGATGCGTCGAGCGCACAGATCCAGAATAGCTTCGCAGGCAGGGCTGGTCGTTTGATCGAACCTGTGATTAGGCCGCTCGGCTTCGACTGGAAGATTGGCATTGGTTTGATTTCATCGTTCGCCGCGCGCGAAACGATCATTTCGACGCTCAGCATTGTTTATAACGTCGGCGAGAGTTCCGATAGCAAGTCGTCATCACTGGTTGACGCGATGCGCAACGCCAAACGCGCCGATGGCTCGCCCGTGTGGACGCCGTTAGTGGCACTGTCGTTAATGATTTTCTTCCTGCTCGCCTGCCAGTGCATGTCGACCGTCGCGATCGTCAGGCGGGAAACCAACTCGTGGCGCTGGCCAATGTTTATGGTGGGCTACATGCTGGTGCTGGCGTATGTCGCTTCGTTTGTCACATTCCAGGGCGGGCTACTGTTAGGCTTCAGTTAGAGACTTTGTAGCGCAAGTTGTTAAGTTGCGCGCGAACTTATGTTTGACTGGCAAATAATCCTGGTTGGATTTGCACTGTTGTTAGCCTGCATCTACGTGGGCCGGCGCGGCTGGTTACGCGTTTCTTCATTGTCCACCTCTAACCAAATGAACGCATCATCTTGCAGCGACGGTTGTGGAGGTTGTGGAGCGAAGCAGCCGATGAAACAAGACCTTCGAACGATCCCGGTTCGGATTCTGAGAAAATGAGCCTGCGATCAGAACCGCAAGATCATTTCAAGAATTCTGATCTTGGGATCTCGCTTTGATCGATAATGCTTTTCAAGGTTCCTTTAGCGAGCTCGGAGTGATTTGGAATAGGAACGGTAATTCCTCGATCGCGGAGTTCTTTGCGGAGGATGATGTGGCTGCCTTTTTGTCTTACGATTGCAAAGCCGTGCTTCTGCAAAATCCTGCAAACCTCGCGAGCTGACAATGGACGCAGCCTAGGCATGCACGAGTTCCAACTTCTTTACCGTTACACCTCGGTTCAATCGTCGCCTGATTTCAGCTTCGTCGGCTTCCTCAAGCAAAAGCTCAACGGCTTCCTGAAGCATTAATTCTGCTTCTTCATTAGTTCGACCCTGGCTCGCAACGCCTAACTCGGGACACGTGGCCACAAACCACTTGCCTTCCTTCTCGATGACTGCTGTTAGTTTGGGTAGTTTCATGATGACTCTTGTCTAAACGCCGTCAGGTGTGGACGTCTCTGTCTCACGCAACTTTGACACGTAGGCCTCCACGTCCGCAACATCTTCGCGCCCGCGCCACATGCCGAAGCCCAGCTCTTCGGCCAGCAAAGCGTCAGCCAACTGCAAACGCTCTACCGAAGAAAGCCGCTTGGCCGATTCCAGGATTTCTTCATACGAGGTCATGCGCAAAGTTTAGCGTAATGCGGATTAGAGTAAAAGGTTGACGGGGGCCAAGGCCTCCCATCAAGTCTGGCTTCTGACACGCTCAATCCTCCCCATCAAAACAAGTAAAGCAGACTCGCTTGAACGCTTCGTATCCGAGTAGTTCGATCTCGGGAGTTAAGTAACCAGGCTTGACCGGCTCTTCGCGGAGCAGGTCCGTGCTCAGATATTTCTTGTTGTCGTCAGGAAACACTGTGGTAACAACAGCGTCGTGACCCCTTTCGTTCTGGATCATCAAGGCGCCGAGAAAATTCGCGCCCGATGAAATTCCCACTCCGAGACCGAGGCCGGTTGCCAGCTTCTGGGCCATTAGGATCGCGTCGCCATCGTGCACGCTGACCACCGGATCAAGCTTGTCCAGTTCCAGAATGGCGGGAATGAATTCGTCAGAGATGCCCTGGATGCGATGATGGCCGACCTTGTGGCCGATTGAAAGCGTCGGAGATTCGGCGGGCTGCAGCGGATGGAGTCTGATCGCCGGATTGCGCTGGCGAAGAAATCTTCCGGCGCCCATGATCGTGCCGCCCGTGCCGATACCCGCGACAAATGCATCGGGCGTGATTGAATGATGGAAGAGTTGCCACCAGATCTCAGGTCCGGTTGTTTTTTCATGTGCTGCGGCGTTCGCTTCGTTTACGAACTGAGCCGGCAGAAAGACATGAGGTTCGTGTTCCGCAAGGTCCTCAGTCATGCGAATGCTGCCGACGAACCCACCTTGATCGTGGCGGACCCGTACGATCTTCGCTCCCAGGCTCTTGATCAAGGCGACGCGTTCCTCGCTCATCCAATCGGGCATGAAGATGACCACCTGATGGCCCAATGCTCTGCCAATTGCGGCGAATGAAATTCCGGTATTACCGCTGGTCGCCTCAGCAATCGTGTCGCTTGGCTGAATATGATTCTCCTGATAAGCGCGCTTGAGAATGTGAAATGCCATCCGGTCCTTGATGCTGCCGGTCATGTTGAGGTGCTCGGCCTTGGCATAGATGATCCGCTCCTGCCCGCGGAAGGCAAAGCGGATGGCGAGCAGCGGTGTATTGCCGATCATGTGCTTCAATTGTTTGAAGCGACGGGGCGTTTTCTCGATCGGAATCGAGGTCGAAAGGGAATCGAGTTTGATTAGCGTCGTGATTTGGTTTTGCATGAAATTTGGTCAGCCGCGTCTTCACATTGTATAAAACACAGCTTCGGGTTCGGCGCTCCGCTGACAGTTCATGCACAGAGCGCTCGCAGGGTCTACCGCCAGGCGCCCGCTATCGATCTCGACACCACAGTCCGTGCAGCGACCATAGGCGCCATCCATCAGACGGTCCTGCGCGTCGTTAAGATGGCTGAGCCGCGCCTCCAATTGGCCACGGTGGCGCCATTCAATCTCGCGTCCGTTTTCTTCCGCAGCCTCAGCTTCCTGCACTCCGCTTACCGCAGTCTGGCATAGCGGGCCGTCCGACAAGATTTCGCGGGTCACTTCTTCCTTTTCGCCCTGCAACCACTCCCAAATCTCGCACCCGGTGCGCACCAGCGGCGCGTCTCCCAGGCCTTCCACGGTTTGAAGTAATAGGCCGTCCATAATTTCACGCCTCACAATGAATTTCCGTTCCAGGCATTGGCCTGGTGTTGGTGCATAGACGGGGAGCAAGACCTATTCCCAACACGACGCAAAAGGAATTGGCTGAATTAGCGGAGTGAACGGCAGGATCGCCGGTAGTCAGTGCGTTCTTTCCCACACCGGGTTGGGAAACTTTTCGCAGCAACGGTCTCCGACAGCAGGTTTTTGCTAAGCAAATAGAGGAGGCTTTCTCGGCACGTGCGTTGCTGATTCCAAGTGGTTATATCAATGGCTCGACGAGGTGAAACCAACATTTGAAGAGGAGATCATCATGAAGAGTTTTCTATTGTTCATCGCATTTCTTTGTGCCGTAACTCTGAGTAGCAGTTCGACGCCCTCTGTTACCCACGCGGCGAATGCTGTAAAGAAGGAAAGGGCGGCAATGAAATTCGACCAGCCGGTCAAACTCATGGGCGTGACGCTGAAAGGTGAGTACCTGTTCGTCCATGACGACGCGGCGATGGCGCGCGGAGAAGCGTGCACGTTCGTCTATAAAGGTATCGCCGAAATACCTGACAAGCTGGTTGTTTCTTTTCACTGCACGCCCGTGCCACGCGCCAGGGTCGCTAACTTTACCGTGCGCACCTTGCTGACTTCGCCGGGGCAATACGAGGTAAGCGAGTTTCAGTTTGGAGGCAGCACCGAGAGTCACATGGTGCCGGTGAACCAAAACGCGGCGTACGTGACTATCGCACAGGTGAATTAGGAGATTTGCGAGGTTCGTGTGAAGGTCCGAAGGGCTAGCATTCAAGAGCCACGCCAATGAGGGCGCGGGCGATCATCTCGATTAAATCCGAAACCCGAAGGGGCGGCACTCTATCGCATCCGGTTTCCTCAATCGATGGATCGTGCCGCACCTTCGGCGTTGATTCGTCTTGACCTGGTTCTTCAATCCACGCCCTTCCGGTCGCGGCTATTGAAGATCGGCCCGGCGGGCCTATGATATTGGCACGCGCGAGTCCCGGATCTTGTTTGAAAGTGAGAATGCGAAACAATGAGTACTAACACCTTGACCATTACCGACAATCGCACCGGAAAGCAGTACGAACTTCCGATTGAGCACGAGACGATAAAGGCGACGGATCTGCGGCAGATCAAAGTGGCTGACGACGATTTTGGCTTGATGACGTACGATCCCGCGTTCATGAACACTGCTTCTTGCAAGAGCCGGATTACTTTTATCGATGGCGACAAGGGGATTCTCGAGTATCGCGGATTTCCGATCGAACAACTAGCCGAAAACAGCAGCTACCTGGAAGTTGCTTATCTGCTGCTGCACGGGGAATTGCCGACCGAATCACAACTTAAGGACTGGATCTGGAACATCACGCATCACACTTTCATCAACGAGAGCATCAAGCAGGTTATGGATGGCTTCCACTACAACGCCCATCCGATGGGTATGTTTATATCGATGTCAGGTGCACTTTCGACTTTCTATCCCGATGCGAAAGACATTTTCAATCAAGAGCAGCGGTGGAAACAGATCTACCGGCTCATCGCCAAGGTGCCGACCATTGCGGCCTTCGCGTATCGTCACAGGATCGGGATGCAATACGCCTATCCGGACAACGACCTGAGCTATGAAGGTAATTTTCTGAACATGATGTTCAAGACGACCGAGCTCAAGTACAAACCGAATCCGGTACTCGAGCGCGCGTTGAGCGTGTTGTTCATTCTGCACGCCGATCACGAGCAGAATTGCAGCACCAATGCCATGCGCAGCATTGGCAGCGCTCATACGGATCCTTTTTCGTCACTAGCCGGCGCGGCGGCGGCATTGTATGGACCGCTTCATGGCGGCGCGAATGAAATGGTTCTGAGAATGCTCAGCGAGATCGGTTCAGTTAAGAACGTACCCGACTATGTCAAGCGCATTAAGGCCGGCGAGTTTCGGCTGATGGGTTTTGGCCACCGGGTCTACAAAAACTATGATCCGAGAGCCCGGATAATCAAGCAGGTCGCCTACGAGGTTTTTGAGGTGACAGGCAAGGATCCGATGCTGGACGTGGCCCTTGAACTGGAACGTATTGCGCTCGAGGACGAGTACTTCGTCAAACGGAAGCTCTATCCAAACGTCGATTTCTATTCAGGAATCATCTATCAGGCGATGCGTTTTCCGGTGGACATGTTCCCGGTGCTGTTTGCGATCGCGCGCACGTCCGGCTGGCTGGCACAATGGGCTGAGATGTTGGATGATCCTGATCAAAAGATTGCGCGCCCCCGCCAAGTGTATCTCGGCCAACGGACGAGAGAGTATGTGCCGATTGCGAAACGCGACGGACATGCTGAAGCCGCGATAGGGTAGGGAGGAAAGGAAACTGCAAGATGAATTCGGCGATGCCCGCAATGAAGTCTACTGAATCAGAATCACGGATCATATCAATTACCGGCCAGCGACTACTCGACGATCCGTTGCTGAATAAAAGCACCGCCTTCCCCGAAGCAGAGCGGCGGGAGCTGGGGCTAATGGGACTGCTCCCGGTGCATATTTCGAACATTGAAGAACAACTGGCGCGTGTTTACGAAAACTATCAGCGTAAAGAGAACGACATCGAACGGTACATCTTCCTCGCGGCCCTGCAGGACCGGAACGAGACACTCTTCTACCGGCTGTTGCTGGAACATGTTACTGAGATGATGCCGATCATCTACACACCGACGGTCGGGGAGGCCTGCCGTCTATACAGCCATGTGTTTCGCAGCGCGCGCGGTCTATACATTTCATATCCTTTTCGTGATGAGATTCTGGCGCTGCTCAACAATGCGCCCGTGGCAAACGCGGAAGTAATCGTGGTAACCGATGGTGAACGCATCCTCGGTCTGGGCGATCTCGGCGTGGGCGGAATGGGCATTCCGGTGGGCAAACTTTCACTCTATACGGTCTGCGCCGGAATTCATCCAGCGACAACCTTGCCGATTTTGCTCGATGTTGGGACTGACAACCGGGAGTTGCTCGACGATCCTCTGTACCTCGGCTGGCGGCACGAACGCGTGCGCGGCAAAGAGTACGAGGACTTCATCGACGCCTTTGTCGCCGCGATCAAGCAGAAGTTTCCGAGGGCCCTGCTGCAGTGGGAAGACTTTTCAAAGCATAATGCTCCCAACATACTCGAGCGTTATCGCGATCGTCTGTGCACTTTCAATGACGACATACAAGGAACAGGCGCGGTAACCGTCGCCGGATTGCTGGCAGCGTCCAGCCTTACGCGTACGAAACTTAGTGAGCACCGCATAGTCATTCTCGGCGCGGGTGCGTCGGCAATCGGTATCAGTGATCAAATCGTTGCGGCGATGATGGTTGAAGGAGTGACCGCGCCTGAGGCGCGCGCCAGACTTTGGCTGGTTGACAGTCAGGGTCTGGTTCACACGGGACGGACTAAGCTCGGACCTTTCAAGCAGAAGTACGCCCGGGCGATCGAAGAGACGCTGAATTGGACGTTGGACGATCCCCCGCAGCTTAGCTTCAGCGAAGTGATCAAGAATGTAAAGCCAACAATTCTGATAGGCACGTCGGCACAACCCGGGGCCTTCACCGAAGAGATCGTTTCTGAGATGGCCAAACATGTCGAGCGTCCGGTAATTTTTCCGCTTTCTAATCCTACTTCGAAGAGCGAAGCGACTCCCTCAGACCTGCTCGATTGGACTGAGGGTCGGGCGGTAATCGCCACCGGCAGCCCGTTTCCCCACGTCGTTCGCGATGGCCGCGTGATTCGGATTGGGCAGTGCAACAACTCGTTTATCTTTCCCGGTGTTGGGCTGGGCGTGATCGCCTCTGGCGCGCGCCGGGTAACCGACGCCATGTTTGTCGCCGCCGCGCGCGTGTTAAGTGAGTTTGCACCAGTGTTGCACGATCCTGAAGCGCCGCTCTATCCACCTCTGGAGCAGGTACGCGAAGTCTCACTCAAAGTGGCGGTGGCGGTTGCCCTTGAAGCACAGCGCTCCGGTCTGGCTGAAGTTGACCTCGACAACCTGGAACAAACCATCACTGGGAAGATGTGGGCGCCGGACTACGTTCCTCTAAGGCGGGCGGCCTCCTGAGTTCTTAAGGATCTTGGGCAATCTTTCCCACAGATTGAGTAAAAGACCTCAGACAAGCCTTTAGGACCGCTAATCAAACTCAACATTTCTCAGAAACTTCGCCTTCACGATCCCGGCACAGTCGTTGCACAAAGAAAATCCGCAAGGAGACGGGGCGCAAGGGCCCTATGTAAAGCTCATGACCATCAAGCGCATTCTATGTCCCACGGATCTTTCGACTGAATCGGACGAGGCTTTGCGCTACGCCCTCGCGCTGACACGCGCTTACGAGGCAAAGCTAATCATATTCCACTGCACCTCCGATACGCCCAGTTCGGGATTGGTCAACGGAGAAGCCAAGGCACTACTTGAGCAGTCGTTGGTCCCTCATCTCGGAGCGGCGGATTTAATGAATCTGGATTGGGAAGGCGTAGTGGGACAGGATGAGGATCCGGGAAAAGCAATTTCGGAGCAGGCGGCGAAGCACAACGTTGATCTGATCGTGATGCGTTCCCGCCGGAGACCACACCGGGCGGCGCTGCTCGGGTCGACTGCCGAGTCAGTCAGCCGCACGGCGCCGTGTGCGGTGCTGGTAACCCACGCAGACGAGCGCGAATGGGTTGGAGCTACTACCAGGGAAATCGATTTGAAGAGGGTCCTGGTAGCTTACGACTTCTCCGACTACTCTGAGCTGGCACTTAATTATGCGGTGAGTTTCGCGCAAGAGTACCAGTCCGAACTGCACTTGCTTCACGTATTGCCGAGTTTCACGGTGGACCAGACCGAGATCGCCTGGTATCCGATAGGCAAAGAAGGTCCTTACCACCAGGCCGCGCGCCGCTTACAGAAAGCCGTGCCCGCCGAAGCGCATCTGTGGTGCCCAATCAAACATGCAGTCAGCGAAGGCCAGCCCTATCGCGAGATTTTGAATTACGCTGAAAAGAATCAGATCGATCTCATCTGTATCGGCGCGCACGGCGCCGGATTTGGCATGCTCACTTTGTTCGGCTCGAACGTCGACCGCGTGCTGCGACAAGCTCCGTGTCCGGTGCTGGTGGCGCGACCGCTAAAGCATACGCAGGCGCCCTTCGTGGAACTGAAAGAAATGAAAGTCACGGAAAACACCAGTAGGACGATTTCGCCAGCCGCGCTTGGAACATCCTGGCGAGATACTTTAGGAAAGACGGGTGCACAGGCGTTGACAACAAGTCTGCGTCATATGAAGGAGCAGTCATGAGAGTTCTTCTAGCAGTCGATGGATCGCCGTACAGCGATGCCGCCGTTAATGAAGTAGCCTCGCGTGTCTGGCCAGCAGACACTGAGGTCCGAGTAATCACTGCGTACGAATTGCCACTAGCGCCGGCGCCGGAAACATGGGCCCTGCCTGCCGATTATTTCGAGAAGTTGGACCGCGCTGCGCGCGAACACGCCGAGACAGTTGAGCGAGCAGTGGTGCTGAAACTAGTCAGGACTCTGGATTCATCAGTCAAGGTAACAGGCAACATTCTCCCCGGCTCACCGCGTTCAATAATTCTCGAAGAAGCTGAGCGTTGGAACGCTGATCTGATCGTCGTGGGATCGCATGGCTATGGACCATGGCAACGCTTTCTCCTGGGTTCAGTTTCACAGGCCATCGTTTCCCACGCGAAATGCTCCGTCGAGGTTGTGCGCATCCGTGATCAAGGGACGGGGCAAGTAAAGGCGGCCTGAGATGGCAAAGATTCTGATTGTAGGCGGCGGCTTTGGTGAGCTGTGACATGTCCCTTGTCTATTCTATCGAGCGTGCAACCGCCCGGTCTTGATAACGCCAACGTGGCTTTAATGACTGGTTGATGGTCGTTACATCAACGCTGAGCCTCACAGACCGGTCCTTCGCTCCAGCTCTTCGGGATACCTGGCCCCTTGCACTTCGATCTTTGCAGCGGCTTTATCAATTTCATGAAGATCGTCGGGGGTAAGCTCGACTGAAGCTGCGCTGATGTTCTCTTCCAGGCGATGCAGTTTCGTCGTGCCTGGGATAGGAACAATCCAAGGCTTCTGGGCCAGCAGCCAGGCGAGCGCTAACTGGGCCGGGGTCGCGTTCTTGCGCTCTCCGATCGACCGAAGAATCTCGACCAGCGCCTGATTCGCTTTCCGAGCCTCGGCGGTAAAGCGAGGAACGTTGTTCCGAAAGTCGGAACTGTCGAACGTAGTGTTTTCATCGATCTTTCCTGTGAGGAAGCCTCTACCAAGAGGACTAAACGGAACGAAGCCGATGCCGAGTTCCTCGAGGGCCGGTAACACCTCCTCTTCGGGCTTTCTCCACCACAGCGAGTATTCGCTCTGGAGTGCAGTGACCGGCTGGACGGCGTGTGCGCGACGGATCGTTTGCACTCCTGCTTCGGAAAGGCCGAAGTGCTTGACCTTACCTTGCTGGATCATATCCTTCACCGCTCCCGCCACGTCTTCGATTGGCACGTCCGGATCGACGCGATGTTGATAGAAGAGATCGATGTGATCGGTCTGCAGTCGCTTGAGCGATGCTTCGGCGACTTCCTTGACGTGTTCTGGCCGACTGTCTACGCCCATCTGCTCGCCGTTGGGGCCAAGTTTGAAACCGAATTTGGTGGCTATCACTACTCGATCACGCACGGGTGCGAGCGCTTCGCCGATGAGCTCTTCGTTGGTGAACGGGCCGTACACTTCAGCAGTGTCGAAGAGCGTTATGCCGCGTTCTACGGCCGTGCGAATCAGTGAGATCATCTCCTGCTTGTCTGCCGCCGGACCATAACCAAAGCTCATTCCCATGCAGCCCAGCCCGAGAGCCGATACTTCCAAGTTGCTATTTCCGAGTTCGCGCTTCTGCATTTTCGCTCCTTTGATTGCTTGTTCTATCTCATACCGCGAAGCGGTTTCGTCCTTCAGTCCAACGTTACCGCGCAGCGGCTAGGTTGGGCAGGAGTTAACCTTCGTCTCGCGTGGGTTCGTGGTTTCATGGATTGTGCATTCAGGATAATGGTCAATCAGGCAATCCTGTTTGTGCACCAGTCCTGATTTTTCGTATTCCTGTCACCGCGGAAAGCTTCGCCCTGGCTGTTTGCCTCCTGGAACCTCGTGGTACGCCGTAACTGTCGAGTCCGGTCAAGTTCATGGCTTTAGGAATCTCGCCGTTGCGCATGAACCACTGCCAGACATTTCCGGTACGCAAATTTTCAGCACCTAACAAGGTGATACCAACGTCGATGCCAATGACATCACTGTCGACCCAGCCCGTGTTGGGATTGAAGGCGTCGACGAATCCGAACTTGCCATAGATCTTCGCGCCGAACCTCTCTTGCATCGCACGCAATGCCCGCAGCGAAATATCAGGTGTGAACATCAACGAGCCACCGGCGGCGGAAGGCACAACAGTTCCATCGATCGCCGGATCGCGCGGCGGCCCACCCCAGGCGACATACCCTTTCGCGCTGTCCGATGCAGTTATGCCCCAAGTGTCCGGGCCATAGCCGGGAAACTCCGATGCCAGGTTGATGCAGAAAGCCCGATGGGCCCGAGTGGCGTTGATCGAGTTCACGAAATAGTCAGTGTGCGTACCGCTCCGCTCGCGGCGATGTCGGTAGTCTATCCAGGCGTGCGCGTATTGATGCATAAAGAGTGGGACACCCTTTGCCGTGACGTAAGTGTAGCCTGCGTACGTCATGCGTTCGCGCCGAAACGCGTACCAGGAGCGTGGCGAGATTGGATGCGTAGGCGAGGCGATGGCCAACATGTAAAGGATCGTGTCCTCGCTGTAAGTGTCCCAGCGGGTCTTGAGAAATCCGCTCTCTGGTTTCCAGCCGTGCGAAAGTAAAGTCGGATGGTTGTTGAGCATCCACTTGAAATCGGTGCGCTCATAAATCGCGGTGGCTAGCCGCACGATCTCTTCGTCATCGCGAAATTTCTGACGCGCGGTAAGCACACCGGCCAGGAGTAACGCCGTGTCAATGGACGACACTTCGCTGTTCCAGCGCCTGACACCTGTGCGGGCGTCCAGCCAGTGATAGAACCAACCATGAAATTGTTCTGCGCGCGTTGAGAAGAAACGCAATGTCGCAAGTACTCGCTCTTTCGCTTCATCGCGACTAATCCACTGGCGTTCGGCGCCAATACAGATCGCCGTCAGGCCAAAGCCGGTGGCGGCGATGCTCGCAACGCCTTGATGATTCTCATCGAGAGGTGCGCCGTCAGTGCGCGCGCGGTCGGCAACCAGTCCCGTGCTCGGCTCAGCCTGTTCCCAGAAGTAGCGGAATTGGCGCCGTTCGAGGTCTTCAAGAAAGACTTCGTCTCTCGCCGAAAGAGAAACGTTTGACGAAAGCTTAAGCCCGTAGACTGAAGAGATTGGGAGTACGAGTAGGCAAGCGAGCAGCAGGGAGATAAGTGCGCGACGAGACCAGGAAGCTAAAGGAAAGCCGTTGCGCGCGGTCATCAATGCTGTCACCTTTTCCTGGCTCACCGGGCACTAGAGCGATCGTAAGGGAGGGCTCACTCTAGACGTCAAGACATGAGCCGTCCCTAACGGTCGGGCTAGAGCCCCGCTGGATGGGCCTACTTTTCGACCGCAAACGTCGCTACAAGCTCACGTTCGTCGGCAGAGCTCGCGCCCACCATCACCTTGAACTCTCCCGGTTCTACGGCGAAGCGCATCTCACGGTTATAGAAGCCGAGGAGTGCGGGAGTAAGCGTGAATTCGACCAGTCGTTTCTGTCCCGGTCGCAGCGTGACGCGCTGAAAACCTTTGAGCTCCCTGACGGGACGTGTGACGCTCGCCGCTACATCTCGAGTGTAGAGTTGCACTACTTCATCGCCAGTGCGTTTACCTGTGTTTGTGACTTCGACACTGACAGTTACCCGGCCGTCGGGGCGAATGCTTCGTTGACTGAGTCGCAAATTCGAAAGCTGAAACTGTGTATAGCTTAGACCGTAACCAAACGGAAAGAGCGGCGTCCACGGAACGTCCAGATATTTTGAGCTGTACTTGTTTTTTGCATCCGCCGGCCGGCCAGTGCTCTTGTGATTGTAGTAGAGCGGTTCCTGGCCCACGGTGCGCGGAAAGGTGACTGGCAGCTTGCCGCCGGGGTTAACATCGCCAAAGAGCACGTCGGCGATCGCGTTGCCGGCTTGCGTGCCGCCAAACCATGTTTCGAGAATCGCCGGCGTGTTCTCTGCGATCCAGTTGATCGTTAACGGCCGCCCATTCATCAGCACCACGATGACCGGCTTACCCGTGGCCTGCACGGCTTTGACCATATCCAATTGGCGTCCCGGCAGATCCAGAGAGCTGCGCGAAGATGCTTCGCCGCTCATCTCAGCCGACTCGCCCACTGCCACGATTACCACATCCGATTTACGCGCGGCGCGCACAGCCTCGTCAATTCCGGCTGTGGAATCACTATCGATGTCGCAGCCCTTGGCGTAATTAATCTTCGTCGCAGTCGAAACCTTGGCCTTGATGCCGTCGAGCAGAGTGACTGCGTTGGCAACATCGCCGTCACCCGTCCACGAACCGAGCATGTCTTTCTGATCGTTCGCCAGCGGACCAATAAGCGCGATTGACTTCACTTCTTTGCTTAGTGGCAGAGTCTCGTGATCGTTTTTCAAAAGGACTTGCGAACGTGAAGCGATCTCACGCGCGGCGGTGAGATGCTCTGGGCTTAGCAGTGCCGAACGCTCGCGTGTCTCGTCCGTGTACGGATGATCAAACAGGCCTAAGCGAAACTTGATACGCAGAATGCGCCGCACCGCTTCGTTCAGCGTCGCAAGCGAAACCTGGCCGCTCCGCAAGAGTTCGGCACCGTGCTTGTTATAAAGCCGGCTGACCATCTCCATGTCTACTCCGGCGTTGAGTGCCTCGCGGGCGGCCTCCTGCTCATTCGCGGCCAAACCATGGTTGAGGAGTTCCTGTACCGAAGTGTAATCACTGACAACGAAGCCATCGAACTTCCATTCGTCGCGCAAGACCGTGGTCAAGGTGAACGGATTAGCTGAAGTAGGAACACCGTTGAGATCGTTAAAGGCGCTCATGAATGTGCCGACGCCTTCGTCACGCGCGGCTTTGAATGGCGGCAGGTAAACCTCGCGCAAGGTTCGCTCTGACATGTCGGTCGTGTTGTAGTCGCGTCCCGCCTCGGCCGCGCCATAGGCGACCCAATGCTTGGCGCAGGCCACGATTTTATCCGCGGCGCTGTAGTCACGGCCCTGGAAACCACGCACACGAGCGCGCGCTATGATCGCTCCCAGGTACGTATCTTCGCCTGAACCTTCGACTATGCGACCCCAGCGCGCATCACGCGCAATGTCAACCATCGGCGCAAAGGTCCAATGAATGCCGGCCGATCTCGCTTCCGCCGCCGCAATGCTCGCGGACCTTTCCAGCACGGCTGGATCCCAACTGCTCGCTTCACCGAGGGGCACTGGAAAGATCGTGCGATAGCCATGAATCACATCGAAGCCAAAGATCAATGGAATCTTCAAACGTGATTCCTTCACCGCGATGGCCTGCAATTCGTTCGTCCGCTGGACGCCGCGCACGTTGAGGGTCGATCCAAGCAAGCCCTGGCGGACGAGGTCGCGGTGCTCGGGCCGAAAGTTTCCGTTCGCCTCGCCGTCGAGCTGTTGAAGTTGTCCGAGTTTTTCGGCCACCGTCATCCGCGCCAGGAGGGCGTTGATTCTATTTTCGATTTCCCGCTGTCGCACCTGGGCGGAGACGGGCAGGCTGGAAAGAGTAAGAACGAGAAGTAATAACGCGATCACCGATCTGAGAAGTTTCATACTAAGGCACCTTCTATTTTTCGCGGGTTAAAAGATGAGCGAGCTATGACGAACTTTGATACAAAAGCAAAGCATTGCGTGGGATAGGTTCAGTTTGTCCTTACCCTCTCATTAGCACCGTCGCTTTAGCGCGGTGAATTCAGTGACCGTTACAATCGGAAACCGTTTAGACGGTTTCGATTCCGAACAGAACCTTTATTCACTGGGCTAAGCCGCGGTGCTAATGAGAATGCCGACAGGAATTTATACTGCACCCAGTACCCTACACCTCGATAAAATTTGTCGCTAAATTATCGGCTCAGTATACTACAGTGACTTTCCCCATGCTCGATATCTTTATATTGAGAAACAGCAGAGGCAGCGGAACGAATTCTGACCGAATAAGAGAAAGCATGTCGCCCATCATCTCTTTCACATTGGTGCTAGCGAGGCTAATCTTCTGCACCTGCTTGATCGCATCGCTTGCTCTGGCGCAACAAGGGCCAAAGTCCGCGAGCGCACCCACGCAGCGCGAACAGATTGCATCACTCCTCCGCGAAGCAGCGTCGCTGATGCAGGCGGGGAAGCTCGATGAAGCGGAACCGCTGGTTCGTCGTGTGATCGCCGTCACGCCATCCAATGCCGACGCACACAATCTGCTCGGTGTAATTCTCGACCAGCGCGGCCAGACCGACGCCGCTGAGCGCGAGTATTTGGCGGCCTTGCGCTGGAACCCGCGAGCAACTTCAGCGCGCGCAAATCTGGGAGTATTGCTTGCCCGGACCGGCAGGTCTGAAAAAGCCGTGCAGGCTTTTGAACAAGTCCTGCGCGAAGTTCCAGACCACCCACAGGCGACACTTAACCTTGGCCTCCTATACGTCACGCGAGGGGACTTCGATCGAGCCGTCCCACTGCTCGAGAAGGCACGTGCGTCTCTGCCGAACAACGTCGTGGTGCTGTCGCACCTGGGCCTGGCTCTGTATCAGCTTAAGCGGATAGACGAAGCTTCGTCGCTGCTCGCGGCGGCCGCGGAGATCGCCCCCGATGATTCTGACGTTCTTTACGGTTTCGGTTTGGTCGCGACAGCGCGCGGCGACAGTAACGCTGCAGTCGACTTTTGGCAAAGGGCTCTCAAGCAGCGTCCGGATTTTGCAGCAGCGAATTTTATGATTGGTGAAGAACTCAGAAAGCAACGCCGCTATGAGGGCGCGCTGGAGTTCTACCAACGGGCGCTGGCGCAAGATCCGACACAACTGGTTCACTACGTGCGGCTGGGCGGGACCAACATGCTGCTGGTGAGGTATGACAAGGCGCTTGAACTTTTTCAAAGTGCGGCGCGGCGCTTTCCTTCGTCGGCGGAAGCTTACTACTTTGCGGGCATAGCGGCACGCGGGCTCGGCGAATACGCCGTGGCGGAAGCGGCCCTGCGCAAGTCTCTCCTGATTAAAGCGGACAATGTGGACGCCCTGGCGCAACTGGGATTTGTCTTAAGCGAGCGTGGCCAAAACGTCGAAGCAGAGAAACTCTTGCGGCGGGCCATCGAGCTCGATGCGCGTCACTTCTATGCGCATTACGATCTTGGCCGTCTGCTGGTGCGATTGAAACGGTATGAGGAGGCGATAGCAGTGCTGCAAGGCGCGGCGCGGCTACGGGAGCACGATCCGGGCTCGCACTATCAACTTTTTATCAGCTATTCGCGGCTCAAGTGGAAGGACGAGGCAGATCGTGAGCTGTTGCTTTTCAAGCAGTACGACGAGGAGCGCAAGACACGTCGTGGCGACGGTGAAGAAAGAATCGAAGACACACTGCCGCGCCCGGCGAATCAAGACAAACCAAACTAGACCTGAGAGTTGTGTCAGAAGCCCGCGCGTAAGCAAGGGCGACGCTTGTGTCAGGCGGCGGGCTATCGGCATTCACATGCTGGCTCGCCGTCGATTTCTTCAGCACGAGTAGAATCGCGAGACTGGTCCTCCCTTACGGTCGGGCTTCCGACACAACCGCGCGGTGCGCTAGCGCCCCGGAACAAAACAGCCCGACACCGAAGTGCCGGGCTGTATATAGTTCGATCGGTTGGAACTTGACGAACCTTCTTAAAACTGAATTCGCCCTTGTATCTCGACCACTCGCCCCGCTAAGCCGCGCTCGGCGCGACCGAAGAGGGAGTTCTGTACTTGTGTGCTCGGACTGTTGAAGTTGAACGGCTGCAGATTCAGGAGATTAAAGACGTTGAAGAAGTTTGCCTTTATCTCAAAGAATTTTCCTTCGCCGAATAGACTGCTCAGACCAAACCTCTTGCCGACCGCCATATCAACGTCAAAGTAACGCGGCCCGCGGAATGAGTTGCGGCCAATGCCGGGCAATTGGAACCCGACCGGCGCCGCCGTGCTGAAGAAGGCCGGGCCACCGCCCGGGAAATTGCTGCCCGTGATGAATGCGTTGTTCGAAGTGTCAGTACCGGCGCCGCCTGTGTAAGAGACTGGCCGCACCGGACAGATAGTCGGGCCCCGCGTGCTGAGGCACTGTCCGATGACCGGAGTCCAGGGAAATCCCGTATGCGCGGTAAGAATGCTGCTGAGTTGCCAACCGCCCAAAATTGCCCCGGCCGCGTCGTGACGATTCCTGAAAATCGGCAACTCCCAAAGTCCTGAGACGACAAGGTTGTGGCGCACGTCATAGTCCGAAGGACCAACTTCCTGACGCACGTCGAGCGGGTAAGTAGGATTGGTGTTTGCCGTCGGCCCGTCGTACGAGACGACGTCAGTGCTCTTGGCAAAGCGATAGATCGCATCGAACTGGAAACCATTTGAAAGCCGGCGCGTCAGCCTCGCGATCAAAGCATCGTACTTCGCGTTGGTGTCCGGAGTCGGAAACAGGATGTTCGAGAAGGCCCCTGAGCCCGAGAAGAAAAAGTTTTCGTTAACAAGTCTGATCAGCTTCCGGCTCCGGCTGCCCTGATATCCGACTTCCGCAGTCAACTTGGCCGGCAGGCTGTACTGCCCTTCCAACGAATACGTGTAGACGTATGGCGTCGGCACCTTGGCCGGCGCGCCCCAGATTTCCACCTGCGCTCCCGGAGGCAGGATTGGGATCCCGTTGCCATTGAAGGTCGCCTGCAAAGCCGAGTTTGTTGGATAGCTAAACGGAGAGTTGTTCGCGCCCAGCGCGTAAAGAATCTGGCCACCGTTGAAAGGACTACTGAAGTCAGCAGAGGAGGTGCCGCAGCAGATTGCGTAACGCGCAAAGAACGGCGGATTGCCGCGCGTGTTTGCGAATTCAAGCAGAGGGATGCGGTTGTAAGCGATCCCGAAACCTCCGCGGAGAACGAACTTACTTTCGTTCAGCAAGCCGTGATACTTATCACCAAAGTTTGGGCTGTAGGCAAAGCCCAGACGCGGCGCAAAATTGTTTCGATCCGGTGGGTAGAGCGACTTGACGACGGCGAGCTTTGCTCCTGTCAGCTCCTGACCGGCCGGGCCCAGAATCAGGTTGCTGAGTATCCCGTTCTTCTCTGTCAGCGGAGCGAAGTATTCCCAACGCAGCCCGAGATTCACGGTCAAGTTAGGCCGCAGCTTCCAGTCGTTCTGGACGAACACGGCATCGGTCGATGCGCGGAAGTTGCGCTTGGACTGCGCGGGTCCGCCCGTTCGCGGGTCAGCATTGATCTGATAGAACAAGGGCGCGTCGTTGGCAAAGTTAAATAGCCCGGCGAAAGTGTAGAGGGGTCGCGAACCTCCCGAGAGGTCGTTGTTGTCCTGCTCCCAGCGTCGTTCTCCGCCCAGGCTCCAGGCTTGATTACCTCTTACCCAGCGGAACGTATCGCGAAATTCGAAAGTGTTTTCGGAAAAGATGCCGGGCGTCGTCTCGGCCCAGGGCGCGCCGAAACGGATGCGGTCAAACGGCAGAGTTTCGATTTCAATTCGTGGAAGACCGAAGTTTGTGCCGCTCGACGAAGCAATTTCGTCGAACGAGAAGCGCGTCGCATTGAAGCGCAGCTCGTTAGTCTTGTTGGAAGAAATTGTCCGTGCCCACGTGAGCATGCCGAACAAATTTTGTGGGGCGGTAGTGATATCGCCCATGGGTCGGCTGCGGCCCGCCGCGTCGCCCCCCAGACCTTTGAATCGTGAAACGTAAGAGCTAAAGGTGAGCGTGTCATTCTTTGTAAGATTGACGTCAATGCGCGGATTAAACTGATTGCCGCGACTGATGTTCGGAACCGCAAGTTGCGCGAACTGGATATCGGGAATGCCGTCCAGCGCTCCATTGAGATTGCCGAATGAAATGTATTGACCCTGAGCGCCCTGCAGACTGCCGATGTCCAGGCCGCCTGCCAATTGCTGACAGTTACTAGCGTTGAAGCCCGCGAAGACGCAGGTAGAGGGAATAGCGGAAACCACTCGCGGCGCGATGCCGGAAGCGCTTAAGATTCGCGCCGCAATGCTATTCGGCCGCGCTGCTATGACGGTCTGCCTGAATTGCGCGGTTTCAATGAAGGCGTTAACGGTGTCGGTGTTGTTGCTGCGCAGTCCTTCATAGGAAAAGAAAAAGAACGCCTTGTTCTTGCTTCCGAAGGTAGAGCGCCCGCCTTCACCGAAACGCGGTAAGTAGATCGGACCGCCCACACTGCCGCCGAACTGGTTCAGGTGCTGGTTTACTCGGATACCCGGCGCGCCATTGGGACCTCCGTATTTATTGAAGGCGTTTAGTCCGGGACTGTTGTTCTTAAGAAAGAGACTGCCGTGAAAGTTGTTCGTGCCATTCTGTGAGACGGTCAGCACCTGCGCGCCCGAGTTACGGCCGTACTCTGCGGAGTAGACATTCGCGATCACACGCACTTCTTTGACTGATTCCTGGTTCGGAGTAATTACCGCGGCGCCGCCATTGGTCAAACTATTCACGCTGGTGCCGTCGATCTGGTAATTGTTGGAAGTGATCCGCTGACCGTTGGCTGAGATTTGCGGTTGATTCTCGGTCTGAAAGATCGATCGGTTCGACCCGCCGGGCCCGGCAGTGTTAGGTAAACTAACCGCGCCGCCAGTGCCACCACGCGCGGCGTCGCCGAATACTCCGGGAGTCAATCGCAATAACTCATAAGGGTCCCGTCCGAATTGCGGCAGCGACCGGACCTCCTGGTTGGATATTGCCTTGTCGACGTTTGCGTTTTCGGTCTCTAAAGTCTGGCCGGTCTCCTGAGTTATGGTGACCGTCGCGCTTACATCACCCGGATCGAGCGCCACGTCGAGTCCCTGAACGGCCTCAGCGCTGACCGCAACGTTATCAAAAACTTTCTGTTTGTATCCGGCTTTTTCGACGGCGAGTTTGTATTTGCCAGGCGCCAGGCCCGACACCCTGTAGAAGCCTTCATCGCTGGAGGTGGTCTCCTGGACTTTGTTGGTCTCGGTGTTGGTCAGGGTGATTTTCGCTGCCGGTATCAGCCCTCCGGCCGTGTCCGTTACTGTGCCCTGAATGCCGGCCTTGAATTGTGCGGCTACGCCACTCGACAGGAAGAGCAGGACGAAACCACAAAACATTATGCGAAGAGAAAAAGCCACTTTATGCATTCAAACCTCCAGCCCGAAATCTTTCGGGCGCATGTACACGCTGAACATGAAATCGTTGATTTGCCAGGGACATCTTTCGGCCGGCATTTTTCGTAAGCTGATTTATCCGGGGGGATTGGCGATCAAGTTAGCACCGAAGCGCGTAGAACACAAAGCCGAATGAAGATACCGATCCAATTCATGACTCTTTACTTTCGTGTGTCGGTGAAGTCTAATTTTTAAACCCATGTGAACTCTTTTATTTTCCGAGGTCTTCTGGTGCCTTCGAAGGACGGTGAGTTTCTGTTGTTGGTCTCAGGAAAAAAGTTGCGAACAGTGTCCACTGTGACCGCCAACCTCAACTATCTTCGGCGATCATCAAAGGTGCCACCTAGTCCTTAGTGGGGCGCAAGGCAATTAGCTTCTTTCCTCTCGCACCTCCCCACACCGTTCCGATTGCCGAGGTGCCGCGCCCACCCCCTGTCCAGGTTCGATAACCACTTGCCGAGATTGTCAGGTTGAATGGAATTCGCGGACGCAATAGTCGAAACCGACCTTTCTCATCAGGCCCCGTTTCCAGGTAATTACTTGGATTTTCGATCGAACGAACAGTAATACTCGCGAAGCGAATCGCCCGTCGAGTCCGGATATCAACGATCCGGCCTGTAAGCTGGCCCAGTGGCTGCCTTAGTTTAAGAACCAGGTCGCTGCCACTACTACCATTTACGATTGTGTTCGAACGCGATACCGAATCACTGTAAAGGGCGGCCAAATCCTCTGGATAGCCTTGCGATGCCTTGCCAGCATATACAACATATTCCCCTGGTTCGAGGCCTTCTAATAGGAAGTATCCTTCCACGTCGGTGGTGGTAGAAGGTAATAGTCCTTTTTCAAAATCAGTCTTGCGGGCATGTACTGTAGCCCCGACCATGGGATTGCCTCGACTATCAAGCACGTATCCTTTGATAGAGCCTGAAGGCCGTTCCTTAGGAATACAGGCAGTACACTGCTGAGAGCGTTGATTCGGACCGCCGGTGGTTAGCACCTGATGGTTCGAGGCGAGCGCAACAAGCACGATCAGGGTTGCAAAGAGGAGTCGTCGCGTCATTATCTCGCTTCTAATTAAGGCGTTCGGATCGTACCATCGGCGAAGAATTCGGTATTGCTGTTCCACTGAGTCGCACGGCCGCCAACGCTGACGCCGCTCTTTCTGATGTCATACACAATGGCCGCAAGTGGCACTCTGTTCGATGTAAAGTCGGGAGCTTTGCACCACACCCACGTGTCCGGATCAATCGTAAACCCACACGTGTTGTCCGGAGCGGGGCACCCGATGGACAAGAGGTCGTCAGCGCTAAACTTTCCTGAACCGTCAGTGTAGTTCGGGTGGACCTGACCACCAACGAAATAAGAACAAGGTGTGGGAGACGGTTCGTTGCCTGTACATTGATTTACGACTTGACCAGGAAAGGACTCACCGACCGCAGTCTTTCCCGTACCACGCCCCGCCTGATCTACAACGCGCCACCTTATCGATCGCTGAACCTGACCACAGGAGCCGCCTGAGTTCGGCAGGGTAACAATGTTGTCGCTAACAAGCTTGAGATGATCAGGCGTTCCCACCTTAACTGTTTTCTTCGACTGGCCTAAGATAATGTCGTTCGTGTACTGTGAAACCACAATGGGACCGTTGCCGTAGAAGGTGTACGAGTCATAGGTCCCCCAGTTCTGGCCTTCTACGGCCGTGTAGTTATACTGATCGTCGTAGCCATTTCGGTATTGCCCTTGATAGTAATAATTATACAAATAGTAAGTGGCTAGGATGTAATGACCAGTATCAACTTCATATTGTTCGTCTGCATAACCATCCGTTTGCGCTGAGACGTCCACTGTCACACCATAAGCCTGCTTCTGTTGGCTGGCTACCTGATTACCGTTTGAATCTTTAAGTGACAATCCTGCACCCGTGGTCTGGTAATATGCACCTGTTTGATAGTCTGCTTGAGTATGCCCGGTTGCAAGGACGGTTCCCGTCGAGTCATCAAAATCAATCGTCGAATAGGTGTATGTATTAGGCGTGGCATTGATCTGTTGGGGATTGAGTAAGCAGCAGGCCGCAATAAGTAGCCCGACAATAATGGCACAAATTTTCATCTTTTCACTCTTTCTCAGTTGTACGCTTAGTATGGGAATTAGTCAGCAGGCTAGTAATTCCCCCGTCTGCCTATCGAGCAATGTCAGGCTTGATCTCCGCCCCGATCCGCTCCTGCACGAAGGCATGAAAGTGTATGAAGGCTTCTTCACCTAACGCCAAGTGTAAACGGTCCCGTGCTTGCAGGACGATGGAATCTCGATCGCCCTGTAGTCTGATCAATTCTGGTGGAATAATTGGCGGCGCTTGCCCCGCCGGAAGCCTTCCATCCGGATAAGGTGCTTTCATGTCGTTGATAATAATCATGGCTCTTTTGTCTTGTTCTGCTACTTGCTGCTCGCAATCCGAAGCTATTTCATAAAGCGTTTGAAATTGCTCGGCACTAAGTTTGGCATCTTCTTGAAAGCGTGTCAGAAGCGACGATTTGCCTTTACCTTGTTGTTCAAATTCATCAGCCTTTTGCTTGAGAAAAACGAGATGATGAAAGAGAAACATATATGGCACGTGTTGAGGCAGCGTTCTGTTTTGACGTTGCGGCAACTTGTCAACTTGGGCGTGAGTAAGGGAGTGGTGAAACAATGTTCGATTACCCAATGCCAAAGCCCCTAAGACAACCGCGACAAGGATGATGATCGGTCCAAGCGTTTTTCGACCCATTAGGGCCTCCTTCTAGAATTACATTTTCAGCCAGGCGATCAAGGAATACGTGTGTACCTTGATACAACTCGACGAAGACCTTTTCATACGAGGTCTCGTTGGTTCCAAATTTTTACATTTAGAGAAGCCCCTCACGTCGGGAGGTTGGGACTCCATTTATTTGGGATCCCGAACTCTAATATCCCAGAGCGTCATTGTCAAGCTAATCCTTAAACGTCTGCTGATGCGCGGCACTATAAGGTTTCTTGCATACCGCCGGACTAGGGATTGAACGAAAGGTGAAGCGAATCACTGCCGGACGGTGATTGCCCTGATTGACTAGATACTTCTGCAGTTGTGACCGAGAATTGCGAAGGGCGTCCAATCTGGCTAGTAACCTCACCAATGCTCGACCGTCACAGCCGGGCAGTCATGAGGCTGCGCTAATTCAATAGCGTTTCTTCGAAAGCGACATACATGACTCTGGAGGGTGGAGTATTGGATCTTAATGAAAGTCCCAGCGTTCCGCACAAGCAAGACACCTCGGAAAAGCTATCCAGGACACTCCTCAATGAAGCGGGCCGGTGCCTTGGTTTACAACGTTGGACGAGCGGAAAACGATGCCTGATATTTAATTGAGTATCGGTCGCTTCGACTGCGACTCTGAAATCAGCCGAAACACCTCAGCGACCAATTCATCGTTATCAGCGGGCTTTACCAGATAACCCTGCGCGCCGCTGGCATAAGCGTCGGCTTTGTCTTTAGGATATGCCGCGCCGGAATAGAAGAGTATAGGTGTCTCAGCGTCGAAGAGGCGCAGCTTTTCACAAAGATCCGTTCCCGACATGCGCGGCATCCAATGATCGACCAGATAGAGATCGAACTGAGCTGCCCGGGCTAACTCCAGGGCGAGAGCGGGAGTTTCAGTGGTGGTAACGTCACAGTGGTTACCGTTCAGAATGATCGAAATAAGCTCGCGCGTGTCGGCATCATTCTCGGTACAAAGTATTCGGTGTCGGGGGAACTGCATTCTACCTCCTTGGAATCCTCCGTACACGTGCTTCACGCAACTGACAAGAAACTCCTGAAAGACGTTTAAGTCCACCACTCTACACTGAGCGTTTATCGCCGTCTGTGCGTTATTACACAAATGAGCAAAACTAGAGATTGAACCCTCCCGAACGGCCGGTTAGTGCCTCGGTAGTTGATCAATTGAGCGAATTTGCGAGACTAGAGTGCTACGTCGATCGTCCTTCCGAATTGAACGAAAACACTACCGAACCTGAAGCCGCTGGCATCTCGAAAAATCACGTTTGATGCGCTCGTCATAACACGCTATAATCTCGGCCTGCAATTCGCTTCGGGTATTCGCCCACCCCGGCTCTATTGCATACCGATCAATTGGCCCTTGGGCTTCTTTTTCTGACCCGAGGTGTTAGAAAAGGAGAAGACTCATGAGCGTAGCGACTCACGAGAACGACGTGTTGGGGAATCATCTGTTGGCTGGCCTGTCAGGTGATTCATACGAACGGTTGCGGCCTCATCTCGAGCCTATTTCCTTTTCTCTCGGCGAGGTAGTCTATGAATCCGGGGCACAGATGCGTTACGTCTATTTCCCGACCACCTCGCATGTCTCTTTGCTGTACACAATGATTGATGGTTCGACCGCCGAGATGGGTTTGGTAGGAAATGAGGGAGTCGTCGGTATTGCCCTGTTTATGGGCGGCGAAACCACACCGAACCGGGCCATGGTGCAAGGCAGCGGCAGGGCCTTTCGAATGAAAACCAAGGCCATGCTGGATGAGTTCAAACGCGGAGGCGAATTCCAGGAAGCGCTGCTCCGTTATACGCAAGCGCTAATCACTCAAATCTCGCAAACCGCTGTTTGCAATCGTCTGCACTCGGTAGAACAGCGCCTCTGCCGCTGGCTGCTGATGACTCATGACCTCACTGACTCAGACGAATTGCAAATGACCCATGAATTTATCTCGAACATGCTGGGAGTGCGCCGCGAAGGCGTGACGGTGGCTGCCCAGCGATTGCAAGAGATGGGAATGATCAGCTACGTGCGTGGCCACATCCAAGTCCTTGACCGGGAGAAATTGCTCTCTCATGTCTGCGAGTGTTACCAGGTCGTCAAGAACGAACACAAGCGCTTGCTTGGCGATAGGGCGCCGGAGTCTCCTTGAGTTAGCCGCAGACTAAACCTCTTACGAATCCTTTCGTTTTGGACGCTCATTCGCACGCAAGACACGTTTGCGAAGTCGAATGCTCTTGGGCGTGACTTCCACGAGTTCGTCGTCGGCGATGAACTCCAAAGCCTGTTCCAGCGACAGATCTTTGACCGGCACCAGCCTCAAGGCCTCGTCAGCCGAAGCCGCGCGCATGTTCGTCAGTTTCTTTTCCTTGATCGCATTTACATCCAGATCGACTGCGCGCGCGTTTTCACCCAGCACCATTCCTTCATAGACCTTCGTGCCCGGACGCACAAACAGCGTCCCGCGTTCCTGAATGTTGTAAAGCGCGTAGGTCGTGGTCTCGCCCATGCGGTCCCCGATCAGCGAACCGGTCGAACGCCCGCGCATCGTGCCCAGCCACTCGCCCCAGCGCAGGAACAGAGTATTCAGCAGGCCGGTGCCCTTTGTTTCGGTCAGGAACTCATTACGAAAACCAATCAAGCCGCGCGAGGGCGTTTCGAACTCGAGCCTGACTCGGCCGGTTCCATGATTGACCATCTTGGTCATCTGGCCCTTGCGGCGGCCCATCGCTTCAGTAACGACTCCGATAAAGTCCTCCGGTAGATCGATCACGACCTGCTCGATCGGCTCGAGCAGTTTTCCGTCAGCGTGACGAGTAATTACCTGGGGCTTTGAGACCTGCAGCTCGTAACCTTCGCGGCGCATCATTTCGATCAGAATAGCCAGTTGCAGTTCACCACGTCCCGACACTTTGAATTGATCCGGCGAGTCGGTCGGCTCAACCCGGATCGCCACGTTACCGAGCACTTCCTTTTCGAGACGTTCTTTCAACTGCCGGGACGTGACATATTTTCCTTCTTTGCCCGAGAAGGGCGAGTTGTTAACGCCAAAAATCATCGCGATGGTTGGTTCGTCAACGGCGATTATCGGCAGCGGCTGCGGATTGTCGACGCTGGTGATGGTCTCGCCAATCTCGATCTCATCCATGCCCGCGAGGGCTACAATTTCGCCATAGTAGGCGCGCTCGGCGGGCTCGCGCTTTAAACCTTCGAAGATGTAAAGCTGAGAAATCTTCGTCTTCTGAATCGTACCGTCACGCTTGGCGATCGCAACCTGATCTCCCACGGCGATTTCGCCCGAGTAGATTCTTCCGATGGCCAGACGCCCGACGTATTCGCTGTAATCCAGGTTCGCTACCAAAAGCTGAAGACTGTCCTGGCGAATCGGCCGCGGCGCCGGGATGGTTTCCACAATCTGGTCGAACAACGGTTGCAGGTTCCGGGACTCTTCGGTCAGAAGTTTCTTCGCCGTGCCCTCGCGAGAGACCGCATAGAGGATCGGAAACTCGATCTGATCGTCCGTGGCATCGAGATCCAGAAACAGTTCGTAGATCTCGTTAACAACCTCTTCCGGCCGCGCGTCCTGGCGATCGATCTTGTTGACGACGGCGATTGCGGGCAGACGAGCTTCCAAAGCTTTCCGCAGCACGAAGCGAGTTTGCGGTAGACAGCCTTCGGCGGCGTCAACCAGGAGCATCACGCCGTCCACCATCTTCAGCACGCGTTCAACCTCGCCGCCAAAATCCGCGTGGCCCGGCGTGTCCAGGATGTTGATTTTCACATCCCGATAATGGACCGAGGTGTTCTTGGCCATGATGGTGATGCCACGCTCGCGCTCCAGATCCATCGAGTCCATGACGCGCTCGCGTACCTGTTCGTTTTCGCGGAAGGTTCCCGATTGTCGCAGCATTGCGTCAACCAGAGTGGTTTTGCCGTGATCTACGTGGGCGATAATCGCGATATTTCGAATGTCTTTTCTTTGTTCAGTCATAATGATTCAGCCATAGTGCGCAACTTCAAATAATTAAGCGTATGGGCAAACTTCTGATTCTAGCACTTGTTGGCGGATTACTCTTGTCGGGAAGAAGTTTGTGACTTCGTTTTCTTTCTCTGTGTGTCTCGGTGGTAAGGACGGAAACAAAAACGATCCACGAAACAACACGAAATATCGCTAACAAATTCGGGTTCGTTCGTGTGGTTTCGTGGATCGAATGGTCTCAAAAAAAGGCAACTCAAAAAGCCAATATTGGCGGGGAGTAGTGACTGGGCGATTGAGACCAAACGCACCATACTTGATTTTGACGTGGCGGGTGATCTCGGAAAGTCGCGCAGCTTTTCGGCTTTGCCAGATTTTAAAAGCCCGACTTATTTAGCCTTCAGGAGACGATCGATGGCGACCATGACGCCCAGGTGATAAGAGTTGTGGTCGGCAACCAGGAGTGCTTCGCGCAGGATCGTCTGGCCCGTGCCATGCGAAATTGTGGCGTAGAGATCGTTGGCGGGATCCGAAACGAGATCTTCCATCTGCTTCAAATCGCCGCGGATCTTCGCAACGGTTTCATTCCAAAGTTC
>JAWVEB010000023.1:0-80301 GCA_033856915.1 Blastocatellia bacterium | reverse complement strand
TGCGGACTTTTACGGGACACGAGGTCGAGGTGGGACAACAGGCAGTTATTTCAGAGTTTGTTAAACCACTGAAACAACAGCAAGTTACTGCATAGATTAAACTTAGTTAAAATACCCAGCATCTTTTAACAGAAAGATGGATGAAATGGGAACCCGGCGAGCCTGGTTCATTAGCGAGTGCGCCGCCTTCGACCCATCGATTTTCCTTTTCTAAGTTTTCTAAGAAAGCCGCCCGAATAAAAAAAGCCGCCCGATGTCGAACACCGAGCGGCAAACACAGGAGGTATCGAGTGTTATCGTGTACCTTTATTGCAACCTCTTGCGCAAGAGGCTGGCCGCGACTCAATACGCGACACATAAAGCACTTTCGGAATAACCTCGTTCGTTCGATGGCTTCTTTGTTATTTGGGTTGCTATCTGAAAGGTTCCGCTCGGAGTACTTACTTCCGGCGACGTATCTGTCGGCATGGCCTAAAGGCCGCTCTGCGAACCTGGTCTACGCCAATAAAAAAAGGGCAACCCGGTAAAACAGAAATAACCGCGCGCGCAGGGCTTGGCTCCCCAGGTTTTCCCGTCGCAATGCTATAATCGTCGCATCAACGTTGAGAACGCATCAATGAGTCCTTCGGAAAAGCCAAAAAATAAGCGCTTGCGAGTCGTAAAGACTGAGGCCGATTCCCTTGCGCCCGACTACGTTCGTGGCTCGATTTCAAAACCCGAAAGCTCGTGTCCACATTGTTTTGGCACGGGCATGGAAGTCGTGCCGGGTGAAGGTGCGCGACGCTGTCGCTGCCAATCATCCGATCAACGTGAACAGTTGTTCCAGGCGGCGCGCATCCCCGCTCGTTACCAGCACTGTACTTTGCAAGGTTACGACGCTGGCGATTCAGATTCGAAGTGGGTAGCGAAAATCGAAGCCGATCGCATCATCAATGACTATCTTGGCATCGGGGGCCGCGGTTTATTGTTCGTCGGACCAGTTGGCGTCGGTAAAACTCACCTCGCGGTTGCCCTCTTGCGCGAATTAATTGAGCGCTATCAGGCGCGCGGTTTGTTCTACCAGTTCGGAACACTGCTCCGGCGAATCCAGGATTCCTACAATCCGATCTCGCAGACTTCGGAACTGGGCGTGCTCGGGCCTGTTTTCGAGGCAGATGTTCTGGTCCTCGACGAGCTGGGGGCATCGAAACCAACGGATTGGGTGCGCGATACGATGATGCAAATTATAAACACCCGCTATAACGATAAGCGGCTGACGATCTTCACGACCAACTATTCAGACAAGCGTAAGAACGAGAAAGATCCGACTGAGCTTCTGGAAGATCGGATTGGCGTCGCCCTGCGTTCGCGGCTTTACGAGATGTGCAAGACGGTAGAGATCGAGGGCGAGGATTACCGGAAGCGCTCGCTGGCCCAAACTGTCTAACCATTTCTCCTTTACATAACTAGAGGGTGGGCCTCGCGTTCATGCCTTTTGCAGCCTCAATAGCCGCCTGACACTCGGCATCGTAACGAGCGGTAGGCATCGCTTCCAGGCGGCGCTCGTCAATGGGCCGGCCACAACGCGCGCAGGTCCCATACGAGCCTTCTTCGATCCGCAGCAACGCCTGATCAATATCGGCTACCATCTGCGATTCCTGATCGCCCAGTTTCAACGAGATCTCTTCGGCGACGTCTTTCAGCGCCGCGTCGGCACTCTCTTTCGCATCTTCGCCTGCCGCATCGAGAGCCGCGGCCTGGTCATCGCTAACGTTCTGCGTGTGACGACGTAATTCTGCTAAAAGGAGTTGTTTGAAATGTTCAAGCTTGGCGACTTCCATAGACAAATCTTTCTCACAAAGTTTCTCGACTAAAGATAAGTATTAGAACGGGGGAGTTGAGAGTATAACCCGCGCCGAGGTGCAGCCAAAGGTCGCGTGGTTGCACCCTCGACTGGCGGTGTGCTTTTATCCTCGCGTTTCCTTCGTCAAAGAGCACTGCTGCCGGATTCTATGGACACAGGCATGTTGATAGCGTTGGTCGTTGCGATTCTTATTTTCGCGGTCGCGTTGCTGTATTCCACAGTCGGTCACGCTGGAGCGTCGGGCTACCTGGCAGCGATGGCGCTCGTCGGCATGGCGCCCGTGGTGATGAAACCCACGGCGCTTACGCTGAACATTATCGTCGCGCTAATTGGAACAATTCGCTTCTATCGCGCTGGTTTTTTTTCCTGGCGAACGTTTTGGCCTTTTGCCGTGGCTTCAATCCCAGCTTCCTTCCTCGGCGGCAGCCTCGCCCTGCCGGTTCCGCTCTACAAATCAATCGTGGGCGTGGTGCTCTTATATAGCGCGGTGCGCTTGTTTGTCAGCGCCGGGACCGCCGACAAACAAAAGACGACGATGGTTCCGATCTGGATCGCGCTGATTCTGGGCGCCGCTATAGGGCTACTTTCCGGATTGACTGGAGTTGGCGGCGGAATTTTTCTCAGTCCGGTTCTGTTGTTGATGCATTGGGCCCGGACCAAAGAAACCTCCGGAGTATCGGCCGCCTTCATCCTGGTCAACTCGATTGCCGGACTGTTGGGCCACGTTTCCGCCGTGTCTTTGATTCCCAGTGGAATTATTTATTGGGCGCCGGCGGCCCTGATTGGCGGTTGGGTCGGAAGCGAATTGGGCACCCGCGTACTCCCGGTTTACAACATCAGGAAATGGCTATCAGTAGTCTTGGTTCTGGCGGGATTGAAATTGATGAGCGAAGCTATTCTGCTTCTGATCGGCAGATGAGTTCAGCCGCGAGCAGCGGAATGGTCAACTCGTGATGACCCGTAATCGCATAGCCACGACCGGCGCCGTCCGCCGTCGGGCGACGCACGACATTGGTTAACGGGCGGTACGACTGAATGAAATCGAAATTGGCGGTAGTAATGTCATCGAGCTGGTGGCCCAGATTACGCACCAAGGTCACGCATTTCAAAAAGACTTCGGGCAAAGTCACGGCCGATCCAATGTTCAGATAGACTCCCCCGCCATCCATCCTCCGCACCAACTCTGCCAGCAGACGAAAATCGGTATGCGACGTAGCGCCCAGGGCTGCGCCGTCAGCGCTGGGATGAAAATGACCAATGTCACCGCCGATGGTGACATGAGCAGTGAACGGTACGCGCGCTTCAAACGCTGCACAGAGGAGCGAAGCCTCCCGGTGTTTTGGCTGCATGCCGACGAGGGCACGTCCAACTGACTCACCTAATCCAATCCCGTCTTTTGCTCCATCACGCGCGGCTTCGTTGAGCAGCCTTCCCGTTTCTTCGGCTCCGCCAAACCCGCCCGCGCCCAGCGTCGCGTCGACGTCCTCAGATGTCGAGCCAACCATGGCGACTTCACTCTCATGGACCAGCACCGACCCGTTCGCGGCAATCGCAGTCACAAATCCCCGCCGCATCAAGTCGATCATGATCGGCCCGAGGCCCGTCTTGATCACATGTCCACCAATTCCCCAAATGATCGGCTTGTGGATATTACGAGCCCGCCGTATTTGCATCGCGAGTTCACGGAGCGTCTTCACCGCCAGGATATTCGGCAGTGAGTCCAGATACTGTTGGAGCGAGGAATTCTCAGTTACGGGCGTGGCAAAGTCTGCGACCGTGACTTTACTTTGCCGCGAAGCGAGCGGATAGGTGCTGACTTCATCCAGGCTGATCGGCTTAAGATCTTTGTAGACAGACATCGTTTCCCGGGGAGCGCGGACGTCTCGTCCGCACGGTGGCACAGACTTCAGTCTATGATTACAGAAGCGATTCCTGGCCCGCTCTAACCGGAAACACTTCGGCTTCGACCAGTTCGCAGATAATGTGGCCGATCAAATTGTGTGTTTCCTGAATTCGTTGGGTGTCGTCGCTGGGAACAGTCAATGCCAGGTCACAAAGAGCGGCAACACTCCCGCCGTCGCGACCCAACAAACCTATGACGTGTACTCCCTGCTTACGCGCCTGCTCACACGCCAGCACTACATTCGCCGATTTTCCAGAGGTCGAGATCGCGAGACACACATCGCCTTTAGTTCCCAACGCCTCAATCTGTCTGGCGAAAATGTTTTCGAACCCACTGTCGTTGGCAATGCAAGTCAGCACGCCGCCATCAGTCGTCAACGAGATCGCCGGCAGAGCTTTGCGCTCCTGCAAGAACCGGTTTACCAACTCACCTGCAATGTGCTGAGCATCCGCCGCCGAACCGCCATTGCCAAACACGAGGAGTTTTCCATTGGCTTTGAAAACATCCGAGATTATTCGCGCCGCTCGCTCGACGTCCGCGGCGTGCGCTTCAAAGAAACGCCGTTTCACGTCGAGGCTGGCGGCGACTATAGCTGAGATTTGATCAGTCACGATGAGCTTTGGGGTAAGTGCTCTAAATCAGTCAGATCTTTGAGTCGGCCGCTTGCCTTCTTGTTCAGTCGTAAGTTGTTCAAGCTGATCAGGCTCACCGGCTCGCCATCCAGTGTGGTTTCAAGTCGCTCACGATAACATTCGTCGAATTCCACGCCCGATATCGATGTTGAGACCTCGATGCGCAACGGTGCTACCCCCATTCGAATAATCTGATCGTCTTGAAGAAACAGGTTCACAGACAATTCAGGCACATCAAAGCCGAAGTCTATCAAAGTCTCGACGGCCCGAGTCGCGTTGCCGGGCGCAATCGCAATCCAAACATCAAGATCGTCCGTAGCGCGAGGGTACCCATGATATCCAACTGCCCAACCACCAATTAGGAGGTATTCAACGCCGTGGACGCGTAACAATCTCAAGAACTCTTTGAAGTCTTTCGGTAGCTCTAGATCCATAATTAATTCGACGCAGAAACTCCATGTGGCGCACTCGTTCCTGCGGAGTGCGTGAGTGCCAGTAAGCTCTGTCGGCGGCGTCCGCTTCTGCAAAGGAATTGAAAACTGAGAAAGCTGAACGATCTATTCGTGGTTCCCACGTATCGGTCTGTTCTGGTTCGTCGTTCATTGGATGGGATGATTGTACCACGCGACCTTCTGATCGTAGCTCGGTAAGAACGCAAGTCGTAGCTCGGTAATAACGCAAGGCATGCCCCGTTAATGTGTTCTACTAAAAACTTTGACTCTAGGGTCGCCGCTTTAAGATAAGCCTTTCTCGAACTCTTCCGGCGTGATTTTCTGTATCGCCAGTTGCCCTACTCTGGATAGCTTGAAACACCAGAATTCATTAAACCTTGGGTTATCCATGTACTTGCCAGTCAGCCTTACCTGGACGTGAACAGAGTCTTCGTCGATTTTCCGCTCTAGTGGGCAAAGAAACGGCTTAACAACCGGCCTTCCGGGATCGCGCATCCGGTGTTCATACGTACCGAAATGAGAGCCGGGAGTACAAGTCGCGATGACAAGAGACCGCTTTTCACCCGGCCTGAAAGGAACCTCAACGGAATCCCGCCCATGCCAAATCCCGTCAATTAAGTGCATGCGCTGATTGTTTACGTCGTTAAAGATAATCTGCGCTCGTACTTCAACCCACGGCACCGAACCGGGAATTGCCCTGAAATTAAAATCCAATAAGGCAGCCTTAAACACTCTGCCCGTGAAATCTGAACCAACTTGAAAATACACGCCCCACTCCGTTTTTCCCACATCAACAAAGTACTCGTGAAGCAATTCCAATTCAGGGGCTAACAGATCCGTCGTTTGGGATCCGCTTGTTTCAACCTCGCCAGTTGACGCAGATCCAGACAGAGCGAGTTTTCGCTCCAATGAATTGATCAAATCGTCTTTATGGCGAAGTCTTTCTTGAAAGATGTACTTAACGAGGGTAAAGGCTAGAACAACCGCGAGCGTTGAGATAATGACGAAAGAAAGAGGGGCCTGCTTTATCACGGCCCACTCCTTGGCTAGCTGGTCGATCAGCCACGTCATAGCTGCGGATTATATGCTTGCGGTAAGAGCCTGACCAGCAACACTTCAAATAGAGCACTACCGAACGCTATATCACGCAACTTTCTTTGATTCTTCGCTCGGAGTGTCGAGGACGGCGGGCTCCGCCTTCTTCGCGCCATTCCGTTTCCCGTTCCCATTCAGCAAAGGCTTCAGCACCTGCCCGGTATGCGAGCGGCGCACGGCAGCAACCTCTTCAGGCGTGCCGCTGGCGACGATGCGGCCGCCATGCGCGCCGCCTTCGGGCCCGAGATCGATAATGAAATCGGCGCTCTTGATAACGTCGAGATTGTGTTCGATCACGATAACTGTGTTGCCCAGGCTCACCAGACGCTGGAGCACATCGAGCAGCTTGTGAACGTCGGCAAAGTGAAGCCCGGTGGTCGGCTCGTCCAAAATGTAAATTGTTCGCCCAGTAGCGCGTTTAGAAAGTTCCTTCGCCAGCTTGATGCGCTGTGCTTCGCCGCCGGAAAGTGTCGTCGCCGACTGTCCCAGCTTGATATAACCGAGGCCGACATCCAGCAGTGTTTGCAGCTTCGGCTTAATCTGCGGAATGTTTTCGAGCAGCGGCAGAGCCTCTTCCACGGTTGCGTCCAGCAGCTCCGCGATCGATTTCCCTTTGTACCGGACCGCCAGCGTTTCGCGATTGTAACGCGCGCCGCGACAGACATCGCAGAGCACGTAAACATCGGGAAGAAAGTTCATCTCGATGCGTTTGAGGCCTTCGCCTTCGCAGGCTTCACAACGGCCGCCTTTGACGTTGAATGAAAAGCGTCCCGGTTTGTAACCGCGCTCGCGCGACTCTGGCAGCATCGCGTAAAGCTCGCGAATCGGCGTGAACAACCCGGTGTAGGTCGCGGGGTTCGATCGAGGCGTGCGGCCGATGGGCGACTGATCGATCTCGATCACCTTGTCAACGTAATCGAGGCCTTCGATTGACTCGTGCGCGCCCGGCTCCGGCAAAGAATCGTAGAGACTGCGGGCCAGCGCAGGATAAAGAATGTCCGCGACGAGCGTCGATTTTCCCGAGCCGGAAACGCCAGTGACCACGGTCAACAGGCCGAGCGGGAAAGACACATCCAACTCTTTCAAGTTATTGTGTCGCGCGCCACGCACGGTGATCGCTTTGCCGTTCGGCGAACGGCGTTGGATGGGAACCGGAATCCTCCGCGCGCCGGAGATGTAGAGTCCCGTGATCGATTTCGGATTGTTCGCAACATCGTCGGGAGTTCCCAGCGCGATGACCTGGCCGCCGTGCGTGCCCGCGCCCGGGCCCAGGTCAACTACATAATCGGCCCGGCGAATCGTTTCCTCGTCATGCTCAACCACCAGCACCGTGTTGCCGAGATCGCGCAGTGCTGAAAGCGTATCCAGCAGCCGGCGATTGTCTCTCGGGTGCAAACCAATCGAAGGCTCGTCCAGAACGTAGAGCACGCCGCGCAGTTGCGATCCGATTTGAGTCGCCAGCCGAATTCTTTGCCCTTCACCGCCGGACAAAGTTGCCGAGGGACGATCAAGCGTCAGGTATCCCAAGCCAACAGTTTCGAGAAAACGCAGACGAGATTTAATTTCTCGCAGTATCAAACCGGCAATCTTTTCTTCCCTTGGGGCCAGTTTGATTTGATCGAAAGCCTTGATGGCATATTCGATTGTGATTGAGGTGTAATCTGCGATGCCCTTTCCGCCAACGCGCACGGCCAAAGAATCCGAGCGCAGACGGCGGCCCCCGCATTCATGACAAACCGAAGGTGAAACCATCTCTTCCAACGCCACCCGGATTTTTTCCGACGGCGGATTGTTCAAACGTTCACGCAACCAGGGCAGCGCGCCTTCCCAATAGCTCTTGTAGGAATATAAACCCTGCTTGAATTTCAGTTGCGCGGAAAGCCCTTTGAAAAATCCTTCGCGAACTTCATTGGGCAGATCACGAAAAGGCGTTTTTGGATCCAGCTCGAAGTGCTCGATCACCGCCAGCAAGGCACTGCGAAGGTAAGCCGAGCCCGCCTTGTCCGCCAGTCCCAGGAAAGATATTCGTTCGGCATTCTCGTCCTGGTTAAGAATTAGTTTTCCCGGATCGATTTCCAGAACCGTGCCCAGCCCATGACAATGCTTGCAGGCGCCGTACGCCGAGTTGAAGGAAAACGATCGCGGCTCGAGCGGCGGCACGTTGATGCCGCAATTCACGCACGCCATTTTTTCCGAGTAGAGCTTCTCTTCCCCGTCGATCACCGAAACCAGCACGGCCCCGTTCGTTAATTTCAACGCCGTTCGAATTGATTCGCCCAGCCGTTCTTTGATTCCGGACTTGATCAGCAAACGGTCGACGACCGCTTCTATCGAGTGATTGCGGCGCTTATCGAGACGTATTTCTTCATCGAGCGAGCGGAGTTCGCCGTCGATGCGCGCGCGGATGAATCCGTCACTGGCGAGTTTGGCCAGCTCTTTCTTGAATTCTCCCTTGCGTCCGCGGACGATCGGCGCCAGCACCATCACTCGCTCGCCTTCCGGCAGCGCGAGCACGTCGTGCAGAATCTGTTCGACACTTTGCCGGGTAATCGCGGCGCCACACTGGTAACAATGGGGCAAACCAATCGACGAGAAAAGCAACCGCAGATAGTCGTAGATTTCCGTGACCGTGCCGATCGTAGAGCGCGGGCTGCGGGCCACCGTCTTTTGCTCGATCGAAATTGCCGGCGACAGGCCTTCGACTGAATCGACATCGGGCTTTTCCAGTTGATCGAGAAACTGGCGGGCATAGGCTGACAGCGATTCGACGTATCGCCGTTGGCCTTCGGCGTAAATCGTATCGAATGCCAGAGACGATTTTCCAGAGCCCGAGAGCCCGGTAATGACGGTCAACTTGTCGCGAGGAATATCAACGTCAATGTTCTTGAGGTTGTGCTGGCGGGCGCCCCGAACGGTGATGCGATCAATTGCCATAATCCTTGAAACCGAAGCGCTGTCGCCACAGAGAAGAATTTCGCGTGACGCAGAACCTAGTATTCTAACGACTCGTTCCGAGTGGAGCAAGCAGCGGGTACGGCCACGTTCAGAGTTCAACCGTTAGGTTGCCCATTCGTCGTGGCAAGCTTAGAGCTTGAACTCTAAACGATCGATCACGGACCCGTCTTGACACTCAAAACAACGAAACCTAGACTGCGATCCGAGTCCCTCAAATTTTCATGCGGAGCTTTTGAGTGAATCTACCTAACGCGCTGACGCTTTCGCGAATCTTCATTGTGCCGCTGCTGGTCGTGGTGCTGCTCACGCCGGTATCAGAAAACTGGCTGGGCGTGCCCAGCTATCTCTTCGGCGTATCGATTTTCGTAGTTGCTGCGTTGACCGATTATTTCGATGGGAAGATTGCGCGCAGCCGGCAACAGGTTTCAAAGCTGGGCAAGTTATTGGATCCGATCGCCGACAAGCTCCTGATTTCGGCGGCGCTGATTTCGCTGGTCGAGAATCATCTGGCGCCGGCCTGGGCCGTAGTCATCATTGTAGGCCGCGAATTTGCGGTCACCGGCCTGCGATCAATCGCGGCGACTGAGGGAGTAATCATCTCGGCTTCGCGCATGGGCAAGTTCAAGATGGTCGCGCAGGTGGTAACCGTGGGCCTCCTGATTCTGTCAATCTCGCCGGCAGGCGGATCGCCTCACGTTTCAAATTTTGGCAAACCTTTTCCAGCGATTCAGTTTTGGACGGTCCCCGAACTCCGCCTGGCGTGGTCCCATCTTACCGGACCCGACCGTACGACTTGGACGGATTGGCAGGTGTTGCTGTACACGGCCGGGCGAGCGTTGCTCTGGGTCGTGGTGATCTCGTCGATGTTTTCAATGTACGGCTACTTTCGCGCTTTCTTTACCGGCGTCATACGGCGGGAAAAACCAACTTCGAAAGCTGGGACTTCACCGGCCGCTGCAGTTCAATATCACAAACAATAATGTCCGTCTCAGAAGCCCGCGCGTCAGCAAGGGCAAGGAATGGGGCGAGCTCCTCTCGCGGTCGAACTCGTACTCCGCTTCGCAGACAACGGACTCGCTTTGAAAATGCACCCAGCAAAAAAGGCTCTCAAGCAATTCTGCTTGAGAGCCTTTTGTTAGTAATCGAGCCCTTCGTCCCGGTCGGGCCACTGGCCAACCACGGTCTTACGGTTTTGGAGTTGGCGTTGGCTGCGGTTCCGGTTCGCGTTTCAACGTTGGCGGGGCCGGCTTGGTGCTCTCCGGCTTCGCAGTGCCATCCGGGTTAGTCGTCTGGTCATCAGGCGTCGGTTGCCGGCGTTTCAAGGTTGGACGTCCGGGGGTCCCGTCGTCGGACCCGCTGATCGCTCCATTCGAGGATGCGCGCGCATTCGACAGCCGCAACAGGCGGTTCTTGACGCGTTGAAATTCCGATGAGCTGATGACGTACTCGTCACGATCCGGAAAACGCGCGGCCAGTGCGATCGCGGCTGCGCGCCGCTCCGGAGGAGCCGGATGAGTAGCAAAGAGTTTCGAGATGGTTCCGGGCTTCTTCTTATTCTTGGCCTCGAGCTTCTCGAACATCGTAGCCATGGCATTCGGATCGTAACCGGCGGCCCACATATACTGCACACCCAACCGGTCGGCCTCTTCTTCGGCGCCGCGGCTAAATTTCAGGAAAGCCATCGCTTCGATCATGCCGCCGCCGTTATAGAGGACGTTTCCAATTATGCCGCCGCCCAAAATCATTCCTGCCAGCAAGCCATAATCAAGGACCTGCATCTTCCTTTCGTTCTCCATGGCGTGCCGCGCACAAACGTGGGCAATCTCATGAGCCATGACGCCGGCCAACTCGGCCTCGTTATCGGCGGCCAGAACCAGACCCTTGTTCACATAGAAAAATCCGCCGGGCAAAGCAAAAGCATTAACTTCGTCCGAGTCGATTACTTTTATCGTGAAAGGAATCTTGGCGTCTGAGTGCAGGACGATATTCTGACCGACCCGATTCACATATTCGGTAATGATCGGATCGTCGATAAACTTTGCCTCTTTATCTACCTGGGCAGCCAACATCCGGCCCTCGCGCACTTCCTTGTCGGTGCCGGAGGCAAGCTTGCCCCAAACGCCTTTGTTGATGTTGCGCTTCCCGATCATGTTCGGGTCTTCGTTGGTAGAAAGTGTTTTGTTCGAGGCCTGTTGCGCCGGGGCCTTGGGATCTGAAGTCTTCGGGGCGGTCTGCGGCGGCGCCGATGGACTTTGGCTGGGTTGATCTTTTGGTTGCTGCGGTGCGGCCAATGCTGCAATGCTGCTAAACCACACACTAACTCCCAGGCCGATTGCGGTGACGGCGCGAGAGTAATGAATTTTCATTTGATTCCTCCAACTTCCGAGGCCGGGAGAGAAAGACCGGGCTTAATCTTCCGGTGGCCGCAATTTCGGAGCGCGGCCGCTTGGCTTTTTTTCGGGTACAGCACCCGAGGCACCGGCACTGCATTCAGTTAACGCACCGCTTTGATGCACTCATCACCGTCGAGGTTGCGCTGAATCTTGATGCTCGTGAGCGCAATTTTCAAGCGATCGGCTTTTCGACTTCGCTCGACAGTATAGACCAACGCAAGGCTAAAACCTATGTAATTGCGTGCGAATCAGACCGCGTGTTAGAGTCCGACCTCTTAACGAAGGATGCCTGTCTCAAACTGAATGCCTCGGCCCACTAAAACTTCCGGCGGAATGGTTCGCCCCGACCCTTCTCGATCTCCGACGTCGAGACCCGCGAAAAAGATATCTGTCTCGATCATGGGCGCCGGCCGTCTGGGCACCTCCCTCGGCCTGGCTCTAAAAACGATCGGCTACAAAATAGAAGTCGTAACCGCCAGGCGCCCTGCCGCTGCGCGGCGCGCCGCAAAGGCTTTCGGGCCTGGGACACTCGCCCTCTCTGCCACCCAATTCAAGGCGCTCAGCCAAGCTCAGCATGATCGCCTTAGTCGTTGTTCACTAATCTTAATCGCAACGCCGGATGACGTAATCGCCCCAGTCGCCCGGCAGTTGTCCGAGATATTCATGCCTGAACGCGTTCGCTCTCAGCGGGTCGTCCTGCATACCAGCGGCGCCCTGGCTTCGGATGTCCTCGCACCAATGCGAAGCGCGGGTTACGCCGTCGGCTCGCTTCATCCGCTGGTTTCCATCAGCGAATCGCGGTTGGGCGGGAAATTACTAAGGCACGCATTTTTTTCAGTTGAAGGCGACCCGGCAGCCGTTAGAGTCGGAAAGTCGATCGTCAAAGATCTCGGCGGAGAGAGTTTCACCATCGACTCTCGTCAAAAAGCTTTGTACCACGCAGCCGCGCTGACCGCTTCGCCAAACATGACCGCGCTATTCGATATCGCCGTCGAGATGCTCGTCGCTTGCGGCCTGAGCGCTAGCCGCGCACGACGGATTCTATTGCCATTGGTTAAAAGTACCGTAGCAAACCTGGCAACTCAGGATCCCGCGCGGGCCCTGACGGGAACCTTCAAGCGGGGCGACAAACTGACGGTGCAGAAGCATCTCGCCGCGCTTCAGGCCGCAAACCTGCCGCAAGCCCTCACCGCTTATGTGGTCTTGGGCCAAAGGTCGATCTCTATGGCCAGAAAGCTCAGTGCAAACCCGGCAGGTCTCGATGAAATCGCACGAATCCTTGCAGGCGCCGCTCCCAAACATAGACGGCGATGAGAGCGCAGGCATCGTCACGCCTGTCGGTGACTCATTCCTCAGAAAAGATCCGCATGGCCTACCTTCTGCAAACCTAAATTGTCCGGGCAGCATCAAAATTTCGCTTTTCACAACCGTCAGGCACGTATTTCTGTTAGGCAGCCGAACAATTTGGAACCAAGTTGGAGATTCGGACGTCTCTAGATCCGATATGGTTGAAATTCTGTTAACTAACTACGTTCTGATTCGTCTTAATAGCCAGGAAGTTTTCCGGGGGGATTCTTATGAGCACTGCTAAAGCGGCAATTGTTGAATCGATTACGAAGGGACGCCTGCGGAGTCTGCCGTCGCGAAAAGCCGCGCCTGCTGAGCGGCTGGAGAAGATTAGGGACATGGCGAGCGCTCTGCTTCAGGAAGCCGAGTCGCTGGAACATGAAAACGCTCTGGCTGAATCCTCGGCCGCGTTCGATAACCTCGACGCGAGATCAAGTGTGAATTTCTTCGACGAGGTGCGCCAATTTGAAATGCGTCTGATCAGTCGGGCGCTTGAACTCAACGGTGGCAACCAGGCACGCGCGGCGCGCATGTTAGGCCTGGGTACCACTACTCTCAATTACAAAATCAAGTCTTACGAAATGCTTTGAAGCCCAGCCACCTTGGGCTGAACGCAGGTCATAAAGCCGCTAATTCACCGCCTCGGATTCTTCCTCAGGCGCGATGAGCTGTTGATCCGAGACCGTCAGAACCCGCTCGTCAAACAGATTCGAATCAATGAGGGTCTGAACCAGATATTGTCCGGTTACCGGAAAGGTCACGTTCACGAAGAAGCTGATGTTGTCAGCCGAGCCGTGGCTGATTTCGAACGGCGAAGGTTGTGACACCACCAGAGCCTGCTGGCGATCCGGCATCAGAATCCTTACTTCCGAGAGATGTGAGCCGGCACCCCGCCAGTGGTTAACCACAGCAAGTTTTGGTAGCCAGACAGGCAGTTGCGGCACGACGATGTTTTGAAAGACTCCCATGTACGAAAGCTTGTTGCCAACTTCGAGACGAACGTCATCGCAAAAAAGCGTGTACACCAATTCAAGTTTCGGTTCCTGTTTTTCCGGCTGATCAGATTCCATTTTATTCTCCACGACTTATCCTAACATCTTTTTGAATTCCGCTTCGTCGATCACCGGCACTCCTAACTCGATCGCCTTATCCAGTTTCGATCCGGGCTCGGCGCCGGCCAACACGAAATCCGTTTTCTTACTTACTGAAGATATGACCCGGCCGCCATTGCTCTCGATCAGACCGCGCGCTTCGTCGCGAGTCATGCCGGGCAGCGACCCGGTCAACACAAATTGTTTGCCCGCGAATCTTTCGTCGCCCTCTTTCCCTTCCCCGCTCGATTGCTTTTCGTTTTCGGTGCGCACGCCCGCTTCCCGCAGCCGCCGGCACAAGTCTTTGTTTCCCGGATCGTCGAACCAGTCGCGAATACTCTGCGCCATGGTCAACCCAATCTCGTGAACGTCATCCAGTTCCTCGACGGTGGCCTGACCCAGTCGTTCGAGGGAGCCGAATTGCCGCGCCAGGATCCCAGCCGTGCGTTCGCCGACATGGCGGATGCCCAGACCGTAGATCAGTCGCCAGAGATCACGCGATTTACTAGCCTCGATCTGGGAGAGGACGTTTGAGGCCGACTTGGCCGCCATTCGCTCCAGCCCGGTCAGATCGTCAAGTTTCAAACGATAGAGATCCGCAACATCGCTGATCATCTTCTTAGCGATGAGCTGTTCTGCCAACGCGTATCCCAGTCCCTCGATTCTCAGCGCCCTCCGGGAAGCAAAGTGCAACAGACGGCCAATCAATTGGGCCGAACAATCCGCAGCAACGCATCGCGACAAAGCCTCACCTTCAGGCCGCGAGACGCGCCCGCCACACTCAGGACACGTGGCGGGCATTTTGAATTTCTTTTCCTTGCCGGTGCGTTTGGATTCAATAACCTTGATGACTTTCGGAATGACGTCGCCGCCCCGTTCAATCAAAACCCAATCGCCAATCCGTAAGCCCAAACGTTCTATCTCATCTTCATTGTGGAGCGTCGAGCGCGACACCGTGACTCCGCCGAGTTGCACCGGCTCGAGCACCGCCACGGGAGTTAGCGCGCCCGTGCGTCCGACCTGGACCGTGATGTCGTTCACTTTCGTGGTCGCCTGTCGCGCGGCGTACTTGTAAGCGATCGCCCAACGCGGCGCCTTTCCCGTCGCGCCAAACTCGTCCTGTAAAGCCGTCGAATTGACTTTGATTACCAGCCCGTCAATTTCGTAATTCAGGTCGTCGCGCTTTGATTCCATTGCATTGCAGAAATCGATTACTTCGTCGATCGACTTGCATAGCTTGCGGTTAGGATTAACGCGAAAGCCGGCGCTCGCCATCCAATCGAGGGCCTCCCAGTGCGTCGCGAATGGTTTTCGACCGCCGGCCAGCGCGTCGTACGCAAACATATCCAGCCGGCGTTTCGCGACCATTGCCGGATCGAGTTGCCGGATCGCGCCCGACGCGGCGTTCCGCGGATTCGCAAAGCGCGGCTCGCCTTGCTCTTCGCGCTCGGCGTTGATTCTTTCAAAGGCTTTGCGCGGCAGATAGGCTTCGCCGCGCACTTCAATCTCATCGCCAATCCCCTTGCTCGTCCGAAGTTTCAGCGGCACGCTGCGAATCGTGCGCACGTTGGAGGTCACCTCTTCACCACGCAGACCATCACCGCGAGTCACGCCGCGCACAAACAGTCCATCTCGATAATGAGTTGAAAGCGACAACCCGTCGATCTTGAGTTCAGCCACATATTCCAGCGCCGCGCCGTCCGCCAGTTTGCGGCAACGCTCGTCAAAGGCGCGCAACTCTTCAATGCTGTAGCTGTTGTCGAGTGACAGCATGGGCCGGCGATGGACGAATTCCGGAAAACCTTCCGCCGGTCTGCCGCCCACTCGTTGCGTCGGGCTATCGGGAGTTATTAATTGAGGATTTGCCTCTTCGAGTTGGCGCAGTTTGCCGATCAGCTCGTCGTATTCGCGATCCGAAATCTCGGGGTCTTCGTAGAGATAGTAGAGATCTTCGTGGCGCTGAATTTCCGCCCGCAGTTCGGTAATATTTTTTCTTATTGATGATCGCTTTGGCAAAGTTTATTCCAGGTGGCAGAGACTTCAGTCTGTGATCCGGTTCGAAAAGCATAAAGCCTGGGGTGAAGCGGAGCAGAACCCAGGTTCACGGCGAATAGAAATCAGAGCACGCGACGCGTGCGATAGCGCAAATCTCGAGCCCCCTACGATGAACCGCTGTCGCCCAGCTTCGCGGGCTCTTCTTGATACTGGAATCGATCCTGGGGTTCCGCTCCGCTTCACTCCAGGCTTTATGCTATCGCCGCGCTTCGCGGGCTCAAGCCTAGGCCCCTTCTCACTTGCTCACCGTTCCTACACCTGCCCCTACTAATCTCGAAAAAACAAATAACGTGGTCGCTCACGATCAAACGCTCGACAGACGAAGCCCTCGCTCAACAACGTCTGAAACTCCTCGCGCACACGCAACTGCTCTCGCTTTGCCGTTCCCGGATCCGATTGAATAAGTGCGGTAAAGTCGCCAGGAATTTCGATCACTTTATCCGGTTCGCCTAACGGGAACTCCTGGCCCGATGCGAACGCCTCTACTCGCGGCGAGCGCAAATCCCAACTCGCGAACAGGCGGTCGCTGTCCATCCCGCCGGCCCCGGCGTTTTTCTCGACCGGATTAGTGACGTAATCGGTCCCATAAAAATTTACGGCGTAATCCCTGATCACCACGCCCAATCGATTCAGGTTGAAATGCGCGTTTCGTCCGCGCAGAGGTTCGAAGGTCCACTTGATAAAGTCGCGTCCCTCGGACAAGGCCCGGGCTCTTTGGGCCCACTTCAACTGCGCGCCGACGCCGCGGTTCTGATAGTCGGACGCAACCGCCATCATGTGCGAGTAACCAAAGATCAGTCCGCCGCGCACCGCCGCCAGGTGATGCACAAAGCCCACGATCCTTTTCTTATTGAACGCGGCCAGCGTCCAGCCGCCCGCCTCGCGCGAAACGATCAGGTGCCGGCGGGGGGAAATCTCCAGATCCGGAAGTCCAAAGACTTCCCGCTGCAACCTTATACACGCATCGTATTCGTCGATCGATAGTACTTCCCGGATCTCGATATCCGCGGAACGAGTCGACGAGCTAGGCACTGGATCAGGCATGATTATTGATTATCGCGGCGCATCCGGTGGGCTATTTGGAAGTTGGATCACTACCTGCAATCCGCGAGGTTCACGATTCTGAAACCTGAGGCTGGCGCCAAGCAAATCAATGTTCTGCCGCGCAATGGCCAAGCCCAGCTCGCTGCTGCCCGCACGGCGATTCGAAGAGTCCAATTCTACGAACGCTGTGCAATCGACAGGTGATTCGCCCTCGTCCTCAATCTTGAGCAGGAAGCCGCCCGAATCCTTTTCCGCCGACACCACCACCAGCGCGCCCGGGCTGCGTGTAATCGCGTAAGCGAGAAAATTGAAGAAGGCCTGTCGCAGCTTTCCGCGATCAGAAACAATCATCGGCAACGTCGCATCGACTTCACAGCGAATCTCGGCGTTCTGCCTCCGCGCTTGTCGCGCCAGTGCCGCGCACGATTCCTGCACCAGGTCTTCGAGGGAAAACTCTTCACGGTGGAGCGAGGACTGACCGGCTTCTAAACGCGATAGATCCGACAACTGGTTGAGATGGTCCTGCAACTGTTGCGCTGAGTTTTGAATTCGCCCGCAGAAACCCTGCTGCGCTTCGGTCAGGTCTTCCTGTGTGAGCAGAATCTCGGAAAACCCCAGAATCGAAGTAAGCGGGGTTCGCAGTTCGTGGGCCAGCCGCGCCAGAAATGCTGAGCGATAATCGGCGGCCTGTCTGAGTTTCCGATTCTGTTCCTCGAGAGAGTCGTTTTGCTTCCGCAACTCGTCGATGGTAAGGCCGCTGTCGTTGCCTTCCTCATCAGGCAGAGCAGGTTGCGGTTGTGCGATTGGTTGCATTCGGAAACTCTTCGAACTATTTCTGCGCTTGATAAAACAGGAAGCTAATTCTTCCCGACGCCCTGTGCTACGGAGCGGGCTTCAGCCTCAATAGCCGCACTGACACTCGCTTGTTCGGTGTCTTCCTTACTGGAAGCAGACGACTGTACCGTGGGCGATGAACTCCCGGTCGGAATCAAACGAAAGTCCAGACGAGCTTCCGCCTTCCCTGCCGCGCCCGTGTCAACACCTGTAGCGCGGCCGAGGAACCCACCGATCTTCTTCCCGGATGAGGGCGCCTTGAGAGTCGCCACGTCCGTGTACAAAACATAGGCGCACTGTTTGGCCTTCGCTTCGATCGCAGCCTCGCTTGGCGAACTCGCATTCAGAGCGACGGCGTCAACGCCGTTGCCGTTGAGCATCGCGATCAGTTGCTCTCGCAGCGAGTCAGTAGCAACAGTCGACTTCGTTTTGTTGTTGAACTCGACCACGCCGACCCGAACTTTAGCTGCGGTGTTCCTGTTAGCCATCGGGCTCTGCACGGAACTCTCGCCGCTTCCGGCGTGCGTCTCACCGGACTGTTGCCTCTGCATCGCCATGATGTCAGCCATCGATGGAGCGCCAGACATTTCCTGTTGACTCTTTACTTCTGTATAGCCCGCCGGCACTTCGAACAACGCGGCATCGAGTGGCTGGCGCGATAGCTCGGTCACTTCCTGGGTCCTCGTGAACATCGCGCCGCCATCCGCGCCGTACATGGTCGTCGTTTCCAACAAGGGATAACCAAGTTTGGCGGGTCCGGTGTTCCGAACATCGTAGCGGTCGCGACATCCGCCGGGAGCGGTGCGGCCCATCTGCGGAGGCCTGTCCGCGCCGCCGCAGTTCAGACCGTATTCCAGATTGATGTACCAACCGTCGGTATCGATGCGCATCTGGTTTTGATTACAAGCGTCGGGTGAGGTCTGTGAGGTCATCGTCCTTTTCAAGTGACGCGCCGTGAAGCCAAACATTTCTTTCCGTTCGCCAGTGTCAATCGTGTTGACGGTCATCGTCACCACGCCGCCGCGTCGCGTCGCGCCGCCGCTCGCCGGCCCGCTCGTCCCTGCACTATCGGCATCGCCGGAATCAGAATCCATCGGCGTGACCAAATATTTTCGCGAGCTGTCATTGACCTGAATCGTGCGTCGTAGATCGCACTGCGTGATATTGACGCTGCTGGTATTCATTCCGCCGCCCATGCTGGATTCGCTGCGTTCTCGCTTACCCCTGATCATGGTGGTCGACTGGGAGGTCTGGCCGCTGATCGTATTCTTAACCGTGATCTTGAAATCGCCCGTGATAGGTTTTTCAGCGGTGTCGGGCCTCCGCTGTGCGAATGAAATTGCCGTGACTGCCGAGACAGCGAAGACGATAGCAGTGAAAAGAAGTGCCCTGCTCTTCATTGGTGACTCCTTGAGTTGTTAGTAATGTGCTGGGGAACCGCGAGCAAAGTATCAAAAAGTTTCATCCGACTCAAGACAGTAGAGGGAGAAAGCAGTGTCCTGCTCTTAATGAGCGGTGTTTAGAGTACTGACTTTAGTTGGGCTTTTTGTTAGGCGAGAAAAGAAGACAATTAAAGTCGGTACACTAAACGCCTGGAAGCTCTCAATGGACGCCATCCCTCTCGGTCGGGCTACGACTTCGTGCCTTTCCATTGAGTCAGAAAAGCTACCAGGTCTTTCTTCATCATCTTTCGCGCGGCCTCGAACTCGCCATTAGCGCTGCCGTAGAGCAAGGCGCCATCGCTACTCAAAATGACCACGGCAGGCACGCCCTTGTCCAGGGTAATCTTGTACTTCTTAACCAGATCGAGGTTCTTGTCGCCTTCGCCAATGTCGACATGCACGATGAGAAAACTTTCCCTGACGATTTTTCCTGCCGCTCCCTCATGCAGAGCGCGATCGAGCACGTGGCAGTCGTAACACCAGTTGCCACCGAACATGAGCAGCACACGTTTCCTCGCGATGACCGCCTGCTTCAAAGCCTCCTCTATCTCTTTCCCGGCGTCGGCGCCTGCCGGATAGAGATCTTTCTTGACTGAAACTGATGCAAGAAACGCAACGTCATCCGGCGGCGAAGACCGCTCCTGCCTAATCTTTCTGGCCTGGGCCTCGACCTCGGACCTTCGTCCCGGTTCAATTTCAAAACACTTTTTAAGATCCCGCTCCGCTTCAGCATCTCGGGACTGGGATAAGAAAGCTAAACCGCGAGAGCAGTACGGCCTGCCCAACTTGGGCCCAATCTCAATAGACTTGTCGAAATCACTCATCGCGCCCTGTCGATCACCCTTACGCTCGCGGGCAAGACCCCGTAAGTAGAATGCTTCAGGATGCCGCGGGTTAATCTCCAGAGCCTTCGTATAATCAGCAATCGCACGATCGAGGTCTGCTTTGGCCTGGTACGCGAGCGCCCGATTGTAATAGCCGTTGGGAATTTGCGGATCGATTTCCATTGACGTGTTGTAATCCGCTATCGCCCCATCGAAATCGCCTTTGCCATATCGCGCTAGTGCCCTGTTATGGTAGGCGTTGGCATAGCGGGGATTGATCTTCACCGCCCGGTCGCAATCAACGATGGCCTGGTCAAATTCTCCCTTCAGATATCGGTCAAGACAACGGCCATAGTATGCTTCTGCATATTCTGGCTTCATCGAAATCGCCTTGCTGTAATCGTCAATCGCACCATCCAGATTATTGCGTTCCGTTCGCACGGTGCCGCGGCCGAGATAAGCTTCGGGGTATTCGGCGCCAATCCTGATGGCATTGTCGTAGTCAGCATTCGCACCTTCCAGATCACCGAGGCGATATCTTGCGCTCGCTCGAGCTATGTATCCTTCCACGAAATTTGGATCCCGCTTTAGCGTTTCGTCATAGGCCGAGATTGCGCCCCGTAAATCACCGCGCTGTTGCCGCTCGTATCCGCGTCGGTAGAATTCGATTGCGGTAATCGAAGCTTGACCTACGGTGACCTGAACGCCAAAGGTGAAAAACAGAATTGCGAACAAACAAGTGATCTTCATATGCACTTCTGCCGCCTTATGCCCGCGGCAATTCGTCTAAACCCGATAGTTATGTAAAATGTTTCGTCTTAATGCAAGTCCAATCAGGCGGATCCAGTTAATAGATGCCCAAGCGCACTGACATTCACAAAATTCTAATCATCGGCTCTGGTCCGATCGTCATTGGGCAGGCCTGCGAGTTTGATTACTCAGGAACGCAGGCGTGCAAGGCCCTGCGCCAGGAAGGTTATGAGGTCGTGCTGGTCAATTCGAATCCCGCCACCATCATGACTGATCCGGAAACAGCCGATCGTACTTACATTGAGCCCCTCACGGTTGAATCCGTCTCAGCGATCATTCGACGCGAGCGGCCCGACGCGCTGCTACCGACCGTAGGTGGACAGACGGCGCTGAATCTGGCGATCGACCTGGCCGATGCGGGCGTGCTTGAAGAATGCGGCGTGGAAATGATCGGCGCCAAACGCGAAGCGATTAAGGTCGCGGAAGATCGTTTGCTGTTCAAGCAGGCGATGGACGAGTTGGAATTGCCGATGCCCGCCGGCGGATTCGCCAAATCTTGGGCGGAAGCTGCAGTAATCGTGCAGGAAACGGGCTATCCCGCGATTATTCGGCCCTCGTTCACCCTGGGCGGCACCGGCGCCGGCACCGCTTTTAATCCCGAAGAGTTCGAAGAGATTGTCCGCAACGGCCTGGCTGCTTCCCCAATTCATGAAGTGCTGATCGAAGAATCGATCCTGGGATGGAAAGAGTTCGAGCTGGAAGTGATGCGCGACCTGGCCGACAACGTTGTCATCATTTGCTCCATCGAGAACTTCGATCCGATGGGTGTGCACACCGGCGACTCGATCACCGTTGCGCCGGCGCAAACGCTTACCGATCGCGAGTATCAACGGCTGCGCGACATGGCGATTACCATCATTCGCAAAGTCGGCGTCGAAACCGGCGGCTCGAATATTCAGTTCGCGGTAAATCCAGAGAACGGCGAAATCCGCATCATCGAAATGAACCCGCGCGTCTCTCGTTCGTCCGCGTTGGCTTCAAAAGCGACAGGGTTTCCGATCGCGAAGATTGCAGCCAAGCTCGCGGTGGGTTATACCCTCGACGAAATTCCGAACGACATCACCAGGAAGACGCCGGCGTCGTTCGAGCCCACCATCGACTATGTCGTTACCAAGATTCCCAAATGGAATTTCGAAAAGTTTCGAGACGCGGAAGACGTGCTCGGCACCCAGATGAAATCAGTCGGCGAAGTGATGGCCATCGGCCGCACGTTCAAGGAATCTCTCTTCAAGGGCTTGCGTTCGCTGGAAGCGGTCAAGCCTCTGCGTCTCGAAAATGTCTCGAACGATGAGTTGCAGCGAAAGTTGGCGCGCCCAAACTCGCAGCGCTTTTCATACATCACCTACGCGCTCGAACATGGCTGGTCGATTGATGAGATATATCGCTTGTCGCGCATCGATCCGTGGTTCCTCGATCAGATCAAACAGGTGATGGAGATTCAGAAGCAGGTCGAGTCGGTCCCCTCTGCGTCAGCGAGTGGTTCAAGCGGGGCGCAGCCCAACTCACCAAAGCTCGAAAACATTCCGCTCGATCTTTTGCGTGCTTTCAAAGAAGCGGCGCTCTCCGATCGGCGTCTGGCTTATCTGACCAATCGCACCGAAGACGAAGTCCGCGCGTATCGCAAGACGCTCGGCCTGATTCCCGTCTATAAGCGCGTGGACACTTGCGGCGCCGAGTTCGAATCCTACACGCCGTATCTTTACTCGACCTATGAAGAGGAAGACGAAGCCCAGCCAACCGATCGGCAAAAGATCATGATCCTGGGTTCCGGTCCAAATCGGATCGGCCAGGGCATCGAGTTCGACTACTGCTGTTGTCACGCATCGTTTGCGCTGCACGAAGCTGGTTTTGAAACGATCATGGTCAACTGCAATCCGGAGACGGTCTCGACCGACTATGACACTTCCGATCGTTTGTACTTCGAGCCGCTCACCTTTGAAGACGTGATGAATATCGTCGACGTCGAAAAGCCGGCGGGAGTGATTGTTCAATTTGGCGGCCAGACTCCTCTGAACCTTGCTATGCGTTTACACGAAGCGGGCGTTCCGATCATCGGCACGTCGCCCGACTCGATTGACCTGGCGGAAGACCGAAAGCGTTTCGGCGCGCTGCTCGACGAACTGGGAATTCCTCAACCTGAGAACGGCACTGCCACATCGATTGACGAAGCCAGAGCGATTGCCGAACGCATAGGTTACCCAGTGCTGGTGCGGCCCAGCTACGTGCTTGGCGGCCGGGCCATGGCGATTGTTTACGATGAAGAAACGCTCGACGATTATATGCGCACCGCCGTCGACTTCTCTCACGATCGCCCGGTGCTGATCGACAAGTTTCTCGAGCAAGCCGCGGAGTTCGACGTTGATGCCCTCGCGGACGACAGCGCCTGCGTGATTGCCGGAATTCAGGAGCACATTGAGGAAGCCGGTATTCATTCGGGCGACTCTTCATGCGTGCTACCGCCGGTGCGCATCGCGGCGGAACACATTGAGACGATGCGGCATTACACGCGCAAGCTCGCGTCCGCTTTGACGGTGAATGGTCTGATGAACATTCAATTCGCAATCAAAGACGATCGCGTCTATGTACTGGAAGTTAATCCACGCGCGTCGCGCACCGTGCCGTTTGTTTCAAAGGCCACGGGCGTCCCGATCGCTCGCGTCGCGGCCCTCGTGATGGCCGGACGAAAGCTCAAGGAATTTGGTCTGCCTGATGAACTCACCGTCGATCGTTTTTATATCAAGTCGCCAGTCTTCCCTTTCCGAAAGTTCCCTGGCGTCGATCCTGTTTTGAGTCCTGAAATGCATTCGACCGGAGAAGTTATGGGTGTCGGTGAAAGTTTTGGCGAAGCGTATGCAAAGGCCATGATCTCCGCCGGCATCGCCTTGCCCGAAAAGGGCACGGCCTTCATCAGTGTGAACGAAGCCGACAAAGGTCAGGCAGCGTTGATCGCTCGAAGGCTTAAGCGGCTGGGCTTTGACTTAATGGCGACGGTCGGGACGGCGGCGCGGCTGCGCGAAGTTGGTTTGGAAGTCGCGACTGTTTTCAAAGTTAACGAAGGACGTCCAAACGTTGCCGACCATATCAAGCAGGGAGAGGTGGCCCTGGTAATCAACACGCCTCTGGGCCGGGCTTCGCATTACGACGAACAAGCGATTCGACGCGCGGCTCTGCAATACAACGTTCCCTGCGTGACGACGATGACCGGCGCGCAGGCGCTGGTCGAAGCGTTGACATCGCGCGCCACTGTAAAAGAAATTGCTGTCTACGCGTTACAGGATCTGCATGCGGTCGGGGCATCAGCGACATGAAGTCCGATTTGTTTTACGAGGTCAGTACCGGTAAGGGCTGCGGTGTTCTCGCTCCGTTAGGAGCGAAATGTTTATAGACCCGCGCACGACGTTAAGATCGGAGCTCCTTTAGGAGCGAAACATTCCCGCGGATTACATTGCGCTCCTAAAGGAGCTCGCTGGTTAAGGGGTAGCACCTTCTATAAACATGTCGTCCCTAACGGGACGAGATCGAAAGGGCCTTTCCGCACATCAGCGGCCGAGCCGTAGACGAGCATTCATTTTGGAAATCAACAGCAGGGAAACTATCAAGCGCATCCTCGACGAGTGCCGCACCATCGCGGTCGTCGGTTTGTCGTCGAGTACCTGGCGGCCGTCGCACGGCGTCGCGGCCTACATGCAGCGCGCCGGCTATCGAGTCATCCCGGTAAACCCGAACGAGACCGAAGTGCTCGGCGAAAAATCTTATGCGTCGCTAAACGAGCTAACTGACAAGATCGACCTGGTCGACGTATTCCGAAGATCAGAAGAAGCCGGCGCTGTGGTTGATGAAGCCATCGCGATCGGCGCCAAAGCAGTATGGTTGCAGGAAGGCGTGATCGACAAAGCAGCCGCCCAGCGCGCTGTGAACGCAGGATTATTAGTGGTAATGGATCGTTGCTGGTTGAAAGAACACGCGCGACGCAAGGTTTAGCAGTTGGGCTTGGCCGCCAACGGGTCATCCTTGCGGGGCTGATGAAAAAATGGCGGATCCACCAAACCATACGAAGCCATGAGTTCTATTTCGTGTCATTTCGTGTGACTTCGTGGATCGTTTTCTTATTCTCTCCTTATGTCTACATTGATTCGTGCAGTCATAATCACCGCCAGCGACGCCTGCTCAGTGGGCAAGCGTGAGGACACCTCCGGCGAGACACTGGTCCAACTCTTAACCGAACTCGGCGCAGAAATCGTCGCGAAAGAAATCGTTAGCGACGATCTCGAACCACTCGCCCACAAGCTACGTGCCTATGCCGATCTAAAGCACGTCAATTTGATCGTGACGACGGGCGGCACCGGCTTTGGCCCGCGCGACAATACACCCGAAGCCACCTTGCAAGTGATCGACCGCGAAGCTCCCGGCCTGGCCGAAGCAATGCGCATGGAAACTCTCAAACAGACTCCAATGGCCATGATCTCTCGCGGCGTTTGTGGAATCCGATCCGGAACCTTGATCGTCAATCTTCCTGGTTCACCGAAAGCGGTGCGGGAAAGCTTCGAAGTTATTCGGCCGGTTCTATCGCACGCTATAGCACTCCTCGAAGGCAACACGTCTCATTAAGAGGTAATTTCTATTTCGTGTGGCTTCGTGTGACTTCGTGGATCGTCCGCTGTGGGAAAAGACTCGATCCACGGAATCACACGAAGCCGCACGAATCAAATCAGGAGACGCCTGATCCGATTTCTGATTGACAGGCGAAGACTGATCATTAAGAATGCGGCAGCGTCGAAGTTTAAGCGCTAACCCTGAACTGCTTTCTCTCTTAGCTGGCCTCAACCTGGCTTGGATCCCGAGGCCTTGATTTTTCACGAAGGAGTCCGCCATGCGAACCGGTCCTCACAGCGTCCAACGATCTCTTTGGTCGAATCTGTTCCAACTCAAAGTCATTCAGCAGGCCATCTTCTCGTGCTTGCTGCTCCTGGCCTTGTCGGTTGTGGTCATGGCCCAGGCGCCTGACAATTCTTCTGCATCGACTCCAGCCGTGGGCGCTCAGTCAACCAGCGAGGGAATCCAGAAACATGCAAACGAGTTTGGCGTCTGGGGCGGCATCTCGTTTAATTCGCCGACGCTGATCGGCCAGACACCCAATGCGAGATTCGGCAACATCGGCCTGCGCTATGGTCGCGTGCTCGCCGCGAGCAAGACCGTCGCCTTCGAATGGACAATCGACGTTGTCCCCGTCGCGATCCTTTCAAACAACAGATTCACGGCAGTGCCCTCCGGATCAGGTTTCGTGTTCACCCAAACGCGCAAGAGCGTCTACGCCTGGGGCGCCGCGCCGATTGGTTTGAAGTTCAACTTCCGCCGCAACCGCCGCGTGCAACCCTTCGCCCAGACCACCGGAGGCTTCCTCTACTTCAACGAACAAGCGCCCGTAGCAGGCGCCGCCCGCTTCAACTTCACCTTCGACTTCAGCGGCGGCATCCAAATCGTCAACAGCAACCGCCGAGCGTTCACGATAGGTTACAAGTACCAACACATCTCCAACGGCTACCGAGCAAACTTCAATCCGGGCGTGGATGTGCAGATGATCTTTGCGGGGTTTTCGGTTTTTAAGTGAGGGCAACACTTATGGAATTTGACGTCTTTCTTTCGCACAACAGCATCGACAAGCCCGTGGTGCGTGAACTGAAAACGCTGCTCGTAGCGAATGGACTGCGCCCGTGGTTAGATGAAGACGAACTTCAGCCCGGCATACCCTGGCAGCAGCTACTCGAAGCTGGCGTCAAGACTTCCAAAAGCGTCATCGTTCTCGTCGGCAAAGACGGTCTCGGTCCCTGGGAAGATGAGGAAATGCAAGCTGCTTTAGTCCTCGCCGTGAGAGATAAGCGTCCTTGCATTCCAGTTCTGCTGCCGGGAGCATCCATGCAACCCGAGCTGCCAATGTTTCTGGGAAATCGAACATGGGTCGATCTCCGCGCCGGTTTTGGCGACGAGGGTTTGGCCAAACTCATCTGGGGAATCACCGGCAAGAAACCGCAACGAATCGAACGTGAGTCTTCGCGCCGATTAAGTGATGCGATGATCGCGCCGACCCGTCTGCATCACGGCGCGGATCATCTCTTCGGTCGCGAAGACGAACTGGCCGCACTAGATCAAATTTGGAATGACCCGACAAAAAAAGTTTTGACCATTGTGGCCTTTGGTGGCGTCGGCAAGACTTCACTCGTGATCGAGTGGATGGGACGGCAGGCAGCGAAGAACTGGGAAGGCTTCGAACGAGTCTTTGACTGGTCCTTCTTCAGTCAGGGCACCCGCGAGCAAGGTGGCCCATCAGCCGAAGGTTTCATCGCGGAGGCGCTGAGATTCTTTGGCGACGAGGCGATGGGCCAGAGCGCCGCCTCAGCATGGGACAAAGGCGCGCGCCTGGCTCAACTCGTCGCCCAGCGGCGCACGCTGCTGGTGCTTGACGGGTTGGAACCTCTGCAACATCCGCCGGGCCCTTTGGCCGGCGAAGTAAAAGACCCGGCGCTGGCCACGCTACTCAAAGGCCTGGCGCGAAGTAATTCAGGTCTTTGCATTGTCACAACTCGTGAACGAGTGACCGACCTCGCGCCTTTCGGCGACAGCACAGCCCCTGAGTGGCAACTGCACCACCTTTCAAATCCGGCGGGAGTCGAATTGCTCAAGACGCTTGGCGTGCGCGGGACCGCGACCGAGTTCCAGCGACTGGTCGAGAAAGTGAAGGGGCACGCTCTAACGCTAAACCTCCTCGGCCGTTATCTCGCTAAGGCCCACGGAGGCGACATCCGCAAAAGCGATCAAGTGAAGTTCGAAAAAGCGGATGCGGCAACTCAAGGTGGCTATGCTTTCAAAACAATCGGAGCCTATGAAACATGGCTGAATGAAGGCGAAAAAGACGGCGCGCGTCAACTGGCAGTGCTACGACTGCTGGGCCTCTTCGATCGGCCGGCTGATGTTGGCTGCATGGCGGCGTTGCGCAGCAAACCAGCCATCGCCGGTTTAACCGAACCACTCGTCGGATTGGACGAAGACGATTGGAACCTCGCGATTTCGTCGCTTGAAGAATGCGGCCTTGTATCGCGTGGGCAACTCGAAACCCCAAACTCGAAACTCGAAACTGCCCTTGATGCCCATCCGCTTATTCGCGAATACTTCGCCAAACAACTTCGGGAGAAGAAGCCAGAGGCGTGGCGGGGCGCACACCGGCGACTCTACGAACACCTCTGCGCTACGACCTCGGACAAGAAGCCCAACCCCACACTGGAGGACCTCCAACCGCTGTACCAAGCCGTAGCCCATGGTTGCCAAGCGGGGTTGCAGCAGAATGCGTGCGTCGGTGTTTTCCACGACCGTTTAATGCGAGGGAGCGAGGAGTACACAATAAGGAAACTCGGCGCGTTCGGGTCGGACTTGGCAGCCGTCGCCTGCTTTTTCGAGACCGTGTGGATCCGCATCTCGCCAGCGCTCACTGAAATCACACAAGGCTGGCTGCTGAACCAAGCCGCGTTTTACCTGCGCGGCTTGGGCCGGCTGACCGAGGCCCTCGAACCTATGCGGGCAGGACTGCCCATCTACCTCAAGCAGAAGCACTGGGGATTCGCGTCACGCCTCGCTAGCAACTTGAGCGAGTTGAAACTGACACTGGGCGAGGTGGCTGGGGCGGTAGGGGACGCCGAGCAGTCCGTGAGCTACGCCGACCGCAGCGGGGATGCGTTCATCCGCGGGGTGACCCGCACCAGTCATGCCGACGCTCTGCACCAAGCGGGCGACCGAATCGAGGCGGAGGCGCGCTTCCGCGAAGCCGAGGCCCTCCAGGCCGAGAGGCGGTACAAATACCCGCTACTGTTTTCGCTTGCGGGCTTCCAGTATTGCGACCTGCTCTTAAGAGAAGCGGAGCGTACCGCGTGGCAACAAATACAAGAATCAGGAGTCAGGCGTCAGGAGTTAGAGTTGGTGAATGCCTGTCGCGCTGTCTCCAAGCGCACAACGCAAACGCTCGGCTGGTTGACCAACCAATTCGCAGACACCTCCCTCCTCGACATCGCCCTCGACCACCTCACGCTGAGTCGCGCTGCGCTTTACGCCGCGATCCTGGAGCAATCCGAAATCCGAAATCTCCAATCCGAGATCGAGACCGCCGTTACCGGCCTTCGTCGCGCCAGCCAGCAGCAATTTCTCCCTCTCGGTCTCCTGACTCGCGCCTGGCTGCGGAGTCTCATCGGTGCGACTAAAGGCCCCGAGGAAGCGCGGAGCGACGTGGACGAAGCCTGGGAAATTGCCGAGCGCGGGCCGATGAAGTTGTTCATGGCTGACATTCATCTCTATCGCGCTCGCCTGTTCCATGGCGTGAAGCCGTATCCGTGGACGAGTCCGCGGGAAGATCTCGTCGCGGCGCGGAAGCTGATCGAGCAATGTGGCTATTGGCGGCGGAAGGAAGAACTCGAAGACGCGGAGGCGGCGGCGAAGAATTGGTAGCGCGTATCGGCGACTCATTCCTTCGTCCGGTCACAGACGGGGGCTTCGTCCCGTTAGGGACGAGATGTTTATAGACCGGCACGTCAAAATATTTTCAACGCTCTGTAGGAGCGCAATGTCATTGTCAAGTTGAGTGATTCTTTAATCGACACGTCTCTCCCTCGGACGACGATCATCTTATGGGGCGTGTGGGCTATAAACATTTGGCTCCTACGGAGCCAAGCGCTGTCGCGACAGGTCCGGCGACAAGTCGCCAGCTACCAAAGCGCCGACGAGTCGGCGCACTCCACGGCTTGGCGGCCTCCTTCCTTGGCCGCACCCCTTATCAGGAAACATTCCCTTTACACACAGCCCCTTTACGTCGGCACACGCGATGTCCCGAAATCAATTACAGCCCGAGGGTGTGCACCTGTATCCAACTGAAACACTGTAGTGGGCTCAATTTTAGCGTCTCATTGGCGCAGAGGGGCTTGCTGGCACACCTTCAGGCTGCTGATGTTTCGTGGCTTGGTTTCCGGTGGTCTCCCGCTCCGCTTCGACCACCAGCTACTCTCTTGCAACCTTTCAGGTTGCCTTTCACGCCATTCAGGTGAGCTAACTGCGGTTTTCCTCAATGTTTTTCGCATTTCTGCGGCTTGTTTTGGCGTCGCCGCACGTTGTTTTGGCGTCACTGCACTCTGTTTTGGCGTCGTTGCACACTGCTTTAGTGTCGTTGCGCGTCGCTGTATTGTCGTTGCAGTTTGTTTTGGCATTTCTACAGATTGTTGCGCGGTCGATGGATGTTGCTATGGTGTTTCGGCACGCCGTTGCAGCGCCGCCGGACGTGGTTTTGTCATCAGTGCAGATTGATTCGGCGGAGCCGCGGGTGGTCTTGGCGAGGCTGCTGCAATGGGAGCGGCGGCGGGCCTTTGGTTCCGGATTCTTGACCAGCTTGTTTCCGTAACCGGCGCCGGATTACAAAGCGCCGACGAGTCGGCGCACTTCACAGGAAGCAACTCTTCATTGACAATGATCTCGCGCGGCAACTAATATTTTCGCGTTCGCGCATTTTCATCGAACTTTGGCGTTAAGCTCGATGCTGATCTAACGGAAGCTCGATGCTGTTCTAGCGGAATCACGATGCTGCTACTGCTCCAGGAAATAACCACTGCGCACAATGTCGGAGGGCCGGGCACGGCTTATTTGCCGGTGCTGGTCTTTTTAGTTTTTGCGGTCGCCTTCCCGGTGATGCCTTTGATACTGGGACGCTTCCTGCGACCGTTCAAATATCAGAAAGACAAAATGCGGCCGTATGAATGCGGCATCGATCCGGAAACCGGCGCGCACGACAGGTTCACGGTCCGTTATTACATCGTCGCGATGCTGTTTCTGATCTTCGACGTCGAAACGATTTTTCTGTTGCCCTGGGCAATCATCTTCATGGGCCGGGATTTTTCGTTCACGAAGTTTGCCCTGCTCGAGATGTTTGTCTTCATTGGAATTCTGGTGGTCGGTTATTACTACGCGTGGCGCAAAGGCGCGCTGGAATGGGCTTAGGACATTGCCGATTGCCAATTGATGATTGCCGATTGGCTCTTGCCTAAGAGTCTTTGCTTTGAGTTGAGGTAATGAAACCCGACGATCTGAAGAACCGCACGAAGCAATTTGCCCTACGGGTACTCAAACTTGTTGCCGCTTTACCGAACAATCTAAGCGGGAAGACGATTGGCGGGCAGCTTGTGAGATCAGGTACGTCAGTCGGAGCGAACTATAGAGCTGCCTGATGAAAGCGCTTTTTGGATGGAATTAATCATCGAGGGTAAGCTGTTAGGAGAGCCGCAAGTCCAGCCTCTATTGAAGGAGGCGAATGAGATCGCGAAAATAATGGCGAGTTCCAGGAAGTCTGCTTCTGATTCGCTCAACCGTAAAGCGAACGGCAAATTGGCAATTGGCAATCTTAAATCGGCAATGACTCATGGCTGAACACGACGAAGGCTTTGTCTTAACCACGGTCGATGCGATCACGAACTATGTGCGTCGCTCGGTTGCCGCCAGGGCGATCGATATCGCGGCGCCCGTGGTTAATTGGGCACGCAAGTCCGCGATCTGGCCCATGACCTTTGGGTTGGCTTGTTGTGCTATTGAGATGATGGCCACCGGCGCGGGACGTTTCGACATCGATCGATTTGGCGCCGGCGTGTTCCGGCCCAGCCCGAGACAAAGCGATCTAATTATCATTGCCGGTACCGTGACTTTGAAGATGGGCCCGGTCGTACGGCGCGTCTACGATCAGATGCCTGAGCCCAAGTGGGTGATTTCGATGGGCGCGTGCGCCTCGACCGGCGGGCCGTTCGATTCCTACTCGACCATGCAAGGCGTCGATCGCACAATCCCGGTAGACGTTTATATTCCGGGTTGTCCGCCGCGCCCAGAAGCTTTGCTTTACGGATTGATGCGCCTGCAGGACATCATCATGCGCGAAGCCCCTTCGTCCTACATCTTCGATTCCGACGGCACGGTACACCGGCAGCGATCATTCGAAGGCGAAGATCACCTGCAAGTCGCCCAGGCAAAAGAAGCGGCCCGCCTTGCGTTGGCTGCGAAGTAAGAACTGCAACCCCCTCGCCCCTTGTTGAAAATTACCGCCCTGATAGCAGGAGGAGTCTAATGAAAATCAATCACACAACCAGGATCTTAATCGTGCTTTCAATTCTGATCGCCATGCCGGTGATGGCCAGCGCGCAGAGGAGAAGGCCGCGCGCGAGGCGAACGGCGCCACGCTTGCAGCGACCGGCGCCGCGACCCACGACCCCGATACTTGTTCCCGTCGGAACAAATCTAAAAGTTCGCTTAAACGATACATTGTCCAGCAAAGAATCGCGGGCGGGCGACCGGTTCACGGCGACGGTAATCGATCCGGTTCGCTTCAACGAAGCGATCGCGCACGGACACATACGTTCGATCGTACACTCAGGCAAAGTAACCGGGCGCACCACCATGAACCTGGCTTTCGATTCGATCGACTTACCCGAGGACAAGCATAGTGTGCTTCACGGCTACGTCACGAAAGTCTATGGATCAGCGGGAAGAACGGATAACGAAGGCGGCGTGCAGTCGGAAGGTCGCGGCACACAGGCGCTCAAGCGCAGCGGCATTGGCGCCACAGCGGGCGCGATCATCGGCGGTCTCGCCGGCGGCGGCAAAGGCGCCGCCATTGGATTGATTCTCGGTGGCGCGGGCGGCGCCGGCTCGCTCGCAATCAACGGAAGTAAAGAGCTGAAGATTGAATCAGGCACTGAGATGCTGGTCCACGTCACGCGCTGATCGTTGAGCGTCACTTCCAGCGATAGCGCGATTCAGGGCGCAAGTTTAGCCCTCGTTCAGAGTTCAACCTTCAGTAAGCTCAAATAAGCGTCTTCGACGCGCAGCGTCGGTTCGAGTTTAGCCCGGCGTTTCAACGCGGAGACCAGGCAGTGAGCCGGTCTCGTCGCATAGCGATGGTTGAATTTGCACTAGTCCAGGCCTCGCTACGCACCGCGAACTCTGAACGGGATCGGATTAAGGAGGAAACAGGATGCGCGCTGTGAGAATTGCCACCGCTTTCGTTCCGGCTCTGGCGTTGATCGTGTTCCTTGGCGTCAAGCTTTCGGCGCGACACAACGAAACCGCCAAAAAGCCTCACACGGATAATAATCTGATCGTTCACGAGTGGGGAACGTTCACTTCCATTGCGGGCAAGGACGGGATTGCACTTGAGTGGCGGCCATTGAACGGCCCACCGGATTTGCCAAAGTTCGTCCATACAATTCAGGAGCGGAGCGCGGGACTGCGCGACGCCACGCCCAAGGCCGACCTCACGGCAAAGGTGCGAATGGAAACGCCCGTCATCTACTTTTACTCGAACAACGAAATGGATGTTTCCGTGAAAGTTGATTTTCCGAAAGGCAAGATCACCGAGTGGTATCCACAGGCACGCCTGGTTAGCACGGGAATTAATTGGGGACGATTCAAAGTTATGCCCGGCGCCGCCCTCAATCTGCCGGCGGAGTATTCGCCAAGCCACTACTTCGCGGCGCGCGAGACCGACTCTGCCCTGGTTCAAGTCTGCAGCACCGACAGCAAGCCCGCGCAACAGGAGAAGTTTCTCTTTTATCGTGGTGTGGGAACTTTCGACCTGCCGCTTTCCGTCAAGCTCGCAGGCGATCGGGTTATGCTTAAGAACCTTTCCCAGAACACAATCGCTCATCTGATCCTTTTCGAAAACCGCGGCGGCAAGATTGGTTATCGTTTGCTTGATGCTTTCGCCGGCGAGACGACCAGCGAGCGCCCGGTTCTCAATGAAAACATCGATTCGCTGATCCGCGATCTGAAACAGACACTGATTGCTTCCGGCCTTTATGAGAGAGAAGCTGACGCCATGATTAAGACCTGGCGCGCGAGTTGGTTTGAAGAGGGCATGCGGATCTTTTACGTGCTGCCGAGAGAGACCACTGACACAGTGCTTCCCATCGATATCGATCCCAAGCCCACGCAACTGGTTCGCGTGCTCGTGGGTCGCGCTGAGATCATCACTCCTGAGACGGAACAGGCCGTGCAGAGACAGGTGCGCAGGCTCGGCGATCCCAAAACTCGCGAAGACGCGATGCGGGCTATTCGGAACTACGGAAGATTTTCAGAACCGATCCTCAGACGCATCCTGCTTACCGAAAGAGACCCTAACGTTCGCGACCGCATCGGGCAATTGATTGACCACCCAAGCCTAAAGTCCGAATAGACAAACGGTACGACCCGGTGAGATATTCGCTGCGACCAATTTCTTAAGAAGCAGGTAACTCATTGCGAAAGCTACTAAGATGGACGGCAATTGTACTGTTCGTGTTGCTTATTGGGATGCAGGTAATGCGTCCGGCCAGAACAAACCCGCCCGTCGATCAATCGCAAACGATCGAAGCAAAGACGCAGATGACGCCGCCAGTCCAGGACATTATCGACCGTTCCTGTAACGACTGTCATTCAAACAAAACCGTGTGGCCGTGGTACACGAATGTCGCGCCAATTTCGTGGTGGATAGTCGATCATATCAACCAGGGACGCCAGAACTTGAATCTCTCGGAATGGGCCAAGCTGGATCGAGATCGCCAGGCTAAGAAGCTGCAACAGATGTGCGACGAAGTGCAGGATGGCGCGATGCCCCTGCCTTCGTACTTGCCCATGCACTCGAAAGCGAAGCTCTCAGATCAGGACAAGAAAACGCTTTGCGATTGGACCGAAGCTGAACGTGCGAGACTGTCCGGCGCGGCGAAGTAGTCAGACAGTTCTGACAGGCACCCGGGAATGGTTCAGCAAAAATTGCTGGCCACGACGGAAACCGATCCACGAAAACGGACTAAACAACTCGAACAACAACTGCCTCGTGGGATTTTGATCGCATGACTCTCTTTCTATCCCACTTTCCTTCCGTCTTCTCTATACGACTCGGACGGCTCCACTTGTCTTTTACTACAACGGAATGACAGAATCGTCGCTCCCCGTCGTCAGTCGCCTGTAGGAGATCCAGACCAGATCTAGCGAAGACTGCGTCAAGTTCAAACAATAATTCTTATTGGAGATCGCAATGCAACCACGTGACCTGTTTGGCCAAGCCGCCACGAAGTGTTTCCTGACTCTTGCTTTGTTATGCGTTCCAGCCGGCTTCGGGCAAGCGCAAACGCCCATGCCGACGCCGCTAAGCATGGCCCGCCCCGCGGCCCGGCCTATTCCTCCGGCTCAGTACATCCCCGCGCATGACTACGATCAGCGAAACATTAAGCTCGATCTCCGCTTTGATTGGGAACAGGAACAGGCGATCGGGACCGCCAGCATCACCCTCGCGCCCGCGGTCAAGGACTTGCGCCGAGTAGATTTCGACGCGGCTTACATGTCCGTCTCGGGAGCGGCGCTGGCTTCAGGAGCGCCGCTTAAGTTCGAATACGACGCCACGAAGCAAAAGCTTTCGGTCGTACTGGATCGCGCTTATCAGCCGGCCGAGGAACTTACTGTAGTTATCTCGTATCACACGAACCCACCGCCGCCGCAAAGGCGCTCCGGTCTTGGTGGCGGCGGCCTAAGTTTTATCAAGCCCCGACCCGACGATCCGACGCGCCCGCGCCAGATTTGGTCGCAGGGCGAGGCCGAAACGAACCACCTTTGGTTTCCCAGCTTCGATCATCCGAATGATTTTCTTACTTCGGAGATAGTCGCCACGGTTGAAAAACCCCTGAGCGTAGTTTCCAACGGCAAGCTTGTCTCGGTGAAAGAGAACGCCGACGGTTCGCGGACCTATGACTGGAAGATTGACGAGCCGCACGCCACTTATCTCACTTCAATTATCGTCGGGGAGTTTGTCCCGGTTACCGGCGACTATGCGGGCATTCCGGTCGTTACTAACGTTTACACGAATGAGGTTGCGGAAGGAAGAGTCACGGCGGCGCGTTTGCCTGAGATGGTGAAGTTCTTTTCTGAAAAAACAGGCGTCAAGTATCCCTACGCCAAGTATGCGCAGACCACGGTGCGCGACTTTGGCGGCGGCATGGAGAACATCAGCGCGACCACGCAAACCGACAACATGATTCACGATGCGCGCACCGAACTGGACAGCACCAGCGACGGCCTGCAGTCTCATGAGCTCGCTCATCAATGGTTCGGCGACTATGTGACGTGCCGCAGTTGGTCCGACATCTGGCTTAACGAAAGTTTTGCCACTTACTTTCAAGCGATGTGGGACGAACACAATCTGGGCAGGGATGACTTTCTTTATCTGGACGTCAAAGCAAATCAGGAACAATACTACCAGGCTTGGACGCGCGGGCAGCGACGGCCCATCGTGACGAAAAATTACGCCAACCCCGATGCGGTTTTTGATACCTATGCGTATCAGCGGGGCGGCGCCGTCTTGCACATGCTGCGCACGTACCTGGGCGAAGACAACTGGTGGCGCTCAATCAATCATTATCTGACTAAATATGCTCATCAGCCGGTTGAAACTGCTCAGTTTCGCATCGCCATCGAAGAGACCACCGGGCACCCGATGGATTGGTTTTTTGACGAATGGCTCTACAAAATGGGTCATCCTGTCTTTCGTGTTACCCAGGATTATGACCCGTCGAAGAAAGAGCTAACGCTGAAGGTCATCCAGGAGCAACGCCCCGATCCGGAATCGCAGTTCCCACAGGTTGGTTACTTTCAAACTCCGGTAGACATCGAAATCGGGACGGCGGCGAGTACTCGCATTGATCGCGTGCGCATCGAGCCGAAGGAAGAACAAACGTTCAGGTTCACTGTCGACTCTGAACCTTTGCTGGTGGGCTTCGATTACGGCGGCACCTTAATCAAAGAATTGATTTTCGTAAAGACGACCGGACAGTTGCAGTATCAACTAGCCCACGATCAGGACGTGCTGGGCCGAGTATGGGCGCTGCAGCAACTCGCACCGCGAATGAACGATGACAAGACCAGCGCCGCCGATCGGCAGGCGATCGTCAAGGCGATCAGCGAGGTGGAAACTAAAGATCAATTCTGGGGAACACGTCTCGAAGCGGCGGCATCGCTCAACGGTCTTAAAGACGCAAAGGACGCCTTGCTTGCCGCTACCAAAGACCCGAATGCGCGGGTTCGTGCTCGCGCGATTACCTCGCTGGCCGCCACAAAAGATCCTGCTCTGGCCGACGCCTATCTGCAACTGCTCAACGATCAGAGCTATGCGGTGATTCGGGCAGCGGCAGTTGCCCTCGGTCAGACCGGCAGTGCCGGCGCTTACGATTCTCTGGTCAAGTTGATCGACGCACCTTCCTGGGGTGACACCATCAGGGCTTCCGGGCTTAGCGGATTGGCGGCGCTGGGTGACAAGCGCGCTTTGGATCTCGGCCTCAAGTATTATGTGGCGGGAAACCGGCCGGCGGTGCGTGCGTCCGCGCTCGCCGTGCTCGGCTCGGCGGGCAAAGACGACCTGCGGGTATTTCCGATTCTCAGCACCCTCCTGAATGAGGGGGCGGAGAAGCGCAATTTTAGTTTGTTCGCCGGCGCTGCCGAGGCCCTCGTTTCGCTCGGTGACGAACGGGGTCTGACGCTGTTTCAGGAACTGAGCAAGAAGCCTGGCACGTCGACCCAGATGGTCGCGGCAATCTCGGGATTTGAAAGTAGGCTGCGCGCGAAGTTGGCTCCGCCCAAACCAGCTTCATGAAATGGGGTGGTTGACCGTTGAGGGCTCTGCTCCACATTCCTGTGGTTATTGCTGCCAATTTTCGTCACCTCGAAAAATTTTAGGCTTGAGTTGAAACGCGTTGTCCTGTTATAGTCCTAGCTGAGCGGCGCACCTGCCCCCGCAGTGCGCCCACCCCCGAAACGTCTTCTCGCCTTGAGGGAAACAGTCAATGTCGAATCGAACTAATGGGGAGACGGGCAATTCTCACTCTCTGGACGGCGCAGGAACCGCTGCCGCGCCCGCACCAAAAACCTCGCTGCTGATCATTGAGGATGACGACAATATTTCGACTGCTATCGAGGAATATTTCTCGCGAGCCGGCTATGCGGTGAGTACCGCACCCGACGGCCTCGCCGGGATTGAAGCTGCGGTCAAAAACCGTCCGGATGTCGTGGTGCTCGATTTGATGCTGCCAAAGATGGACGGCCTGGCCGTATGCAAGGAACTGCGACACAAGAACCCGCAAATGCCAATTCTGATGCTCACTGCCAAGGATGATGTGGTCGACAAAGTTCTCGGCCTGGAAATGGGAGCCGACGATTACATCACCAAACCGTTCAGCCTGCGCGAAGTCGAAGCCCGCATTAAGTCGGTGCTGCGACGAGCCCGGGCCGTCGTGTCGAGTGCTGACGGCAAAGATGAAACAACTATTGTCCGCGGTAGCCTGCGCGTCGATCCCGTTCGACGCGAAGTGACCATCGCTGACAGACAGGTAGAACTGACGCCGAAAGAATTTGATCTGTTGCGTCTGTTTGCCGGAAATCCCGGTCGCGTTTTCCCGCGCAAATATTTGCTCGAGAAGATCTGGGATTATTCCTATGAAGGTTATGACCGGACGATTGATTCTCACATCAATCGCCTGCGAGCGAAGATCGAGCAGAATCCTGATAACCCCCAGTTGGTGCTCACTGTCTGGGGCATCGGATATAAATTCACCGACGCCGAATAGGAACTGCCCTCGCCTTCTCACCGGGCAATTAACCGAAAGAACAATTCCGTAGTTATCTCCGGAAAACATTCTCAGGCAATCACGCCGCAACGACTAGACCACTTCCAAGCAAAAGAATGGTGAACGCCATGCCAAATCACAACCCAACCTCCACCGCGCGCCAAGCGCCCCGAGCGATCAACGCTGTACTGGCCGTCGCGCTCCTGACTCTGTTTGCGTCGGGCACTGCCCACGCGGCCATCCAGGAGGCAGCTCCAGACGACTCGTCATTGATCTTCTCGCCCTACTCGATCATTATTTTTCTGGTACTCGCAGTGCTCGCCCTGGTCGTCTATAAGAAGCGTCACGCCGCCACAGAGGCGTTCGAGATTGCCGAGCCGGTTAAGTCACCGGGGCGAACTCGTCCGGAGAACTCGCAACTCACGAACGCTCGCATGCCGGCAGAGTCGGCCGCGATCGTCGAGCGTCGTGGCCCAGTAACGGAACGTCGTTCTCCAATCATTGAAGGAGCTCAAGTTTGGGAGAAACCCACGCCGCCAGTGGTCGAGGCATCGGTCTATGGCGCGTATCGAATCGATCAGGAAGTGGGCAAGCTTGTCCTCGGTAAGCCTCACCGAATGGACGTTATGGGTTCGCGAGCGCCCGATGACCGGCGCGCTATTGAGGCGTCGCTGATCAAAGCGCTGGATTCCTCGGACATCGGCGAAGATGGCCGGCGCCGCGCCCAAGAGGCCCTTGAAGAATACGGATTTGTCGCTCGTCAAAGCGCTCTGATGTTACTCGGTCGCGATGCCTGGGAACGTTCGTCAGCAGCGCGAGCATTGGGCCAAATTGGATCGAGAAGCTCTCTCAATTTTTTGATTGAAGCATTACATGATTCAGATTCCGTTGTGCGCAATCAGGCGGTGTCCAGCCTCGGTGAACTGAAAATGCCCGCAGCGATCGGCGCGCTGCTTGATATTGCGCGTCGCCATCCGGAGATTCCGGCCTCGCTCTTGAGCGAGTGCCTAAGCGCGTGTTCCGTGGAAAGTCTGGGATACCTCGACGCGCCGTCTTCAGATCCTTCGTTGCTCGGCGACGGCAGTTCGCCCGCACCAGCTCTCGAAGTGGGCAGCGGACTGGCATTCGAAGATCTTCCGGCCGGAGACGATGACGAAGCGCTGACAGAGATCCTGAGTCGTTTGGAAAGTTCTGATGAACACGTGCGAGCGCAGGTCATCAGTGAACTCGCGGCGCATCCCGTGCGGCGTTCCGTCGCCGCGCTTAACGCTCTGGCGCTCAGCGATCCGGATTCGGGTATCCGCTCAGCGGCAGTTACCGGGCTGGGCGCGATCGATCATGAATCAGTTTTTGGCACGGTGCTCGTCGCTCTCGCCGACGAATCACGCGAGGTCCGCGCCGCCGCGGCGCGCACTCTCACCGGACTTCACTTTGATCGCGCGGACGCCTATGTGCGCGTAATGGAAACTGCCGATGCCGAGACGCTGGGAAATGTCGCACGGGCGTGCGTCAAAACAGGGATTGTCGCGCAGGCAGTCGATCGCCTGGCCAGCGAAGACCGTCACCAGGCCTATGAAGCGTTCTCGCTCTTATCGTTGCTGGCGCGGGCGCATGAAACGCAACCGATTCTGGATGTAATTCAGAACCATAAGGATGACGAAGCGCGCCTCTGCGCGGTTCGGGTTTTGAACTTGGCCGGACAGCCGGATTTGGCGCCCACTCTGCGCGAGTTGGTAGGCGGCGACGGCCTGCCTGAGGAAGTGCGGACGGCGATGCTCGAAGTCCTGTATAAACTGGATCAGGACCAGCCAGTCTTTGGCTTACCCACAAGTGACAACGACGCGATGTCGTTGCATAATTCCCTCTAGTCTCTCGAAGGTTTTCGTTAGTGTTGCCCCAATGATGAAAACGACAAACCAATCGCCCCGCTGTGCCAGGACCGCGTCCTCGGTTTTAAGATACGGCATAGTTCTCGTGATCAGCGCCGCCATAATTGCGGCGCAAGGCCGGATCACCAAATCGCCCGGGCAAATAAATTCAGACAGATCGGCAAAGCGGCCGCACGTCGCGACCTTGCATTCGAGCGATTCAACGGAAGGTTCACGGGTCGCGCTCAGTTCCGATCAGTCGTTGAATGATTACGAAGCTTACCGGCGCGGCGATCGGTTCTATATCAAGATTCCGGCCGCCGACGTCCCTCGAGCCGAGGCCCTTCGCGGGCGCGGTTTTGGCGACGTGAAGGTTCAGCGCATAGGTGACAGCACGGTGGTTTCGTTTCGACTGCAACCGGGCACGAGCGCGCGCGTCGAGCAGCATTCAAACCGGCTCGAGGTAGTGTTCACCGTGGCCGGCGCGAGTCCTGCAATAGCATCAAACAGCGGCCGAACCGTCCCGAGACCCACGACGAACACGGGAGTGAATAAGCCTGCTACCAGCACAGGATCGAATAAGAATTCAAATTCGAGTATTAATCAGCGAAAAGCCACGACGTCATCGGCTAATAAGAATGCTGTGGATCGCTCTACCCCGGCAACCACTCGTGATGCGCGTAATTCAAACTTAGCCTCGCGTGATGCGCGCAATTCAAACTTAGCGAGCAAGACAGGTTCTTCCGCGACCCCCGCATCGAATTCCGGATCAAAACCAGCGGCCACTCCGGTGTCTTCACCCGTATCTTCTCCGATTGCGAAGACGCAGTCGTCGCCTCCGGCCCAAAAGTATTCTTCGACAGCCCCTATAGCTCTAGCGTCGCCCACGATTCAGCCAACTCCGTTAACGACGACTAACCAAGCCGGCCCGGATCGTTGGAGCCGGCTGAAAGAGCGTGTTCATTATTGGATTCTACTGGCTCAGCTAAATCCTGTGCCCGTTGCTATCGGGGCCGTCGTGCTCCTTTTATTAATCGGGCTGTTTCTGTTCCAGCGCCGCCGCGCCAAGTCGCCCAAACGCGCGCGGTTCGGCGTTATCAGATCAGGCAAGAGCACGACTGCGAAGAAAACCGGTCCGAGTATTGAATCGGCCGCGGAATCGAAATCCGCGCCCGACGTTTCGCCTGCGGTTGTCGCTGCCGCCGCCATCCCCGGCGTCATGGCCGCCGCACCCAACCCCGAAAAGTCAGTCGACGAAGTTAAAGCCGCGCCCGCCGTTTCAGATCCTTTACCCACGGACGCTCCGCGGCGCGAGCGAATCGCGCAGGTTAACGAAGAAGCCAGGAAGCTGATGAACGGCGGCGAGTACGACCAGAGCGTTATTGGTTCAGACGATCGCGAGACACGGCAGTTAGTCGGCGCCGAATTGCTTTCAGCGATTGTCGGCCGAAATCCTGCGCGCCGCGAACACGCCCGGACTGCTTTCATGAAGCACGGCTATTTTGACGATGCCACGCGCGACCTTCGCATCGCGGATTCCCCGAACGAACGCGCCGCAGCCGCGCGCCGGCTCAGTTTTGTTCACGACAAAGAAGCGACTCCGCATTTGATTGGAGCGCTCGGCGATCCCTCTCCGGATGTGCGGCGTGCCTCGGTTGAAGCGCTAATGGATCTGCGAGATCCGGCAGCCATCGGTCCGTTGAATTCCCTGATGCAGACCGAAAACGATCGCAAGGTGCCCCGCACCTTACTCAAACATGCAATCGAAGCTTGCGCGACCGCGGGACCCGATGAAGTCCCCTCCACTGCAAACGCGAGTAATACTCCCGCCGCCATTCCTGATCCTTCTTCACAGCCAACCCAAATCGAACGCGAGGTGATCGAATTATGACAGCCCACGAATTACTTGCCCAGCTCCGCGAAAAGGGCGTCGAGGTAAAAACCTCCGGCGACGATCGCCTGGTTATCGATGCGCCAAAGGGCACCATTACTGAAGAACTGCGCGGTGCGCTTTCGGCGCACAAAGCCGAACTCTTGCAGATTCTCAATGCTGAGCAAAGCAGAAACGGGGATACTGCGGTTACCCAAGTGCCCGAACCAGTACTAACTGCGGCTGAGGTCGAACCATCTGCTTCTGAGTTCGCGATTCCCGCCCCGGAACTCATGCACATCGCTCCGGAAGTCCTGGCTTCTGCCTTCGACGAGCCTGTGGCCTCCGCTCCATCCGGGAGGGATGAAGATTCGAGAGTTTCGGCCAGTGCCGCTGAAGAGATGGCCCAGTTGGAAACTGAACTGATGCGCCTGCGCACCGAAGAAGAAGGCCGCCGGGCCGAAATAGAAGCGGCGCGACTCGCGGCGGGCAACACACTGCGCACCGAGCAGGAACGTTGGCGTCAGATGGAAGAAGAGACGGCGCGTCATCGCGCACAAAAGGAAAAAGAGCGAATCGAAATCGAGGCCCGCGAACAAGCTGCCGAAAACCATCGTCGCCAGATCGCCGAACAGGAGCTGCAGCGCGCGGAAGAGGACCTGAGACGCATGCGCGCAATGGAAGAAGGCCGCCGCGCTGAAGTTGAGGCTCAGAGACTGACGGCACAGCAGGCCCACGAAGCTGAGTTGGCCACTTTGCGCCAGGCCGAAGAACAACACGCAATCCATCGGGCCGAAGAAGAGCGGCGCTATCTGGAAACAGAAGCCAGGAAGAAAGCACAGGAAGATGAGTTGCGCCGGCGTGCCGAGATGGGGTTCCGCGCGGTTGAAGAAGAAATTGAACGCGTGCAGGCTCGCGAAGCTGCTCGCCAGAGGGCCGCTGAAGATTCGCAACGAATGGCCGAAGAAGCCGCGCGCCATCGCGCCGAAGAAGATGCGCGCCGCAGGGCGGAAACTGACGCGCTGCGCCGGGCGGAAGACGAAGCGCGCCTGAGGGCCGAGATCGAAGCGCAGATGCGTGCGGAAGCCCAACAGCGACGTCAGGCCGAAGAAGAAACGCGCCGCCTGGCCGAAGAAGAGGCTCGCCGTCGCGCGGAAGATGAAGCTCAACGAATCGCGGCTGAACAAGCTCGCCGCCTTGCCGAAGCAGAGGCCCAACGCCGTGCTGATGAAGAGGCTCGCCGTCAGGCCGAAGCAGCAGCGCGCCTGGTAGCTGAAGAAGAAGCTCGCCGGCGGGCTGAATCTCAAGCTCGATTACAGGCAGAAGAGGAAATTCGGATCAGGGCCGAAGCAGATATTCGTCAGCGCGCTGAGCTTGAAGCGCGCATCCGCGCCGAAGTCGAAGCGAAAATCCGCGCGGAGGAGGCCGAGCGCGAGGACACTGAGGCTGCGCGCCGGCGTGCCGAGCACGAGCGAATCCTGGCCGAAGAAGCGGCCAAGTCGTCCTTTACTAAACCCGAAATGGTTTTCGCAGTTGAGGGTGCGGAAACAGCAAAGCCCGCGGCAGCCGATTCCGAAAAGTCAGACGTAACCGAAATCGCCGAGTGGTTCAATGTCGGCATCGAAAGCGGGGGCCAGGTTCAGACAACGCAAGTCGCGCCTCTGACTTTGCCCGACGATCATTTTGGTACTATGCAGGAAGACGCGGGCGGCGAGTTCGCACCGGTCAGTGTCCCTGACAATAATTTTGCTCCGAACGACTCCGTCCTTTCACCCGAGACATCGAGCCAGCTCAGCAGTGGTAATCCAGATGAGCGCGCCGCCGCAGTCAGCGCACTGCCGCGCCTCGGTGGCGAAGACGCGTTTAGCCAGGTCAGTGCCGCCTTTGACGACCAGGCAGTAGAAGTTCGCAGCGCCGCGGCTCGCGCCATGTTCGACCTACAGGATGATCGCGCCGCCGCGTTCACTCGCGCGCTACGCGAAGCCACTCCGGAACGCCGGCGAAAGATTGGCTCAGCGATAGCATCGTCGGGTTTGGCGAACGAGGCGATCAGAAATCTTACCGGCGAGAGTCGCGACAAAACCTACGATGCGTTCTCGCTGCTGTTTCTGATGTCGAAGGCCGGCGAAACACAGCCGCTGATGCGAGCTATCGAAGAGCATTCAAACATCGAAGTTCGTCTGGCGGTGGTGAAGTTGTTGGCGCTGAGTGGCCAGCCTGACATCCTGCCCGCATTTCGACGGATGGCCGTGCGCGGCTCGCTGCCGCCGGAAGTGCGCTCGGCAGTGATGGAAGCAATCTATCAAATCACCAGCCAGTCACCCGCTGAAGCTCCGTCGGTATCGTAGAGACCGTAAACCACGATTAGCCAGGGCGCAGGGTCAACGACTCGGCGCCCTTTTTGTTTGACGTCACGGCATAGCCGTGAGAGAAAGTAGCCTGCGCAAGGGCCAACGGGTAAGTCGCGGCCGGCATATGGACAGCGGGAAGTAGAATCAGACCGAGCGATAGATTAATTATCTAGCCTACTCGGACTATGTTTACTCGTCAGCCTCAACTGGATTAAACTTGCTGCTATGAATGCCAACGACCTCATCACGATCGACCCTGAGATTCTCGGCGGCGCGCCGGTCTTCAAAGGCACGCGCGTGCCCGTGAAGACTCTTTTCGAATATCTGGAGAACGATTCTTCAGTTGAAGAATTTCTGGAGTGTTTTCCCTCGGTAAACCGCGACATGGTTCATCAGGTTCTCGAAAGATCTGAGCAAGTAAAGTGACACACGGCAACTGTTTGTTATAATCAGCGACATGAGTACAGAAACCCAGGACATCATCGCCCGAGCACTGAGTCTTCCGCCGAGCGACAAAGCCCTTGTCGTTGATAAGCTTCTTTCCAGCCTCGACCAGCCTGACGAAGCAATCGATGCCTTGTGGCGAAAAGAAGTGGAAGATCGCGTCAAGGCGTACAACGAGGGGACTCTGAAATCAGTTTCGCTCGAAGAAGTCCTCGCAAAATACCGCAAGTAAATGGATGGAAATTCGTCTTCTCGACGTCGCTCAGCAGGAGCTTGACGAGGCGGTCGATTATTACAACGCCGAGTCACCCGGTCTTGGGGATCTGTTTCTGCTCGAAGCGGTCGCTGCTTTTCAAAGGGTCAAACAATTTCCCAAAGCTTGGCATCCGTATACTGAGAACACGCGGCGTTGTCAGACGCGCCGGTTTCCCTACGGCATCATGTACCAAGTATTAGAATCCGAAATTCTGATTGTTGCGGTCGCTAACCTGCACAAACGGCCGGGATATTGGTCGGATCGAATTAGCAAAGACGCCTAGAGACTTGCTCTTTGCCCTTGGCGCTTTGCTTCCCGGACGCCGTCACTGAAGTCTTAGTCCTGCGCAAAGGCCAAGGGGTAAATCCGGGCTGGCATATGGATAGTGGGAAGTAGTCGAGTTACAGAACCGGTAAGGACAATGCCCCTACAACTTCACGCTGAAGCAACCAAAAACTTTAATCGGAAAGCGGAAGAGCTTTTTCAAAGGGTCGTCTTCGATCCGCACACTAGGCTCGAACACGGCCAGGAAAGCGGTTTCCGACCGGATATAGTCAGACACGAAATACCGCGAGAGGACGTTATTTCTCTGACCCGTGACAGCTATGTCGCCGGCCCTTTGCAAAAAGAAATAGCCAAGACGTTCTCTCTTAACGACTCTGTACTAGGACTCTTTGGAGAAGACTATAAGACGCTTGTTCGTTTGGCTGAGAGTATGCAGAAAACGACGATCCTGCGCGATAAGGTAAGCGTTCGGTTTCTCATTAATTCGATTTTCAAATGGATAGCGATGAGTTATCAACGAACGGATGTTACTCCCATGACGGACAGTGTGTTCGCGGAAGCCGAACAGGCTATCCAAGAGATTGAACTGTGGCTGCCCGTAGCCATGCTTTATGTTGAAACCGAGATCGTATTAGGGAAAGTTACTCTGAAGACAATCACCAAAGAGATCATTGATGAGTATCACTCGGCCAGTATTGACCACATACGAAAAGATGGGCATGAGATTGGCCCGGAACTTCAGCAGCATTTTCGGACCGAGCGACAGGAGCTTCAGGGCCTCGCGGCTGCGACGATTAATGTGCACGCTGAACCAATACGGGCTGGTGAAATCGCGGTTGATAAAGCTGAGAGCTCGCTGGCGATTCTGCGGCTTTACTCTCTCGCGAATCTTGAGCCTGAATTGACCTCGTACTGTACTTTACTCGGCAGAGAACGTATTGATGAAACCAGATCTTTTACGGTACAGGACGGAAGAATCCGAGGCTTTTCACGCGCATTACTCAGTGCGGCTGATCCGTCGTGGACACTGGACAAGGCCACTGTTGCTGAGTTTCGTAGAACTCATGGATTGGACTTCTTAGGCGGTTTGCTTATTAAGCAGGATCGAACGGAGTACGAGCAGGCTTTGATTGATTGTCTCTTACTTTACTCGAAATGCGCCTTAGCAAAGGATCCTGTGAGTAAGCTTGTTGCCGTGCTCGTTGCATTGGAGTCAATGCTCTTAAAGGACGGCGGTGAACCTATCCAGCAGAATCTGTCTGAACGGATAGCGTTTCTATTTGCTCCGGAAAAGAGAATGGAAATCAAAAGAAGTGTCGTTCGGGCGTATGGCCTTAGGTCGCAGTTTATTCACCACGGTCACAGTATTGAAGGTGATGAAATTGATGCCCTCCGCGAATTCCTCATAAATATTTGGGCGGCGGTTCACGGACTCATCAACCTCTCTACTCGTTGTAATTCAAAGGCTCAGTTCTTTAAGTTGTTTGAAGAAGTGAAAATGTCTGGTGGTGAACTGTTCTCACGACCTGACTAATGTTCACGCATGGAATTGCCAAACCACGATCTGCGTGATGAGTTCGGCGCATGGCAACAACCTCGGAGAGTCTGGCATTCGATCGCGGCGTGCGGCCGGTCATGGAGATTGTGCTGCCGGAGAAGGCTGACGCGGTTATCGGCTTTCGCGCCGATCCAGAGCTGCAGGCCCGCACAGAAGAACTCGCACGAAAATCAACTGACGGCGAACTCAGTGAGGACGAGCGAGCGGAATACGCGGGCTACGTGCGCGCGAATAAGTTCGTCGCTGTTCTCAAACGACAAGCGCGCCGAAGTCGCCCGCTACAATAGCTCATTAAACTCACCGACTGACAGTCCCGTCTCACGAATAACGCTTCTCAACGTGCCTCTCGCTACTTCTTTATGATCGGGGACGACGATGCGTCGATGTGGGTATGCTTGCTGTCGGAGAATGATGTGACTGCCACCTTGACGATCTGTTCGTAGCCAGCCCTCAATAACGCCTTGACTACCTCACGGCCAGAAACACGCGGCAAGACACTCACGCGCCGACCTCGATAAGTTCTTCCGTGATTGGTGGTGGAACGGGATCATTGTGAGCGGCCAGGCTTTCAAGGTAAAGCGCGATTGCTTCTTTGATGTTCGCGGCGGCTTCCGCTCTGGTTTGACCCTGAGAGATGCAACCGGGAAGCGATGGAACCTCCGCGACAAATACTCCATCCTCATCCTGCTCAATCAACACACGGTACTTCATACGTTACCTCCTTGTGTATTTTCGGCGTCCCGTTCGCTAATGGCAAGCCCAACTGCTCCGCGTGTCCTCGCTCACGATCGGGCTACTGCCCCGAGGTTCGCACGTGATCCAAAACAAATCTGATGGCCTCAATGACTAACTGAGGCTCGTCGTCCTGGATGTGATGACCGCTGCGCGCGGTCACGATGTGCAACCCGTTTCGGGAGCGGCGAAACCATTCCTCATGCATCGCGCGCCATACGTCGTGACCCTGGGCTGTCTGGTTCACGAACTGTGGTGACGGATCAAGCTTCATGCTTGTGAGTACGGCGATGGGAATATCCGGCAGCGGTTTCAGTCCTTCGACGGCGCCGGCATCTTGAATGCGCATCGACTCGCGGTCCTCATCAGCCTCTGCGCCCTTGTCCTTGCGGAGCTTCTCTTCGAACGAAGCGCGGAACTGCGCCGGGTACTTGGGATCGAGCTTGCCGTAACGCTCGACCTGTTGTTCGTGGCTCGCGTCCACGAGCACCAGCCCGGCGACCTCAGCCGGATACATCGATGTATAGAGGCGAACGAGAATGCCGCCATAGGACGCGCCCACCAAAACGTACGGCGGTTTCAAATTCAGCTTTGCCAGCAACGCATGCAGTTCGAGCACTGAGTCTTTGGCAGTGTGATGTGATGGCCCCGGCTCAGATCGGCCGAGACCCGATCGCGAGTACGCCACGATCGTGCTGAACTCTGCGGCGGACGGAACTATCTGCGCCCAGCTGTCGAGCGGGTTGCCAAGACCTGCGACCAGGATTACTGGCGGCGTTCCCGAGCCCGCGCGCACTACATCGAGATGATAGCCACCGACGTCGACCAGCTGTGGAGATTGGCCGCCGACGGCGATTGCATGGCAGTAAACCAGCAGGATGATCGCCAGAGAGAGTCGGGATAGTGTCCTGGGTTCAGCTTTTTTCTGCGTAGACTCAGCGGCCTCTGCGTCTCTGGGGTGAATAGAGCCGCAAATACACTCACCGCCGAGACGCGGAGTACGCAGAGGGGGTGCAGAGAATTTGAATCGGGTGATCATTGATCTCAGGCGCCTGATGCTTTCACGTCGGAGCTGCCTCGGACCTACGGATCTATGGCGCGGTAAACCCCGTCAGCGGATTCCCATAGAACGCATCAGTCTTCCAGGCATTCTTGTCCCACGGGCCGTCCGCGTCTCCCAGCACCTGCACCGCCACGATCACGCGATCGTTGCCGAGCTTGTTACTGGTAGCGATGCCGTTGTCAGAGATCTTTCCGTCGGCGCCCACGGCGAATTTGATCGATCGCACCAGGTGGCCTTTGTAGAGAATCTTGATTTCATAGTCGCCCGCGTTTTCACTCATCAGATGAAGCGGCCCGAACATGCTTTCGACCTTCTCGCCGGTCTTGTTCCAGGCGCGGACGTTTGGGAAGTTACATCTCCAACGCGTCCAGATGAATTGGCCTTCCGGTGAAGTGATGTGCGTGGGATTGTCCTCGACTTCGGTAGTGCCACAGCTCGCCTTGCCGACTTCCTCGCCTTGGTACATGAGCTTCCCGACTTCCTTGCCGTTATGAAAAAGATGCGGCTCGTAAGGTGCGTTATATTCAGTGCGCGACCAGAAGGCGAAGCTGAACGACGGATAGTTCCAACCCCGTGTGTCATCGCGGTCATAAAACACGTAACCGATCGGCAGATTCGCATCCTGGTCCACGTAATAGACAAAGTGGTTCACGAAATTTGGGCCGGTCTCGTTGGAATGCACCCTGGCGACTTTCATCTTGCCGGTGAAGAGCGTCACGTCGCCGCCCATCAATTCGTTACGCATCTTGATCGCAAAGCTAACTGGACCGGTATAGGTAATGCCTTTATCTTCTCCCAGGGCATCACGTCCGCCGCACTGGTCGAGCTCCCACCAACGGCCTTTCTCTGTCTCCTCCGTTTTGCAATCAAACTTCCACACGCCGCCGCCGGGCACCGTGAACTCCGCATAGATTTGGCTGCCGCTGGCAATCGGCCCATTGACGCGCAGCTTCAATTGGGGCACCCAACTAAAGGTCTTGAAATCTCCTTTGTAAGAACTGAGCGTGAAAGCCGTGACCTGAACCGAGTCCTTCGCAATCGTCGGCTGATCCTGCGCCGCGGAGTTGACCGCAGAAAGCAGTACCACGATCAAAGCAAATGAGGTCAACACCGGGAGCGGCAACGACCGGGTTGCTGAAGCAGGAGTAACTTTTTTCATAAAGGGCACCTCCAGATTTGTTTACGAATTGCGACGGCTTATGGGCGCTGAGCAGTTTACACCTGCGCTTCAAATTATCGAAAGTTTTTTGGTCTTGGGGGCGGAGGACGCGCGATTTCGATACCGTCTTTGAAAACGACCTCGATCTTTTTGGAGTTCGGTGGCAAGCGCGACACCGCTTTGGATCGATTGCTTATCTCGTAAATCCAAAGCGCCGTCGCTGCTTCGCTCTGCCGGCGCACTCCAAAGGTTCGCTGACGTCCTCCCTGCGCTCAATTTGGTCTATTCACGATCCACCCTTACTATTGCTGTTTATGCCTTTCAAGCTCAAATCAGACTACGAGCCGTGTGGCGACCAGCCGCAGGCAATCGACGCCCTCGTGCGTGGTCTGGCGGATGGATCGAGAGATCAGGTGCTGCTCGGCATCACGGGCAGTGGCAAGACTTTCACTATTGCCAGCGTCATTGATCGAACGCAAAGACCTACGCTCGTGATCGCCCACAACAAGACCCTGGCCGCCCAGCTCTACCAGGAATTCAAGACGCTGTTTCCGGAAAACTCGGTCGAGTATTTCGTTTCGTACTATGACTATTATCAGCCGGAAGCGTACGTGCCCGCGTCCGATACTTATATTGAAAAAGACGCGATTGTGAATGAAGAGATTGACCGGCTGCGCATGTCGGCCACGCGCGCTTTGTTCGAGCGCCGTGACGTCATCGTGGTCGCGAGCGTCTCCTGCATCTACGGTCTCGGCGATCCGGATGCGTACTACGGCATGCTTCTGTTTCTCGAGCCCGGCATGCGCATCAGCCGTGACACTCTCCTGCAACGCCTGGTCGAGTTGCAGTACGAGCGCAACGACATTGATTTCAAACGCGGCAGCTTTCGCGTGCGCGGGGACGTGGTCGAAGTCTATCCGAGTTACCAGGAAGAGGCTTATCGCGTCGAGCTTTGGGGCGACGAGATCGATTCCATCTCAACCATCGATCCTTTGATGGGTGAAGTCACGCAACGGCACACGTCGCGCCTGCCGCTCTATCCCAAATCGCACTACGTTATGCCGCGCAGCACACTTAAGCGGGCACTCAAATCGATTCGCCAGGAGCTTGAATGGTGGGAACCAAAACTCATCGAGGAAGGAAAACTGGTTGAAGCCCAGCGCCTGCATCAACGCACGATGTTCGATCTCGAAATGATCAAAGAGATGGGCTTTTGTCGCGGCATCGAAAACTATTCGCGTCATCTGACCGGCAAGAAACCCGGTGAACCGCCGCCGACGCTGCTCGACTATCTGCCAAGGGACACTCTGGTCGTCATCGATGAATCACACCAGACAATTCCACAGGTGCGCGGCATGTTCTTCGGCGATCAATCGCGCAAGCGCACCCTGGTTGAATACGGATTTCGTTTGCCGTCGGCAATGGATAATCGGCCGCTGAACTTTGACGAGTTTGAAGAACGAGTCAGCCAGAGAATCTATGTTTCGGCGACGCCCGGCCCGTACGAGCTGACGAAGGCAGGCGGCGAAATCATCGAACAGATCATCAGGCCGACCGGTCTAATGGATCCGGAGGTCGAAGTGCTGCCGGTAAAAGGCCAGATCGATCACCTGCTGGGCGAATGCCGCCTGCGCGCTGAGAAAAAAGAGCGCGTGCTGGTAACGACGCTCACGAAAAAAATGGCAGAAGACTTGACCGAGTACTTCACCGAGGTCGACGTGCGCGTGCGTTATCTTCATTCCGACATCGTGACGCTTGAACGAATCAGGATTCTCCGTGACCTGCGGCGAGGTGAATTCGACGTACTGGTCGGCATCAATCTGCTAAGGGAGGGCCTGGACCTGCCTGAGGTTTCGCTGGTCGCAATCCTGGATGCCGACAAGGAGGGCTTCCTGCGTTCCGAGTCCTCTCTGATCCAGACGATCGGACGCGCCGCTCGTAACGCGAGCGGTAAAGCAATTCTGTATGCCGATCGCATAACGAATTCCATGAAGCGCGCGATTGACGAAACGCAACGACGGCGGGCTTTGCAACTGGTCTACAATCGCGAACACGGAATTACGCCCAGGACGATCATCAAACCTATTGAGTCGACGTTGGTGACTGCGGCAGAGGCGGATTACTTCAAAGTGCCTCTGGATCTGGAGGACGTCGACGGGTACAGTCCTGAGCAACTCGGCCAGACAATCGTCCGGCTGGAGTTGGACATGCGCGAACACGCGAAGCGATTCGAATTTGAGAAGGCGGCCGAGCTTCGCGATCGAATTAAGTATTTGCGCGAACGGCAACTGGTGGTCGCGTAATGTAGTTACTAACCACAGAGGACAGAGAGCATTCAGCGGCACAGAGTTTTGGGAAACGCCGATCACGTGTCTTCGGCGCGTAGCGTCATCATGAGTTTAGCCCGGCGTTTCAACGCCGGGACCGGGTTGTCACGGGTTCTCGTCGCGTAGCGACGATTGAATTCACATTAGTTTCAGGCGTCGCTACGCGACGCGAAAACGAGGTTCGCCTTTCCCGGCCTTGAAAGGCCGGGCTAAATTCAGATCGACGCTACGCGTCGAAAAGAACATGGTAAGAGTTTCCAAACCTGTGAATTCAATTCTCGGTTAAGTTGGATCAGAAGGAAGTCCGTCCATTAGTCATCCACGGGTTTTCTCTCTGTCCTTTGTGGTTCCTGTAAATGCTGACTAAATCTCAACCTGACGAGATCCAATCGTTTCTTACTGACTCCTCGCATGTAAGCGGAGGCTTCGCCGAGCGTGTCGTCTTTCCGGAGACGGCGGAAGAAGTTGCCGAGGTTTTGGGTGAGGCGTCGCGCGCGCTGACGGCGGTGACCATCTCCGGCGCCGGCACCGGCACTGTCGCCGGCCGGGTTCCTTTTGGCGGCGTCGTGCTCGCAACCGACAAGCTTGATCGAATTAAGCAAATCGTTCGTGACGATCATGGCGGAGGTCATGCAGTTGCCGAAAGTGGTGTGATTCTCGGTGACTTTCAACGCGCGGTTGAGTCCGAGGGACTGCTGTATCCGCCGGACCCAACCGAACGCAGTTGCTTTCTCGGCGGCAATGTAGCGACCAATGCGTCAGGCGCCCGGACTTTCAAATATGGTCCCACGCGAAATTACGTCGAGCGTTTGCGGATTGCTTTGGCAACCGGCGACGTGATCGATGTTCGCCGAGGCGATTTACACGCTGATGCAAACGGGAAAATCACGATTCCTCTCTCGTCCGGAAGATTGATCGAAACCCGGTTGCCGACATATCGAATGCCTCGGGTGCGCAAACATGCATCCGGTTACTACGTCGCGCCGGGAATGGACGTGATCGATCTTTTTATTGGCAGCGAAGGAACGCTGGGCGTAATCCTGGAAGTCGAAGTGAAGCTGCTACCGAAACCAGAGGCGCTGCTGAGCGGTGTAGTGTTCTTCAAATCGGAGAATGAGCTGCTCGCGTTTGTGCACGAAGCCCGCAAACAATCACTGGCGAACCGTGGCAGTAGCCCGGCCGTCAGGGAGGGCTCAACTCTCGACGCACGTGCCCTCGAGTATTTCGACGTCGAGTCACTGCGTTTCCTGCGTCAGAAGTATGAGACAGTACCGGTCGAAGCTGTCGGCGCGATCTTCTTCGAGCAGGAAACAACCTCGTCAACGGAAGATTCATTGATGACCGAGTGGTTGTCGTTACTTGAACGACATAATGCTTTGGCCGACGAATCATGGTTCGCTACTAGTGAAGCCGATCACGCCGGATTGCGTGAATTTCGTCATGCGCTGCCCGTGCTCATGAATGAATGGTTCGCGCGTCACAACCAACGCAAAATCTCGACCGACATGTCTGTGCCCGACGAAGAGTTTGCCGGCATGTTGAGGTTCTATGAGGACAGTCTGCGTGGTGGCAACCTTCGCTACACGATCTTTGGCCATATCGGCGACAATCACGTCCACGTTAACATCCTGCCGCGCGACGACGACGAAGCCGAGAGGGCGCGGAAGATTTACCGCACCTTCATTCGCCGCGCCGTTGATGTTGGCGGTACTATCTCCGCTGAGCATGGCATAGGCAAGCTCAAGCGCGAGTACCTGAGCGAGCTTTACGGCGATAAACATTTGCGTGAGATGGGGGAGTTGAAGCATGCGTTCGATCCGGCTGGGATTCTGGGCCGGGGAAATATGTTTTCGGAAGATTTCCTTTAATGGCCAGTCGTCAGTTGTCAGTGGTTAGTCGTTCATAGTACGTTCGAACGACTAACTACTGACAATTCAAGAATGTTCAGATTCACTACTGCTGGAGAATCCCACGGTCGCGCGCTGGTCGCGATAGTCGAAGGCCTGCCCGCTGGTATGCCCGTCGATGTCGAACTGATCAATCGCGAACTCGCGCGACGGCAGCAGGGCTATGGCCGCGGCGCGCGGATGAAGATCGAGTCTGACCGCGTCGAGATTCTCAGCGGGGTTCGTCACGGTCTAACGCTCGGTTCGCCGCTCGCTCTGTTGATTGAAAACAAGGACTGGGCCAATTGGACCGAGGTGATGTCGGCGCAGCCGCAGGACCTGGCGCCCGAAAAATCCCGTCGCGTCAAACGGCCGCGTCCCGGCCACGCCGATCTGGCCGCCGGTTTGAAATACAACACGCGCGATCTGCGTGACGTATTGGAACGCGCTTCGGCGCGTGAGACAACGGCGCGGGTAGCCTGTGGTGGGCTCGCCAGGCAGTTGCTGGCAAACTTCGGCGTAGAAATTCAAAGTCACGTAATACAGCTCGGTGGAATTCCGGACAAGCCTTTGGAGCTTGCTTTCGATCAAATCGCCGCCATTCCGGATGACGCACCGCTGCGTTGTGGTGATCAGCAAGCTCAGCAACGCATGGTTGACTTGATCGATAAGAAGAAAAGCGAAGGCGACACGCTCGGCGGTGTCTTTGAAGTCGCGGCGCGCGGCGTGGTGCCCGGTCTCGGGTCGCACACCGCCTGGGATTTGAAACTCGATGGACGCTTGGCGCAGGCGCTGATGTCGATTCCAGCGGTTAAGGCCGTGGCGATCGGCGCGGGCACTGAAGCGAGTTCCCTGCCCGGCTCCGAAGTCCACGACGAGATTGGATACAACGACGAGACCAAAGAATTTATTCGCTCCAGCAATCGTGCCGGGGGATTGGAAGGCGGCGTCACGAACGGCGAAGAGATTCGCGTGCGTGGGCACTTGAAACCGATCTCGACGCTCCGTCGCGCGCTGCGCTCAGTTGATATCGATACGAAGCAGGAAGAGCGCGCGGCGTTCGAACGCTCGGACATCACAGTCGTTCCTGCCGGTGGCGTGATTGGCGAAGCGATGGTCGCGCTGGTGCTCGCGTCGGCAATGCGGGAAAAGTTTGGCGGCGACAGCCTGGGCGAGATGAAGCGGAACTTTGAAGGCTATCGCGAACAGTTACGCGGGTATTGAGCCGCTGTCTCTTTTCGCCTTTTCGCCTTTTCGCCTTTGCGTGAACTATGAGACCCGGGAACAAGTGCAGTTCGCGCAAAGGCGCAAAGCTGCGGACTATCGCAACTAGCGAAACCAAAACGTTGATCGTAAAATCAAATTGGTAAGAAAAATCGATCTGAAATTTGAAATTTCAGATTTGAGATTTGAGAATGTCTTTATTAAAAATAGTTACCTGGCCGAACCCGATTCTCGACGCGCCCGCCGATCCGGTCACGAAGTTTGACGACGATCTGAAGAAGCTCGTCAACAACATGTTTGAGACTATGTACTCGGCCCCGGGCGTCGGCCTGGCCGCGGTGCAGGTCGGCGTGCCTAAGCGTCTGTTCGTGATGGATTGTTCAGCCGGGAAAGATCCTGCCCAACGCATCGTAATGATTAATCCGGAAGTTGTCGGCATCGAAGGCAAGCAGGACGGAGACGAAGGCTGCCTTTCATTCCCCGGCATCTTTTTCAGTGTGCAGCGAAATCTCCGCGCGATCGTTCGCGCCCATGACATCAATGGCAAAGAGTTCGAGCTGGACGGCACGGAACTGACCGCGCGCTGCATGCTGCACGAGACGGATCATTGCGACGGCATAGTCTTTCTCGACAAAATGACGCCGCTCAAACGCGAGATCGTCAAACGCCGAATCAAGAAATTACAAAAGGCCGGCGAGTGGCCTGCTTAATCAGTTCAGAGTTCAACCTTCAGCTTGCTGCTTTTCAAAACAGGGCAAGCTAAGGCTTGTACTCTGAACCCAAGAACTGGAGTCACGATGCCAACTGAATTTAGTAACGAACCGTTAACCGATTTCACAAAAGAAGAGAACGCCGCCGCAATGCGTGCGGCCATTGAGACAGTAAAGAGCCAACTAGGTCAGGAATACCCGCTCGTCATTGGCGGCGAACGAATCCATACCGACAGCAGACTCGAAAGCTTCAATCCGGCAAACCGCACGCAAGTGATCGGGACGTTTCACAAAGCAACGAAGGAACTAGCCAACCGCGCGGTCGACGCTGCTTACGAAACTTTTCAAACGTGGCAAAATACTTCGCCGGCGGAGCGGGCTCAGTTGTTGTTTCGCGTCGCGGAGTTAATCCGCTCGCGCAAACATGAACTGTCCGCTTGGATGATTTTCGAAGTGGCCAAGTCCTGGCCAGAGGCCGACGGCGACACGGCCGAGGCGATCGACTTTCTCGAGTTCTATGGCCGCGAGATGCTGCGATACGCCGAGCCACAGCCACTAACCAAAATGGCCGGCGAAGACAATCACCTCGACTACATTCCGCTCGGCGTGGGCGCGGTGATCCCGCCGTGGAACTTTCCTCTGGCCATCATGGCGGGCATGACGGCGGCGGCAATCGTCACCGGCAACACTGTCGTGCTCAAGCCGTCGTCCGACGCGCCGACCATCGCCTACAAATTTTTCGAGTTGTTAGAAGAAGCCGGCTTGCCGCCCGGCGTAGTTAACCTTCTAACGGGTTCGGGCGCGGAAGTTGGCGACGTGATTGTCGATCATCCGAAGACCCGCTTTATCGCTTTCACCGGCTCGAAAGAAATCGGCCTGCGCATCAATGAGCGCGCGGCCAGGACCCCGCCGGAACAACTATGGATTAAGCGAGTTGTCGCCGAGATGGGCGGCAAAGACGCCATCATCGTTGCCGACGACGCAAATCTGGATGAAGCCGCTGCCGGCGTTGTGCAGTCGGCGTTTGGGTTTCAGGGCCAGAAGTGCTCTGCTTGTTCACGCGCGATCATCGATGCCCAAGTCTATGATCCGATGCTCGAAAAGATTGCCGCCCTAACCGCGAAGATCAAAGTCGGTGATCCGACCAAAACCGAAACGACGATGAGCGCCGTCATTAACGACAAGGCCTTCAAATCGATCAATGGCTATGTCGAAAAAGGTAAAGCCGAGGGTGGACGGGTCGTTGCGGGAGGCGGGGCGGATGGCGAACAGGGATTCTTCATTGAGCCGACGGTCATCGCCGACGTGAAAGCCGGCGCGACGATCGAGCAGGAGGAAATCTTTGGACCAGTGCTTGCCGTGATCAAGGCGAATGACTATGACGACGCGCTGCGCATAGCCAACGACACTCAGTTCGGCTTGACCGGCGCTGTGTATTCAACTGACGAGGTGAAGCTGGAACGCGCCCGCCGCGAATTTCACGTCGGCAATCTCTATCTTAATCGGAAATGCACCGGTGCCTTCGTCGGCGTCCATCCATTCGGCGGCTTCAACATGTCAGGCACGGATTCCAAAGCCGGGGGCCGCGAATACCTGCTGCTGTTCATGCAGGCAAAACTCTCGTCCGCGAAGATTGGCGCCACGAAGAGCAAGAATGCCGAAGCCGGCGCCGGGATTTAGAAGAGTAACTAAAGACAGGGCGGGGGCAAGCCCGCCTTCCTGACCTTGAGCTGAATTAGCTTGAAGGATCTTTCTTCTGTTGAAAGGCTTTCAAGGTTCTAGTCAGCCACAGAGTTAATAAGCTCTCAGGTCAGGAAGGGGGCTCGCCCCCGCTCTTCCTGTTCAGTTCCCTTCAAAGTAAAGTTAGCAATCGATATGCGACTTGTATTCATGGGCACACCTGAATCCGCGGTCCCGTCTCTGCGGCGCCTGCTCGACGACGGGCATGAGGTCGTCGCGGTGTGGACCCAACCCGATAGACCCGCCGGGCGCGGAAACAAACTGCACCAGTCGCCGGTGAAAGAGTTTGCTGTCCAGAACAACCTTACTGTTCATCAGCCCTTGAAAATCAGGGCTGAGGAAAGCAAAGAGCTGTTCACATCGCACGCCGCCGACGCTGCCATCGTCGTCGCCTATGGACGGATTCTCCCGGCGGAGTTTATCAACGCCCAACGTTACGGTTGCATCAACGTCCACTTCTCTCTGCTGCCGAAGTATCGCGGAGCTGCGCCGGTTAACTGGGCCATCGTTAATGGAGAAAAGGAAAGCGGCGTCACCACAATGCGCATCGTGGAAGAATTGGACGCTGGTCCTATCCTGTTGCAACGCGCGACACAGATCGGCGATAGCGAGACCGCGCTGGAGTTAATGAAGCGCCTCGCCGAAACCGGCGCCGACCTCCTGAGCGAGACTCTTAGGAACATCGAGCACCTCGAACCGCGACCACAGAATGATCACGATGCCACTTTCGCTCGGGTATTAAAACGCGAAGATGGCCGGATTGATTGGACGATGAACGCCGCCGCGATCGAGAGCCGCGTGCGTGGCTTTCAACCGTGGCCAACTGCTCATACATCTCTCAAGTCGCGCCGCTTGATTATCCGGAAATCGAGCGCCGAGGAACTTCAGATCTCTTCAGACCAGCCGGGCGAGATCATTGAAGCTCAGGGTGACGCGCTCCGCGTCGCCTGCGGCGCTCAGACGGCTTTGCGGATATTGGACCTGCAACTGGAAGACTCGCGCCGGATGAGCGCTCGCGATTTTCTTAACGGCGCGCACATCAAAGTCGGCGACGTGCTGGGCTGAATACTGCTTAGTGTGGTTTCGTGGATCGCGGTCCTGATTTTCATAACCTCCTACGAAAGTCCCGATTGACAATTCAATCCCTCCATAATACCGTTCCCTGCGACCTGTTCAGTGCATGGGTTACAGCGCGTTCCTCGATCCTACGATTCTCTCTCAAAGGGAAACAGTCTCATAAAGCTACTGCTGAATTCTTCAAAGTTGGAGGTTGGTTACATGCGAAGGGTCATACAGCCTGGATTCAGTAGTTCGACTTCCTCTCAACCGGAAATCCTTAGACGATACGCGAGAAAGGTCATCGCGCTATCGATCGCAACGGCCCTGTTGAATCTGTCTATGGTTGTCGCCTGCGGCGCGGCCGCGATGAATTCGCGCACTGCCTCCGGTGTGATCGTAGTGGACGGCGTCGTTACGATAAACGGTGCGCGAGCAACCTCCGGGCAAACGATTTTTGCGGGAAGTAGCATCACGACCGAAAAGCAATTCGAAACGATTCTCAACCTCGATAATCGTGTCCGCCTTAAGCTTGACGAAGAAACCGCCTTCGTCCTCGAGTCTTCGCGCTCAGGAGTCTTCGGCTCGTTAGACTCGGGTGGCGTACGCGGATTTGTTCCGGCCGGAATCAGGGCCGAAATCAAGACGGCCGACGCCGCGCTCGCATCTGATCCTGCTCAGCCCGCCGCTTTCACAATCAAGGTTGAGTCATGTAGCACGACTCTATCCGTGCAAACGGGCCGGGTCGAAATCCGAGCTTGGAATAGCGTCCGATCCATCTCCGCGGGAGAGAGTTTTTCGACAGCGGAAAGCGCCCCAATGCCTCCACCGCAGCAGAATTTTAATCACCGTAAGCGTCTCGGGTTGTTGCTGGGAATTGGCGCGGCTATTGGCGTGCTCGTGGTGGTACTCAGCGGTCGGCATCATGAGGTTCAAGCTCCGGCTCCGATCGGGTGCGGCGTCTCAATTGGCAGCGATTTCATTGGCGGATGCCGATGAACGGTGATCGAAGGAGCTTATGAGTCGCGTTAGAAGGAACGTGTTTGGGGTAGCTTTCGGCTTGCTGATCTTGTTCGCCGCCCGGATCTATCTGCCTTCCGTAAAAACTATGTGGGTCCGTCACTCAGGCGCCGTAATTCCAAACGGGTCTCACACTGAAGTTTATACCGCCCAGCCTTTTCGAATTTTGAGTGTGAAGGGTCAGCGATGGGTGGATGGGAGATTACTTGAAGCTTCCGCGTATCACGCTTTGGTTATTTTTCCGATAGTCATACCTAAAGACGATTACAGTTCCAGCGGAGGTGACGGGTTTACTCATACTGACATCCAGGAATGGTTAGTCCCGATAGGTGAGCCATCCGCAAATGGTCAGACTTTCGAGAAAAAAGAGCTGGCCATTACCTATGACTCATTGTGGCAAACGATCACTCTTCACTCTCGCACTTATCATTTGACGCGGGGCAATCTCTTTGTCATCCGCTTTGATCAGAATTGGCAACCAGCCGTCAATCAGCTCAACGTGACAGTCAATTCTGATGCAGACCATGACGAAGAGGTCAGGGCTTTCAAGGCTGCATTGAAGGATGACGCGTTGGTCCAGCAGCTTTGATAACCGACGGGCCGGGAATCACCTCCTGGCTGCGCGCCTACCAATTTGATTCCTTACCGAACTGGGGTTCGGGTCTTCAAGCTCTCAATCCAAGCGGCATTCTCTTCCATCGTGGGCCGGAAGGCTTCCCGCGGCGCTACTGTCTCGACGTGCATATTGTCGTCGGTGTTGATGATCGAGCCCGCGACTGCGGGACCGAGTTGAGTTTCATCGCACACAAACCACGCGCGCACATCATCGGCGCTCTTGATGCCGACGCGTTCAAGATCGGCTTTCGTGCGCGGATCGTTCATCCGCTCGCCCATGCGATCCAGACGGATTGGCGCACTGCTTCCTATCAGTATCAAATCTTTTCCTTTCGCTGCGCCCTGAACGCGAAACACTGCCACATAAGGAAACGTTTCGTGAAAAGTAGCGAGCACCGATCGCAGACTCTCGGTAGATAGCTGGTAAATTTGTAGCCATTGCACAAACACTCCGTCGTCTTTCAAACGCCGGCGGCCGAGCGAAAAGAATTCGCGCGTAAATAAATTCGCCACCCCGGGCACCCATGGATGGCTGGGCTCGCTGATGATTAGGTCGTAGGTTGCCGGATTGACGCGCAGGAATGTTCGCGCATCATCGATGATTAGATGCAGACGCGGATCGCTAAGGGGCCGGCTGTTAACATGCTCAAAATAGCGAGACGAAGCGACCGCGGCCGGTTCGATCTCGACGCAATCTACCGATTCGATCGGTGACTGCAAGACTGAACCGGCGGTAACGCCTGTGGCAAAGCCGACGATCAGCGCATGCCCTGGTCGCGGCGCGTTGAGCACGCCCAATTGGCCCAACATCACCTGCGTCGGCATGTCGTCAGCATCCGAGGCGTTGGTGCGCCCGTTGATTGCCACAGACGTGATGCCCCAGTCGCGCCGCACTGAAACCGTCGCGGTCCGGCCTTCTTCATACATCAAGAGCTGATGATTCCCTGCCCCTTCACCTTGATCCTTCTCGGGAACACTCCCACGCGAACGCGCCAGAACGCGCACGTAACTGTCATAGGCTCCGGTCGAAAGCGCGTTCAGGTTCAGACGCGGCCACGCAGCAAACATCGACAGCACCAGAGTCACCGCGCCGCCGATTGCCAAACTTCTTCGCAGTCCACGATCACTCGTGACGCGTTTCGGCTCGTAGGCAATTCCGGCGACGATCAAGCAGAGGGCGGCCACACAAAAGATCGTGAACCGCGTGCTGGTGCCCGGGATAAGCACAAACGCCGCGATGACTGAGCCCGCTATGGCGCCGATCGTGTTCAGCGCATAGCTGTGTCCGACGAGTCTCACACTGGATTGCGAAAGGTTGACGGCAACGTCACTTGGTTGCGATCTAATTCCCGCCCACATCAGCACCAGGGGCATGACCATGCCCATCAGAGTCGCGGGCAGGAGAATCAGGAGGGCGGCCGCGGCGATTTGTAGCGTCAGCAATCCGGTCCACGAATTAACACCGAACCGGAAGGCAGTCGAGATCAGAAAGTCGGGAGTCGAGCTGGTTATTCGCAGGCTCAGAAACAAAGTAAATGCCGTTAGGATCTCGATCACCAGCACCGCACGCCTCAGCCGCCACGCGTCCACGTCTTTCCTTACACTTACCAAATAAGCGCCGAGCGCCAGGCCGACCAAAAACAGCGCGAGGACAATGCTGAACGCGTAGGTGCTCGACCCGATGATCATCGCCAGCATCCGCGACCACACGACTTGCATTGCGATCGTTACAAACCCCGACGTAACCGCACAGAACAGCCAAAAACGCCCTGTCAGAACCGCCTGCGGTAGCGGGCGGTCACTCTCTTCACTCGATTGTCCAGCAGCCAAATCGCGAGCGTCCTCCTGGCGAACTTCGACAGCCTTTGAATCAAGCAGAAATGCAACCAGTCCGATTGCGAGGTTCGTCGCCGCCGCAATCCAGATCGTCGCGCGAACGCCGAACTGTGGCAGCAGGAAAAAGCCGGCGGCGATCGCACCGATGATCGCGCCAGACAGGTTCCAAGTGTAGAGCCTCGTGATCGCATTCGCACTATCTTCGGAATCTCGCTTTTGAGCGCCCACCAGCACCGGGAGCGTCGCGCCCATCAACGCCGTGGGAACGAGAAGCACTGACATCGCCAGCACAAAGCGTGAGAACGCGAAACCATAAAAGCCTGGATGAACGTGCTGCCAGACCTGCGCATAAACTCGATCAATCCCACGAAAAAGTATCGGCACAGCGAGGGCATAGAGTCCCACTGCGACCTCAATGAAGGCGTAGGCACGCAGAGGCCTTTTGATCCGCCCCGCAAACCTCGCGGCCAAAACGCTCCCCAAAGCCAACCCACCCATGAACGCCGCCAGGACTGCGCTGATCGCCACGGTAGTCGCGCCAAACACCAGCCCCAACATCCGCGCCCACAGTACTTCATAGATCAGACCCGTAGCGCCGGAAAGTAAAAAGCAGATCGCAATTAGTTTTAGGGTTCGGTGTGAGTAGGTTTGAGTCAAAACGAAAGCTTGCCTGTAGATTCTTCGATCCTGCGTCGTATTCAAATCACTTTATAGAGACGTCTTTCGCTGCGATTAGTGTGTTTTCCTGGATTGAGTGTCCTGTCGGTGAAGAACGATCCACCGAGTCACACGAAGAAACACGAAACGCTTTCTCGTGATTCGTTTAACTTCTGAGCGACTATAGATATATCACAAACGCGCGCCGCCAAACGTTAGGTGGAATCGATCCGCGCGCTGCCGTGGTCAGCACGACCAGGTAGTTCGCATCGACCCGATGCTCTGTGCGCGTGGCGTTGTCGAGCATCTTTTGCAAATGCGAAGTGGGCTCGAGAGCGAGACTTGGTTGAACCAGCGCCAGACGGCGCAGGCACGCATACAAGTGCTCCTGACCAGTCCCAAAACGTCCCCGCTCCATGCCGAGGACCAGAGACACTTCGGCGCGCTCGTCTATGAAGTGCCGGACCAGCGACGCCGCCCGCGTGACGCCACTTTCAAAACGGATGCGAAAATTTTCTTCATCGATATCGTCGGTCAGCAGTGTATCCAGGACGATTGTGATCCGGCGTTCGTCCTCGGCAGTGAACTCGCGCACGGTCAGTTGCCGCGAGCGCGCCGTGGCCTTCCAATCGATGTGCCGCAGATCGTCGCGCGGCTGATAGTCGCGCAGCAGAAGCAAATCATGGCCGGCGCCGCGACGCAGCGAAGGAGTTTGGCCGGCGTTCAATGGCAGCAGGTTCAACTCGTCGGCGACAGCCTCGAGCTTTGGATAAACCACGATGTCGACGTCGCGTGCGCCCAAACGCCGGCGGTGGCGAAAGAAGCCAAACGGAAACCTTGTGGAAATCTCGAAGCCGTTCACCAGCACGTGCCCGCGCCGGGGAAAGACCTGCTCGAGGCTTTGTTCGGCGGCGGCCCGGTGCGGCACATAGATGAAATAGCCGAGGGTGATCTTTCGTGAACGGGCACGTTTTCTCTTCTTCGAACTCGGACGATCGAATTGTCCTCTCATTTCCACCAGGATCGAAAACGACGGCAGCAGGCGTTTCGCGTTACGCACGGTCAGGATCACTTCTGCCGGCTCACCCGCAAAAATGTGATCGGGGAATCGCGCTGAGACTGTCAGGTCGCGCAGTGTTGCTCTCGCCGCGGCCCAGGAAACAAAGATCGTCGACACCATGATCGAAAGCACCATGAACAGCAGATTGTTTCCCGTGTTCCAGGCCGCGAAGGCGACAATGACCAGGATGACGACGAAGATGACGCCGCCCGTGGTCACTTCGAGGGGCAACCCGCGGCCGGCGACTTCGGCAAAAGCCGAGCGCGCCAGGGGCGGCACCACCAGAACCATGATCAGCAGGACGAAGACTAGTGAAGCTATCGCGCCGGCGCTCGCAAACTCTGGCGCGGCGATGCGCTTGGCCATCAAAGTCAGAATCGCAGTAGCCAGCCCGGCTAGAACCAGCAGCGTGCCCAGAATCGACCGCCACCAGGAAGAGAGAGGATTTGGGATTTTTGATTTCGGACTGCGAATCTCTGATTGGTGGGCGTTATCCACTGGCTTCCTTCATTTCGCAATCCGAATTCTCTTAGAGTGGGACACTGATTGTCTTCATTATCTCGAGCAGCACGGCTTCAGCTTCTTCGCTGCGTCGCATAGCCGAGGAGTAGCGCGAGCTAACCGTAATGCGGTGGGCAAAGACAGGCACGACCAGCCGTTTGATATCGTCCGGAAGACAGTAAGTTCGTTCCTCAGTGAGGGCGAGGGCCTGGGCAGCGCGAAAGAGTGAGAGCGTGCCGCGCGGACTGACGCCAAGATCCAACATCTCGGAAGCACGCGTGGCGGCCACAACACGCATCAGGTAATCGACTATCGCGTCGTCGACCGACACTTCGCCGACCGCAGCCTGCAACTCGAGAATGTCCGCAGCGCTCAAGACCGGTTGCAGATCGTCAAGTGGTTCGGCATGCTCGCGGTCGCGCAGGATCAGTTTCTCGTCGGCCACGCCTGGATAGCCGATCCGCAAACGCAGCATGAAGCGATCCATCTGCGACTCGGGCAAAGGATAAGTGCCGTGATGTTCGATGGGATTCTGCGTAGCGAGCACCATGAACGGAAGCGGCAACGGGTGGGTGACACCTTCCACGGTCACGTGCCGTTCGGCCATGGCCTCGAGCAGCGCCGATTGAGTTTTGGGAGTGGTGCGATTGATCTCGTCAGCCAGCACGATATTGGCGAAAATTGGGCCGGGCTTCCATTCGAAAAGCGAGTCGTGCTGATTGTAAATCGATAGCCCAATCACATCCGACGGCAGTAAATCCGAGGTGAATTGAATCCTTTGAAAAGTGCAATCCAGCGCCCGGGCCAAAGCCTGCGCCAGCGTGGTCTTGCCGACACCGGGCACGTCCTCGATCAAAAGATGGCCGCCGGCCAGAAGGGTCACGAGCGCCAGGCGCACAACCTCCGGCTTGCCGCGAATGACGCGTTCGATCGTGCTTTGCAGCAACTCGACTCTTTCCGCCGATGGGGCGGCGAGTGAGTCTGGACGAGTACCGGCTGTGCGCAAGTTTCTCATAGCTTCGCGTTGATTAGCCTCATTCTACATGTACCGGGCCAAGGTCGCCACGTCAAAGTTTATGAAGCTTTTTGGAGTGCGGTAACTTGTTACCGCTTTGTCATCTCGTCGCGCCGACAAGTCGCCGATAGCAAAGCGCTGACAGGTCAGCGCACTCCAAAACGCGCGCTTTGTTTTGCAAGACAGCAAATCCTCTCGTTGCCGGGTGACGCGAGTGGAGACACTGTAGTAAGATTCGACAGTTAATTAAGCGGCGCTGGGACAGTTTTGGAACCGTCAGAGGCCCGGGTCGTTTAGCAATCTGAGGAATTATTTATGAAACGAACTCACCGTAACCCCCGCAACCAGCACGGATTCACTCTAATCGAGTTGATGATCGTGATCGCCATTATTGGCATCCTGATTGGCGCCGCCGTATATGGCTGGAAGGCCGCTCAGAAGGCCGGCAACGAAGCGGCAACTATGCAGAACTTGAAGACCATTGCCGCCGTCCAGATTCAGTATTACAACACACATGCTCGCAGCTTCGGCACCTTCGAGCAGTTGGTCAAAGAACAAATGCTGACCTCAAAGTTCGAGGGCAATCCGCCATCGCCGGATGGTTATGTCTTCACTCTGAAGGTAACGCCAAAGACCGCCGGCTCGCCGACGTCTTATACTCTTAACGCTGATCCGCAAACGACCGGCTCCGGCACGAATCACTTTTACCTTGATTCTTCCGACAGCAGCATCCATATCAACGCCGCTCAGCCGGCGGGTCCCGGCGATCCGGTGCAATAAGATTAAGAGTCTGTTAAGGACGTGGTTAGGACCTCATAGTTTCAGCCCGCTCGATTTTCGTTTCAGGCATCGGCAAGCTCTGCTGTAGGTTAAAGCTCTCTACGTTCTTTTGCACAAGGGTCGGCACGTGCTCTCAACGATTTACCCGCTTGCTACTGCCTGCGGTTCCGTACCATTGTTACGGCGTCCGAATCACAACATCAGTTGTTGGGGCAAAGCCGCCTCAACTTTACTTGCAGACGAGACTGAGCAGGTATCTGCTCAACAGCCTCAATCATTCTTGCTTTACGCTTGCGCTTGATGAAACGCCCTAAATGATTCCTAGGTCTTTGGGAGACGAGCTGGCAGAAAAGCTGAACATGGATTTGGGGACCGTTGCCGAGCGAGCGCGGCGTCGCATCATGCGACGATTGCTACCCTACCTCTTCTTACTCTATATCATCGCTTATCTGGATCGGGTCAACGTCAGTTATGCGGCTCTGCAAATGAAAGGTGCATTGAGCTTCACTGACGAAGTCCTGGGCTTTGGCGCCGGCATCTTTTTCGCCGGTTATTTCCTGTTGGAAATTCCGGGCAGCATTCTGGTTGAGCGATGGAGCGCGCGACGATGGATTGCGCGCATCATGATCTCCTGGGGGATCGTCGCCATCCTGATGGGTTTCATCCAGAGCAAGGCCGAGTTCTATTCATTACGGTTCGCACTCGGCGCGGCCGAGGCGGGGTTTTTTCCCGGCATAATTGTCTACCTCAGCCATTGGTTTCGCTACCAGGATCGGGCCAAGGTGGTGGCCCTCTTCATGGCCGCACAGCCGATCGCAATTATCTTCGGAGCGCCGTTATCCGGATTGCTCATGGGCGTCAATTGGCTGGGACTGTCAGGCTGGCGATGGCTGTTCATTATCGAGGGACTGCCGGCGATTATCTTCGGGGTGGTCACGATTTATTACTTAACTGACTGGCCCCATCAAGCGAGTTGGTTGCCCGAGGATGAACGTCAGTGGTTGCTGTCGGAGTTGGAGGCCGAGAAGCAGCTACGACGTCGCGGACAGACATTCACCGTGCTGCAGGCATTCAAGAATCGCGAGGTGATCATCCTAACGCTGAGCTACTTCTTCATAGTTACGACAGCCTATGGTTTCACCTTCTGGTTGCCAACCATCATTAAGAGAGCTTCGCACTCGTCCAATCTGATGGTCACTCTTCTTTCCGCCATTCCGTATTTTGCGGGCCTGACGGCAATCATATTAGTCGGTTGGTCATCTGATCGAACTGGAGAGCGACGTTGGCATACGGCCTTCTCGATGGTAGCTGCCAGTGTGGGACTCCTGCTTGGCATCGTCACTCGAGACCACATCGGCCTCTCCATCGCCATGTTTTCTCTGGGAGTAGTCGGATTGTATGGTTACCTTCCCGGCTTCTGGGCGTTGCCCTCGCGGTTTCTGACTGGCACGGCGGCCGCGGCGTCAATTGGTCTGATCAACTCGATCGGTAATCTGGGTGGCTGGGCTGGTCCTTATGTCGTGGGCTATTTGAGCAGAGTAACCGGCTCTTTCCTGGCGGGCGGGCTTTATCTATCTTTGTCTGCGTTGATAGCGGCGATCCTTATCCTTTCATTGCGCGATCGCCGTAGCGCTATTCCGCAGACTTGAGCTTCTAAAAAAAAGAAATGCCGCGCGGCGCGGCATTTCAGGTTTGTCATTACTTTGTTTGCGGCAGACTTATGGTCGGCCAAGGATATTACCCAGAATACTTCCAGTTCGGCTGCGCTGATTTCCGTAGCCTCCGTTGCCGTAACCGGAGTACTGCCGATAGCCTTGGTCATAGCCCCGTAGGAAACCCTGACGAAACGCCTGCGACGACGCGTTCCTGTAGTAATGCGATCTTTGCGGGTCGAAGTTCTGCCCACGTTGCGCGTCGCTGGCGCCCGTGTTGATTCCCGCCTGGTAGCCCTGGTTCATTCCAATCTGCGAGCTGTTGTTATAGCCACCGTAGCCACCATTACCATAGCTGCCGTTACCATACCCGCCGTTACTATAGACGCCGTTATTATAGACGCCATTATTGCCGTAGACTCTATCGCGGCTATAGTTTCCGTTGTTGCCGTTGTTCCGATAGAGGTCATTATTGCGGGTGCGGATCTGAATCTGACTCTGATCGCGCCGCCGGTCGCGATTACGGCGCTGGTCCTGCGAAGTGCGATTATCACGATCGCTTCGATACTGCGCCTGCGCGGTCGTGCTGGTTGCCGCGAACACACTTAAAACAAATGCGAGGCCCGCTATCGCCCCGCCGATTCTGGTTTTGAAATTATTCTTCATATTAGTCCCTCTCCCTTTCCCGGTAATGACATCAGCAAACTTGAGGCCGCTCAGTCAATCAAAGCGTTTACGTTGCTATCTATGCAGTTAAAACGAATAAGAGATCGTTCTTCGTACTCATACCGTGCAGCCGTTGCGCAGATCAGTTGTTCCCGCCGCGGCGTTTACTCCGCCTCTCTTCCCTCATCTGCTGGAACTGCTTCCACTGATCGGGCGTGAGCACCTTTTGCAGACGTTCATCAGTGTGCTGACGAATCTCCGCCACTCGCGGGTCCGCGTCCTTGCGTAACGCCTGCAACTGGCTGCGCGCGTCGCTGAATATCTGTTGCACCTGTGTCCTCTGATCGCCATTAAGCTGCAATCGATCGACCATCTGGTCGAACTCCTGTCTATGCTCCTGAGCACCGGTTCGCCATTTCTGGTAGACACTCAACGCCAAAGCGCCGGCCAGAAATCCAAGCACAAAGATAAGGATCACAGCGATGCGAACCTGCCATTTGCTTCGGTTATTCTTATCCATGATTACTTCACCACTTCATTGTCTGCGTCGTAGAGCGTAGCCAGTACGTCGCTGTCTGAGATCTGATCGTCGCGCGGCGTCGCAGCGTCGAGCACGACCGCGTCGGTTGAGTAGGCGTTAACCACGGCGGCAGAGTTCGGCGAGTCGGGCGCTTGCGCTCCGGGAATGACGAAAGTAAGAACAGCCAAGGTCGCAACCGTCGCCACCATCGAAGTAGCCAGTCCACCAGCCGTCCGCCACAGCCGGCTCCAGGCCCATTTCTCATTCGCGGCTTGCCGTTCGCGCAGGAGAGCCAGAACTCGAGTTTGGAAAAACGGCGAGGGCTCAAACTCTTCGTTAACGCGCGCTTTCAACAACAACGATGAGACATCAACGGCTTCGAACGCCCGCCGGCAAGATTCGCAGGCTGCCGCATGCGAGCTAATCTCGGCGCGTTCGCTTTCAGCCAATCCGGCGAAGCGCTTGCTCTCAACTAGGCTGATAATATGTTCGTCTTTCATGTTAGTTCCCCGCGTTTTCGGCAGCATGGCCGCGACCTAAAAGTCTTTCCACCGCTTCGCGCATTCGCCGCCGGGCCCGAAATGCCAGCACCTTAATTTTCGATTCCGACCATCCGGTCGCTTCTACGACATCTTTGACTGAAGAGTCGTCGCCATCGATCATTGTCAGCACCAACCGATCGTCCGGAGATAGAGTTTCCAGGACGCGTTGTGCAAGATCGGCCGCCACAAAACTTCGTTCGCTCGACCGATGACGTTCTGTTGCCGCACGAGCCAGTGTTGTATCAAGCCAGCTACTCTCAGCTTCCGTCAGTTCAGATGCTGTTAACTGGGGCCGGCGCTTCGCACTACGAAGCAGGTTGAGGCAGATATTAGTAGTAATACGGGTTATCCAACCCTCCATCGAGCCGCGACCCTCGTACTTCCTTAGTTCGGTAAACACTTTCAAAAATACTTCCTGGGCGGCATCTTCAACCATGCTGCGCTCGCGAAAGAATCGGCTGGCGACCCGGAAAACGCGTGGGCCGTAGCGCCGCATAATCTCGGCAAAGGCAGACTCGTCTCCTTCAGTCGCAAGACGCGCCAACTCCAGTTCTGAAGTCTGTTCGAGACCGTTCGTCAGGCAGCGCTCCGAATCGAAAATTAGGGTGACGGATCCAAATCATCTTGAATCCGTCCTCCCGGGTGATAGACGCGTTACTCACCTTTACGCCCGCTACGCTCGGCCCGCTTGGCCTTAAACTCAGCGCGCTTCTGATCAAGTTGAGTCTTCTGTTCCGGCGTCAAGACACTCAGCATTTCCTGTCGCATCCGAAACCGCTCGCCCATCAGCTTTGCTTCCAGGGCAGCCGTCTCGGTCAGCTTTTGAGTTGCTAATGCCTCGTCAAAAGTACCGCCCTCGCTTGCCTGATGCAACGCCTGTCGTTTCGTCTGCAGTTCCTGGCGCAACGACTTCGTGCTCTCACGAGAAGTTTCACCAATCTGCTTGATCTTGGCCTTCTGATCGGCTGTTAAGTTGAGTCCCCTCAGCATCCCGCCGTTCATTCCTTCACCGCGGCCGCCCCCACGCTTGCCATGCCCGTGGCGTTCGCCACGCGTTCCCTGCTTGTCCTGATTCGAGCCGGTTGTTTGAGCCAGTACGATCGGGACAGACAAAGCCAGGGCCGACACGGCGGCTATAGTCATTATCTTTATCTTTCCAAGTCTTTTCATTTTCTTATCCTTACTCCTTGTTAACTGATTGGTCGTCTGGGAAGGCCCCAATTAGCCCGTCCATGAGATCAGACACCGCCACTCGTATAACCGTTACAATCGCTATCAAACAAGAGGTTAATCGTCGAAATGAGTTCAAAACCTGTTCGAAGTATGTGAACCATCGCACAGACAAGCTCGCGAACTTCTGCTACTCATAAGTGTGAATTCTTAACGTTACCGTTTCATTTAGAGCCGATCCTCGGATTCCGCTCAATGGGGCTCGAATCTTGCTAGGTTTATGGGTGTAACGAACGGACAGTAGTTGGTGTCTGGTTCATTGTAGGTGATTTGAAACACTGAAGTTGGAGCACGGATAAGTTAACCATTATGTCAGCCAAAACTTTTGAAGCACACCCGTTAGTGACCGGAACAGCCGGGCTGAAAGCGCCGGATCGCGTGAAACTCAGCTTGAGAAAATTGAACCTGAGCAAGCGTACAAAATTGATCATCGGCGGCGCCGCTCTCGCGGTACTCGCCCTCGCCGGCTACTACTTCTGGGGAAACAGGACTACAGCGCCGGTTTACATGACGGCGAAAGTCGAACGGGGAAACCTGCGGAACACTGTCACTGCGACCGGCACGTTGCAGGCGGTGACCACCGTACAAGTTGGCAGCCAGGCCTCAGGAACAATCTCAGCGCTCTACGCCGACTTCAATTCTTTGGTGAAGAAGGGCCAGGTCGTGGCTCAACTCGATCCAGCCGTTTCCAAAGCACAGGTTGATCAGTCGCGCGCCGCACTGCAACAGGCACAAGCAAGTCTGCAGTTGGCGCAGGCCGGCGTCTCGAATTCGCGCGCCGGGGTCAGCGACTCGCAAGCCCGAGCGATGGCCGCGAAATCAACGGTCCAGAATAGTCAGGCAGGAGTCTCCAGCTCGCAAGCCAATCTCGCCGTGCTCAAAGCTCAGCAGGACGACGCGCTCAGTTTGCTCAAGCAACAGGAATCATTGCTGAAGAGTGGGGTCATTGCACAGCGCGACTACGACACAGCCAAAACCAGTTACCAGGCCGCGCAGGCGCGATACAACCAAGCCGCAGCCCAGGTGAACATGGCGGTGTACAGCGAGCAATCGGCGGCAGGCGCAGGCGTCGCCCAATCGCAGGCACAGGTCCAACAGGCGCAAGCGCAGGTCCAACAATCTCAAGCCCAGGTGCAACAGGCCCAGGCTCAGGTGCTACAGGCTCAAGCGGCCTTGCGCCTGGCTGAGGTGAACCTGACGCACACCACAATTGTTTCGCCTATCGACGGCATTGTTGTCTCGCGCACAGTGGATGTAGGCCAGACGGTAGCAGCGAGTTTGATGGCTCCGACCCTGTTCACCATCGCGAACGATCTTAAGCAGATGCAAGTCATCGCTAATATTGACCAGGCAGACATCGGTCTGGTGGAACAGGCGAAGTCGGTTAAGTTTGCGGTCGATGCTTTTCCAGGCAAGGACTTCGACGGCAAGATTGAAGAGATGCGGCTGAATCCTACGAACGTACAGAACGTTGTGACCTACAACGTCGTGATCAACGTCAGCAACCCCGAGCAGAAACTAAAGCCCGGCATGACTGCGAACCTCGTGATCACGATTGACGAGCGAAATAATGTACTCAAGGTTCCTAACTCTGCGCTGCGCTTTACGCCGCTGGATGCCAACGGCCAGAAGCTGAGCGGAGGCGGCAACGGCGGCGGAAGTGGTTCCGGTCAGGGCCGCGCCAAGAACGCCAACTCTAGTCCGCAAGCGAACAAAGCTAATGCGCCTGCGAACGCGTCGGGATCAAACAACGCCCAAGCGGGCGCCGAGCGAACGTTTGCTCCGGCGAATGCGCCGGTTCTTGACGGACAGACCAGAGCAATCTGGGTTCTGGGCGCTGATGGCAAGCCACAATCACGCAGAATCAAGGTGGGTCTGACGGACGGCGCCTCGACCGAAGTTGTCGAAGGCAATTTGCAGGAAGGCGAAATGGTTATTATCGGCCAGACGATTACGGCCGCCAGTAAGGCACAGGGGACGGCGAGTCCGGCGCCCGGATTTGGCGGCGCACCGCGCACCGGCGGGGCCGGCGGCACCGGCGGCCGGAGAAACTAAGGTGGCATAGGCTTCAGTCTGTGATTCAGACACAGGATCACAGACTGAACTCTTGCCCATCCGAATTGTTCTTTAAAGAAGAAGTCAGCTATGTCAACGACATTCATAACGGAACCGCAAAGCCTGATAGTGAACCCAGGGTTAATGGCCCAGACGCCAGAACTTCGCCCGGTCATTCAACTCGATCATATCCATAAGACTTACACGATGGGCGACGTTGAGGTTCATGCGTTGCGCGGGATCTCGCTCACTATCAATGAAGGTGAATTTGTGGCGATCATGGGCGCGTCCGGGTCAGGCAAATCGACAACCATGAACATCATCGGATGTCTGGATCGACCGACGCGCGGAAAATATATCCTTGACGGCGAGGACGTTTCCGAAATGTCGAAAGACGAGCGCGCTGACATACGCTGTCAAAAAATAGGTTTTGTTTTTCAAGGCTTCAATCTTCTGTCCCGCACTTCGGCCCTCGAGAATGTTGAGTTGCCGATGCTGTACGCCGGAGTCGACGGCGGAACTCGGCATCAACGTGCGATGGACGCTCTCGCGTCGGTAGGATTGGTAGGACGCGAACAGAACAACCCGAATCAACTATCCGGTGGACAGCAGCAGCGCGTCGCAGTGGCACGAGCGTTGGTTAACAACCCAGCGTTAATTCTGGCGGACGAGCCGACCGGTAATCTCGATTCGCGCACGTCGGTTGAGGTGATGGAAATATTTCAAAGACTCAATCGCGAACGGGGTATTACTCTCGTCCTCGTAACCCACGAGCCCGACATCGCCGAGTATGCATCGCGGGTTGTCGTGTTCAAGGACGGGAAGATCAAGAAGGACTCCATGGTTGCCAGGCCTCGTGATGCTGCCGAGGAACTCCGCCTGCTGCCGGCGGTCAACACCGAAGAAGACGACGACGAAGAGGCAATATGAACCTGCTAATGATCATCCGAGTAGCCTTCCGCGCTTTGGTGCGCAACAAGATGCGAGCAGCCTTAACTATGCTCGGCATCATCATTGGCGTTTCGGCCGTGATTGCCATGGTCAGCATTGGCCAGGGCGCGCAGGCTTCCGTGCAAGCGCAGATCGAAAGCATCGGCACAAACTTACTTTTTGTCAGCGCCGGCGCGCAAAACCTGGGCGGCGTCCGCAGCGGCACCGGAGACAGCGGCACTAATACGCTGACCGCGGAGGATCTGGACGCGATTCGGCGGGAGGTTCCCAGTGTCTCAATGGTCACCCCAACTGTGAATGCGAGATCGCAACTCGTCGCGGGGAACATGAACTGGAACACATCGATCCAGGGCGTGAGTGAGCAATACCCCGACGTGCGCAAGTGGACCGTCCAAAGCGGAGAATTTTTTAGCGATGCCGACGTGCGCACCGCCGCGCGGGTGATCGTCATCGGACAGACGCTGGCAGACAATCTTTTTCCCGGCATGGATCCGGTCGGACAGACGCTCCGTGTAATGAACCTGCCATTTCGCGTCAATGGCGTAATGGCCAGGAAAGGTCAGGACCAACAAGGACGAGATCAAGACGACACCGCCTTTGCCCCATACACAACCGTGCAGAAGAAAATCCTGGGCAGCCCGCGTTTGCAAGTCGCCTACGTCTCGGCAATTTCGCAGGATGCTACGTATACGGCCCAATCACAAATCACCGAATTGCTGCGGCAGCGGCACAAACTGGGAGCCAACGAGCCCGACGACTTTACCGTTCGCAACATGACCGATATCGCCGACGCTGCTAACGCTACCAATAACACTATGACGATCCTGCTGGCCTGTATTGCGAGTGTCTCGCTGCTGGTGGGAGGCATTGGGATCATGAACATCATGCTGGTCTCAGTGACCGAACGCACCCGCGAGATTGGTATTCGCATGGCGATCGGAGCGCGTTCGTCAGCAGTAAAAACGCAGTTCCTGATTGAATCGATTGTGCTCAGCCTGACCGGAGGATTTATCGGCATACTTCTGGGAGTTATTATCTCTCTCTCAATTCCAAAGTTACTCGGCTGGCCAACGCTTATCTCCACTCTCGCCATTATCGGATCGGTGATCTTCTCGGCAGCCGTCGGGATATTTTTCGGCTATTACCCCGCGCGCAAGGCCGCGGCTCTCGATCCCATAGAGGCGCTGCGGTACGAATAAGAGTGGCACCTCGAGCTTCGATTATCCTGAGTTCAAGGATGATCGGGCTAGCTGAATACATCAGTTGTGCTGGGCGTCACCACCTTTCTCCTTTGGTAAGTGGTTCTTTTCTAGAAGCAGCGAATCGCCGCTCAGCTCGACCTCGGCGAAGAATTGCTACGCCTGATTTGCTGACCGGTCGTCGCCCATCTATGCAGCGTCTTCCAGATGAATCTGGAGCCGTTTGTCCCCCGCCATCCCCTGAGTGAAACCCATCAGGATTACAATGGGCGTAGGAAACAATCGCCGCCTCCAATGGCCTCAGTAGTTTACCGGCAGCATCTCAGTTGCCCGTTTTCGTTTGGGTCACTGTTGGGTCTATGCTGCCGGGATAGCTGGCTGAAAGATCGGAGGTGAGTTTCTGAAAAAGAGCAGTTGACAGTGAGCGATAGTAGAGATGGCCGCCCGGAAATAACGCGGATTGAAATTGCGCCGTGGTGTAGTTGGACCATCTTTCCAGGCAGGAACTGGAAACTTCAGCATCGTCTAAGCCCGCGTAGGCAGAAATCGCGCAGGCGAGCGGCGGCTCCGGGTAATAGGCAGCGCTTTCAAGGACTGTGAAATCGGCGCGCAGGACTCTAGCAAACAGGGCCAGCATGTCTGGTGCGCGAAGAATCGGATCCGGGATGGGTTCGTAGAGCCTTTGCAGTTGCTCGATGAATTGCTCTTGTGGAAGGTTGTGAATTGGACCGTGACGCCGGGGCAGATGAAGCGGCTGGCATCCAGAAACAAAGAGGCGCTGGGGAAGAGCAAGGCTGTTCTGCCTTAACCTTCGGGTGAGATAGAAAGCAATCATGGCGCCGAAACTGTGCCCGAAAAGAGCGAAGGGTTGATTCAGCAGCGGGCGCATTTCGATCAGAATGGCGTCGAGTAGTTGATCCATTTGCAGTATGGACGCTTCACGCAAACGCTCTTCATGACCCGGCAAGTGACAACTGACCACTTCAATCCAAGCCGGCAAACGCCGAGGCCAGACTCCAAAGGACGAAGCGCCGCCACCAGCATGATGAAAGCAGAATAGCCGCAGGCGCGCCTTGGGATTGGAGCCGGCGGTGGGAAACCAGGCAGATTTCAATCGGTCTCCTTTTAAGAAGTCAAGAGAGATGCGCTCACCACTTTCCGGTGATTGGAAGGCTATAGCTAAGTGGCTTTTCCGGCATTTCTTCACCCATCAAGTCTGAGTAGCCGGCCAGCTGGCCTACCAGATTTGGCTCGCAGCAATAGCAATTGAACCTCTTCTGCAGAATCGTATTGTTGCGGTCGACGATGGCCGGTGGATTTTCATTAAGTGCAATGAATTCGGAATAGATGGTTTGCCTGACGGCGTAGGCATGCGCCGTCAGAGTTGTCACAGCTCGCACGATGTTGCGGGACACCGGCACGGGCGGCTCGAAATGATAACCGCCAAGAAAAAGCATGTCCCAATCCGCCGGCACCTGGCGCATGTACTCGGGGAATTTATCAACGAATTCCGGATCGAACAGACAATCATCCTCGAAGATTAGGACACTGGGACTGCCGATCTCCTGCGCTTTTTTTACCGCCGTCAGATGGCTGAGCGTACAAGCATAGTCGACCGGCCTCAGATGGCTGAACCGCTCTGGGACAATAATGGATTCTCCATCAATAGCAGCGAGCCGCGCAATCGACTGCACGCCGAACCGTTCAAAGTCCTTGTTTATGAGCGCCCAACGGTCTGGACGGCGGTCGAGGTTGATGCAGAACTTGTGTGGGAAGACGTTATCCAGGGTAACAGCACCGTCGAACTCGCAATTGATGAGCGCCTTTTTCATTCGCAACTTCCGGCTTCTTTTGTGAAGAAAGTCCTCCGTGGCATTCGTGTTATTGTAACAAATCCAGTTTCTCCGAACAGAGTAAAACATAACAAAGAAACATGAGTCGACAGAACATGGTTGTGGCCGCTCACGGTGGGCAAACGAGTCTGCAAGCGCTCAGCGTTGAAGACCTGGCCGCGCTTGACGCTTCCATCAAAGAATACCGGAGCGGCGGCGATCATGATCTGAGAATTATCGGCTGGGGAAGCATTTCAATCGCCATCGAATGGCAGGGCAGCACGGTTATTAAGCCACTCCCCTTGTTCCCTACGCGAACGGCATTTGACGATTACTCCGCCGTCCTTGAAAAACAATTTAAGATTCTTGAAGCGGGAAACGTGGCAGTGCTTTCCACTACCTTGCAGGGAATCGAAAGAGAGAATCGAGCCTGGTCTGGTTACTTGATTCAACCAAGAGTTCCGGCCGAGCAGTTGCTGCCACAGTACCTTCGGAGCGTTGGACAAACGGAAGCTGTTGCCTGCCTAGTCAATCTCGCTTTGCATTTGAAGGCCGTTGTTTCTCCACGCTTTGGTCTCGATGGAGACATTACGAACTGGAGTGTGGACGCCACTGGTGGACTGCTGCTGCTCGATAGTTCGACTCCTCTGGTGCGCGACGACCAAGGCCGCGGACTTCTGGATTTGAATCTCTTTCTCGCTTCCATCCCAGGGGCTGTGCGGGTGCCGGTAAGGAGGTTTGTGGTTCCCCGATTGGTTGACAAATTCTTTGAAGTACGCCGTCTTTTTATCGATGTCTTGTCCGGTTTTTACTCCGAGCAGTTGTCGCATCTCCTGCCGCAGATTATTCCCCGGTGGAATTCCATGGTTGAGAAGGAGATCACCGAAGAAGACGTGCTGCGGTATAAACGGCGAAACGAACGAGTGTGGCGCGGGCTCGGAGCGCTGGAACGTGCGAAGTAGAGTTGGCACCAGGCTAAGGTTTAGAATTCAGAATCGGCGCGCCAGCTAGAGACAATGCTACCGACATCGCTGTGAGCAACAATCCCGCATAGCTGCCATCTACGGCGGCGCAACGTCTTAAGGCATCCTGGATGGAGGACTGACTCTCGGGCGGCAGAGGCAACAGGTGATTGCCGAGCAACTCGGACAGAGTATGGAGGGCCTCCTTATCTTTAAATGGAACTCTTCCAGTCGCCAATTCATACAGTGTCAAACCTAAGGAAAGCTGATCGCCCCGAATGCATCTGAGCCACTCGGTCAATTGGTGTGGATCTTCAGCAATCTCGGGCGTGAGCTTTCGTGCTATACCGAAGTCAATTATTTTGACGAGGCCATCCGCCGTGATGATGAGATTTCCAGGCTTCACATCGTTATGGGCGATGCCCGCGATGTGCAGGCCCGTAATGCCCGCCGCAATCTGAGCGGCAATCATGGCAAGTTCGGGCCCTTCGATTGGGCCGCGCAATTGCTTACCATCGAGGAACTCGGAAACGACGTAGGGGACTCCGTCCTCGACGCCGGAATCGTAGAACTCCACAATATTGGGGTGGCGAAGTGAGTCCATTATCAAGGCTTCCTGTTGAAACTGCTCGACTGTTGTTCGATCTTCCGACCCGTTTTCCGGCTGTAGGATTTTCAAAGCAACGTCGCGACCATGCACCGGGTCCTGACAACGATAGACTTCGCCATTGAAGCCAGCGCCCAACAAAGACGTTATGATGTAAGAACCGAAGCAGGAGTTTGGCGCCAGTGTCATGATGTACAGTTCTCCTTCCACCCGTGTTGTTCCAGTTTCTCAGCGAGAACGGCGACGTTAGGCTCGAGCAGCATACTTAAGTGAGTACCGGGAACATCAACCACCGAAACCGGTTTCGAAGAGAAGCTGGTCCAACCCCAGGCAGGGTCGTGCTTCAAGGCTTCGAGTTCGGGTGTAGGCATGATGTCCTCTGGGCGCGACTCGCTGGTTTTGAACAGCACGACAGGAACCGGAAGGATGTCCAGTGGCGGTTGATATTTGGTTTTGAAATTTGCCTTGTAGACGTTCAAGTAGGCGCGCAGCCGGCTGGGATCGGTCCCGGCCGCCCACGGACCTGTGGATTCAATCTTTTCGACGAGCGTAGTTAGTTGGGTCTCTGGATCCAGATCGGCGAGCTCTTCATAGGAAACGTCGATGGGCGTACCCAGGAATGTCCCAATCTCCGAGGCAATCGCCATCAGCCATTGCGCGTCATCCCAACTCACGTAATAAGGATCCGGCGTGAAGACTGGCGCTGGCGTATCGAGGATGGCCAGCATGCCAATTTCAAGGCCCTGCCTTCTCAGAATCTGGCTCATTTCAAACGCCACTAAGCCGCCGAACGAATGGCCCGCCAAGTAGTACGGACCGCGCGGAGAAACACTTCGGATCGCTTGCACGTTTCGCGACGCGATGTCTTCGATACGGGTCAATGGCGGAGTGACGCCGTCGAGCCCGAGCGCCTGCAACGCGTAAACCGGCAGATCATCAGACAGCCGATTCACGAGCGGGTGGAAGTAAATCACGTTCCCGCCCGCGCCCGCCATCAGAAACAGCGGAGGCTTTGAGCCCGCGCGGCGGATCTCCACGAGTTCTTCCCACTGTGTCTCGAGAGTTTCACGGCGTAGTGTCACAGCCAGTTGTTCGATGGTCGGATTCTTGAAGAGTTGCGCAAGTGGTATCCGCTTGCCAAACTCCTTTTCGATCTTCGCCATCAAGCTGACTGCCAGAATGGAGTGTCCGCCAAGATCAAAATAGTCGTCGGTCACACCGATGCCTGGCTGGCCCAGCACCTCTTCCCAAATTTCCACTAATTTAGATTCGTCGATGTTGCGTGGGGCAACGTAAACGCGGCCCACAGTTTCCGCAGTAGGATCCGGTGCGCGCAAAGCTTTGCGGTCGATCTTGCCCTGGCGGGTGAGCGGGAAGCTATCCAGCAACGAGTAGCTGGCTGGAACCATATAGTCAGGAATCTGCGCGAGCAGGAATTTGCGCAGGTGGTCCGCTGTGGGCGTGGTGCCGGCGACTGGCAGGACGTAGGCGGCGAGGCGCTTGCCGCGCTTGGGATCTTCACGCAGCAAAACGACAACGCGGGCAACTTCCGGGTGTCGTTCGAGGACTACCTCGATCTCGCCCAACTCAATGCGATGACCGCGAATCTTGACCTGATAGTCCTGCCGTCCATACAGCAGAATATTGCCGTCGGGCAGGAAGCAGCCCAGATCACCGGTGCGGTACATGCGCACACCA
>JAWVEB010000022.1:0-3671 GCA_033856915.1 Blastocatellia bacterium | reverse complement strand
TGCTCCGAGCCAACTCGCCGCGTCCAGCGCCGCCGATCAGAAATCGATCGCGGTGCTGCCGTTCGTGAACATGAGCGCGGATAAAAACGACGAATATTTGAGTGACGGGATGACCGAGGAGTTGATCAATGTGCTGGCCAAGGTGCCGGGATTGCGCGTGCCAGGACGAACATCCTGTTTTGCGTTCAAGGGCAAAAACGAAGAGGACATCTTTCGTAAAGTCGGCGATCAGCTGCACGTGGGCACGGTGTTGGAAGGAAGCGTGCGCAAAGCCGGCGATAAGCTGCGCGTCACCGCTCAGCTGATCAATGTGAGCGACGGTTATCATCTCTGGTCGAAAGATTATGACGGTGACGTAAAGGATATTCTCAACTTTCAGAGCAACGTGGCCGAGCAAGTCGTGCAGGCTCTGCAAGTGAAACTAGGCGGCGAAGGGACGCGCGTTCTGGCGAAGAAACCGACCGAGAATCCGGAAGCGCATCGACTCTATTTGCTGGGGCGGTACGAATTCGCTAAGTACACGCAGACCGGCTGGAATAATGCGATCCATTATTACGAGCAGGCGCTGCGAATTGATCCTGAATTTGCGCTGGCCTACTGCGGACTGGCTGACAACTACGCTTACATGGGAAGCGTGGTGATGCCGGAGAAGGAAGCCATCGCAAAGGAAAAGGAATTTGCCCAAAAGGCGCTGGAGCTCGATCCGGAACTGGCCGAGGCGCACATGTCCCTCGCCGTGGTACTCGTCGGTGCTTATGATTGGCGGAACGCTCTGAAAGAATTCGATCGCGCGCTCGAACTGAATCCGAATCTGGCATTCGCCTATGAATTACAAGCCTGGACTGTGAATGGGCTCGGCCGATTCGATGAGGCGATCACGAAGACCAAGAAAGCGGTCGAGCTCGATCCGCTCAATCCGTTCTATCAAATGAGTTTGAGTTTCTTCCAGTATTGGGCACGTCAATACGACGATGCGATCCCGCAATCCAGAAAGACCCTGGCGATGGATCCGAATTCAGCGATCAGCCACGTTTTGATAGGCCTCTCGTTCCTTAAAAAAGGCGACACGGCCGGCGCCATCGCGGAATTGCAAAAATCCAAAGCTCCCGATCCCGGTGCGTGGTATCAAGGATTCCTCGGCTACGCTTATGCCATCTCCGGAGATCGAGCGAAGGCCGAGCAGGCCTTGCGTGAACTCGAACAACTGGCGAAACGGCAATACGTCAGTCCAACAGCGTTCGCGACGATCTATCTTGGACTTGGCCAAAAAGAAAAATGTTTGGATTGGCTGGAAAAATCTTACGAGCAGCAGGACAGCGCTTGCTGGTATCTTAGGATTGACCAGATCTACGACAGCGTTCGCAACGAGCCGCGCTTTCGGGCGCTGGTCCAAAAAGTTTTTGGCTCAAACCCATGAAGATCGACAATTTCTTCGCCGAACTAAAGCGGCGCAATGTTTACAAAGTTGCGGCTGCTTACGCGGTAATTGGCAGGTGGAACGCGTTCCATGATTGAACCAGAAGAAGGTCTACCGTCTCGGAGGACGTTCGTAAAAAGCGTTATAGCTGGAGCAGCAGGCACATTGATGACGGGCATCGACAAACACGCGGCTCACGCTGATGCCGGCGCTCAGCAAAAGGGACAGGGATCAAATGTTAGTCAGCTGAGCCTCAGCGAAGCCTCCGAACTGGTCCGCAGCAGGAAAGTGTCACCAGTCGAATTAACCCGTGAGTGTTTGAGCCGGATCGAGCGACTTAATCCAAAGCTCAACGCCTTCATCACCGTTACCGCCGATTCCGCGCTGGCTGAGGCTCGTCAGGCGGAAACAAAAATCCAGCATGACCATTGGAGAGGCCCGCTCCATGGAATCCCGATTGCTCTAAAAGACCTGATAGATACCGCTGGCGTGCACACTACCGCAGCCAGTGGTTTGTTCAAGGATCGCGTTCCCACCCAGGACGCAGAGGTTGTGCGCCGCTTGAAGGCTGCCGGTGCGGTGTTCCTTGGCAAACTCAATCTGCACGAGTTCGCTTACGGCGGCAGCTCCGTGATCAGTTATTTCGGTCCCGTGCACAACCCTTGGAATCTCGATTACTGCCCAGGCGGCTCTTCCGGCGGCTCCGCGGCCGCTGTTGCAGCGCAACTCTGTTATGGCGCGATCGGCTCCGACACGGGAGGTTCTGTCCGTCAGCCGGCATGCTACTGCGGCATCGTTGGATTCAAGCCGACCTATGGACGCGTGAGCACCTCCGGCGTCATACCTCTGTCGTGGTCCCTGGATCACTTGGGGCCGATGACGCGCACGGTGACGGATGCCGCTCTAATGCTTCAGGTAATCGCGGGCTACGACGCGCAGGACACGGCTAGCATGGATGTTCCTGTTCCCAAATACGCAGCAACCATCGCGGCGAAGACCTCTTCATTGCGGACAGGTATCCTGCGCGCCTACTTCTACGAGGCGCTTCATCCCGAAATTCAGGCGGCCATGGAAGCAGCTCTGGCAGTTCTGAAGACACTCACCCGCACTCAGCGCGACATCGCGTCGCTGGCCACTAGCGATACCTACGCCTCCATGATGGATCCCTACGTCACCATCTTAAGGGCGGAAGCTTACGCTTACCACAAGAAATACGTTTCCAAGAGTCCCGAACTTTACCAGGCGCAGACTCTCAAGAGAATTCAGGCCGGGGCGGACATCACAGCGTCCGCATATATTCAGGCCCGGCATCAGCTCGAACAGATTCGGCGCTCCGTTGCGCAGGTGTTCGAGACCGTCGACCTCCTGATCACTCCTGCCTCGTGCGTGCCTCCGTTTGCGATCGCCGATCTCCTCGACCCGACGACTCTCCGGGACAAGGAGCTGCTTATGCTGCGCAACACGAGACCCTTTAACATGCTTGGTCTGCCGACGGTCTCTGTTCCTTGTGGCTTTACTCGGACTGACTTACCGATCGGCATGCAGATTACCGGTCCACCTGGCGGTGAAGCAACGGTTCTCCGGCTCGCCTATGCCTACGAGCAAGCCGCCGAGTGGCACAAACGTAAACCGAATCTAAGCGCATGAATTTCTTCGCTGAGCTAAGGCGACGTAACGTTTACAAGGTTGCGGTCGCTTACGCGGTCGTCTCCTGGCTCTTGATTCAGGCGGCGTCGATTTTCTTTCCGGCTTTCGACGCCCCGCCATGGGTGATGAAGATATTCATCATCGTCATCATCTTCGGCTTTCCGGTTGCGCTGATTTTTTCCTGGGCTTTTGAGATTACGCCAGAAGGAATCAAACTCGAATCCGAGATCCAGCCAAACAAATCTATCACGCGTCGGACCGGGCGACGGATTGTTGGAATTACGATTGCCCTTGCTGTGGTCGCAGCCGGCTTGATGATCTTTGAAATCTTGCGGCCCAGATTGGCCACCGTGGCCCAGAACAACGCGCCCAGCCCTACGTCTGCCCTCGCGGCTCCCAAAATTGAGCCCAAATCGATTGCGGTGCTGCCCTTTGGCAACCTCAGTCACGATCCGGAGAACGCTTATTTCAGTGAAGGGATCCAGGACGAAATTCTGACGCGCTTGGCCAAGATCGGCGATTTCAAGGTCATCTCCCGAACTTCCACCGAAAAATATAAGAGCGCCCCAGACAACCTGCGCGAGATCGCCAGACAACTGGGCGTCGC
>JAWVEB010000021.1:0-31995 GCA_033856915.1 Blastocatellia bacterium | reverse complement strand
GTTGTCTATCTGGAGAGTTTGAGAAAAAAGGGTTCGTCGCTACTCAAGTTCGCCGCTGACTATCAGCTCTGAGTTTTGTTACTCGCTCAATCTTTTTTCTTGACTTGTCACCCTCAGTTGAGTTCGAGCGCCGGTTGATTGTACCGCACCACGCTTGCCATTCCGGTTGCGAAGCCCGAGCCTCGAACTCAGTTGTGGTTTTCAAAGGCGATGCGCGCGAACGTTTGAGTTGACGCGGCGGCGCGAATTCAGTCAAGCATCGCCGGACCGCTCATGATGCGAAACACGCCCCAACCGTTCGCGTCCAACGAATTGTTATGTTGCGACGTTTAGTTGAAGTATGTGATGGTTCGAAACAAGACCCATTTGGGTCGAAACCGCTGCCGTCAGGAACCAAAGCCACGCGCTTAATCCAATTGCCGAAGCGATCATCCTCGTAGGTATAACGTTCCAATGTTTTCTCCGGTACATCTGCGCAGAAACGTTCTATCTGTCGGTGTTTGTCGTCGTACTTGTATTCGTATCGGCAGGAAGCAGGGTCGCCATATCTGGGAATCGTTTTCTGATTTACGATTTTACCCGATTTATCGTATTCGGTTTCGCTCCAGAGATCACGTTCGGGACCCTCGACCCACTTTGCGTACCCGTCGCTCAGTATGTAAATAGTTGATTCGGTTTTTATCTTTGCCACGGGCCCGCTAAGTTCCGCCTTTTCTCTATCTGATTTGACTTGGGATGTTTGACAGCAGATAGGCGTCATGAATAAGTTGATCGCGACAATCGCGAGTATCAATTTATGATCCATAAAAGAGTAGCCTCGATTGGAAGTAAGCAACATAACATCTGAGTTGACGCGGCGGCGCGATTACATTCAACTTCACATCAATCAATCAAGTTGCGAAAGACGCTCCCCGCGCTCCGGTCTAACGATTTGTTCGGCGGCGACATGGTGACCAACGCGCCTTCTTACACGATGACAAGGAACTGCATTCCGCGCTAAGAGTGCAACGTTCATTAGTTCACTGCCAAGATAAACCTCAATGCGGCCCAGACCCTTGACTCGTTCGCCTTCGGCGAGAGTGAGCTTGTCAGGCGACGAATTAATTAACATGCTTCTGATGCACGCGAGGCGGCGGTGGTTTAGCTGGCGCGATCTCTCCCCAGTGCCAAGATGGGCGATAATGAATGCTCTTTGATTAGTGGTATTCAATTGAGCACTAAGGTTGGCAATGTTGATTCCGTTCCTGCGATACCCCTCCTCAGTGGCAGAAGTGGTTTCTACTTCACCCACATTAACGAGTTGCTGTCCCAGGACGACATTGGTGGAGGACATGACGCAAACCATCAGCATGGATGAGCCGAGGATTAATTTTGTTCTTCGATCCATCAGAATTCACCTGAGCCGCCGAACGTTTAAGTTGACGCGGCGGCGCGAATCAAGGGACCCCCTTCGCCGCACCAAGTTAGTTACGAAACACGCTCCCGCCGCTCGCGTCCAACGATTTGTTAGGCCGCAGAGAGCGCACTGATCATGACGCAATACCCGTCCGGATCTCGGAGTGCGAACTCCATAGTTCCAGTGTTCGGGTTCACCTGGGGCTCCTCCTCGAGCCGAGCGACGAGAGCGCGTGCCCTTGTCAGCGCCATGTCGAAATCATCGACACGGAAAAACAAGAGAAGGCCGTTGCCAGGCTGCGCGTGATCGGGGCTCGTCAAGGAGGGATGCTCATGGGCGCCCCACTCGTGAAGGCAGAGCAAGACCGTTCCGTCAGAGTCGAGGATTTGACCGAAGTAGTCATGGGCGGGAGCCGTCTCCGGCAGGCCAAGCAGCGACTGGTACCACTTGAAGCTGCCAGCCACATCGCCAACGCCAATGATCGTCCACGTGCGCCTCATGGGGTCGTCCCTCCTGCGGCCTAACGGTTGAGTTGACGCGGCGGCGCGAATCAAAGCACCCTTCGCCGCACAAAGTTAGTTGAGAAACACGCTCCCGCCGCTCGCGTCCAACGATTTGTTATGTTTCGCCAACGATTGTAGAGCGTCGCTTGATGCCATGAAGCACAATGCGAAACAACAGGGCCGACAAGCCGGCGCCGACGGACGAAAGCAATAACACGAGAAGTGTCTGCTGGCCCGACCAGCTTAACAGCGCGACTAGCGGCAACGCTACGATCAATCCAAGACCAAGACCAGCTAAGAAGTAAGCGAAAACGTTTGTCCAACGTTGGCGGTTGAAGAGAAGGAACAAGGGTAATCCAAAAACAATTTCGACACCGTAAGCGAACGGAACATAGAACATGAGTGCCATTTCAAGTTCACCCACGGGCATGCCTAACATCAAAGAAGCGACCACGAAAAGTAAAAGGGCAGCCTGAGGTGCCACGACGATGGCAAGGATTAGTCTTGGGTAGTTCAGTGGAAGAAACATAACGTCTGAGTTGACCGGGCGGCGCGAATTCATTCAAGCCGCGCCGGATCAGTGATGATGCAAAACGCGCAACCGCCGCTCCGGTCCAACGATTTGTTCGCCGTCCTTTACAGTACCATCCGACTGGCCAAGTCACGGAGCGCTTCGAGATTCGTTTCGGTTAGTTTGAATTTGAGCGTACCGATATGAACCTCAACGTCGTGAGATGAAACCAGCCGCAAGAGATTCTTCTGCGAAATAAACAGAGACGTCCATTCATGGCACATTCCGTCACGTTTCATTTCCCCAAAGGCGAAGGCAACCCCTTCCTCGTCAGGTTTTCGGTCACGCCAACCTTTGAAGGATTCTGGCATGTTAAGGGCAATGCCATCGAAGAAAAAGGTCGTCTCTGGATGGAGCAGGAGTACACAGTTTGGCGCAACATTGAAGAAAGCCAGAGTAATGTGTTTGGGTTTGACAGGAGTTTTCCCGTCGTATTGAAACGAAGCCATGAGACTGATTGAAGTCTTGTCTGTTTCGGAAGCCTTGATTACTGAGTGTTCCAGAAAAACGTAAGTGGTCTCGACGCCATCTTCCACGTGACTTTCGGAGCGAAAAGTATCGTGATGCTTGAAGTCACGTTTCGGGTAAGCGGGCTTTGGCGACGAGACCTGCGCCAGACCAACAGAGCACATCAATAAGAGCAACGATAGTCTGAACACAGCTTTCAAGTTCATGAGAAAGACGGCGAACGGTTGAGTTGACGCGGCGGCGCGAATCAAAGCACCCTGCGCCGGATAATTCTAGTTGAGAAACACGCTTCCGCCGCTCGCGTCCAACGATTTGTTGGGTTGATTGTCAATCAAGAGGACGGCTTGCGCAACCGAAAATTTGGGCCGGCCCAAGTACGCGCGCCAAGCGCCAGGATAACCACCCAGAAGAAGACCAAAAAACCAATAGTCGGAACTGGTTGCCGGTCGGCCATTAGAGCGAAACCCGCGTCTTTGGATAGTGACCAAACCCCGGCACCAAAATGCACGAGACAAACGAGCATGACGACAACCATGCGGACAACAAAGGACTTGATGGCCGGAAGAAGACCAAAGTAGGTTGCCCAAAGTAACCCAGCGATAGGAACTACAACGAGCCAGAAGCCTGACAGCCCCCATTTTTCGGCAGCCGCAAGAAGCAAAAGCATCTCAGGAGCGGCGGAAAAAAGTGGTGCGATAGTGCCGTGTCCACCAGCGGCCAAGCCGACTGACCACACAATAAGAATGCATCCGATTGCGAAGCCGAAAGTGAAACGACCGAAAGTGCGCATAGATTAAGAGATAGGAGCAATCAACCCAACATCTGTTCATCCGCGGGAATGCGGGATAAGACCGGATTGGGTGGTAAAATCCCGCGCACGCCCAAACTCCTCGATCAGGTCCGGAGGTCCTCCGCATGAAGCACTATAGTCGGCGGACTGAGCAAGCCTACGTTAACTGGATCAAGCGTTACATCTTTTTGCATGATAAGCGCCATCCGGCGGAAATGGGCGAGGTTGAGATTAGATCATTTATCTCTGACCTCGCAAACAAAAGATTGGTGGCCGCTTCGACGCAAACGGTCGCCTTGAGCGCGCTGCTCTTTCTCTATCGCGACGTGCTGAAAAAAGAACAGCCCTTCATCGAAGGCATTGAGCGCGCGAAAAGGCCGGAGCGACTGCCGGTCGTCTTTACCAAACAGGAAGTAACAGACATATTAGCGCGGCTCGACGGAGTTCCTTATTTGATCGCCGGCTTGTTATATGGCTCGGGCCTGCGATTGATGGATGCTTTGCGGCTGCGGGTAAAGGACATTGATTTCGGGCGTAATGAGATCGTCGTCCGCGATGGGAAGGGTGCGAAAGATCGCGTTACGATGTTGCCCGGGGCCCTTAAGAAACCGTCGGCCCACGGCTCACGCCGTGGGTACCGTGGCCCCCGAATCATGAAAGCCACAGCGTGGCGTAACATTGATCGCCGGGGAGGCATTAGTTACGCCCCTACGGGGCTCGGCATCCCGATGACTGCTAACCCACGGCTTGCGCCGTGGGCTAAAGATCTTTCGCCGCTACCGCGGCTGAAATGACTCTTACGCTTTGATTCCCACGGCTTGCGCCGTGGGCTACAGATCTTTCGCCGCTACGCGGCTTGCAGGAAACGTCCCCGGGTGGGAAAACATGCAGAGGATGAACATTGGGTGGAATGCAAACCCAGTTGGCGAAGCCAACGAAAGATCTGTAGCCCACGGCGTCAGCCGTGGGTACCGTGGCGAATAATGAAAGCCACAGCGTGGCGTAACATCGATCGCGGGGAGGCATTAGTTACGCCCCTACGGGGCTCGGCATTCCGATGACCTGGTGAACCCACGGCTTACGCTGTGGGCTACAGATCTTTCGCCGCTACCGCGGCTGAAATGAACCTTACGCTTTGATACCCACGGCTTGCGCCGTGGGCTACAGATCTTTCGCCGCTACGCGGCTGAAATGAACCTTACGCTTTGATTCCCACGGCTTGCGCCGTGGGCTACAGATCTTTCGCCGCTACCGCGGCTGAAATGACCCTTACGCTCCGATTAGGTTCCTGTTTCCCAGCTCGTCATGTACTCGAGCTGTTCCGAGGTCAGCGTATCGATCGACATGCCGAGTGACTTCAGCTTCAGACTTGCGATCTCCTGATCGACTTCCTTCGGCAGTAAGTGTACGCCGGGCTCGAGCTTGCCTTTGTTCTTCACCAGGTACTCGGCAGAGAGCGCCTGGTTGGCGAAGCTCATGTCCATCACTGACGCTGGGTGTCCTTCGGCGGCAGCCAAATTAATCAGCCGGCCTTCGCCGAGCACGATCACCCGGCGTCCGTCTTTGAGCTGGTACTGCTCAACGAAAGGCCGCACTTGCTCAACCGGCGCAGACATTCCCTTCAGCGCCACCAGATTCAGTTCAAGATCGAAGTGGCCGCTGTTGCAGACGATCGCGCCGTCTTTCATCTTCGCAAAATGATCGCCGTCAATCACGTGACGGTTGCCGGTGACGGTGACGAAGATGTCGCCGATAGAGGCAGCCGCTGCAATCGGCATCACTCTGAAGCCGTCCATTACTGCTTCGACAGCCTTGATGGGATCGATTTCACAAACGATAACGTTCGAGCCCATTCCGCGCGCGCGCATCGCCACGCCTTTGCCGCACCAGCCGTATCCGACGACGACCATGTTGCGGCCGGCAAGCAGGATGTTGGTGGCCCGGATGATGCCGTCCAAAGTCGATTGACCGGTGCCGTAGCGATTGTCAAAGAAGTGCTTGGTCTGCGCATCGTTGACGGCGATGGATGGAAAAGTGAGCACGCCGGCGGCCAGCATTGACTGCAAGCGCACGATGCCGGTCGTGGTTTCTTCCGTACTGCCAATCAGCTTGTTCTTGAGTTCGGGCCGCTCCTTGATCATCGTCGCGACAACGTCGGAGCCGTCATCGATGATAATCGCCGGTTCGAAATCCAACGCGGTCTGCACGTGGCGGCGATAGGTGTCGGTTGATTCGCCCTTCATGGCAAACACCGGAATGCCAAAATCGGCGACGAGGGAAGCAGCCACGTCGTCCTGAGTGGAAAGGGGATTGGACGCTATCAGCAGAGACTCTGCGCCTCCGGCTTGCAGCGCGCGAGCCAGATTCGCTGTCTCAGTCGTGACGTGGGCGCAAGCCACCAGGCGCACGCCTTTCAAAGGCTGTTCAGTGCTGAACCGTTCTCTGATCAAACGGAGGACCGGCATTTCGCGCTCGGCCCAGTCGATGCGTTTCTTACCCTGGGGCGCCAGGGAAATATCTTTTATGTCGTGTTCAATTGCAGGCATTGCTGTACTCATTTGTAAGGGTTCCTTCTGTAAGTTCGTAAAGTTTGGAGTACCGCCTTCAGGCGGACACATCTCTTTAAATAGGAATTCCGCCTGAAGGCGGAACTCCGAACAAGTATTAGACACCGGCGGCGGCTCGCAAAGCTTCCGCCTTGTCGGTGAGTTCCCAGGTGAATCCGTCTCCGGTGCGGCCGAAGTGTCCATAGGACGCGGTCGCTTTGTAAATTGGCCGGCGCAGGTTCAGCGCCTCGATAATTTCTCGAGGAGTCAGGGCAAAATGCTCACGGACGAGATCCGAAAGTTGCGCCTCATCAATGCGACCCGATCCACGTGTGTCTATGCGGACAGAAACCGGATCGGCCACGCCGATAGCATAAGCGAGTTGCACTTCGCATTTTTCCGCCAGCCCGGCCGCCACAATATTCTTTGCGATGTAGCGGGCCATGTAGGCCGCCGAGCGATCTACTTTTGTCGGATCTTTGCCGGAGAATGCGCCGCCGCCGTGCGGAGCATAGCCGCCATAAGTGTCGACGATGATCTTGCGCCCGGTAAGTCCGGAATCACCCTGCGGTCCGCCAGTGACAAAGCGTCCAGTTGGATTGATGTGATACTTGGTTTGATCGTCGAGCAGCTCGCCCGATACTGTGTGCCTGATAACGTGTTCGCGGATCTCTGAACGCAGTTGCTCGTTGCTTACTTCGGGCGCGTGCTGTGAAGAGATGACGACGGCGTCAACTCGAAACGGCCGGCCGTCGCGATACTCAACGGTGACCTGTGACTTGCCGTCGGGGCGAAGGTAAGGAAGCTCGCCGGACTTTCTCACCGCAGAAAGTCTGAGGGCCAACTGGTGCGCCAGTTGAATTGGCAGCGGCATCAGCTCAGGCGTTTCATTGCAAGCAAACCCAAACATCAAGCCCTGGTCGCCGGCGCCGCCCGGGTCTACGCCCATCGCGATGTCCGGGGACTGCCGGTGAACCGCCGACAGGACGCTGCAGGTGTCACAGTCAAAGCCGTACTTGGCGCGGTCGTAGCCGATCTCCCGAATCGTCTCGCGGGCGATGTCGGCATAGTCAATCATTGCTTTGGTTGTAATCTCGCCGGCGACAATGACCATGCCCGTGGTGAGCAGGGTCTCGCAGGCGACGCGCGAGTTAGGGTCCTGGGTCAGTGCGGCGTCTAGAACGGCATCAGATATTTGATCGGCAATCTTGTCAGGGTGCCCCTCAGTAACTGATTCAGATGTAAATAAAACTCCACGATGATTGTTACTCAATTCAAACTCCTCCGATTAATAGCGAGTGCATTATGGAACACTAATGTGAAATCAAAAGACCGCGTACGATAGCAGCCCGTTTAAATGAGTGTCAAGGAGGCATAAGCCGCAAGAATGCGGTTCATTGCATCATTCAGACCTTGATCGACGTTTCGTCGCTCTTCCTTGGCTTCAAACCACTCCACGGTTCGTCGAATCCCTTCGCGAAAGGGTATGACGGCTTCAAACCCGGGGACAAACTCTTTGATTTTGCGGTTGTCGAAAACGACGCTCCAGGTCTTATCGCCGAGCAGGCCTCCGGCGAAGCTAGGATCAACCTCTGCGATGAAATCTGAGGCTATGTGCACGATGTTTGGCTCTACTCCCAATGCTTCGCCAATCGTCTGATAGATTTGATCCCAGGTAAGCACTTCATCTGAGGTAATGTGGAATGCCTCTCCCAGGGCCTGCTGGTTACCCATGAGCCCCAGAAGCCCGCGCCCAAAATCTTCCGCATGTGTCACAACCCAAAGGGATGAGCCGTCTCCATGCACGATCACGGGTTCAGCCTTCTTCATCCGGTCAGCGACGGTGTAGCCCGCAGAGCCACCCAGAGCAAAAGGGAAGTGACGGTCATACGTGTGCGAAGGACGTACAATCGTAACCGGAAAGGCTTCGTCGCGATAGGCGCGTAGCAAGCGCTCCTCGCAAGCGATCTTGTTTTGCGAATAGTCCGAGTACGGATTGTCGCGCGGCGTTGACTCAGTGACGAGATAATGGGCGGGCGGCTTCTGATAGACCGAAGCGGAGCTGATGTGAATGTACTGTCTGGCTCTACCTCTGAAGAGCGCTATATCGCGCTCGATTTCGTCAGGCGTGTAGGCGATCCAATCGACGACTACGTCGAACTCTAATCCTCGCAGTGCCGCGCGAACATCTTCCGGTTGTTCAATATCCGCGGTCAAAAACTGACAACCGGTTAACTCTGCATTGCGCGAACCCCGATTGAGTAGATATAGCTCAATGCCCTTAGCGATCGCTTGCCGGCTTACAGCCAGGCTGATCCTGCCGGTGCCGCCAATGAATAACACTTTCATTTATCGTGATCCCTCTTTCGTGGTTTGGCATATTCCATATTCATGTCCGTCACATTATGTCACGGCAGCGAGCTATCAAAAGGCTTTTTGGGCGGGAAAAGGCCAGCGATAGCAAGACTACTGATTCGGCACTGTCGCGACGACACGAAACCCGATGTCATACTCGCGATAATCTAAAGAGTCTTTGAAGCGAGCCGCTGAGCGCAGGTACACGTCACTATGGTCCTTTGATTTGAATCTCAAGGCTCGAAGTATGGCACGTTAGTTATAGTTGTGGGGCAACGTAAGTTCGGCCCAAGATTCGGAACTCCCTGCGAGGTTCGGATTTAGGGCAGCATGCTTTGCTCCAACTTCTCTGTTCAATTTACCCTCCATGTGTGTGCTAACGCACTGACAACGAATCGGGACTGAGATACCCTCAGTCCAAAATGGGCGCAATCCAACACACGAGAGCCGCAATTGAAAGGTTTCGACGAAGTACCCTTTTCGCTCAACTGAGTCATCAACAAGCTCAGCCCCTTCCGATTGAAAGACCGCCCGCAAAAGATAGCCAAGCGATACGCCTGGCGATGGTTCAGCGTTGATTCTGGAAGGCGCTGATGGAAAATCATAGAGTCAAAGGGATTATTCGCCCCTGGGCCCTGGCAATCGTTTCAATTGGTTGCTCGTTCGCCTTTTCGGCGCCCGTCGCAGGTCAGTCTGGAGGCGAGTCGAACGACGAACGGATGCAGGTATTGGATACGCGCGGAATCCAACTGAGCGGTCCTGTCGAATACAAAGGACGGCCGAACGATCCCAGAGCCATGAGGGCCCAGGTGAGCGAGGACTTTCAGCGAATCCTGACCCTTCATAACGAAATAGTGAGCGCGATTGGCGCGAACCGATCTCTCAGTTATCAGTTTATCTCCGATGCCACCGGCGAAATTAGAAAGCGCTCGGCCAGGTTGCAATCTTCCTTAAAGTTACAAAAGCCGCAGCCCATAACGGCAAATCACCAGACGGAAACGGATCCAAAAGTGATGCAGACGAAGGATGAACTGATTCTGCTCTGCAAACAGATCGAGAGCTTCGTAAGAAACCCGATTATAGAAAAGCCGGGCACCATCGACGCACAACAATTGGAAAGGGCCCGCAAGGATCTGCAGAGCGTCGTGGAAATCAGCGACGCGATCAGGAAACAGTTGGACAAACAGAAACCCAGGCTTTGATAGTTGGTAGAATCTAACCAAGTAGGCGAGCGCTGAATGTGTTCGTCTGTTTGTTTAAGCGAACGCGGCGACCTTGAAGCGGGCCGCCGTTTTCATTTTGTCCCACGGACTTACCAGCGGCGGGGCTATGAACCGTGAGGACGCAATTCGCGACTTGATGGGAAGGGAATCAGAGTTAACCGCCCTGTCATCCAATGAAAGGGCTTACCGAGTCAGGTGTTGAATTGCTGATTCAATTTGTCAATAGAAAGACTGCCGAACCTTCGAAGCCACCAAACACGCAATCACCTCAACTTTCATACTTTCCATGACTTCCCTGAAAAAAAGTATGTTGTTAGCAAATTAAAATGTCCGGTTTTATTAGCAAGTGAAGTGTCCGGTTTGGTTTTCCTCATAAAACTAATTATCTGGTAGTAGTGACTGTGGAACTGTGGGAAAGTCAGGCCGCTTTTGGGCGTGACTTTTCCAGCATTTCCACAGTCTTGGTCTTGAACCCGAGCGGCCCGGCCGCTGCGTTGTAGCGACCGACAAGATGCGGACCAAAGGTGATCGAGACGGTTTCGTCCAGATGCTCGTGAATGGTGACGCGACAACCGGCGAGGGTCGCGCGCAGCTTACAGCGCTCGAGCTGCCAGATCTTGTTGGCGAAACTCACCGTGTTATCGCGGGCGACGATGCGCTCGTGTTGCAACGAAAAGACCAGGTCCAGATCCTTGCGCCGAAGCGGCACGAAAGCAGTGCCTGGTTGACTGGCTGGCTTACTGAAACGCTGGTTGAACTGCTGCATGTATTGCTCACTGAGAAACCGATTGGCCTGCTCCAGAGTCTTGATCTGCTGAGATCTCAACTCCGGAGGCAGACGTCCCTGCCAAGTGCTAAACCCACGTTCACTGCGCCCCCGAGCTTGGGGTGAATAAGCCGGGATCATCTGAATCCCCAACTCTCGCAAAGCCCTGCCAACTTGGGTCAAACGATGGTGGTCCACGGGTTCACCGGCTTTGGGCGTCAGGAAGAAGTGGCTGGCTCTATCACTATAAAGGGCACAAAACACTCCCTGCTGCTCAATCACCGTGCGTAGGCCGGCCATCACCGTGGCGGTTGATTCTTCCGCCACTAACTGCGCGTAGTAGACCTCGCTGGTAGCGTCATCCATGATCACTATCAGGTCATGCCAGCGATCGTCACACAACCAACGATGCTGGCTCCCATCGATGTGCAACAACATTCCTGGCAATGGGCGCCGTGGGCGCCGCTTTCGATGCTTCCCGCGGTGCTTCCTCGCCTTCACCAGCCCAGCTCCTTGCAACGCCGCCTTGACCCACGTGTAACTCAAGGTGATGCCATGCTCACTTGCCAGCTTCTCGTGAAAGTGACACACATTGAAATCAAAATATTGCTCCTGGTACAAACGCAGCACGGTCTCGACCGTTTCCACCGGTACTCGCCTGGGGGACGGCCTTCCACGCCGCCGATCGAATAAACCGTCATACCCTTCGTGCTTATACCGAGTCTGCCACCGCAGCATCTGCCGGCCACTCAGCCCCAGTATCTCAGCCGCCTGATACCAGGTGATCCGCTTGGCCATCGCTCGTAACATTACGTCCTGTAGTTTCATTGCCCGCTCCACTGCCGCTGGGGTCATCTGCTTCATAACTGCATCCTGTCATGCAGTTTGACCCCGCCGCTCAGATCGGACACTTCACCTGCTTATTAGATCGGACATATCATGTGCTAACGACACCCTGAAAAAAAGTATTGACTCCGGTTAAGAGTCGGAGTATATGATTCTGCCGCAATTCGCGTAACGCTGACTCCCCCGAGCCTCTGTGGAAATTCCTCACATACTCGCCGGTTAGCACTGCTTTGCACCTCAAGCATCCTCAAAGGAGCAATCCCCCATGGAACGTGCTCGCCGTTTCCCGCGACGGTTGGTTGGATTAACGAGCCTGTCTGTATGCTTTGCACTTTTGTCTTCAGGTCTGATCAATATTCCGGTCCAGTCAGCGAGCCCTGAAAAGGGGGTTTCGCCTGGACGCGGACAGCCGCAAGGCGTGCAATCAAAGAAGGCCAAACCGGAAGCCCCGAAGCAAGGCCCGCCTGAGGCAAGCTTGCCCAATCTCGACGAAGCGAAACAACGCAGAGATGACGGAGCACGCCCACCGCTGATCATGCCTTCGAGCACCCGCTCGCGGCGCAAACCTCTTGAGCCGCGACAGGGAAGAAAGGTTGGGGATCCTCTGCCGCCCAAGTCAAGGGCCCGGCTGACTGCGCAGAGAGAAGGCACAGATCAGATCGGGAGATCCCATCATGCGTCTCATAGAATACGTGGCATCGAACATAGTTAGGCCCCGCCGATTGCGTTAACAACCTGCGAGGCCATTTTGAAAACCAAACGCGATTTCTCGCATGGGCCTTCAAGCAAAGCCATTGTGAGCGAATCGCCAACGAAAGGCAAGGGTCACAATGGAAGAAAGAGAATTGAAAGCACTTGAGATCGCAGCAAAATCGAAGCTAGTCCGAAAAGGGGATGAGTGGCTAGTTCCTTCCCAGTCTACGCGCGGCGCACGATACACCGTCAATCCCGATCCAAGCGATCCACAATGCAGTTGCCCGGATTTTGAATGCCGGAAGCTGCGCTGCAAACATATCTTCGCCGTCGAATACACGCTTGAGCGCGAGCAGACCGCAGACGGTCAGACCATCACAACCGAAACCGTCAAGGTCACACGCAAGACCTACGGCCAAAGCTGGGCGGCCTATAACACGGCGCAGCAATTTGAAAAATCGCAGTTGCAGGAATTGCTTTACGAGCTATGCCGGAATGTCCCTGAGCCTGAGCGCGAGCAGAAGCGGGGAAGGCCGCGCCTGTCACTCGCGGACATTATCTTTTCTTCGACGTACAAGATTTATAGCACCGTCTCAGGCCGTCGCTTTTCGACTGACTTGCGCGAAGCAAAGGCGCGCGGCTATCTGACAAGGCTGCCGCACTACAACTCGGTTTTTCGTTACCTCGAATCGGAAGCACTCACGCCGTACCTGTACGAGTTGATCGCGGCCAGTGCCTTGCCACTCAAATCAGTCGAGCATGATTTTGCCGTTGACTCATCCGGTTTCAGCACCGGGCAATTCATGCGCTGGCTTGATGTGAAGTACGGCAAGGAAGAAGATCGCCGCATGTGGATCAAAGTTCACCTAATGTGCGGCGTCAAAACCAACATCGTCACGTCAGTTGAAATCAGCGACGGTTACGCAAACGATCATGGCTACTTCAAACCGCTAGTCGAGGCGACCGCTGCCAGTGGATTCCGAATGGCAGAGGTATCAGCCGACAAGGCATATTTGAGCGGAGCGAATCTTCTGACCACGTTGCGCCACGGCGCGGTGCCTTACGTTCCGTTCAAGTCGAACTCGAAACCGAGCGCATTGTCCACGTATGGCGCGAAGTCAACGCTGTGGGATCGCATGTACCATTTCTACATGCAGCACCGGGAAGAGTTCAACACGCATTACCACAAGCGGAGCAACGTGGAAACGACATTCCACATGATCAAAGCGAAGTTTGGACAGCGGTTGAGAAGCAAGAGCATGACAGCGCAGATCAACGAAGCCTTGTGCAAAGTGCTGTGTCACAATCTGTGCGTGGTCATTCAATCGATTCACGAGTTGGGGATTGAAACGAATTTTGGGGCAGAAACCGCGTTTGCCTCATAATTCAACCCGAATCTGCATTTATGAGGCAAAGCCCACGCTGACGGCTTTGCCTCATAAGTCTCCAAAACAACCCTTTTGCCCCAAAAAGCATATTGACCGATTACTTATGATTGCTCGTTATCGCGCTCGCGCTCTAGCCTTCCGGCTTCGTAGTCACCGTAGAGTCGAGAGCGGCGATAACCCGCGCCCGTCTCATACATGCGATAGAGCGCGGTGAGCGATGTCACGCTCAAGCCTGTCTCCCTGTGCCAGATGTTTATCTGAGACTCCGCTGACATTTCAATTAGCGTTTCCAGAACCGCGTCACTAATGCGGTCAGGCGTTTGGCCGTGATCTATAAGGTTGGCGGTCAGTTGGGCCGCGTTCTCATACTCCGTGTTACCATTATTAGGCATGGTCGATTCCTTTCCCTAAACCAGTCAGGATTCGGCTGTGTAGGGCTGGTTTTCGTTCACGCGAAGATCAGCCCACTCCGTTTAGGTAACTATAGTGACAACGCCATAGTTTGTCAAAGAACTATTGTGACTACTCCATAGTTCTATCCGGTGCTATACTTTCGGCCCATGAAGATCATCGGCACGACTGAGGCAGCGCGAAGGCTCGGAGTGAGCGCAAACAGAGTGCGGGCGCTCATTGATAGCAAGCGGTTGAAAGCTATGAAAGCCGGGCGCGAATGGCTCATTGATCCCAAAGACCTTGCCGCAGTAAAGAAACGAAAACCTGGGCGTCCTCGCATCTCACTCAAAAGCACTAAACGGTAAACGCCACAATCACGCGGACTCGCAAAGGCACCAAGAATCCAAGTAGGCTTGACTCCTCCTGTGGTAACATCTGCTAAGTGGTCGCTTAACGCTTGACAGCGAATCGTGTCAGTGACACGATGGTCAGCAGAGGGGGGCAGCGGGGGGATTGCTTCCGAGCCCAAAGCCTCAAAAGGGGCATTATGACTACAAGTCTTATTACAACCACCGCCGTATTGATAGGAGTTGGAGCCTTGCTGGCTGTTTGGAAAGCAGGCAGAATCGTGATTTTCGAAAGCCTTGCCCATCCGCTCACCAAGTCCATTATCCACATTAGACCAGATGGTAAGGTAGCATCGGTGGAGCGCGTAGTATGCGAAGACCGATCCAAGGTGAGCGATACAGAAGTAGTCAAAAAGCGTTCTCATCATGTAGTCGCGAGCTAAACCCCTAATGGCCAGAAGGCGTCCACCCGCCGCGCGATCCCGCGAAGTCACGGTCGGTATAAATCCGACATTCAAACTAGTAATCCTTATCGTAGTAGGTCTCACCGTTATGTTTTTTCTCACCGCCTGTGTGCTGTCTACGGCCTTTGCTCCGTCCGGTAACGTGGACAGGCTAGTCCAAGTCAGCATCACTCTTACTACAGCGGGCGCTGGGGCTATCTTCGGGCTTGTGGGCGGCAAAGCTCTGCCTTGATTCCTCACGCTGCCTCTGCCATCTGAAAGTCTGTTTCAATACCTAACTCATGCTGTGACTGAATGACCACGCACAGGTTATGACAAAGCACCTTACAAAGTGCTTCGTTGATCTGCGCCGTCATGGTCTTACTTCTGAGCCGCTGACCAAACTTGGACTTGATCATGTGGAAGGTCGTCTCCACGTTGCTGCGCTTGTGGTAATGCGCATTGAACTCTTCCCGGTTCTCATTGTAGAACCCCAGCATCCGATCCCACAGCGTTGACTTCGCGCCATAGCTAGACAGTTTCCCCGGCTTGGAATTCGTCTTAAATGGAATGTAAGGGATCGCCTTGTGCCGCAAAGTCGTTAGAAGATTCTCACCGCTCAGATAGGCTTTGTCGGCTGATACCTCTGCCATTCGGAACCCGCCGGCTGCGGTCGCTTCGACTAGCGGTTTGAAGTAGCCGTGATCGTTTGAATAGCCGTCGCTGATTTCAACAGACGTGACGATGTTCGTCTTAACCCCGCACATCAGGTGAACCTTGATCCACATGCGGCGATCTTCTTCCTTGCCGTACTTCACGTCCAGCCAGCGCATAAACTGACCTGTGCTGAAACCGGATGAGTCAATGGCAAAATCATGCTCAACTGACTTGAGCGGCAAGGCGCTAGTCGCGATCAGCTCGTACAGGTAAGGCGTCAACGCTTCCGATTCCAGATAACGGAAGACTGAATTGTAGTGAGGCAGCCTCGACAGATAACCTTTTGCTTTTGCTTCGCGCAAGTCAGTCGAGAAGCGACGCCCAGAGACAGTTGAGTAAATCTTAAACGTGCTGGCAAAGATGATATCAGCAAGTGACAGGCGCGGGCGTCCGCGTTGTTGTACTGGCTCGGCTATCGTTCTGCACAGCTCGTAAAGTAATGCCTGTAGATGCGACTTCTCTGTGGTCTGAGCGGCGTTGTACGCGGGCCAATTCTGCGTGTAAGTTTTGCGTGTGACCTTAACGGTTTCGGTTGTGATGGTCTGGCCGTCTGCGGTCTGCTCGCGTTCAATCGTGTACTCAACTGCAAAGATATGCTTGCACTTGTCGTTAGTGAATTCGTGATCACGGCAATTGCATTCCGGCTTTTCAGTCATCGCAACCTTATAGCGTTCGGTGCTGCTCTGCGACGGTACAAGCCACAGCCCGCCCTTGCGCGTCAACTTTGATTTGGCTGCGATTTCCAGCCCTTTGATTTCTCTTGGTTCCATGAGAGGTATATTACTACGGAAGTATATACTTGTCAAGTAATATATTCCTTGACAGGGTATTATTTGCTGGTATATACTCCTAAGCATGGCGAAGATAAAAATCAAAGTTTCCGGCTTCCGTTGCGAGCGCTGCGACCATGAGTGGATTCCCCGTGATATTGACGTCGAACCTCGCGTCTGTCCTAAGTGTAAAAGTCCTTACTGGAATCGTCCGCGAAGGGAAAAGAAGGCCTAGCCGTAATAGGTCATCTCGGATTAGTCGGCTTTGATTCTTCGGCAATTTGTTTATGTTTCAAGTGAACCATGTACCAGTCCACAGCCGCTGAAAATAGCAGCGAGGCACACCCGACAATGATCCAAATCTTTATCTTTTTGCGACGCGGTAAGGGTAGATAATAGTCAGCAAACCCTATTGACAACATAAAGCCGATCCACCCGGCGACAATTAACAGGTGAGCAAGCAGCACGTCTACGACTCCTGCCTGCTGATACGCCGTGGCAAAACAAAAGATAAGAACGATAAATGCGAGCACGATCCCGCCAAAAACTTTTCTGGGGTGCGAAGCGGGTTTGACGATAGGACTGACCTCTGCGTCGTTGCTAAACCGCGCCATTCGATTCTCGAAGCTTTGTCGGAAATGTAAATGTTCTTTGCGGCTTTGCAATTCCTTGTACTCTCGCAATCTCCGATCTTCGTCAGACTCAGGAGGGGCATTCTTCTGCTGTTCAAGAAAGCGCTCAATAGGAGTCTTGCCGTCGTCTGCGAAGGGCTGTTTTCGTTTCCGCGTAGATGTCCAATCAAGGGGGGCAGAATCAGCGCCAGCCTCATCCGTGGCTTTGGGTTCTGGGGTTTCCGAAGGCGGGGTCTTTGGCGAGTCAGCCATGTTGATAAATACTGCGCATGTCTCCTTTGCCCAACGATACCACCCCCAGCGTCACTGACACCAAAAAGCACCGACCGCAATCGGTCAGAATGCTTTTTAGGGCAAACGCCGTTATTGAGGCAAAGCCCACGCTGACATAATATGTATTATCAGACGCACGGGAAAGATACTCTGATTGCGAGTTCGTTGGGCTGCTGAGGCTCCGTTAATCAACGGTTACCCTGCTCCTCAAGACAGCGTCCAGTTTGTTCCTCGTGGTTCGAAACCCCACGCCTGGAGAGCTGAGCCTTCTCATACCGGTGGAACATGATCGCAGAGACGGGCCCTGATACGCCTGCGCACATCAACGGTGCAATATAGTCAATGGGTGACTGTCATGGAGCCGAACATCGCTTTGAAGGAACGGTTCGAATGGCGCCTGGGTCCTATCCGTGAATAGCGCCCAGTGATCTTTGGACCGCAAAGCATACTGAACCAGTCACATCGTTTGTTCCCAGGTTGACGAAGCATGGCGCCGTCTCCTAGAGTGCATTGCTTTGCTATTATGCGGTTGGTTAAAGAAGGTCTGAGGATCGATGGCTGTAAAGATTGAGAACCAGTACACGGGTAAGCTACCGAGGAATGCTCTGGCAGTTGTCGAGAGCGCGCTCGGGAGCGTACCGCGCGAACATCTACGCGGAATCGAGCGCTTGCGTATAGTTAGTGTGATTACCGAGCCGCGTGCTCGCATGGCTGCGAAAGGCACAGACCTCCCGGGCCTCTATCATCCCCGGCAAGGCAATCAGGGCGCGTGGTTTGAGGTGGCCTTGACTCCCCTCACCTCGGCCAATAAGCCGTTTCACAAGCGAATAATTCCGCGGCTCTCGTTCAAGGGTAATCTTTCCGCCGTAATCTTTTCGTTGATTGCGCAGCACTACCACTTAACCTTGCGGCATTCAGTGAAGCGCGGATCCGTCGAACCCGCCGTGCGCTCTTATGTCGAGAAACAGTTGAAAGCGTGGAACGAAGACCAGCACAAAATCCGCGCGAAGATTTTCAAGCCTCTCCAGCCTACGCTGGAGCGCTGGAGCAAGTCTTTAGCTAAGCGTGCGGCCGCCGAAAAGAAGAAGAAGGGTTAAGTAGCATAGCCTTTAGGCTGTGTATTCCCGCTGTTGAATCCCCTACCCTACGAACGATCGACGAGACCCGACGATCCTATTTCGTGTGATTTCGCGGACGCTCTTGCAGTTCGGCCAGCTTCAGTTCCCTTCACCAGCCCTCTGCCCAAGCTAAGAAACCTTCACCCCAAAACCAAGACCATCACCAACCGGCAAGACTTCTGCGCGTAGTTGCGGATGATTGACGAAGTATTGGTTGAACTCGCGCAACGCTTCGGTCGACGGTTGCTGCTCCGGGGAGCGAATCTCACCCGCGACCTGACCGCCCCACAAGAGATTGTCGCAGATCACAACGCCGCCAATCCGCAGCTTTGGTAAAGCGAGGTCGAGATAACCGCGATACTCTTCTTTAACCGCATCGAGAAAAATGAGATCGAAGGTTTCGTCAAGCCGCGGAATGACTTCGAGAGCGTATCCCTTTTCGATCCGGGCGCGCTCGCGTAAACCTGCTCGAGTCAGATAACCCTCCGCGGCCTTAATCATTTCGTCGCTGGGATCGATTGTGATGACTAACCCGTCTTCGGTCATTCCCCGGGCGAGGTGAATAACGGAATAGCCGATCGCCATGCCGCACTCGAGCGCCCGTCGTGCTTTGATCGCGCGGGCAGTGATTTCCAGAAACAGCGCGACCTCACGATCGGCGATGGGCACGCGATGCTCGGCTGCGTAAGCTTCCATCTCCGCGAGCAGTTCGTCGCTTTTGGGTAACAGCTTGTCCAGGTACTCGGCTTGTTCAAGCTGAAGAATGGCGTCTAGTTTTGCTTTCATTTGTTTGGATTCTGGCTGAAGTTGTTTGAGAAAGCCAGAGCCGGGTGAAGCAGAGCAGAACCCGCGAAGCGGGTGAAAGCATAAAGCCTGGGGTGAAGCGAAGCGAAACCCCAGGATAACAACGTTACAGAACCGCGAGCGGTAGCGAGCGGGACGAAGACGCACCTTGCGCTAATCCTGAGTCGGAATCGGATTTACAAGATGATTGGAAAGTAGCTTCTTTGTCCCGCTCGCTACCGCTCGCGGTTCTGTAAGATCACAACGGCTCGCCTTGATCCTCGACCACATAGACGATTGCATTCGCGAGCTCTTCTTCTGTCCAGAGATATTTCTTACTGCCGCCCTGAGCCCAGGGACTTAGTTCGCTGCCCCAACATCCCTCAGCCCTCATCGATCGAGTCGCGTTTGCCTTCAAAGCAATGAGAACACTCTTTGGATTGCAGTTCGCGGTAACGACACAATGAAGATGATTCGTTCGAACGTTCACAGCCCACAAGTGCCATTTACGAATTACGCAAGCCTGCCGAATGCTGTTGTCGATTACCGCAACCTGACGCTGCGATAACTTAACCGGTGGTTGTTTGAGTAAGCTCGTTTCGATCTGCTTTCGTCGAGAGCTGGGAGGCAGCATCGGAGTATCGTAACGACGGTGATGCTGATCAACCGAGCCGCGTTCGTCGCCGTGCAGCCAAGTCCCATAGGCGCGGAAGGTAATTAGGTAGCCGAGGGGAGTGTGATCGTCGTTGAATTCCCGATTCATTGATCCGTTACAGAACCGCGAGCGGTAGCGAGCGGGATAAGGACGCAAGTTGCGCTATCAGGGTACATCAAGCAATGCTTCGTCGTTACAGAACCGCGAGCGGTAGCGAGCGGAACCAAGACGCAACCTTCCTATCATCGCGTAAATGCCGATTGAGCGTTAGCGGACGTCGCCTCTTTGTCCCGCTCGCTACCGCTCGCGGTTCTGTACCAGCCGCATGAAGCATCTTGATTGCTACCTTGACGAGTTTGAGTTTCGATTCAATAACCATCACAACCCTTTTCTATTCCGCGATACGTTGCTGAGGCTTCTAGCAATGTCGAATCTTGAATACAAAGAACTCACGAAGAAGGAAGCCGCTTTGAAGTTGAGAACCATTCATCGCGGCTCACCTGCAACGATTTGGCGGGCGCAGATTTGCCAACCATCATGCTGTCGCACGCTGATTTTTCCTTTTAGGTCCTTTAACATCCTTTTGGCTTTAAGGATGGCAGTCCGGCAAAGTGAAGCAGACCCCAGTCGAGCAACAAGTCGCCTCATTATCACTAAGTGGAGAAAATCGGAGACACACTCTTGTTCCGGGAGCAGCGCCGGTGATCGTTATCGTGACCGTGGTCTTTTGATGTGGCTGAAGCGGGGTAGATAAAGCGATCAGTTGAGGTGAAACATTCAGATTTGCCGGTGTCGTCGGTACGACAAATATCTGCTGTACTGGAACAGCGGTGAGATTCTCAAGTGTAACGGTATAGACATAGCTGCCATTCGCGCCACACGCGATTGTTGCGTCCGATCGACTAAGACAGAAAGGACAATCAGGCAAGTCAACGCAGCTTTGTAACACACAGCAAGTAACTAGGTTTCTGTCCGCAAGGGCGATGTTGATACAGATATGATCACCCGCTGAAGCGTTTGTGATGCTGACAGTTACATTCGTTGATTGCCCGTTGTTTAGAGGCGTAGCAAGGTTGATAACATTAGGTGAAATAGTAAAAGTCGCGCCGGCGAGCGGTGATAACAGTAGATATTGTACCGGCTGGCTTGAATTGTTGGTCACTGTAAACGTGTAAGTGAAAGCTCCCCTGTCGCAAGTCACGCGGGCTTCGCTAATCGCTCCACAAGCACACCGCCTGCTTTCGTCGATGGTAACTCTCCAGTTATCTATGGCGCTTGTGGTTGTTTCTGTGAATGTGTTCGGATTGTGATTACGCGTTACGTAGCCAAACCAAATTATTGATCCGTTACAGGAAAAATCTGGATGTAGATTGGCTGATGGGCCCTCAAGCTTAGTGAAGCTTGATGCCGTTAAATGAGGTCTCGTGAAAGTTGTAAAACTAGTCCCGGGCCCTAGTACGTAGTCTTCCGGTTTGCTCTGATAGTAGGTGTTGTTTTGAAATACAAGCAATGAGTAAGCAACCGCAGCATTGGTGTAATGGACGAGTTGGTAAGAATAAGTTAGCTGGACGATAGCTCCTTGAGTAGCTGGATTATAAGACTGCGCTTGATACCTGTGGGCCACAAATATGTCGCCCCCAGCGGGATAGTTGTGAGTGGTCAAGCGAGATGGGAGTGGAACGCCCCGTGTAGTATCCGGGTCTGGGACAGTACTAAAGCTGGCTCCCGACGCACTGATACTAGAGAGAAGCACACTGTGCCAGCCCGCGGTGTTAAAGTTGCCGTCTGCAAACTGTGCTTGAGCCAGGTTTTGTGCAGCAAGGATCGTCAGACATGCGACACTCCACATGAAAAAGTGGCGTGATAAGATAAGGCTTTTTTTCATGATTGTTCCTTCGCAAGGTGCGAGTTCAATTCTGCCTGATTCTCGGGTCCTTCTGCGCCCAACGACGTATCAGGCCACACCGTGTGGTCTAAGTCCGCTACTCGCCAATCACTCCCAGAATGCGAGAAATACGAGGGTGAGACCGCACCTCACCCTCCATACCCGGCTGCTACATCGCCATGTGTGAACTTGGATCGCTCCAATCGGATTGACCCGTAGATCCGCCCAGGGCGCGTACCTCTATTGTGTAGTTCTTCCCCGGCGTTAATCCGAAGAACATGACGCGTTGCGAATCGCCGGTGAAGACGCTGGGCAGCCAGTCGCCGTCACTCGGTTTGATCCGGCCTTCGTACATGTTTGCGTTCTTAATGGGATCGACTCGCGCAAACAGTTGGCCGGCGCCGCCGTTCTTGATCGACAGGCCTTGCGGTTTGCCCAATTGAACGGATGCTCGATTAGTGCTCTGTGCCTCAAAGCCCGAGGTCAGTAGCTTCGCCATGTCCTCGCCACAGGTCATCTGCACATAGCTCGCCTCCTGGCGAAGTATTGTGACCAGGTTCTGGCGTGAATTGTTTTTTGCCGCGGTGTCAGCGACACCACCGGTGGCAGCGGCGGCGAGCTTCGCGGTGAAGTCGTCTGTGGCTGTCTGCAGATTGGCCATCGTCACGGGCGGCGATGGATAGCTTGTATTGCCGGTCATCGCGTCGATGACGGCCTGTGCAAAGTTGTCCAGTTCCGTGTCCGGGAGTTTCGCAAATCCCAGAGAGACTTTTGTAGACATGAGTGAAACCTCTCCTTCATTTGTGATTTTGACTTTGCTGGCGTGTGGGGGATAGGGAGTGGGTTCCGAAACCCGAGAGCCTGTCGCCTCGACGTCAGCTTTGTCTTATAAAGCCGACCCTTTGGGTGCCTTAAAACCTTGGAAGTTTGCAAGAAAAGCTGCCCGCAATATAGGCCCGGCAGAGGGATTTGGCAAGGATTTATTTAGGCTTAGCGGCCCTTGATAGCGATTCTGCTAACCGTGCGCGTGGTTTTTGCGGTTTTCCGGGTGAGTTTGACGGTTTTCCGAGCGACGGAGAAAGGTTTATCTGGCCTCAAGCTAACCTTTGCTGGGGCTCAGAAACCTTTCTGCGCGCCGGACACGGTTTTCTCAGTAGCTAATCAAACCGTGCCTGGAACACAGAAAACCGTCCGTGGAACACAGAAAATCGTCATTGGGCCGGAGAAAGGTTTCTGCGTGGCATTGACGGTTTTACTGTTGACGGAGAAAATTATCTTCGCGCCTGGGAAAGATTGCGACGCGGCTGAGTAGGTTTTATTACAGGCTTCGAAAGACTGCGTCTGTCTGACCCACCCGCTCAACACGGGAGGAATAGAGTCGAGTCGCGTCAATGGAGACTATCTAATTGACGCGGTAAGCGTCAGGCCGGATAATCGCGGGTATGGTTTGCTCCCGTTCGCTTCCCTCGCTTTTCAATTGGTCGGCGCGGTATACCAAAACACATAAAGCTTACCTACCTATCCGACAGGTGTCGGAGAAAGGTGGGCGTGTAAATGGCTAGTTCCGTCAAGCCGTACAGCATTGGAGGGGCCGTGGGCATAGCAGTCGGCTTAGTCGGGCTTGGTTTTCAATGGAAATATCCTGATCAAGGTTGGTTGGGTAAGTGGGTTGCCATCGGCGGACTTGCCCTTCTAGTGGTTACGATCATTGCTTATATTTCCCGATGGCACACGATAAGAGAGTATGAACGCACACACCCGCTCATTACGCCTTCTCCGGGCTCCCAGCATTTATCTCAAAAAGCAACCATAAGTCCCGTATTTGCGCCAGTGATCGCGCCTGTCTTTCATCAGACGCAAACGCAGCAACAGGTGCAAACCCAAAAAACAGAACAACGGAAGCAGAAACAACAGGAAGTTGGAAGACCGAACTTAATTGACAGAGGGGTAAGAGTTCGCCGAGCACATCAAGACCTATGGGCGCAAGTTTTGGTTGAAGGGCCAAATGATAATCGTTACGGTGGATTCGACCCCGATTGGCAGGTACTCGCAATTGAGGTCTGCAATGAATTTCGAGTGTCTCCCAAAACAGCGCCTGTCTCCAATGTGACTGCAGAGATAATTTACAGTTTACCAGACGGTACTAATTTCAAGTTGAATAGGGGCGCATGGCTAGGTGGTGCGAATCGAATAGGATTCAACGTGAATGATTACCGACACCTTATTATTATCGGCTCGTTAATGCGCACACCCAGTGAAGCGCGTATCTTTGTTAAGGAATATCCTAGAGTTAGCGGCGGCATGGACAGCTTCATCAACTTGGATGCTCTCATGGGCACCCCACCCGCCGACCATGATTATCCTGTTGAGATTCGATTGATTTCAGAGTCTGAGGGGAAGCATTACGCTACATTTAATTACATGCTGAGTATTGGTGCCGACGAGGGGCAGGGTCCGGTAAGCCTTGACCTTATTAAAGCCTCCGACTGGGAGGCTTTTAAGAAAGATAGAGCAGAAGGGATCAAGGCACAAAAGGGCGACGTTTAAGCCGCTTTCTCTTTCGTGAGTTCCTTGTACTCCAGATTCGACGTTGCCAGAAGTCTCAGCAGGGTGTCGCGGAACAGAAAAGGGTTGTGACGGTTATTGAATCGAAACTCAAACTCGTCAAGGTAGCGATCGGGATGCTTCAGGGAAAGTTGCTGATGCAAGGAGTGTCTTGCTTCGTGTTCGTTAGTGTGACTTCGTGGATCGTCCTTAGTTTTCCGGACAAAAGAAACGATCCACGAAGTCACACGAATTAAACACGAAACTCGTTACCACCGAAATCGACTTTTGAGGCAAAGCCCCTCCGCGTCAATCTTTCACTTGTCTGATTTATCTTGCGCTCCGTCGCCCACCGCGACATACCGCCGGCCCAGCCCAAGCTCTCTCAATTTGTGTTGCAGGGACTGTCGATGCATGCCCAGAACCGCGGCGGCGCGCGTCACATTGCCGCCGGCTTCTTCCAGGCAGCGCGCGATGTAGCGTCGCTCGAACTCGCGGCGGTCATCGCGAAAATCTGAGGTGTAAGGAACGAGTAGATTGCCATTTGAAGCGACTTCAACCGGGGCGATCGGAGTTCTTTGCGGAGGTTCGTCGTTGAGGTCCAGAGCGTTAAGTTCGGAGCCTTCCGACATGATCGACGCGCGCTCGATCGCATTGCGCAGCTCGCGCACGTTGCCGGGCCAGTCGTACTCGATCAACTGCTTTAGCGCGTCGCGTCCGATCGGCCGTTCAGGCAGACGGTGACGTTCGGCGGCCTGACGGGCAAAGACTTCCGCCAGGACAGGAATGTCTTCGCGTCGTTCGCGCAGCGGACAAATTTCTATAGTCACTACCTGCAAACGGTAGAAGAGATCGGCGCGAAAATTCCCATCGGCGATTTCTTCTTCCAGCGCGCGATGCGTGGCACTGACAATTCGCACATCCACCGGAATTGATTCGTCGCCGCCGAGCCTTTCAATCCGTCGTTCTTCAAGCGCGCGCAGCAGCTTCGCCTGCACGTTGGCGCTCATGTCGCCAATCTCATCCAGGAAGAGCGTGCCCCCGTTGGCTTGTTCGAATTTTCCGCGCCGGCGCGCTGCAGCCCCCGTAAATGCGCCCTTTTCGTGACCGAACAGCTCAGACTCAATTAGTTCAGTCGGCAGGGCCGCGCAGTTTACGGCGACGAACGCTCCGCCGCTGCGCATGGTGCTGCGATCGTGCAGCTCGCGCGCTACCAACTCTTTGCCCGTGCCCGATTCACCTCGCACCAGAACGGTAGCGTCTGTGTCAGCGACCTTCTCGATCATCGCGCGCACGCGTTGCATCGCTGCCGAATTTCCCAGCAGAGCTCCACGCTGAGACGTTTCAATTTCTATGCGCCGCCGGAGTGAACGGTTCTCGCGACGGAGCTGAATGGTTTCGAAAGCGTTCTTGACGACCAGACGCAGATCGTCAAGCTCGAAAGGCTTCGAGATGTAATCGTAAGCGCCGCTCTTCCCTGCCTGCACCGCCAGACGTTCAGAACCGTGGGCGGTAATAATTATTACCAGCGGCGCGTCGGTCTTGTTGACTTCACTTTCGGTTTGTAGTTCGTTGAGAAACTCCAGCCCACTGATGCCTGGAAGATTGACATCGAGTAAGAGCAGATCGAACTTTCGATCACGCATCAACCCGCGCGCCTTCTCGGCGCTCTCGGCTTCATCAATCCGGTAGCCCGAGGCTTCCAGCGCGCGCCTGATGCCGTATCGCGCCGCTTCCTCGTCGTCCACCACCAACAATCGCAAGTCGTTCTTTTCCATGCTGACTCCCCCAGAGTTTAATACTTTTCGAGGGGTTTGGCTTGCGCGTGGCGTGCCAGACGACGCGGCCGATTCAGTGGTGACTGAATTTCCGCCTGACGAAGGCCGACTGCCAGTACGCGCCAGCGGCCAGCTCGCGCTGCGTTAGTTACTCGATCGCCGGGCCGCAGCCACGACCACAATCGCGTCACCGGATGGTCCCATGTTCAAAGTCCCGGCAACTACCGGCACGCCTTCGCGCATGCTGATATCTGTGCGCAGCCCAATCGGCTCGTAGTTAACAGCCGCCAGAACCATCCCGGTAGTAGAGGCCGAGATCGCGTTGGCGGGAGCAGTCACGATCGGCACGCGCGAGCCGAACTTGAAATCGTTCATGCGCACGACTTCCAGCCCGCCTTGATCAGCCGATAACTTTACGAGCGCCGCGAACTGGCTAAAGCTGGGATTGCTGGTCATCGCATTCGCCGGAACCAGAAACGGCCCGCCGACCCAGCTCACATCGATCCGGCCGCCGTTGCGCACGCGATTCACAAATGTTCCCGCCAGGCTGTAATGCTTGAAGGTGAGCGATTCATGCAGCCGCTTCATCACCGCATCGAGAGCGAGCGGCATCCTGCCGTCTTCGGTCTCGCGATTCGTGGCCAGAATGAGATAGAGCTGTGTGTCGAGATTCGTCTCGTCGTCGCGCGCCAACGCAGAGCGGACGGGTTGACTCGAGTCCTGACCGAACGCGGCTGGCGCCATCATCGTAAGCAGCACGCAGCAGAACGCTAAAAAGATCACACGATGTACTTTAGTTGAATTCATTATTCGATTCTCCTTGAAAGATTGAACGTGGCGATTGCTCGCAGGTAGGGAAAGTAGCTCGTCCGGTTTCTGACACGCTTCCGTTATGGGAAAGTTCCAAACAAAAGGTAACGCAAGTTGTTAACTTGCGATCATCGCGGACGCAAGTTAACAACTTCCGCTACTGGCAAACGCAACTCAAACCTCGCGCCCGCGCCGTTCTGTGATGGCACCAGCCGAGCCGTACCGCCCGCTTCTTCCATGCGCTTGCGAACGATCGAGAGACCGAGACCAGTGCCCCGCTGCCTGGTGGTGAAGAACGGTTCCCAGATTCGCTGCTGCATTTCGGCGGCAATGCCCGGACCGTTGTCAGACACCGCAAAAACCATTTCATTCTTGTCGAGCAAGAATTCCAACGTTGCCTCGCCGCCGCCGGGTGTGGACTGCAAAGCATTCAGCACAAGGTTTGAAAGCGCGTCGCGAACCGCTGCAGTCTGCACGCCGTCTAACTCAGCAGTTGCGTCGGCGTGACATCGCAAGGTGATGTTTCTTTCATCGGCGTCCGCCCGAAAAAGGTTGTTCACGCTCCTGATTAATTCGTCAGCGCGACAAGGCGGGGCCGCCGGCGGCCGCTTGCTAGCGAAACTGAGCAACTGCGTCACGCTCTTGCTCAGACGATCAGTCTCACCGACGATCAAGCTCAAATCGCGCGCATGCTGGCTGTTAAGTGATTCGTCCTCGCTCATGACCTGAGCAATCGACTTGATTGCCGACAGCGGATTCTTTACTTCGTGAGCCACGGTCGCCGCCATCTGGCCCAGCGCCGCCAGCCGTTCACCTTCGGCCACCTTTCGTTCCAGTCGCAGGTTTTCTTCTGCCAGCCGGCAATCTTCGACGGCAATCGCAACCTGGCCGGCGAGCACCTCGAGCACAGCGCGCACGTCCGGTGTTAACGCGTTGGGAGACCCTTCGATCAAAAGGAGCCCGGCGTCTCGATCTTCACGACGCAAGACATAGGCGAGGTCGTACTGCTGCTCTTTAAGAAAGACGTCACCCTCCAGGACGGCAACGCCGGCGGCCTCTGCTCTGCTTAACAGACTTTCTATCCAGCGCGAATCATTTGCATTCGCGTCCGCGGTTGATGTTCCATCGTCCTTCTCGCGCAAGACGATCTTCACGCGTCGTAGTGAAAGGGCGGTAGCAGTTTGTGATTCGATAAAAGCAAGCAACTCGGGAAGCCGCCGGTACTGGCCTGCATGTGCGCCGACGTGGGCCACGACTTCGCGATAGAGGGCCGTTTCGCGTTCGAACAGCGCGCGAAAACGCTTTTCCAGCCAGCCACGCAAAGGCGCTGCAAGCAGAGTCAACGCGAGAATCAAAATTGCTTCGATGACACCCGCGCGCAGACCGTATCGCGAGTTGGCCCAGTCACTAATCCGTCGTATCCCGTAGAGGTAAACGGCGAGCACCATCGCGGCGAAGGTCGCGACGACTAAACTCTCTTTGATAATCAGTTCAAGAAAACGATAGCGATAGATGTAGTAAGCCAGTAGGGCTGAGGGCAGCAGCGATCCCAGATTGGCGAAGATCTGCAGATACTGACCCGCGACAGTTCCCTCGCCTAACCCCAATCCCAGCGCCGCCAAAATCAAAACAGCGATGACGATGAACGAAAAAGCTAGCGTGCGCAAAATTCGCCGCTCGCTGGCCGAAGGCGCGCGTCGCGCGACCAGGAGTTCCGTTATCGCCACGACCGCCAGCGAGTAAACGACCCAAACCGCAAACGGGAGTACGAACCGTGAAAGCTTCGCCACCATCGGCTGGTACGGACCGATCCAAATGCGCGGCACTGTGATAATCAGGAATAAGCACGGGATGTAGGAGAGATAGACCCGTACCCGCTCAGTGCGCGTCAGGCTACGCCCTTGCGCGCCGGCCCACAGGTGAAGATGCACGTGGAGCAAAAGCGAGTAGCAAACGGTGATACTGATGACGGCGATTGAACTGGCCAGGCGAAGGACGCCAGCCCATCGGGCAACGTCAAGCCCCAGCAAACTGCGCAGGGTAATAACCAAGTTGCTCGCGTGCCAGGCGGCCATGCACCAGCCCAGGCTCAGCAGCAGACGCTGAATAGGCACCAGTCCCAGGCGCTGTTTGAGGAGTAGATACCCCATCCACAACGGCAGCACCGCACCCAGACTGTAACCAATAAGTTGTAGGGCTTCGAGCAGGGTCACGCCGAGAGGATATCAGGAGTGGTGCAGGAACGGGAGAGGTAGCGGTCGGATCAGAACTGATAAGAGGCATTCCTCTAATCGCAGCACCGGTTCAACTCAGACGCTCCGCTGCGCGCCAATACTGAAAACATCTTACTGCGTAGACCGCCGACTCACGGCGGGAGCCTTCCCTTACTTCCCGAAAAATCCGGGGTCCATCAAATACCAGTTCACCAGGCCGGCCAACATCCCAATTCCCAGCACTGCTAATATGATTATCTTTTGCTTACCGCTGGTGGGCTTTCCTGCCATCGAAGGAAATATCAAAAGAAAAAAACCTCCAACGACGCAGACTGGGGCGAACGCTGCCAGTTTCATCGAGTACTTGTGTTCGTCTAATAGTTGATGCCAGTTGTAATAAATCAGACCGCTGCAGACGAGAATTAGCACTAAGGCAAAGATGCGAGCTTTGAAGTGGTGCATTGTTTCCCTCTCACCTGCAACGAATTCTTATGTAGGCTCTCGAGCTAGAACCTGAACCCGACACCGGCGCTGAATTGCAAGCTATGTTTGGTCTCAGGAGGCCGCACGATAATGGCCCGCGAAAGCGAGGCGCCGGATCCCGCAAAAGAACGATAGTGAATTATCGTATCGCCCAAATCGAAGCGCGCGAAAATTCGCCGTGAGTGATAGTACTCGACTACTGCCCCAAAGTCGGTCGAGAAATAAAGCTCTCTGGCGTTGCCGAACCTGCCTACAGTAAACGGCGGGGAGGGTGCGGGATTATTGATGTTGGAAGTGCTGAGCAACTTGGTCACTTTGGTGAAACCTACAAAGCCGGGCCGGGCCTTGCCAAATATCCCGAACCTGCGAAATCGCTTCCCGGCCTTGACGCCGAACTGACCCTGGAAAACTCGTCCACCCGGCTCACGTCCCATTAACTCGCTCGCCGCCGATCCATCGAACTCGCTCTTCGGAAACAGATTTCCTTCAGCCTCGAACGCGATACTCTTGGTGAGATTGTAAGTGAACCGGCCACCGAAGCCCGGCTCAGTGCGTTTATCTGCGGGAGCGAAACCGATAAATCCAGGGACCACCGGATGGATAACCAACATGCTCGGTCGATTGCGAGAGAGCAAAGAGAACTGCGCGCCAACTTCGAACCTCGGCACGGCTTGTTGGGCCAATGCTGGGCTGCTCACGAGAAGAAGAATGAAAATTGGTAGCGCGGTTCTGAAAGGATCAAAATCACTCATCATATTGTTGGGCCGCGGTTACTGTCCTGACGTCCCGAGTGTAATTTCGGTCCTTCGGTTCTTCGCACGGCTGGCGACGGTTGTGTTCGGCGCGACAGGACTTGCTCCCCCCAAACCGCTGGCCTGGATCCGCGTCACGTCGGTGCCCGCCGCGGCAAATCTCTCAGACAAGACTCTTGCCCGGTCCTGTGTCAGTTGTTGCAGCGCGCCTTCATCGCCACGATTGTCGGTGAAGGACTCAATTGAGATCTGGAAATCAGGATTGTTGGCGAGCAAGGCGCCTATCTGATCGAGCTTGGCGGCGGCCGCCGCAACGAGATTAGCCGAGCGCGGATTTTCCCAAATGGATTCAGAGAGAACGAGCGTCATGCCGCGGGCGCCGTCGCGCACCGTGCCGAAACGGGCCAGCGCCTGCTTCAAAGTTTCCGTCGTGGCGCGCTGATCGGCCACGTGTTTCTCTGTCGCGCGGCGAGCTTCTTCGGCCTGCTTCTCGCCTTCGATCCGCGCCAGTCGGACTTTCGCATCCTCAGAGTCAGCCCGCACAGTTTGAAGCTCATCGCGCAGCCTGGCGACCTCAGTGCGCGCATCACGCAATTGCTCAGTTGCATTGACGGCATCGCGTTCGGCGAGTTCCCGTGCATGACGCTCTGTGTCCAACTCGGCTTTTATGCGGGAGATTTCCTGATTGGCCGTCTCGGTGGTTTCTTCGGCTTTGCGCACCGCCAGATCGCGGCGTTCAATCTCTTCGCGTCGCTCGCGTGAAGCGCGACGTACCAGGGCCATGTCTTCAGCCTTGGCTCCACTGCTGATCGCCTGTCGCGCCAGGATGTCGATCTCGCGCTCGGGCTGACGCATGCGGAGGGCGCTTTCGGCCTGTTGCAGATCGGCCTGAGCTGCGCGCAATTCGTTCGGCGCGTCGCGCTCAGCGCCGGCATAATTTGCCAGGTTAACTGCCTGACGGGCACCCAACAGGGCCACTGGAATATCGCGAAAGTCCGATTCAGCGATCTGCGGAACGTTCGAGTCGCGAAAGTAATCGCTGGTGTTGCCGATGTACTGAATCCTCGAAGTCTCGACCTGCGCATCACGGATCACAACCGGCGCAGTGTTTTCCATGACCACCATCCGGCTGGGAGAATGGACGAGAAAGTGTGGCTCAGCAGTGACGACCAGAGCGAAAGTCTGCAGAGGAGTAGTCACGTCAATCTTCGAATCGATGAGGCCGCTGCCGCTGCGTTTGATCTCGCCCAGGTTGTCTACGTGACCGTCGGGCGAGATGGCCCACAGAACATAAGTCGTGTAAACGCCACCCAGTTCGTAGGCGCGCGGCAGGTTGTCGATGTTCAGTTCAACGCGAGTGCCGCGGCGACCCTGGCGTCTGACCTTGGCCGAGCCCTTTAGACGAGGAAGTCGGGTCGTGCCGTGGAATGGAACTTCGATAGTTTGATCCAGTGGGTACGTAATCGCGACGGTATTCCGCCGGGCATCGTTCTGCGCAAAGCTGCCCCCAGCGGAAAGCAGGAGAACAAAACACGCAAAAGCTATCAATGGTTTAGTAGATCTGATCATTGCGACAGACTCCCCATGAACTTTGAATTAACAACCGGACGACGACAATCGGCGGCCCGATTTGATGGATGCCAAACGCACGATCATTGTTGCCGACGGGGGCGAAACTGGCAAGTTATGGCAGGGATGGTGAGGCTGGTGTAGTTTGAGTGGATCAGTCTCATTAGCACCGTAGCTTTAGAAACTATGAAAGTCGGGTCTCCATGAGTGGTCTAAGATGTTGGTGCTAATCCAACTCAACGAGCTTACCCGTAAGGATGGCTCAAGACCAAAACAAAAAGGAGA
>JAWVEB010000020.1:0-2671 GCA_033856915.1 Blastocatellia bacterium | reverse complement strand
AATGCCCATCCGCACCGGAAGTTCCGGGTGCTTCCGGAGCGCCTCGGCAACCTCGAGCGCGCAACGCGCCGGTTCTTCGGCGCTGTGGTGGAAGACGAGCGCCATTCCATCGCCGGTCGGCAGCCGGACGAGTTGTTCGTCCGTCGCTTCGCGCACCTGCGCGGTCGCCAGCACGATCTGAGTAAGCTGGTTCAGCCGCTCTTTCTGTTCCTCGATCAGGAGCTTCGAGTAACCGACTATGTCGATGAACAAGACATGCCCTATCTCGAAGCGCACGTCTGAAGAAAGGTTGGTCGACATAAGCTACTTGTTGGGGCCGATCAGCTCGTTACCGGTGAGAAGTTGTTGGAATCCGGAATCATTGCGAATCGGATCCCAGACTGGATCGATCTTCAGCAGCTTGATCGAGACGAAACCGCCAATGTGGCCGGAAAGTAACCATCGAAGGCTCTTTACCGCTTCGTTCGTGTCACCAGTGCGCGCCTCGATTTCCGCCAGCCCAGTCGCGTAGGCCGCACCTTGCGTGGCGTCTTTCTCCATGGGGAATAGCGAAGCCGCTTGGTGCGCCACTCTAAGAGCGTCAGTGTTACGTTTGAGAGCCAGATAGATCCAGCTTAACTGTGTCAGCGGGGAATTATCATCCGGTCGCTCGCGTAATCGAGCCTCGACCAACACGCGCGCTTTCTCAGCTTCGGCTTGCGCGCTTGCGGCATCGTCGGCCAGAACGTGAATCGCCACTCTGGCACAGAGTCGCTCACGATTACCGGCAGGATCAGTAATCTCGTTCTCCCATACTTTCAAAGCAGCGGCAAAATCTCGTTCAATCACAGACAGGTAGGCCCGGGCGCCGATCACGTTCGAGACGCTGCCAGAAAGGAAGTTGCCAGTTAGTGGTGGATCCGGAGGGAAACTCGCCAGAATGCGTCGCGCTTCTTTGATGTCGCCCGTTGCGTTGAGACAATTGAAAATTAGCAGACGCATCCCGATCACGGAGTGAGGATTCAACGCCAGGGACCGTTCCAGGAACTGAGTCGCCTCCTTCCACATCCGCAAACCGGAATACGTAGCTCCGATCTGCGCCGCCAGCCTGTCCTCCCGGGGGTCTTGCTGTTCGCATCTTTGCAACTCGGACAAAGCGAGCTCCAACTGACCCTGGCGACGATGGATATAAGCAGAATACTCGAGAGCCCTCACATTATTCGGTTGCAGCTGGGCGGCACGCTGGAATTCACTCAACGCCTGATCGTATTGCCGATGCCCGTAGTAATAGAATTCCCCCAATGCGATATGCGCCTCAGCGAGGTTCGGTGCCAGAGCCAAAGCCTGCTCTGCCAGGCTCTTGACTTCAGGCAGCTCAGCTTCGGTCAGTGAGCCTAGGAACCATCGACGGAGCATCCGGCTTTCCACAAGGCGCGCGATCGCCAGAGCAAACTTCGAATCACGAGTAATCGCTTGCTGATACGAGGCGGTCGCCTGTTCGAATGCCTCGGGCTTGAGCGAACGTTCAGCCTCTCGTTCCTCAAACTCTCCTTTTAAGAATAAATCGTAGGCCACGGGATCCTTTGTTGGCGCGGTAGCAAGGGTACTAGCCTCGTTAGGCGAAAGCTTCGCCTGTAAGGCATCGGCGATCTCCTGTGACACTTCGCTTTCCACCGCAAATACATCCTTGATCTCGCGATCAAACGTTTTTGCCCAAAGGTGTGAATCTGCGCGAGCGTCGATGAGTTGCACGTTGACGCGCACCTTGTCGGCGGCCCGTTGCACAGTTCCTTCCACCACGTTCGCAACGCCTAACTGTTGCGAAACGGTCTTCAGATCTTCTGGTCGGCTCTTATACTTTGCCGTCGAGGTGCGCGAGATAACTTTAAGATCAGCAATGCTGGCCAGCTTGGTTAAGATTTCGTCCTGGATTCCGTCAGCAAAATAAGCGTTGGCCTTGTCTTCGCTGAGATTTTCGAAAGGCAGCACTGCCACGCTTTTTTCTGCGACAGTTAATGCCGACCCGATCGGTCTCCGCAAAACGAACAGGAAAGCGATGCCAATCCCACCAATTACGAGCATCGCGATTGCAACTGCCGCCCAGCGCACGCGATTTCGATGTTTTCGAAGTACCTCGAATTTTTTGGGCAATCGGGGATTGCCGACCCCATCCGCGTAGAGATTAACCAGACCAAGGCGCGTACCGTGTTTCACTTCGCATTCGCCTAACGAGTGCAAATGCGGTTGCCAGCGCGGATAGTGTTCAAGGTCATCCGCCACGTGCTTCGACAGCAGGATGTGACCGGCGTCGCCGCAATCCATCACCCTCTGCGCGATGTTGATTCCTGCGCCGGCGATGTTCGCTTGTGCGTTCAGGTCGGTAACTTCATTGACCGGGCCACTGTGGATGCCCATGCGTACGCGAAGCTCGGGATGACTCTTCAGCTGCTCGCTAATTTCTAGCGCGCACAAGACTGGCGCTTCCGGGGTATTGCGAAACACCAGCGCGCCGCCGTCTCCAGTCGGTAAGCGCAGCAATTTGCCTTCTGCTTCCGCTAAACGGACTTGCTCGGTGCCGCGGACAGTCTCTTTTAATTTCTGAATCTGCTCACTCTGCTCGTGAATGTTGAGTTTCGAATAACCGACGATGTCGATAAACAGAACGTGGCCGATTTCAAACTTTAACTCGGAG
>JAWVEB010000019.1:0-48730 GCA_033856915.1 Blastocatellia bacterium | reverse complement strand
GTCATTTCGCGGCGATGGCATTCGCGGACAGTGGCGACCATTAGCATGTAGGGACTGTCGACATTGATGTCGAACCAGTCGGAAACGTGCTCGCGTAGGACTGATGGCGCAAACGGGCGGAAACTTTCCCGGTACTTTATCTTGAGGTTGAGCTTCTTCTGCATTTCCGGGTCGCGCGGATCGCCGAGGATCGAGCGATTGCCGAGCGCGCGCGGACCAAACTCCATCCGCCCCTGGAACCAACCAACCACTGCGCCAGCGGCTATGTCGCGCGCCGCTCGCTCAGTCAATTCTTTGTCCCCCCATTTTTCAAACTGCAACTCCGAGCTTTCCAGTTCCCTACGGATCTCTTCATCGCTAAACTCAGGCCCTGTGTACGCACCGTCCATGATGTACCGCAAGTTGTTAACTTGCGTATTCCCATTGCCGCCAGGGCGCAAGTTAACAACTTGCGCTACATCGTTCCAGATCTGATAGCAGACACCCAGCGCCGTGCCGCTGTCACCGGCCGCCGGTTGGATGAACACGCGTCGAAACGGCGTGTGCTGCAGGATCTTTCCATTCATCACTGAGTTGTAAGCCACGCCTCCCGACAATCCCAGATCGGTCAGACCCGTCTCGTCATGCAGATGATTCAAGACGTGGAAGGCAACCTCTTCCAGACGCAATTGCAAACTCGCTGCCAGATCGCGATCGCGGTCAGTCAACGGCTCGTGAGGATCGTGCGCGCGGCCAAAAACCGCCTCGTATTCCTCAGAAAAAATTCTGCCAATCACGGGTGAGCCGTCATTCCAGCTCATCTCGACGCCCTCGGCGTGGTGACGAAAATAATCGAGGTCCAGAGAAAACTGGCCCTGCTTTTCAGTGCGAATGATCTGGCGGAATTGTTCGATGAAGCGCGGCCGACCGTATGGCGCCAGCCCCATGATCTTCCCTTCATCGCCATAGTGCGGAAAGCCCAGGAACTGGGTCGTGGCCGTGTAAGCGATTCCGAGTGAGTGCGGATATTCCACCTGGCCCAGAACGTCTATGCGCCGGTCGCGGCCCACCGCCCACATGGTCGAGACAAAATCGCCAAAGCCGTCGATGGAAAGGAGCGCCGCGTGTTCGAAAGGCGAGACACAAAACGAACTGGCCAGATGCGCGCGATGATGTTCGATGTTGTGAAATCGGGCGCGCAACGTCGCGCTGGAAACGCCTAGGGCCTTCGCCAACTCGCCTTTCAGATCGCGAACTCTGGCCGCGTTGCGCAGACGATCGGTGATCTGGCGCGCCAATCCCGTCGGGTGGCCATTCCCTCCGGGGAGCGCGTACGTTCTGTCCGCACCCTCTTCGATGACGGCAACCGAAGCTAACTTACTCCCCGCTGCCTTCTCCTTTCTGCCTACTATTCCCCGCGTGGCGCGCCCCGCCGCCGCCAGGACTTTCTTATGCAAATTCGCCGACGGATCCCGGGAGATACCCACGTGCTCGACTTGTCCGATGCCGATTCCGGCTGCGCGCAGACAGTACTGAATCGACTGGGTGGGAAAGCCGGCGCAGTGCTTGATGCGATTGAAGCGCTCTTCTTCGGCGGCCGCGATCAAAGTGCCGTCCTTGATCAGCGCCGCCGCCGCATCACCGTGATATGCATTAAGACCGAGGATGTACATCGTACCTGACTACTCGAGAAAACTTTGCGGCAGAGTCGCCTTGCCGCCGCCTGATCCTATTCACTGCTCGCTCCTCGCCGCGTCGTTACTCCCTACTGACTTCCGTTCTCTTCGTCCCGGCAAATTAAAATCGTGCTCGATCAGACAAAGCGACAACAACAACTCAGCCAACATTCGTTGGCCGGCATAATAGAACCCGGCCCAACCGTCCAGCACTCCGCCGCGAATCAGCAAGCAGTAAACGAGGACGGCGACGGGAGCAATCACGCGCCAGCGTCGGATACGATCCGCTCGACCCAGACTGTCTGGATCGGATGCGAGGATCTTTTTGGCTTCCAGCGCCATGTATCTTTGCTGTGACTCAAACCAGCGTTTTAGCGGCTTCCGATCATCATGCAGGATGAGCGACCGCATCGTCTCAACTTCGCCGGCCAAAATCAGCCGGTGGGTATGGCCATCCTGCGAATATTCGGCGAAGGCTCTGCGATAAAGAACAGTCACCGCCGGATACACGCCGCTGCGTAAAGGACGTCCGTTGATGCAGTAAGTGAAGCGCGCCTGATAGCCTCTCGTGCCGGGATCAGGGACGAGCGCTTTCAGCTCTTCAATGTATTCCGAGGTGAGAATGTAATCGGCATCGAGCGCCAGGACCCACTCCGTCGCTATCCCGGTTTGATTTAGACCAAAGCTCCATTGTGCTCCATGGTCATCAAACTTTCTCTGGACGACTCGCACGTTCGGAAAGCTGCTTGCGATCTCGACTGTCTCGTCTTCGCTGAAACTATCGACGACGACGATCTGCCGCGCCCAACGAAGTTGTGCCAGAGTGCGTCCGATGTTCGGAGCTTCGTTGAAAGTCAGGATCAGTGGCGTGATATTTTCGATCATGCATTCACGCCGATCTGCGTTTCGCTCCAGTTATCAGGAAGCTTGTCTTGATCCCTAAGACCGGCGATCGCATCGCCATAGGCGGCCTCAACGATCGCGGCAATTGTCGTCCATGAGAGCTCGGTCATTGCGAATTGACGGCCCGCCTCGCGCATCTTCTTACTTGTATCCGGAGCTTGCAGAATCCTATCGATCGCGTCGGCCAGTTGGGCGGCGTCTCTCGGCACGACGTATCCCGCGCCGGCGCTTTCGACTTCGCCATAGTTGATTGAATCGGTCACCACCAACGGCACCCCGACGGCGAGCCCTTCGTTGACAGTCATCGACTGGCATTCGTAAAGCGACGTCTGCACCAGCACGTCGGCGTCTCTGAGAACTGAGAACCTGTCTTCACCTATCACCGGTCCGATCCATTTTACGTGCGCCTGCAATCGCATCGTTTCGATTAACGAATTCAGACGCTGCCATTCACCGTCATCGGGCCCCACCAGCAACCAGATCAGATCGGGATGCTTCGCTATCAAACGCTGCAGGGCTTGCAGTTGTAAATCCAATCCCTTGATCGCATGAAGCCGGCCCAGGAAGAGCATGATTCGGCGCCCTTCAAGTTCGGGAAAACGCCCGCGAAACGAACCCGGCCGAATGCTGTCCAGGCTCAGGCCAATACCGTTGCGCGCCAGGAAATACTCGGGATACCGAAACCATCCGTTCAGGGATGAGCGCTCTTCGTCGGCATTCAGAAAATGCAGTCTGGCAGCGCCTTCTACTGTTCTTCTATCGACGGTCCAGGCATAGGCGCGCTTGAGGGCGTAACGATGTTGGCGCACACAAGCCTCACTCAACATTCCGCGCGGAGCGATGAAATAAGGCACGCCTGCCCTGCGCGCGGCCGCCGCTGCAAACGTCACTACAAGGTTCCAAAGGCTGTGAATGTGAATAAGATCAAAGTCATTTGCGCGTTCTTTGATCGCCCTACTGATTGCGCGCCCGCCCGCCGGCGATCCATCTTTTGCAGGGAACAGCACGACTTCGTATGGCTCTTGCGATGGTTCAATCGTCAGCTCGTTAACCGGCGCGTGCGTAGTGAAGAGTGTCACCTCTGTGCCTCGGGCGGTTAAGGCGCGACACAGTTCAGGCACCGAACGGCTGGGTCCGCCGGACTCGGGCAAAAGGCTCGGAACGATGTGCAGGACCTTCACTGGGATTTAGCTTGTGGTCAGACTGGAAGCTAATCGAGGCGTCAGTTCCGCGACCGGTTTCGAAAATCCGTGGTGCCTTGTGATCAGGAACATCGCCATCAGGCCGAAAAGAAAATAGGAGAAATAGATGGGCGAGTAAAACCTGAACGACGAAACGATGAACGCGTAGAACATGCCGTTCACAACAAACAGCGCGCGCTGTTTGTCTGAATTAAGAAGCAAAAATACTCGATCGGCAAGACAGGTGAGGAAGCCCAGCCATGCTCCGATAAAAACTACGCCCGGGAAACCCCAGTTAAGATGGAACTGCCCGATGACTGAGGGCGTCACATTAAAAGTCGCGCCTTGAACATAACTTTCGTTGTAAAAAGTCCATGACTCCATGATGGGTTTGTTGGGCCAGACTTGTCGCGGAATCCAATGGATAAGAAAGTACGGCTCGGTCAATTCCTTAAAATAAGGGTGTTCATCGGGCACCAGATGTTCTGCGAAAAGGAGGGCCGTGAACTGTCCAGTGTTGTTAAGTGAAGTCAAATCGTCGGGGGCGACGTTGCCAATTTCCCTCCAGCCTACGGCCCGGTAAACAAACTGCGCCTGCGCCACCAGCAGAACAACAAACACGGTGGCAGCCAGTCCCCAGATGCGATACCGGTCAAGCTTGCCTTTGAACCCACGCAGAACGATCAGCACCGAAGGCAGCGAGATGTACAACCACAGATGTCGAGCGCCTCCGCTTACGAACGGGATTGCCGCCATGACTCCCAGAAGCAGCCACCAAAAACGGCGCCACGTGCTGGTCTTAAGAGCATAAACGAAGAACAGGGCGGCCCCGTACATACCGAAGAGCGCGAGGTGTTGGGAGAGACCTGGCTCTGGTGCTTCAAAGTCGGTTCCGCTCCTGCTCGCCAGAACCGCGGCGATCACTTTGTCATAATCAAAGTCGTAGTAGGCCAGCATCGGCAAAACGGCGCACAGTACCAGCAGCAGTCCAACTATCCAGCGCTCGATTGAGAAGGAGTCGATCCGTGAAACGATCATGCGGAGAGGTTTAGGCAAGCGAGGTCGAAGGGAATAGCCGATGAATAGCAGGAGTTGAAATACAGTTACGTAAAGGAGCGCCTGACGAATCAGATCCTGATCGAACTGGCTCGCGTTGATGGGAAATCCTTCGGCAATGCTGAACGGATTCTGTTGCACCGACAGGCTCAGCGCTTCCACCCAATAAAAAATAAACACGCCGCCAACCAAACAGAGTTTTCCAATGACTCTTGCGCCCAGGGCTTCCTTAACCACCACGATCATCAGCGCTATGTTTAGGACAGCAAGAAGCTGGGTGAGCAAGGACAGAGTACGATAACTCGTGACGTTGAAAACAGCGATGGCTACCAGAACCGGTACGCAGACCAGCACCCACTGTGTCGCGGTCACCCGAGGGAGCCCCGATTCAACGTCGTTTCTGGTTCCGCGAAACAGGCTCATCTATCTTCCACCAGCGGCGATCGATCTCTTTGCGACGGGCTGACCTGCACGCGCAGGGCTGAATGTTTGCTCAGCGCGCTGGGTTTTCTTTAACAAAAGTTTTCCCTGTCTGGTTTGCATCAGTATCTTGTCGATGATTGCAGCGGCCCGGCTCGGGGGCCATTTTTCCGCCATCGCTCGGGCGGCGACTGATGCTCTTCGTAAGCGTTCGCGGTCAGATGCCAGCGACAGAATCTGACTGGAGAGACATTCGATGTCTCCAATCGGATGGAGGAGGACTGCGCCGGTGCCTTCATCCCTGTCGAGCGCGGCCATGACTCCCGCTGATGCCAGGACAGGACGTCCAGCCGCCATTGCCTCGAGGACCACGACGCCGAAGGCGTCAAACTTACTCGTCAGTACGAGTGCATCAGCCTCCCGGACTCTCTCGATTATTTCTTCGCTCTGCAACCAACCGGTAAACTTTACGTTCGAACCAGCGATAGAGCGGGACATCTCTTCGAGCTTCGCCCGCTCTGGTCCATCGCCCACCAAGACTAGTTCCGCCAGTGACGTTCGGGCTTTCTTATTCGCCAGTGCCACTGCTTCGATTGCCACCTCAAACTGCTTGACGGGAACCAGCCGGCCGATCGCCACAAGACGCAGCGGTCTGCCAGTGGCGGTTTCATCTGAACATCGCTCGGGGACGGCCCATTCATCGGGCAAATCCACCCAGTAGGGAAAATTCGTAATTTTTCCGCGTTCGATGCCAAGCGAAACCAGGTGCTCAACAGTAGGTTTTCCACAAGCCAGGAGTCCCGATACCTTAAGAGTTAGCAGGCGTAGTAGGGTTTTCCGCGCCAACTCCCGCGCTGTCGAGCTCTGCCGTGGATGGGGATGATCTGCCCAGATAAAAATTGGTTTTCGCAATAGCGTGGCCGCCATAAACGTTCGAATGGTCATTGGCGACGACCAGCCGCTCAGAATCACCACGGCCTGAGGATCGGACCGTAGAGCGCTCAGAAATTGTCCATAGCCAACTTCCGACAGATAGCAATGGGCAAACAGATTCTTTGCGTCGGAGCGGTAAGGAAAATCCTTGTGGGTCCTTTCGGCAAACCAGGCCACAAAATCCCCACCATAAGCCTCGCTGAGTGTCTGACACAGACTGCGTTGGTATGGGAGCGGTAACCAGGTGACCAGATGAATCATGCCAATGCTCTTGTCAGGACTACCGTAAATCAACTCGCCGAATTTGCGCGGACGCTTCCCCAATGACTGCCATTCCCCGGGTCGGTTGCCGACGCACGTTCGTCAGGCCGATGTCTTTCATTTTATTCATCAGATCCCGTTCGCGTTGTGGCTTTTCATAGACCGGTCCATACCAATCAAATGTGTCCATCACGCAATAGCTCCACTGTCGTCTAAGATCGCCCCGCCCAAGATGATGACGCGCGGCATAAGGTAGAAAGTGCGAGGCCTTTTCCCCAGACCTGCCAAGCCATGACAAGCTCCAACCTAAAGGAAAGAACATTGCCGTGATGGTTTTTGAAAGGATGAGCTTTCGCTGATTTGAGAAGCGGGAGGCCGCCGCACGGAGTATCGTTCTGGGTTGCAGCCAACGAAGATCAGGCGAACGCCTTTCGTAAATCCACGTCGCCAGTCTCGCCGAAGGCTTAAGCCCGCGAGCCAGATGTTCGACTGCCCCAAGCGGATCCGGAGTGTGATGCAATACGCCCAGTGAGTAGATTCCGTCGAACGCGTTTGGCCGCAGAGGGAGGTCAAACAGGTCGGCTCTCAACACCAGATAATCATCAGGCGCGAAGCGATCCAGAGTTTGGCGGCAGGCCCCGGCGGCAGCAGAGAGATCAACTGCCACGACTTTGGCGCCGCACTCGAGGGCAACCTCCGCGAACCGGCCGGCGCCACACCCCGCATCAAGTAACACTTTTCCCTTAAGCTCCTCAGCAGTCCAGCCGGTCTCTGCGAAGAATCGCTCCCGGGAAGTCGATTGATGCGAGATTGAGTCGAGCTGAACCTGTCTGAAGCGAGTCCACTGGTCGCCAAAGTTTTCGCAGTAATCGTCTGCTACCGTTCCTATGAAGTCATAGACTCCATTGGTGACGGAGTGAGGCTCTCTCGTCAGGAGATCCTCCAACCGGGAAGTCGTTCGCTCTGGTCGGCTCAGTACCTGCAAGACTTACTCGTGTTCCGTCCCGTTGACTGAGGCCCAGCCATTGCCCCAGGTTGGCGTGGGCCCAATCGCCTTAGCGGCCCGTTCAAGATCACTCAACTCGATCCTGCAGATGCCACGATGATCTGCAAACGCCAGGCGCGCTGCTTTCAATCGAGCTTCATAATCTGCGGCGGTTTGGCATCCCCAGCGGGCTCGCCGAGGCCAGCCGAACCGTAGATAAGATCTGAAAAGTAGCTTCCAGACCAGCCATACCGGCGGTGAAAGATACTTCTGGGCATAAATCAATTTGTTGCGCACACCGTTGTAAACGATCAAGACCGGATGCCCGGCCTTATAGCTGCCGCCGGCATGATGATAGCCTTTGAAGTTCGGCACATACACGATCTTCAAGCCCGCGTTCTTAACGGCGGTTGAGTAGTCCCATTCTTCGACTCCGAAAAAATACTCTTCCGGTAAGAAACCAACTTTCTCTATAGTTGCGCGTGGAATCATCAGCATCGCGCCCGAGGCCCAACTGGTTTCAATAACCTTGTCCCAGCGACCATCGTCGTCCTGGTTCCACGCGGGAGCGATTCCCTGAATCTTAAGGTTATGGATATAGCCCCCGGCTGACCAGATGACATTGCGCCGGTCGCCGAACAGAATTTTTCCGGTGACCAGTCCGATGTTGGGATCGTCCTCTGCAAGCTTGATCGCCGGTTCAAGGAAGTCAGGCTCGACCTCCATGTCATTGTTGAGTAGCAGAATATATTCGGCGCCTTCTGAATGTGCGCGACGAATCCCTCGATTGCAGCCCCTGGAAAAACCAAGATTCGCCTCGTTCGACAAGAACAAGTGCGCGGGAAAATCCTCGGCCAGGCGTTCGGCCGAACCATCCTGCGAACCATTGTCGACGATTAGCACCCGAAAATTCGGATACGTAACCTGCTCCAGCGAGCGCAGCGCTTTGTACGTGCTGCTGTAGTTTCGCCAGTGCAGAACGACGATCCAAACCAGCGGACATGGGGACGTAGAAATTTTGGATATCAAACCAACAAGTCCTTCGCCGCACTAAATAGACCGCGCGAAAAATGATGATAGTGAAGATTTAGCGTCTCGCGAACAACCAGCGGCAAGCGGTTCAAGCGTTGCTCAGGCATCTTCGCCCGCGCGTTGAGATGGGTTATTTTCTCGTCCACCACTGAGAGGACCCTGGGATGAAACAGTTTGGTTTGATGGAGGGCTAGCCGTTCTCTGGCCTGCTGAAATCGCGCCGCTTGCGCCAGGTAATAGTTTCGATCAGTCCGCTGCGCGCTCATAACGTTTTGCGCCGTACTGGTGATTGGCGCTCCGATTTGCTGGGCCGCGTGTTGCCGGTATTTGATTAGCGCCTGATCGATGAAACCAATCTCGGCCAGGCCGGCGATGATGAGAGCAATCCATCCATCGTGTAACAAACTACCTTCGACGGGAATCGGTAAGATCGCATCTCTGAACCCGGCGCGAAAGGCCATCGTAGCCCCGGTTACGACATTGTTAGCGAGCAGCACCTCGAGGGATCTGCCCGCCGCCACAAGCTTCTGTCTTCGCGAATCAAAGCCCACCGCTTCCCAGACGGTCTGACCTTTCGGACTGAGCATGTCGTCTACCAGTTCCGCATTGGTGAAGACGAGCCCAAGCTCTGGATTCGAAGAGAACCTGGCCTCCAACAATTCGAGCTTTCGTGGATCCCACACGTCGTCCTGATCGGCTAAGGCAATGATCTCGCCTTCTGCCAGAAGGATTGCGCGTTCAAAATTTCCCGAGGTGCCGAGGCGTCTTTCGTTAACTGAAAGACGGACCGGGAATGGCGCGCGATCAGCGAACTCTTTGAGGATGTCGACGGTCTTGTCGTCAGACCGATCGTCGCACACTATTAGCTCGTCAGGAGGGCGCGTCTGGAGCGCGATGCTGTCCAGTTGCTCCTCTAAGAACGCCGCGCCGTTAAGCGTGCACATCGATACGGAAATTGTCATTACTGATCGCCGCTTTTGCGAAAACTGGCGGACTGCCAGGCGAGCTGCAGATCCTTGAAATTGAAACGAAATAGAGAGCCAGGCGAAATGGAATGCGTGCGACGCAAGCCGTAGATTACAACCGTGAGTTCGGCCAGGTAGGCAGCGGCCGTGGCAATTGCAGCTCCCATAATCCCGATCCGTCGCAGCAACGCGTAAAGCAATCCCACCGTTACCAGCAGCGCGACCAGACTGGCCTTGCTGCCCAGCCAGGGATTTCCTGAAGCACCCGCCCCACCACCGAGGACCTGTTCGGCGCCCTTGAAACATGAAGCCAGCAGCAAAACCTCCGCGGGCCAGATTGCAGGGGCAAACGCGCGGCCGAAAATAATTGGTATTAGGAGCGGTAGAATTAACGCCATCGCAAGCATGATCCCCAGGCTGACCAACCAGTACCTTCTGAACACACTCTGCAAAATCGTTCCACGTTCAGTGTCCGACGGTTCGCGCGCAATTCCCGGCATCGTCACTGTCTGCACCGCCTGGGACAACATTTGCGAGAGACCGGCAGAACTCACGGCCACCACATAAAGACCCAGGTATGCCGGTGGCAGCCAGGCCGCCATCAGCACCTGATCAAGACTTACATTTGCCAACCCCGAGACTTGGCCCACATGGACTTTCGCCCCGTAGCGCAACATCTGTTTTGCCAAACCGGCTTCAGTCTGAGTCCCAGGTCCTATGCCCGCTCTGATGAGCACGGCCAGAGTGGCAGCCAGCGCCACTACGCTCAGGCCCAGATGCAGAATCAGAATGTGAATTAAGGTCAGACGACCCAGTGCCATCAAAACAATAGTGCCGGCCAAATAGCCTGTCGGAATGATCACTCTTAACCAGTTGAGTTCGACCAGGCGCAAACGGCCCTGCAATACACCCATGCCGAACTGAGTGATCAGCGACAAAGGAATGACGATGAGATAGGCCCGGCTCGCGGAAATCACGTAGGAGCTTTGACTCTTTAGCAGAAACGGCAAAGCGATGAAAGCGAGAGGCAGCGCGATGCCGCTCAACAACAATCCCATTAGGATCGCGTTATTCAGAACGACCCGCGGTTTTGCATCGGGTACTGAACTGAAATACATCGAGGAAACAATCAAGCCCATGCTGCTGAGATAGATCAGCAATCCGGGCCAAAGCATTGCCGCCGCAATTTCGCCGCGACCGACTGGTCCCAACCAGTGCGACAGCAGGATCGAATTGATCAGTCCGAGGGCGTTGATTCCGCAGTTAACAATCAACGTGCGAAGTATTAATGACCGCAGCATTGGCTGGTGTGGGACCGCAAGACTTCGACGCGATTCGTTACGAACCCGCGATCGAGTTCGCCCCTTCGCTCTCTACGTCCTGGCTGTAATAGTTCTGGTGGTAATAGCGCTGATAGTAATAATAGTAATCGTGCGAGCGCACGCTGACGTTGTTGAGCACCACGCCGAAAATCTTTGCGCCGACGTCGAGCAGCAATTGTCGCGAGCGTCTTACTACACCGCGCGAGCTCTTACCCCCATGGACCACCAGGAGCACACCGTCGACGATTGAGGCGATCAATACACCGTCGGTAAACGAACTGATTGGCGGCGAGTCGATCACGATGTGCGTGAAGTGGCCGCTGAGGACCGCAATCAGTTTGCGCATTTGATCCGAACCGAGCAGCTCGGCGGGATTCGGTGGGATTGGTCCGGCGGTCAGCACGTGCAGTCCCGATGCCTCGTCACGAGCGATCGTCTGCAGCATCTTTTCCGGGTTCATATCACTGGAAAGAATCGAACTCAATCCTTCCCTTTCCGCCAGGTCGAAGATCGACCGCAGCCGCGGACGACGCATGTCCGCGTCGATAATCACGACGCTGTTGCCTGTCTGCGCCAGGCTGATTGCGGTATTGACCGCCGTCGTGGTTTTGCCTTCGCCCGGAAGACTCGATGTCACCAGCAGCGTTCTGGGCGCGCGGCCGGCTGTCGAAAGCAGCACCGAAGTGCGCAGTTGCCGGTAAGACTCAGCCAGCGCCGAGCGGCCGTTTACATTCAAGAGTAACTCGGGGTTGCCGCCGTTACTTCCATTGCGCTTTTGGATCGACGTGGCCGATGAAAGCAAGCGACGCCGGGCTGTGCCGGCTCCCATCGCGGGAATCACGGCCATCGCGGGCAGGCGCAGAAACTTTTCCACGTCGTCGGTCGAGTGAATGCTGTCGTCGAGATATTCGAGGAACAGCGCCAACCCGACGCCCAGCGCCAGCGCGAGCATAAACGCCAGCATCACCGAACGCATACGCGCTGGACCAACCGGAGAGTCGGGCACGATCGCGTAATCAACAATCGAAATATTATTCGGCCGGCCGGCCAGCACGACGTCGTTCTCTTTCGACCGCTGGAGCAGATTGTCGAGCAGCCCTTTATTCGTTTCGATCTCCTGTTGCAGGATGCGATAGTTAATCGCAGCTTCGTTCTGCGTGACGGTTTCGCCCTTCTGTTGATTGAAGGCAGTGCGCAACGCTTGTTCGCGGCTGAGCGATTGACGGTACTTGGTCTCAAGATTAGTCAGCAGCGTGCTGGTGTTCCGAGTGCGAGTTTCGTTCAGGTGTTTTTGCCTCTCGGCAATTTGCTGGTCCACTTCCTTAACTTCCGGTGCTTCGTCGGTTGCATCGACCAGCAATTGCGCCCGCTTCTGTTTCAGGTCGGCCAGTTTCGACTCAGAATCGTTGATCTCTTTGGCGGCGGCTTCCGCGAGGGCGCCGGCGGCGCCGGGCGCCTTCGCCGCGTTGTATTCGGCTTCGGCCATCTTGCGATCGTTTTCCGCCTCGAGTAGTTGCTTGTTAAGACCGGCCAGACGTTCAACTACGGTGTTCTGGCTGGCATCGAGCGAAAGAATTTGATTGCTCTTTGCATAGCCCAACAACTTTTCTTCGTCGAGGTGGATCTGGCTTTGCAACTCGGCCACGCGCTTGGAAAGAAATTCGCTGGTGCTGGTGTTGGTTTCGTTTTTCTTTTCCAGATTGGAACGTACAAAGGTTTCCGCGACGGCGTTCGTGATCCGGGCGGCAATGTCTGGATCGCCGTGCGTGTACCCGATGTCGATCAGGCGCGTCTCTTTGTAGTAGCCGGCGCGGCTTTCGCGCACCGGTTCGACATGCAAGCCTGCCTGTAGCGTGCTGACGAACGGCGCCAGCCGTTTGGCTTCGGCGAGATCATCGCTCGAGCTTGCGGGCGCAACCGCGGCAGTCAGCGGCAGTTGATTCGGCTGCTTGCCGGGATCTTTCTTCTCGGGGCTAGATACGCCCAGCATCTGCATGATCGTTTTCCAGGTCGAACGCGGTTGCGATGACTGAGGAAGAAGAAAAGCCTGGTTGTGTTCGAGGTCAAGCGTTTTGACGACGCGCCGGAGCAGGCCGGGACTGGTCAGAATCTGAAGCTGCGTGTTGAAGTAAGCGGGATCATTAACCGGGCTGTAAATCATCGGCGCGCTCTTTCCCGCGTACATCGGATTATTTTCGAGGTCCACCTGGACTCGCGAAGCGGCTTCGTACACGTCTGGTTTCCGCGCCACGTAAATCGTGGCCATGGTGGTGATTAAAGCGGTGACGCCAAGCACCAGCCACAGACGTTTGCGGATGGCCCGCCAGTAGTCCAGCAGGTGAACTTCGCCTTCCTGACCGGCCTCACTATATCCATACGCGGGTGATCGATAAGGCCCGGCGTCATCCATGCGCCGATCGATTTCGTCCGGCTCTGCCTCGCGCTTAACCATTTTGGTTGCTTCGTTCATATTTCTACCTTTGAAACTTCAAATCGTGCTGTGCAGACCGCTAGTCTCCGCAAACTGGCAGCTTGCGCTACTTATGGAATTACGCGCACTGGAAGTTGGGCCACTGAGGGCGCGACCGCGCCGAGCAGGCTGCGAATCACGCTCTTGCCGGTTGACTCCTGAACTTCAACGATGTCGTTCGGCTGTAGCATGACATCTTCCGCCTCTTTGCGCGCGATTGACCTCAAGTTTACGTAGAGCTCCGACTTTCCACCTGCTCCGGGAGCTTGCCGGATGATGTGTATGCGATCGGTTTTTGAATCGCGCAGCGGCCCGCCGGCCATCGCGATCGCGCGCGACACCGAGATGGGTTCTTTCAGTGACACAGACTTCGGACTGTAGACATTGCCGATGACGTAAACCTGTTCGGCTTCCGGAATCGTTATGATATCGCCCGATTGAACGTAAGGATTAGCTTTCTCTTCACCGCGCAACGTGTCGTTCAAGCGCAGGCTGATAAAGCCACCCTCGTCCGCAACCGTGTCGCCATTGTTTCCGCAGAGATCGGTGCGCGGGCCGCGGACAATATTAATAGTCTGGCCGGCTTTATCGGATGGGCCCTTCGCAAAACTGAGCAGCTCAAGCAAACGCACGCGCCGCTGCATCTGGTAACGGCCCTGTTCGTTGACGGCGCCGATCAGGGCCACTTCGCGGGCGTGATACTCCTTGACGAAGACATCCACCTGCGGATTCCGATAGTACTTCAGGTAAAGTTTGGCAATCTCGTTTGCCAGTTCGCCCTCACTCTTGCAGGACGCCTGAATCTCTCCATCAATCAAAGGCATGCGAATCATGCCGTCGCCTTCGACGCGGACCGCGTCACGCGAGAGTTGCGGGCGATTCAGGATGTGTATGTCCAGCACATCGCCGGCGCCGATGCGATAGCGTTGTGCCTGGGCCGCCGTTTGCGCGTATGAAGTCGCAGCTAAAACGCAGGCTGAGATCATTGCGAGTAAGGCCGAGCGATAGATTAATTGTCGATAATAACGATTGTCTTTCATACTGTTTACTTTCCACTAAGGCCGATGCGGCGCGAAAGCAGCGCTTCGCGCATGTGATTGGGATGGGCGAGGTTCAGCACGGTGTTGCTGACCAAAACCATTAACTCTCCGTACTCGCGCAGGAACTTGCCGGTCAAAGGGTTATCGTCGGTCTTGATGATGACGCCTTCCCTTGCCCACTGCCAGAACTGCTTCTGCGTGGTCCAGAATTCTTTGCGATCGCGGCAAACGATCAGCGCCGTTTTTCGCTTCTTCTTTTTCTTTTCCTTCTTTGTCATCCGCTCTTAATTTGGATCGGATCCGAAACACACTTTCCCCTCAGGCATGCTCTTCACGAAAGCTCTGGAAGACATGCAACGACCCCGAAGGGAAACCTCTTTAGCGAGGCAGCTTCAAATTTTCAAAGTGGCACAGAATTCAGTCTGTGTTTCTCATCATGCTCAACGCCCTCGAACGGGAAATCACAGACTGAAGTCTGTGCCACCATTGTCGCGAAACAGACGCGAGACCAACTCCGCGCGGCGCTTGACGCCAAACTTGACGAAGATATTCCGCAGATGAAACTTCACCGTCTGCTCACTCACCTGTAATCTTGTTCCTATCTCGGCGTTCGTAAATCCCTGGGCGCAACACAAGGCCACCTGGGCCTCGCGACGGCTCAACTTCTCGACCTCAACCACGCGTTTGACCGCCCGTCCCAACGTCGAACCGACGTGTTCGTTTTCCACTCCTTTCGGGTAAGCAGACAAACCGGCCGCGCGCCGCCGCTCGAGGATCTCTTCCGGAGTGAAAACCAGATATACCAGCAGCGGTTGTGAGCCGCCATTGTGGCCGGCGACCCGCTGGCGTTCAATGCTGAGTTTATTGACGAGGCCGGCCACCCCGCGGCGCACCGTACTGTGGCCAACAATGCCGGTTAGGCTCATCAGGCGACGCGTGTTTATTGCGGCGACGCGTGTTCCGATCGTCGCGATCTCGGCCAGCATGGCAGAGTAAAGCTGGTGCTCAACCACTGTGTGGCTGAGCGCGACCAGGGCCATTGCCTGCTGGGCGCGACCGTGCTCTGGATTCTCGCCTAAAGAGTAGGTTGCTGGAGCGGCGGCCGCCGCGGATGATCCCTTGCCGTTGAGCATTTTTGTTCTCGGAATCGCGAAGGCTGGAGAGCCGAAGCCCGTACGGAAATCTCTAGCTGCTGTGTAAATAAAGGCCGCCGATGCATTCCAAACTTGCCCGCATCAGGGTCCCGATCCATTTCCTTAAGTTAGGGCCAAGAGACTAAATGTTTGGTTCTGGACTGTCAAGAAAATTCCCCGCGGAGTACTTGGGTGTTGCTATCGGTCGCGTCGCTCTGCGGGGCTGGCCCGACTGTCAGGGAGGGCTCATTGAGGCGCCTCGGAGCCCTCCCTGACGGTCGGGCTTCTGACACTAAGAGAGATTCTATTCGGTTCTCACCGCGTAGCAACTATCACGTGCTTGCACGTTCCCTGCTTAAGATGTAGGCTTCTTCGCTCTCGCAAATCCACGGGAATAAAGCCCGCTTTGATCGCAGGTCTCTCACTGGCACGGGAATGACTGCTGGTAACTCCACTCCAATGGTGCGGCAATATCGGGAGCTGAAATCTCAGCATCCCGGAACCCTGCTTTTCTTTCGGCTGGGAGATTTTTACGAACTATTTTTTGAAGACGCAGTCATCGGCGCGCGCGAGTTGCAGATTACGCTGACGGCGCGACACAAAGAGAAAGGCGACCCGATGCCGATGTGCGGAGTGCCTCATCATTCGGCCGCCAACTATATCGCCAAACTAGTGCGCAAAGGCTATCGCGTGGCGATTTGCGAGCAGACCGAAGAAGCTTCAAAAACAAAAAAGCTGGTGAAGCGGGAAGTCGTCCGGGTCGTCACGCCCGGGACGCCCATCGATCCGCAATTGCTTGAGCCCGGCGAGTCGGTTTATCTCGCTGCCGTCTGTGCCAGTGGCGAGACGGTCGGGGCAGCCTTTCTCGACATCTCAACGGGAGAGTTTCGCGCCACTCAGGCCGGCGGACCGGACGCCTGGCCACGCATCGTTGCCGACATTGAATCATACGCACCGCGTGAACTTCTCTTCCCTGCTTCCCTGGGACCGTTGGTGCGCGCAGGTTTTGCGAATACGCCGCACACGGCGCCGCTGCCATTGCATGAATCGGCTTCCGAGCCAACGCCCGATGATCTCAGTACCCCCACAGCCGTTCCGGATGTGTATGCCGGGGCGACACTGACTTCAGTCGATGATTGGATTTGGCAGAGCGACGAGAGTGTTTCGTTGTTAACCAAGCAATTCGGAGCGCGGTCGCTCGACGGCTATGGACTGACGGGAAAGAGTGAAGCTATCCGAGCTGCCGGATCGTGCCTGCGATATGCTCAGGAAACACAGCGAGCCGCGGCTGCGCACATCAGCGACCTTGTCTATTTTGAACCGCAGGACCATCTCGTCTTAGATCACATCACGGTTCGAAATCTTGAACTTGTCGAGGCACTAGGCGGCGCCGGCGTCGCGCGGTCGTTGCTCGACACTATCGACGAGACCGTGACCGGCATGGGAGCGCGCCTGCTGCGTGCGTGGCTGCTGCGGCCATCGATCCGGCGCGGCGAGATCGAAGCGCGGCACGGCGCGGTCGCGGAGCTTCACGCCTCCTACATGAAGCGCGACGCGCTGCGAAATCTTTTGAAAGAAGTTGCGGACGTCGAACGACTCACTGGCCGTCTTAATCTCGGCTCGGCGACACCCAGGGATATGGTCGCGCTGCGCCGCTCCCTCGATCAGGTGCCGCGAATTCGAGAGATTCTTGTGAAGTGCTCTGCTTCTCTATTGCAGGTGCTCAACGATTCGACGGACGAACTCGTTGACGTGCGCACTTTGCTGGAAGAGGCGATCGAAGATGATCCGCCCGCCAAGGTTATCGACGGCGGGGCGATTCGCAATGGCTACTCAACCGAGCTTGATGAATTGCGTTCGCTCAGTCGCGACGCGAAACAAACTATCGCTGCGCTCGAGGCGGAAGAGCGTGCCCGCTCTGGCATAGGTACACTGCGTATCCGTTACAACAACGTGTTTGGTTATTTCATCGAAGTTTCAAAGGCCAATGCAGCCCGAGTGCCCGCCGACTACGAACGACGCCAGACGCTGGCGAACGCTGAGCGATTCACCACCGCGCCCTTGAAAGAGTGGGAAAGCAAAGTGCTGGGCGCTGAAGACCGCATCCTGCAACTGGAATCGGAAATCTTCGGACTCATCTGCCGCCAGGTCGCTGCCGAAACATCACGAATACAAGCGACGGCCCGCGCGCTTGCTTGCCTGGATGGATTGTCTTCGCTGGCGGAGACCGCCGTCCGCCGCCGTTATGTGTTGCCGGCTATGCACGATGGCGATGAGATCGAGATCGTCCACGGGCGCCATCCGGTAATCGAAGTCTTCAATGAAGAGCCATTCGTTCCGAACAGCGTCTATCTCAATAACTCAACCGATCGCCTGCTGATCATTACCGGTCCGAACATGGGCGGCAAGAGCACGGTGCTGCGCCAAACTGCACTAATCTGCATCCTGGCCCAGATGGGTTCATTCGTGCCCGCCGAAAAGGCACGGCTGCCTCTACTCGATCGAGTCTGGACCCGTGTAGGCGCTTCCGACGATCTTTCGCGCGGCCGTTCGACGTTCATGGTTGAGATGACGGAGACAGCGGCGATCCTGCACAGCGCCACGCCGCGCTCGCTGGTGCTGCTCGACGAAATTGGCAGAGGCACCGCGACCTTCGACGGTCTGTCAATCGCCTGGTCCGTGGCCGAATACCTGCACGATTCACCCGAACACGCGGCCAAGACTCTGTTCGCAACTCATTATCACGAACTGACTGAGCTGGCCGAAAGATTGCCCGGCGCGCAGAACTACCAGATAACCGCAACTGAGCGCGAAGGCGAAGTGGTCTTCCTTCATCGACTCGAACGGGGCCGTGCTTCAAAGTCTTACGGCATCGAAGTCGCGCGTCTCGCCGGTATGCCGCCGGCCGCGCTCGCGCGCGCACGTGAAGTTCTTCAGAGACTGGAGCGTTATGAGCTGGATGTTTTTTCTGAAGAAGAGACGGCCGCCCATCTGGCGATGCAGCTTGAGCACGCCGCCGCCGCCGGAGCCGACGGCTCGAACGCGGCCGCTGATCAGGCGCTGAAAAAAGCGGCCACGAGAGCCGGCCGTCGCCGTCTGGCCGCGCAGTCATCGTTGTTCGATTTGGCTAATCAGAAAGTCGCGGATAGGTTGCGCGAGGCGGCTGCGGAAAATTTAACTCCGGAAGAAGCGAGGCAACTATTGGCGCAATTACAAAAAGAATTACTTTGAGCGAAGGCCTGGCCCCCAACTGCTGGGAGCGCGGACGTCCTCGTCCGCATTGAGCGCGTTCAGCGCGAACAATTCTTCCAATCTTTTTTATGAAGGCTGAGTTTCACTCGCGTGTGCGGACGGGACATCCGCGCTCCGAGGTTACGACGCCTTGGCTGCATCACGAATAACCAGATCAAATGTTCCGGGAGCAACTTTGCGAAAGCGTGTGTTGCGATTAAGTGAGACCGCGATGCTGATGGTCGGGTTGTGGCCGGTAAAGTTAAAACCGCCGTCCATGAGGATGTTATAGATTTCGTTAACGTGCAATGGCCCTCCTGCCTCGCGCAGGATCATGGTCGTGGCCTGGGGAATCGTTCGATCAAAAAAGCGATCGCTGGTGGCTTCGATATCACTGCGCGCGGCCGGCACGTTATGTCTCTGCGGCGCACTTGGACGTATGTGTTGAGAGAGTTCAGAGTGGGCCAGCCGTCTCTGTAATTCAATCTCCAACTCCCCGACTGAAGTCGTCCCCACCGCGGTTAACGGGCCACTCATGACGTTTGAAAGCAGACGGAAGATGGCCGCCTCAGTCTGTCCCGCCAAGGTATCCATCTCGGCTAGTTCGCCCCGGATTATCTCGGCTTCGGATTCCAGCTCAGCCAGCCGCGCGGCCAGGCGCGTGCGTGCTCCTCGCGATTGACGCAAGCTTTGTTCGAGTCTGGCAATTAAGGTCTCGTTAGCCATAAGACACTGGCGATTTTAGATTGTCGACTGCCAATTTACAACCGTTTCTTTGTTTGGATGCTCGTTCATTCAAGAGAATGAGGTCGGTAGACGCTGGCAAGGCGCACGTCCCGTCCACACTGAGCGCGAAGCGCGAACGGAATTACGTCATCGAGTTTCGATAGGGCTTGAATACGCTTTCGAGCCTTTGGCGCGGTGCGGACGGGACGTCCGCGCTCCCAGGACTAACCGACCAATGCACTTCTGAATTGAGCAGAGCCGAGCAGTTTTTCTTCTCGGATAAATGCTCTATCGATCTCGTTCGACGATGTAGGCAGGAATAGAAGACAGCACCTGAACATAGGGCGAATCGGGTAGTCCTTCGAGCGCGGTTTGGGCGGCGGTGGCGTATTCGATCGCGCGTTCAAGGGCCAGTTGCAGCGCGCCCGTTTCTTCCAACATGCCCAGCAACTGCGCTCGTGAAATGTTCTCGTAACGCGCTTCATTGATTACCGTCTGAATCGCCGCACGCATCTCAGGTTCCCGTTGCAGCAAAAAGATCAGGGGCAAAGAGACCTTGCCTTCGAGCAGATCAGCGCCGGCCGGTTTCCCCAGAACATCTTCGGTGCTGGTGAAGTCAAGCAAGTCATCGACTAATTGAAAAGCAATCCCCAGGTTCATGCCATAGTCGCGGAGCCTACTCTGCAATTCAGCACTAGTCTTGCCGAGCAGCGCGCCAATCTCGCAACAGGCACTGAAGAGATACGCCGTCTTGCGCGCGATGACATCAAAGTACTGCTCTTCCGAAATGTCCGTGCGCCCGAGCAGAGTCAACTGCAGCAACTCGCCTTCAGTCATCTTCCGAGTTACCGCGGTGAGAATGTCGAGTATTGCCAACGATCGTTCCGCCAGGCTCGTCTCAAACGCCGACATGTACAGCCAATCGCCCATCAGCACAGCGGTTTGATTGCCGAACTCACTATTGATTGAGGGACGATTGCGACGAGTCGCCGCGCGATCGATAACGTCGTCGTGCACCAACGTGGCCGTGTGCAGAAACTCCATGACGGTCGCCATCCGAATTGAACCGTAGTTCGATCCGTCGCCGCCCACAGCATAGTTCGAAAGAATGGTGAGCGCCGGTCGTACCCGCTTGCCGCCGGAGCCGCGCAGGTATTCACCGAGATAGGAGATGACCTGAATGTTCGAGCGCGCCTGTCGCTCAAATTCTTCTTCGACCAGGTCGAGCTCCGGCGAGACCAGATCAAAAATCAGCTTGGCGGATTGGCGAACGTCTTCGAGTACCGCGCTCTGTTCTACTGCTTGCATCGTGATTAAGCGGTGGACTGCTCCGCGTTCATGCCAGGCTTCGAACGCTTGTCTGTATTAATTCGATCGGTAATTCGTGAACTGCATGTTGATCCCGAAATCCTTCGCCTTCAGCGAAGCGATCACTTCCTGCAAAGTATCGCGGTCCTTGCTCGTAACTCGCACCATCTCGCCCTGAATCGAGGCCTGAACTTTGGCCTTCGAATCTTTGATGAATCTCACAATCTCCTTGGCCTTTTCCTGCGGAATACCCTGTTGAATCAGGGCTTTTTGTCGCACGGTACCGCCGCCGGCAGGTTCAGGATCTCCGTAAGACAGGGCCTTCAAAGGCACGCCGCGACGCACGAGTTTCTGCTGCAGAATGTCGTTCATGTTTCGCAGTTTGGTCTCGTCTTCCGCGGAGAGCGCCAGGTCTTTCTCTTCCAGCGCGACGGCCGCCTTACTGTCTTTGAAGTCGAAGCGCTGCCTGACTTCCTTCATGGTTTGGTTAATCGCGTTCATTACTTCGGCGCGATCAACTTCTGAAACGATATCGAATGAATTCTGCTGGGCCATTAGTTGTCTGCTCTCTCGATGTTGCGAGGATAACATCAAAGCTGGAGCATGTGAAAGTGTTCTCTATGTGGAGTGCGCCGGCAGAGCGGAGCGACGACGGCGCTTTGGTTTGGTTCGGGGCAAATCCAAAGCGGGGTCGCGCTATGCTTGCCACCGCACTCCAAAATTGCCTTCGTTCTTAGCTAAGCGCGATACGAAAGAGGTTCGCAAAGTTCTCACATGTGATTCTCCCGATCTCTTCCAACTCTTTGTTATGCAGAGTGGCCAGGCACCGCGCTGTCTCTACAACCCGCGCCGGTTCGTTACGCTTCCCGCGAAAAGGTATGGGTGTCAGATATGGGCAGTCAGTCTCAATCATTAAGCGTCCGAGGGGAAGCTGTCTGGCGATGTGGCGCAACTCTTCAGCCTTCTTGAAAGTTAGATTGCCCGCGAATGAAATGAAGAAGCCCAACTCGATTGCCGCTTGAGCCATCGCCAGGCTGCCGCCGAAACAATGCAGCACGCCCGCGCGTGGATAATCGGTTAACTCATCGCGCAGGATCGCGATCGTATCGTCGTCGGCATCGCGTGAATGAATCACGACCGGCAGGTCCTGTTCGCGCGCGAGACGCAATTGCCGCTTGAAAATCTCGCGCTGTAGATCGCGTGGGGAGTGATCGTAATGATAATCAAGTCCAATCTCGCCCCACGCAATCACGCGCCTGCTCTGCCGCGCCAGATTCAGCAGGCGCTCCTGCGCTGCATCGTCAAAAAGTTTCGCATCGTGCGGATGAACACCAATGGCTGCATAAATCTCGGAGTGCCTCTCAGCTAACTCAACCGCACGCTCGAACACGCCGCGATGCGGATCGCCCGTGCCGACGTTGAGCATCGTTGTGACACCGGCATCGCGAGCGCGAGCGATCACCTCTTCGCGATCAGCGTCGTATTCCGGGCCGTCGATGTGGCAGTGTGAATCGATGAAAGGCATTTCACGCTCTCGAAGTTTGGTAGTGTCCTGAATTGACTTGGCGCCTTCCGATGCTGCTCTGCTCCTTTGCGCGGAATCCATTTAACTCGAGTTTGGTTCACGCAAAAGCGCAGAGCAAGTGCCGAAACGCGCTAGGAAAAACGAATAGGCAACTCCTCCAGGTTTGGGTTACTTGCATAATGAAAGCACGGCGGGGCGCTGAGCCAGAAAATGTACCGGCGGAGAATCAACTGGATCCGACCACAAGAAGCCCTTCTTTTGCCATTCCTGACGTAGCTTCTGCGCCATGGCCCTCGACTGGTACCAGTTGGAAGCAATCAATTGAAGCGTGTGCTCGCCACTTCTGATGGCAGAGTCCCCGCGCTCGATTTTCTCAGTCACTAAGCCAACTCCGATCATGATCTCTCTCGTGTAGACGGCGCCGGCCGGCAAAGTGAGAAACACTTTCCCCGGAGACGGTTGGTCGATCACTTCCAGCTCTTCGTCGAAATAGCGGGAATTCACGACCCAAACTTCATACGGTCCGTTCACGTTTCCCGGCGCACTGCGAATCTTGGTTTGATAAAACAGATCGTGGCCATTGTACAGAATCAGCTTTTGCTTCCCGATGTTCCGGTAATGAAGTTTTAATTTCAGCTCGAGCGAAGCGGAATTCTCGTTAACGGCGCAATAACTCTGCGAGAGTATTCGCCCCGATAGCTCAAGTGGCGGCCTGGACGGTTTAGTTTGGGCGGAAAGTGGCGTGGTAAGGTTCAGCCAAAACAGAGTGGTGAGGAGTAGACGAATCATCCGCAAGGTCGGAGACTTATACAGTTTACAGGAATGACGACGGAGGAAAGTGCCAACTAAAATTCAGTGAACTCGCGGCGTTTCAGTCCTTCAAGTCCCAAGGTTCCTTCCTTCGGATTCACAGTGATCTCCCAAGCCTCCATCGTTATTGCCCCGATGATCGCGTCGAGATCATGTCCGTTCGCTTTGCCAAGCGAATCCACCGGCACGACCGAGGTGTCGAAATCGAGCCCTTCGATCTTTCCGTTGATCAGAGCGCGCTCTCGTATCTTTATGGTTTCGCCACCAAGCGCAACCTCATAGGGTTTGGCAACTGGGACCATACGGTCAGGCACACCTCCCAGATACTTTCTGAGCAAGTACGAATTGAACGCGCCGGTATCGAACAACGCCTTCACCGGTTGGCCCTCGATCTCAATTGTCTTGATTACACGACTCATTTAATTACCTCTCGCCGCTATCTTACCACCTGTCCGTGTAATTAGTGTCTAAGCAATCTTGCTAATCCTGCTCGGGAGCCCAGTAGATCCAAATAAAGCGTTTTAGCAATGAACTCATATCGGTTAAGGGACTTCACTTCAACCGCGCTCCATTCGGAACCTCTTCAGCGAACGTGGCAATCACGGGCTTACCTTCGTCGCCAACTGACGCAGCCAAGAGCATCCCCTGCGATTCGTGGCCTCGTAGTTTCCGCGGTTTGAGGTTTGCGACGACGACGATCTTCCTACCGACCAGTTGTTCCGGCGCGTAGTACTGGGCGATGCCGGCGAGAATCTGCCGCGGCTTCTCTTCCCCGATATCCACGGTAAGAAGTAAGAGCTTGTCTGCCTTGGGGATTCGCTCGGCGCTGCGAACCTCGCCGACGCGCAGATCGATCTTAGCGAAGTCGGTGATCTCGATCAGGCCATCGCCGGTCTTGTTCAGCACCGCGTCCGCCTCAGTGGCGTGTTGACCTGAGCCCTCACTGACAGTCGGAGTAGCGCCCTGATCAGATGAGCCCTCGCTCACGGTCGGGCTAGTGCCCCGTTGGCCTGCGCCTTCGTTCGCGGTGGACAGAGCGCCCGCTGCGCCTGAGCCTTCGGAGGCACCATCACCTTTTATCTCATTCATAATTTTTACCTTATCAAGACGGGGAAATAGACCCTTAACCTCGCCAATTCGCGTGCCGTCGGGCAAACCGGCCCACTTCAGTTGTCTGGGATCGAGCTTCGATAAGTCTTCGCTCAAGCCAAGCTGCGTATAGATCTCCTGGGTAGCATTCGGCATCACCGGATAAAGTAGAATGCTTAGCCAACGCAACGTCTCAGCCGCGCGATAGAGCACTGCGTGCAACGTCTGATGTTGGGCCGGATCCTTCGCGAGGTTCCAGGGCTTCGCCTCCGAGATCATCTTATCCACGCGCGCAACGATCGCCCATGCTTCTTCCAGGGCGCGACTGAATCCGAAGTTCTCGAAGTAGCGAATGAACTCGTCGCGCGCGTGGCTGATAAATCCGGAAATCGTGGTCTCGTCCGTATCAACCCCGGCGCGCTTCGCCGGCAACAGACCTTCTTCCGAAATGTTGCCCGAGGGAATCCGGCCGTCGCAATACCTCTGAATCATCGTCAGCGTGCGGCTGGAAAGATTTCCGAGGCCGGAGGCAAGATCGCTGTTCGTCCGATCGACCAGGTTTTCGTAACCGAAGCGCCCATCCTGGCCGAACACCATCTCGCGCAGACAGAAATAACGAATGGCATCGATCGAAAAGTGCCGGTTGAGCACGTCCAAGTCGATCGTATTGCCGAGCGTCTTTGACATCTTGCGGCCCGCGGGATCGACCCACATGCCATGCGCGACGATGGCTCGCGGTTGCTCGATTCCCGCAGCCATCAGAAACGCCGGCCAATAGACCGCGTGGAAACGCAGAATATCCTTGCCCACCAGATGCAGCGCCGGCCAAAACTTTTCAAACCCGACGGCCCGGTCCTGCTGTTCGTTTCCGAATCCAATCGCGGTGATGTAATTCGTCAAAGCGTCGAACCACACGTACATCGTGTGATCGGGATCGTCGGGAACCGGAATACCCCAACTCACCGAAGACTTCAAGCGGCTAACCGAAAGATCCTGCAGACCGCCGCGCACGAAACTTCTCACCTCGTTGCGCCGTGCTTCGGGCTGCACAAATCCCGGCCGCGCTTCATACAAGCCGAGCAAAGCCTCGTCGTAATCCGACAGCCGGAAGAAATAGCTGTCCTCGGAAACACGATCCAATTTGGTTTCATGGATCAGACAGGTTGGCGGTTCGTCAGGATTCGCAGGCTTAAGGTACTCGTCTTCCGTTTTGTAAGCCGCGCACGGGGCGCAGAACCAGCCTTCGTAATGACCTTTGTAGAGCGCGTCACGGCCCTTGGGAGTCTTCGCCTTTGCCACGCGACGCCAGAATTCGCCGACGCCTTGGTAATGAAAAGGCTCGGTCGTCCGCATGAAGATATCAAAGCCGCCATGCGCCGTATCGAGCCCGAAAGCCGCGGTCATCTTCTTGAAATAGCTGACTACGTAATCAGCCTGTTCCTGCGGAGTGCGATTATTAAGTTTCGCCGCGCGCTCGATGTTTATGCCGTGCTCGTCGGTTCCGGTAAGAAAGAAAGTCTCGATTCCCTGCTGTCTCTTATGGCGCGCGATCGCATCAGCCACAATCATCGTGTAGAGATGGCCCAGGTGAGGCAGACTGTTGGCGTAATAGATGGGCGTGGTGACGTAGAAGGTGGTCATCGAACGTTCTGGTTCTCCAGCGCCGACTAATTCAAGTATGCGGCACCCCGGTTCAACTCGTGGCTAAATATTTGGAAGAGCTGGTTCTAGTATCGTACACTCCTCTCAGAAGGAGCAACTGCATGCTTAAGGAAAAAGAAATCGTTGAGACCGCTCCGGCGATGTCAATCGCAGAAAGGCTCGCGTTTATGGAGCTGCGGCTGGAGGCGCGAAGAAGAATTCTAATTGAGCAAGCGAAAAACGCCGCGCGCCTCTATGAAGAGGAACAAGCGACAAGGGAACGTGAGCTCTGGCAGGGAGGCGATATTGTCGAGTCCTAACCCCCGGAGCCCTAAACGAGGTGAGATATGGCTGGTCGGTTTTGATCCGACGATTGGAAGCGAAATCAGAAAAACCAGACCCGCAATTGTGATCAGCAGCGACGCAGTAGGCCGACTTCCAATAAAACTAGTTGTGCCGGTCACCGACTGGAAGGATCATTACGCAGCAAATATCTGGCATGTTAGAATCGACCCGCATCCGACAAATGGATTGGTTAAGACTTCCGCAGACGTTCTTCAGTTGCGTGGAGTCGACCGCCTTAGATTCGTCAAAAAGCTCGGAGACGTTTCTCCTCTGATTCTTCGACAGATCGTGGTTGCCGTGACCGCAATCATTGAATACTCCTAAACCGCTTCACCGTTTACTATTGTTCGCAAACTCATCATCCGCATTGAACTTCGGCAGAGCATTCAAATCCGCCACTCGCCGGCCGATGGCCATCGCAAAATCCGCTTCCTGAATCATTCCGCGGAAATCCCAATCATCCCGGAACTCGTCGGACGGTTGATGATAATGCGCTTCGTTGTATTCCTTGAATTTCTTTTCGCCCCATCCTTTGGGACGGCCGACATAGTCGTCGCCTTCCTTCAAACTAATCGAGGGCACGCCGACCTTCGCGAAAGGAAAGTGATCCGAGCGGTAGAAAGAACCCTGTTCGGGGCGCGGATCGGGTGAGATCCTCAAGCCGCGTTCGCGTGCGATCGCCTCGACCACGGTCTTTAGTGAAGACTGCTCTGCGCCCAACGGCACAAAGTCATGCGTCGGCCCCAGAATATTCATCGAATCAAGATTGATGTTGGCCGCCGTTCTCTCGATGGGCACAAGTGGATGCCGCGAATACCATTCAGCGCCGATCAATCCCTGCTCTTCGGCGGTGGGAATCAGGAAGAGGATCGAACGCCTTGGCCTTTCAGCGGCGGGCAGGCTGTTAAGTACGCGAGCAATTTCCAGTATCGAAGCAACTCCGGTCGCGTTATCCAAAGCCCCGTTGTAGATGGTGTCGCCAGTCTTGTCAGGCGCGCCAATTCCCAGGTGATCCCAATGCGCCGAAAAGACGACGTACTCGTCCTTTAACTTCGGATCGCGGCCGGGGAGAATCGCGGCAACGTTTGGCGCGGCGACGCGCTTAACCTCGCTATTCAATTCGAGCGAGGCGGTCAGATTCAGCTTTACCGGTTTGAAGTCCCTCGACGCCGCCTGCTTTCGCAGCTCCTCCAGATTCTGTCCTGCAAGCTGCATCATGCGACGGGCCGCATCATCAGTCATCCACGAACGCACTTTAAGAAACGGCGTTTTGTCGCTCGAGGTGCGGGCGATATCGAATCGCCACGAACCATTCGAGGTGCGCACGACGCTCCACGGATAACCGGCGGATTCGTTTGTGTGCAGCAGGAGAGCGCCGACCGCTCCGCGGCGGGCCGCTTCTTCGAATTTGTACGTCCAGCGGCCATAGTAAGTGAGACGGCGGCCGCCGAAGAGATCCGGTTCGGCGTTCGTGGCGGGCGGATCGTTAACCAGCATTACCAGAATCTTGCCCCGATAATCTTCGGCCGGGCCTTTGTAGTCGTTCCATTTCTGCTCCGGCGCATCAATGCCATACCCGACAAAGATCAGGTCTGTGTTGACGGACACATGTTCAGTTTGGGCGCCGGTGAAAGCGACGAAGTCGTCGGCGAACTTAAAGGCCTCAGCTTTGTTGGGACCGTTGATGCGCAACTCAGTCTTTGGATCGGCTTTCACGCCCACCAGCGAAACGGGTTGCCAGAAACTTCCTTTGGCGCCGGCGCCTTTCAATCCCATCGCTTCAAATTGTTCGGCGATGTATAGCGCGGCGATCTCGCCACCCTTCGCTCCGGTGCCGCGCCCCTCCAAACGATCATCGGAAAGAAATTTGATGTGCGAGCGCAAGGCGCTTTCGCTAATCGCACCAGGCAAATTACCCCGCGGCGAAAAGCGTTGCGACCACACAGTAACGGCAATCGAAAGCAAAGCGATTAATCCGAGAAGTGTCTTGACCTTCATGTCGTCTCCACTCGTAATCCAAAACAACAATCTCTGAGTGCCGTAGGCACGAAATATCTATAGATAACAAAGGCCTGTCTTGTTACAGCTCCGGAGGAGCGACATCCTCTGCCGCGCTACCGAGCTAAGACTCACTCTTGGCCTCGCGGTTATAAATATCACGCTCCCAAGGAGCACAAATCCCAAACCGAACAGCGCCTCAAATTGTCTTCCCAGTAATCAACGCCATTGCTTCCGCGCGAGTGCGCGGATCTTTTCGAAAGCCGCCAAGCACCGCCGATGTCACGGTCTTTGCGCCCGGTTTCTTCACTCCACGCAAAGTCATGCAGGTGTGCTCCGCTTCGATCACGACCATTACGCCGAGCGGTTGCAGTCGATCAAAAAGAGTGTTCGCAATTTCTGAAGTCAGACGCTCTTGTAATTGCAGGCGGCGCGCGAAGGTTTCCGACAGGCGCGCGAGTTTCGAGACACCCAGGATTTTCCCGTCTTTCGGAATGTAGGCGATGTGACACTTGCCGACGAAAGGCGCCAGGTGATGTTCGCATAATGAGGCAATGCTGATGTCTTTCACGATTACCATCTCATCGTGTTTGTTGCCCGACAAGGGCACGACATGCTCGCTCGGATCTTCACGCATTCCGGCCGTGAGTTCGACGTACATTTCGGCAACGCGGCGCGGGGTGTCGCGCAAGCCCTCTCGGTCAGGATCTTCACCGATGCCTTCGAGGATCAGACGGACGCCGCGCGCAAGTCGTTCAAGATCAACCTCCCCCGGCTTCGTTCGTCCTTCAATGTCGGTTACTTTTGCGCTCATTTGGAGTGCGGCCCTGGTTGCCGCTCGGCTAACGGATGAATGCTCGCTTACTTTTGCAGCCGGTAAGCCGCGCGGGCTGAGTCCTGCACTTCACGCAACGGCACGCCGGCTTTCCTGGCGGCTGCGCGGCACTGCTCAAACTCCGGCATCGCGTTTACCGCTTCAATCCTCGCGTTCGCCGAAGCACCGTTTAGATAGGCAACTTTAACATCAATCGGTCCAAATTGCGTCTCGACTCGCACGGTTTCTCGGGCCAGGGCGCGACGCGCGACTTCATAGCTGCGGGCCCCGATGGTTGTCGTCTCGGTAAAGATCATTTGCAGAAACTTCTCGCGATCGGCGAGTTGGCAGAGCACCGAAAGGAGTAGACCGGGGCGGTTCTTCTTCGTCTGCGTGTGCGTCAGATAGCAGTCGAGCGCGCCCAATTCAAACGCCCGATCCATCACGTAGCCAACCACCTGCGGCGAGATATCGTCAATGTTGGTTTCGATCATTAGCAGGGTTTCGTCGGCCGCACTGGGGGCGTCGTCACTCTCACCGACGAAGACTCGCAACGCGTTCGGAAACTTGGGGTATTCTCGCGAGCCTGCTCCGTAACCCGTGGCCCCAATTCGCATCGGTGGTACCGGTCCAAAGCTCTCGCAGACGGTAGCGATGATCGCAGCTCCCGTGGGAGTCACAAACTCGCCTTCGATCTCCCCCGCATAAATTGGTTTGCCTTTTAACAACTCGGCGACGGCGGGCGGCGGAATGGGAAAGCGGCCGTGGGCCATCTCAGTCATGCCGCTGCCGACGCGCAACGGCGACGAAACGAATCGCTCGATTCCAAGTAACTCGAAACATATAGCCGCGCCGCACACGTCGATGATCGCATCGAGAGCGCCGACTTCATGAAAATGAATCTTCTCGACCGGCTGGTTATGGACCCGCGCTTCGGCTTCGGCCAGCAGCGAAAAGATGCGCGCAGCCCGGTCCTTGACGCTGTCACTCAAACCAGAGTCGTAAATGATCTTGAGGATGTCACTGAGATGGCGGTGCGCATGCTCATGCGCGGTATGCACGCGAGCATAGGTCGCACTGATTCCGGAACGATCGACGGGCTCGAAATTAACTTGCCAACCACTGACCCCAAGCAATTCCAGTTGTTCTAACAACGCGCGCGGCTCAACCCCCGCGCCGACCAGCGCACCGAGTATCATGTCGCCGCTGGCGCCGGCAAAACAGTCAAAGTAGAGAGTCTTCATTAAGTTTTGTCACCGCAAAAAGGCACAAACAGCACAAAGGCAAAGGAAGGCGCATTAGAGCATTTACGAGAGTTTAGCCACTGGATTCTATATTGCGCCTTTTCGTGGCTCCAATGCGTTATCTCTGCGGTTCATTGATCGAAGAGCGGAAGAATCTCACCCGCCTTGCCCGTCAGCACTTCATCGCAAAGATCAGAAAGCGCGGTACGCTCCGGGTTCACTTCTACCATATAAGCGGAAGCCGCGCGCGCAATCTCAGGAATCGAAGCCGCCGGATAGACAACGGCCGAAGTACCGATCACGAAACAGAGTTCGCATGCCTGTGCTTTCTTTGCGGCCGCCTCGAACGCGCCCTCGGGCAACATCTCACCGAACAACACAACGTCAGGTCTAAGATTGCCGCCGCAATCGAAACACACCGGGACGCCATTATCAAATTCCAACTCGCGCACGTCATAACGCGATCCACATTCAAAGCAACGCGCTCGCCAGATGTTGCCGTGCAGCTCGATGACGTTGCGCGAGCCCGCCGCCTGATGCAAGCCGTCGATGTTCTGCGTGACCAGCGTCAGATCCCGAAACCCTTTCTCCCAACTGGCAATCGCCTCGTGCGCGGAATTCGGTTTCAACGCTCCCAGCAAACCGCGCCGGTAGTTGAACCACTCCCAGACCGCCGGCAGATCGCGCGCGAGCATTCCAGCGGACGAAATCATGTCGAACGACATTCCCTTCCACATCGCAGTCTGACCTCCACCGCGAAATGTGGGCACGCCAGATTCGGCGGAGACGCCAGCGCCCGTGAGAACCAGGACGTTGCTCGCTTGCGCAAACCTCTCCCGCAGTTCTCCAGAAATTGATACGGCTTCAGTCATGGCCATTGGTGAATTCGCATCGTAGCAGAGCGGAAGGCGACGGTGTCAAGGAAGCAGAATTCTCGCCAGGTGAGGTCATTACCGCGAGCGATAGCGACCGGGTCTCAAGACTCACATGGCCCGGGATCGCGACGCCGAGCACCCAGTCGTTATCGCTCCCGATACGGACTTCATAACGCAAGAGAAACGCATTCGCGCGTTGCTGGCGGCTTTCAGTAAATCATCCAAACGGTTAATGTGTTGTGCTCGTTCTTCTGCACTCAGCGAATGATAAGGCGGCCACAAGAGAACCTGTGAACCTGATTGAACTCCAAAACAAGCTCCGCGCCGCACTTCGGGCCGCGGCTGTCGAGTTGTTTGAAATAGAACTTGACCAGCTGGTTACTGAAGTGCCTCCGCGCACGGAACTTGGCGATCTGGCTTTCCCGATCGCTTTTGAACTCGCGAAGCAAATCAAACAGAAGACTGGAGAGAAACGCGCACCGCGCACGATCGCCGAAGCTTTGAAACCGGCTTTGGAAGGTATCGCAGAAGTTTCCCGCGTCGAAGTCGCTGGCGCAGGTTATCTCAATGTCTTCTTCGATCGCACAAAGTTAATTTCCGAGCTTTCATCAAGCACTGAAGCAGCGACCGACGCTTCGGTAGGTTCGCGCAAACTAATGGTCGAGCACACCAGCATCAATCCCAACAAGGCTGCCCACATCGGGCACGTGCGCAACTCGGTGCTCGGCGACACGTTTGTGCGAATCCTGCAGGCGGCGGGAAACCGGGTTGAGGTGCAAAACTATATCGATAATACCGGCGTACAGGTCGCTGATGTCGTCGTCGGCTTTATGCATATCGAGCAGATGACTCTCGATGAAATCAAGACGCTCGACGCTTCTCTGCCCCCTGAACTCCCTTTTGATTATTATTGCTGGGAGCTTTACACGAGAGTCGGCGCCTTCTATCGCGAGGGCGGCGGCGGCGGCGAGCCGAATCCTGATCGCCTGAAGTTGCGCAGCAAAATTCTTCACGCCATCGAAGCCGGAAACAATCCGACCGCCGAATTGGCTGACTATATCGCGACCCGCAACGTCGAACAGATTCTCGATACGATGGAGCGGCTGGGTATTCGTTATGATCTGCTCGCGCGCGAATCAGAGATTCTGCATCTGCATTTTTGGGAGCGCGCTTTCGAGTTAATGAAAGAGCGCGGCGTGATTCACCTGGAAGCCGAGGGGCGAAATCGCGGCTGCTGGGTCATGCCTTTCGAATCGCACACCGGCACCGACGAACACGAGTCAGACAAGATCATCGTCCGCTCCAATGGCACGGTGACTTATACCGGCAAGGACATCGCGTATCAGCTTTGGAAGCTGGGGCGATTGGGACTCGACTTCAATTACAAACCGTTTCGCGCGTATGACGGCGGCCATGCGACCTGGGTGACGACGACTGAGCCGAATGCAGAAGTTCAGCCCGAAGTGCCGCGACCGAATTTCGGCGGGGGTGAAGTTGTTTATAACGTGATCGATTCACGCCAATCTTATCCGCAGGAGATTGTGAGAAAGGGAGTCGCGGCCATTCTGCCTGACCTCGGTGAAGAAGCCAGCGTGCATCTGTCTTACGAGATGGTGGCGCTTTCTCCGGGGGCGTGCGAAGAACTCGGCATCGCCCTCTCCGAGGAAGATCGAAAGCGGCCTTATATTGAGATGAGCGGTCGCAAAGGTCTCGGCGTGAAGGCCGACGATCTCATTAGTCGCCTGGAAGCGAATGCTCTCGAAGAGGTCAAGACGCGCCACCCGGAATTGTCTGAAAAGGAAATGCGTGAGACAGCGCATGCAATTGCAACCGGCGCGCTCAGATATTTCCTGCTGAAGTTCACCCGCAATTCGGTGATCGCTTTCGATTTCAAAGAGGCCTTGTCATTCGAAGGCGAGACTGGTCCGTACTGCCAGTACGCCGGCGTTCGAGCAAATTCGATTTTTAGAAAGCTGGATGCGGAAGGGGTCGGTACCAAGAGCGATAGCGAGCGGGTCGCTACGGGTCCGGTTGCCGCAGCCCTGGCTCTGATCGGCGAACGCGCCGGTGAGATTGCAAATGTTCTGGACGGTGAATCCGGAAATGAGATCTGGTCGCTGTTGATGCTGGCCGGTCGCCTTGAAGACGCGAATACACAGGCAGCCGTCAGCGCCGAACCGGCTTTTGTGGCGAAGTATACTTTCAATTTGGCGCGGGCCTTTAATCTCTTCTATCACCGCCACCGGATCATCGCCGAAGAGAACGAATTGAAGCGCGCCGTGCTGATCGCGGTTGCGGATTACACCCGGCGACAGTTGACGTCGGCGCTGGCCCGGCTGGGAATCACAGTGCCGGACAGGATGTGAACCTAGTTATTCCGCAGACGCTTCGGCTTTGCCGACTGATGTGCGGAAAGCCTTTGGCTTTCCGGCCAGACTATTTCTTCTTTTGAGGCTTCGCCTCAAATGGCTGGAGGCGCAGCCTCTAAGATTTGTAAGGGAGGCATTCACTGAAAGGCATAGCCTTTCCATGAATCGGCCGGCAAAGCTGTTAGCCGCGCATTTACCATTCGCGATTTACCATTTACGATAGGAACCAACATGTTAATTGTAATGAAAGCCGACGCCACCGACGCGCAGATCGCGCATGTGTGTGACGTCATCACGGAACTCGGATTAAAGCCTCACTCGATGCCGGGCGCGACGCGCACCGCGATTGGGATCACTGGTAACCAGGGAGCGGTTGACCCGACGCGTTTTGAAAATCTGCCCGGTGTGGGCGAAGCCATTCGCGTCAGCAAACCCTACAAACTTATTTCACTTGACCTGCGGCCTGAGAAAACCATCGTCCGCGTGGGCGATGCCACCATCGGGGGCGACGAGCTCGCGATAATCGCCGGACCTTGCGCGATCGAAAGCCACGCTCAAGCCTTTGCCGTGGCCGAAGCCGTGCGACGCAGCGGCGCGAGGTTCTTCCGGGGCGGAGCTTTCAAGCCGCGAACCTCTCCCTACGCTTTCCAGGGTCTCGGGGAAGAAGGCCTAAGAATTCTCGCTGATGTCCGTGAAGCCTACGGCCTGAAGATTGTGACCGAAGCAGTTGATGAAGCTAGTGTCGATCTTGTCGAACGTTATGGCGACATGATTCAGATCGGTGCTCGTAACATGCAAAACTTTTCGCTGTTGCGGCGGGCGGGCAGATCGCATTTACCTGTCTTGCTCAAGCGGGGACTGTCGGCGACGCTCGACGAATGGTTGCTCGCGGCCGAGTACATCATGTCGGAGGGAAATTATCAGGTCGTGCTCTGCGAGCGCGGTGTGCGGACCTTCGCCCAGCACACACGCAACACGCTCGACCTCGCATCGATTCCCGCGGTCCGTCGCATCTCGCACCTTCCGGTTGTCGTCGATCCATCGCATGGGACCGGGAAGAACTATATGGTGATACCGCTGGCGTGCGCGGGCGTCGCAGTGGGCTCTGACGGATTGATCGTGGAAGTCCACGACCAACCTGACAAAGCTCTATCCGATGGCGCGCAGGCCCTTACCCTCGAACAATACGACCAGTTGGTCCAGGAAGTGCGAGCGATTCACGAAGTCGTGGCGCCGCAGCCGGTCAGCTAGACGGTCGTTTCGTTCCTGACAGAATCTCGCCGAGATGCTTTGAAAAGGCCGAACGCGGAATCACTTGATTGAAGCCTGCCTCTTCTGCTTCGCGCTGAAGTTCGGTTTGCACATGAGAAAAGAAACCAAGCAGAGGAATTGAGCGCAGCTCCTTGTCTGCCTTCAACTGTTTTGCGATCTCGATCGGATCGATTTTCTGCGAATGCAGATCGCAAATGATTAGCGAGGGTTGATCAAGACGCGCTGCCTCGATCATTGCGTCGATGTTACGCGCAAACCGAGCCCTCACGCCTAACTCTTCCGCCGTCCCGCGAATCTTTGAGGCGAAGAAGAGATCATCGACAACCGCGATTATGTTTCTTTCCATCTCATCCCTACTCAATGGGCCCTTGCTTACGCGCGAGCTTCTAACACAAATCCTTTTTGCAAATCGAACTGATTTCGCGTAATCATTCCCGCGTGGCTATCTCGGCACGCTTCCCGGATGTTTCAACCCAGGCGGACAAAGGGATCGAAATCGGTGGTCGACAATTCGTGCCTGACGAACGCAATCGCACGAGCCTGGTCCTGGCCTCATACAATATTCGGTATGGAGTCGGGAGCCGTCTCATTTCTTCGGGCCTTTGGCGCAAAATCGGAATCAACCCACCGCGCCCTCGCGCTGAAGCTATCGCACGAAATCTCAAGACGGCGGCCCGGGTTTTCTCTAACAACACGCTGCTGCCGCGCCCCGACATTCTAGCATTGCAGGAGGCAGACAAAGAGACTGGCCGTGCCGGCGGTGAGCATGTGGCGGCCAGGCTTGCGACTGAGTTGGGCCTATCTTACGTTCATGTCGGCGCGGGAATTCCCCGCGGTGTCGAGCCAATGCAGCGCGAGTGGTGGTTGAACTTTGAAGAGCAAATCGCAATTCATGATCCGGGTGACACGGGCGTAGCTTTGTTGAGCCGGGTGCCGGTGGAAGATATAGAAAGGATCGACCTGCCCTGGCACGAATGCGCCTGGCGGCCGCGTCTCGCCATGGGAGCGACCGTCGAGCTGGCGGGTCGGCGCATGCGGCTATTTAATGTTCACGTCGATCCGCACGGTCCGCTCGACAATCAGCATCAACAGATTGAAGCTCTATTGGAACGTGCCAACCAGTATCCCGGTCCGCGTGTCATAGTCGGCGACTTCAACACGCTCTCGAAGCAAAAGGCCATAGAAATTAGACGGCTGATGGAGTTCCGCGGCTATGCGACGCCGTTTCCGACGGGCACGGCCACGTGGCGAGGCGCGGGTCTGCGCTTTCACGCCGATTGGATTTTTACGAACGGCCTGGACGTGAGACGCTGGGGCGTGGTGAGGCCCCTGAGTGTTTCCGATCATTGGCCGATTTGGGCAGAGATTTCATTGCCGCGTTGATTGGTGCTTAGTACTTTGGGCTTTGTACTTTGACGTTTAGTGCAACCGGCTCGTAACGTAGGTCGAGAGTCAGAGCAACTAAAGTACTTCGCTCTCACAAAGTACAAAGTACTAAGTACCAAAGCACGTTCTTTTGGAAATGAACATTACCAGCCGCGACAATTCCCTCCTCCGCCATGCGCGCGCCGTGCGCGACGGCAAAATCCGCGAATCAATTTTTGTGGAAGGCTTGCGCCTGTGCGAAGAAGCGCTGACTTCGGGCGTGGACATCGAAGCGGTCATCTATTCTGAAGAAATTATTCGGAAAGAGAGAGCTGCCTTGCTGATTGAAAAATTGCGAGAGGTTGCTGGGAATGCCGCACCGGTGAGCGAGAGACTCCTGGAATCGATCTCTTACACAAAAACTCCGCAAGGCATCGTTGTGCTGGCGTCAAGACCCGCAAACGATGAAGCGAGCTTCAAAGAGAAGCAACCTGCGTCTCCCTTTCTGGTGATCCTGCATGGCATTAACAATCCAGTGAACGTCGGCGCGATCATGCGAACGGCTGAAGCGGCAGGTGTTACCGGCGCCGTGACGACGGCGCATACTTCGGATCCGTTCTCGCCCAAAGCTCTGCGCGGCGCGATGGGATCGGCTTTTCGCGTGCCCATTTGGAGTGGGGCCGAATACATCGATGCGATCGACTGGTGCGCTGAACGCGGTATCCGCACGATCTGTGGAGCCGCGCGAAGTTCGAGGACTTACACGGAAGTTGATTGGCGTGGTTCGTTTGCCGTAATCGTTGGGCCCGAGTCGACGGGCCTTTCAACCGAAGAGATCGCTTTGGCGGATGAAGCGGTGCGGGTTCCGATGCAGGGATCGGTGGAGAGTCTTAACGTGGCTGTAGCGACCGGAATAATTCTTTATGAGGCAAAACGGCAGAGGGTTAGCAGCGGTTTAGGGGAGGAAGGCTAACTACGAAGACTGAATTCTAGTGCGTCCATTCTTTTCCCGACACCCCGCTGATCGGCACGAACCTGTAAGACGTCCTGGTTCAAAACATCGATCTTTCTATTCAGATCCTGAACCCCCTGCTTAACCTCCAGAATTTCCGCCAAAGCTCGTTCCCAGATCGGTTTTGTGTCGAGGGCCCTGGATTCCAGGGCTCGCACCCGGGAATCGAGAGCGTCGAAGCGCGAGTCAAACCGCGCTTCCATCGAGTCGAAGCGCGTTTCCATGGCGCTGAAGCGAGATTCAAACTTCGCCTCCATCGCGTCGAACCGCGCGAACACGCGCTCCTCAAAGGAGCGGTTATCCGAAAGGTTCCGTGTGGTTTCTTCGCTCATCGGCCCGGATTATGAACGGTCACGCTTATTCGCGCAAGTAATAGATTTTATCAAGCGGGCACCGATGTTCGCAGTCTCCGGCGGCTGCGATTCCAGACACTCTGCGCTCTCGCGCCGAGCATGATTCAGCGGCGCAAACCGATTAACCCCCAGTCTTCTCTTACGATTATGACTCGCTTTCGGATAGAATAGCGGTTCACCGGTTGCACATTGTATTTCAGGTGTTGATGGCTGAACTTGAAATTAACAAGACTCGTATTCTAATTCATGGCTGACGAACAAAATCCAACTCCCAAGCGACGGCGCGACACAATCCTGCCTGAGCGTCTAATGCGCCGTGTCCTGGAAGGCGTGGGCGATGTAGTCGATCGCAAGTTGGGGCGCACGGTCGATCCGAAGACAGGTCTTACCACCGACCACATCATTCAGCGCATGAACCGGATCATTGACGAGCGCGTTCGGAATGAGAAGCAAGGCCGGATCGCGCCTCATCATTTGAAACTGAAAATCGAATGGGGCACGCACTCTGAAACGCCGCCCGAAGTTACCAGCCGTCTGGAAACGGAAATTCTGGCCGCGGCCATCGACCACATCAACGACAACCGTTATCGCACGATGGCGCCGGTGAAGATTGAAACCGACGTGGACATCTTTACCAAAGGCATTTCCGTAGACCCAACCTTCGGCGAATTCGAAGAAGAGCTAAGGCTGCAGGATATCCAGCGCCAGCTGGGACCAACGGCAAAGATTCCGCACCAGGAGAAAGTCGAAATCCACTTCAGCGCGCGCGTCACGTTGCCGGAAGGTTCGCGCGAAATCCCTTTGTCATTAGTCGCCGGCGGACGACGGCTGAATGTCGGGCGCGGCACCGACAATGATCTCTATTTCAATCATTCCAGCGTTTCGAAAGTTCACGCGGCGGTGAGAATGGACCGCAGCGGCACGCTACTGGTCGCCGACACTGGCTCGACCAACGGCACACACATCAACGGCGTGCGGATTCCCTACGGTGAAGCGCGCCCGATAGCGACAGGCGACGTCGTGGCGTTCGGCGAGGTCGAAGTTAGATTTCGCAAACTTGATTCGTAACATGACGCTGGCACTGTTTCTTTTTCAAACCGCAACTCCTTCGCCCGCGGGAACACCGGAGAAATTGCCGGCGTGGCTGACGCTGATCTATCTTTCGGGATTGGCGCTGGTTATCCTCCTCCTGCTGATCTCACTGATTCGTAACTGGCTAAGACGATCGCCTTCCGCCCACACCGCTCCGGCAAATCTTTCGCGCGACATCCGCAAGCGGCTCGGGGCCACTACGACCAATCGCGGACTGCGCGCCTGGCGCTGGCTTTTCGTTCTCGTGGCCCTCAGCGTATTTGGTTTTCATGTTTACTGGGCGCGTTACGCGCCGGAACAAAACGCAAAGTTTCAGGAGTTGAGCTACAAGGACCTGCGCAATCGCCGTCTTTCGGAATCGACTCTGCGTGGATGGATCTACGATCGCAAAGGCCGGCCGCTGGCCTATTACAAGAAAGAAGCCGACGGTAACATTGCGCGCGAATACCCGATGGATTCTGCGCTGGCCCACATCTTTGGATCGGATCGTGGCGAACCGGGACTCGAGCGCGCGATGTTTGGAACCGAGAGCGGGGCTGTCCCCGAAGTTTGGCAAATTGTCAAAGGACAAACCGTCGAACAGAGGCTGAACAAAGATTACACGCTGACTATAGACCGTGACCTACAGCAGGCCGTCGTCGATCAACTTAAGGGGAACCATGGCGCCGTCGTAGTTTTCAACCCGCAAACCGGAGAGCTGCTCGCGATGTACAGCAATCCGTCCTATAGCTTGAAGGATGTGCAGGACGAGGCCACCTGGATCAAACTTAATAACGACCGGAAGGAAAGGCCGCTATTGAACCGCGCGCTCAACGAGTATTACGTGCCCGGCTCGACGTTCAAGACGGTGATGATGTACACGGCGTTTCGCAATGGGATGCAGAACATTCGCTTTACCACGAACGGAGGTTTTTCGCCCCCGGGCTGCGGCAGGACGATCACCGATGATAACGGCTCTTGTGAAGCATGCGGCAACATAGGAATTGACGTCGCATATCAAAAATCCAGCAATATCTATTTTTCTTACATGGGGACGCAACTCGGCGGCGAAAAGATCCGCGATACAGCGAAACTGCTGGGTTTGGGTGCGTACGACAGCCTCAGCGGCGAAGGCCAGGGCCGCCGCGAGCCTGAAATCTGGAATGCCAGCAGCAAGGCCATTCAGAGTGGCATTGCGCCCACTGAGTCATGGCTGAAGGCCGGCCCGCATTCGACGCGCTGCGAACTAATGTACGAAGGATATGGTCAGGGCTATGCATCGCAGATGACGCCTTTCCAGATGGCTTTGATCATTTCCGCGGCAGCGAACCTCGAAGGCAAGTTGATGAAACCGAAAATTGAGGCTGCCCGGCCACCGGAAATGTTCAGTCAGGTGCTGACGCGCGAGCAAGCGAGCCAGATACGCGGCATCATGAACATGGTAACCGAAGGAGGCACAGGCACAGGGGCGATGGCGCCGGTCAAAGCTGCCGGTATCCGCAGCGGCGGCAAGACCGGAACCGCGCAGAAGGCCGTGCCCGTCATCGATCCCAAAACCGGCCAGCCGCAGAGACGCACTGTCATCGAGCACGATCCGAAAGGTAAAATCATCGGCCAGCATGAAGAGATTGTCATGGCGGACAAACTTCGAAGCGATGCCTGGTACCTGAGTTTTGCGCCACTCGAAAAGCCCGTGATGGCGATGGCAGTGTTGCTTGAAGGCCCGGGGCCGGGCATAAGTTTTTACGGCGGCAAAAATGCCGCGCCCATTGCCGCTCAGTTGATTCTGAAAGCGAAATCGTTGGGATATTTTGGAGCTGACAGCCAACAAGCTGCTCCGCAACAGGCAACGCCGCGAAACCGAAACAGATGATCAATTTTTTGGGCGCGCACTCGTTACACCGGCAAGTCTGAAACAAAGAATGAGAAATCGCCTGTCATCACATTTGTTCGTATTGCTCGCGTTAATCGCGATCGAAGTAGTCGGTTACGTTGCGATTCACAAGGCTGCGTTAATCCGCGGATATGAAACTTCATTGATTGGTGCGGGGCGCGATCTCTTGATCTACCTGCCGCTTATCGTCGTGGCGATCTGGCTGGTACGCGCCAGGAAGTTCAAGGGCAATTGGACGCTCTACACGACGGCGATTGTGCTCTTCTCGATCGGCTTGTTGGTTCAGTATCGCCTCTACAGTGATCCCGAATACAACACGAGAAACAAGGCCGAAGCGCGGCAGGAGAAAACCGACACCCTGCGAATGCGCTATATCAATCAGAATTACGACGCCACTAAACGGCAGATAATGGGCTTGCCGGCGACACCTCCGCCTACGGATGTAGAGGCACCGGCGAAGGAATCAAGCTACAGTCTCAGCAATGCGCTGACCTCGAGCTACACCTGGATCCCGATCTTCTCGCTGGTCGCCTTTGCGCTGGCTTTCTCTTTATGCGCCAGCGATCGCTTCCTGTTGTGGATTCAACGCAACAGCTTCATCATTGTTCTCTTGACGCTGGTTCCGCTCGCGGTCGCGATCGTCAGTTCGAGCGCCGGCAAAGCGCTGGGCAACACCACGCCGTGGGAGCCGGCGAAGGTTCCTTTCCTGCTCGGCTTTGCCGGAATTCTGACGGCCCGCTACAAAGACCTGGCACGCACCTACTGGGGTATTCCGAGGGCCCGAGACATCGTGCCGCTCGTCGTCATGGCGATGATTCCGTTCATTCCCTTCTTTGCCCTGAAAGATTTTGGCCAGATGCTGATTTTCAGCGGAGCCTACGCGACTCTCTATCTGGTCGCGGTCCGTCGCTGGCCACAGTTGCTGGTGTTCGTGGGTTCCGTGATGCTAGTGATTTCGATTCTGGTGGTCGGCGCGTTGCCACGCGATGTCCAGGAAAAGTTTCCGCTGCTGCCCACCCTCGCTCGCCCAATTCAGCACGCGCTGCCCGCGCGCATTCAGCAACGATTTCATTTGTGGTTGGACGGCTTCGATCCGCCTTCGCCGGATGAGGCCTGGTGGAAGAAGGACTATGACGACGCGCTGGCGAAAGATCCGCGCATGAAAGAACTCGCGGAACAGAGCGAGGCGATGAAGAAGAGTGTCAACACAGACATTTGGTTCGACAAGCTGGCCTTTCAACCGGCACAGGCTATCTTTGGCATTGCCTCGGGAAAGACAACCGGACGGGGATTGGGGCTCGGCTTTCCGGAAGTAATTCCGATCGCTGACTCGGACTATGTCTATGCGGCAATCGCTGAAGAGATGGGTCTGGCGGGCGGCGCGCTGGTTGTGCTGGCCATCATCATTCTGGTGATCGCCGGAATTCGCACTTCAATCGAAGCGCGTGATATGTTTACCAAGCTTTGCGCCGCCGGTCTGACTGCGTTTATGGGAATACAGGCGCTGGTAAATATCGGCGGAATCACGCGCGCGTTGCCCATGACCGGAATAACTCTGCCGTTTGTCAGCCACGGCGGTTTTAGCTTGGTTACAAGCTTTGCGATGCTTGGAATGTTGATGGCCTTTTCGCATCGTAATGCTCAGGACGCGAAAGCAGTTGCGCGCGTCAAACATGAACCTGAGAGCGCAGTCGCCCTGGAGGCGGTCCAATGAGCGCACCGACACCTGCAGATAAAATTCACGTTGGTTCCATCAGCGATCGCGGCCTGAGCGAAAAGCGTCCGGTGAATGAGGACTCGTTCCTGGCCGATGCGGGACGCGGCATCTTTGTGGTCGCCGACGGCGTTGGCGGCGCGGATGCAGGCGAAGTAGCTTCGCAGAAGGCAGTGGACGTTCTGAACGATGCCTTCCGGCATAAGTTCGCCGACGGAGAAGACGTTGAGGATTTGATGGAGCTCGCCATTCAACGGGCCAATAGTGCGATTCATCAAATGGCGAAGGAGCATCCGCGGTTCTCGATGATGGCCACGACCGTGGTCGCGCTACACCTCGACGGACGTCGCGCTACGATTGGTCACGTCGGTGATTCCAGGCTCTACCGTCTAAGTCCAGAGGGCAAGCTCCTGCGCGAAACCGACGACCATTCAATCGTCGAAGAAGAAGTCCGCGCCGGGCGCATGACGCCTGAGCAAGCGGCGAATCATCCCAGCAAGAACGTAATCAGCCGCGCCCTTGGCGCCGAAGAGTTTGTCGAGGTCGACATGAAAACGATCGAAGTCGACGAAGGAAACTCTTTTCTGCTTTGCAGTGACGGCATCACCCGGCACCTTCCCGACAACGAACTGCGCGAGTTATTGCTCAGTGGCCGGAGTGCAGAGGCAATTTGCGCCGAGATGAAAGATCGCTGCTATCAGCGCGGCGCTGAAGACAATCTGACCGCGGTGATAGTGCAAATCGGCAATCCCCCGGCCGCTGTGACCCTTGACGAAGATCGCACCGTATCGCAACAGTTGCCCGCACCTGCGGCTACTGCCCCGGCGCTAATACCCACCGCCACCGAGACGCGTCTGACCCCGCCGTCGCGCATCGCTTTTCCGGGTCCGGCCACTCCCCAACAAGTCCAGGCCAAACTCGCAGCCGAGGCCAACACTCATTCGGGAGGTGGCCGGGCCGTGCTTCGTTTCTTTGTCTTCCTATTGTTCCTGGGTGTGGGCGCGGGAGCTTTCTATTGCGGCATGAGATATCAACAGGGTCGGCTCTTCCCCGGGCTCTTACCTCCTCCAAATGTCGCAACTCAGCCGACTCCAACTCCCAGTCCGGTTGATACCACGGCTGCCCTGGAACAAAAACGCATCGCCGTCGATACGGATCCGAAAAAGTGGCTGACGGAGAACGTGACACTGCCAACCGCGACTGATTCAAAGGATCCGGAGTTTCTTTATCTCTACGGCCGCGCCTTAATGCTTACCGGGAACCATCGCGATGCGATGCAAGCGTTCGAACTGGCGGTCAACAATCTTCGTACGGAAAGCAGTGGACGTTTGCCGTTCGGCTCCGAGGTAAAACTCGCCCAGGCGGCAGCCGCTTTAAAGTTAATGAAACAGTCTCCCGCAGGAAAGTCGCAGGAAGCATTGATGGCTGAGCAAAAGGCCGCGCACGCGCTGGATGAGGTGCTGGGCTTAAAGAGCGAGGCTCCCGCTAAATAATCTCAACAGTCGATGACTGAACTAAAGCTCTTACAGTGCAGGGTCGACAGCCGCTATGACATTGAAGACTGTCTGGGTCGCGGCAGCTACGCCGAGATTTACATGGCCCGCGACGGCGCCGCCACCGACGAGCGTTTCCGCAAAGTAGTTATCAAAGCGCTCAACGTCCTACTGCAAGGCTATCAGGACTCTGAGCTCGAACGCACGCTGATCCAAAACTTTCAGAACGAGGCGGTCGCGCTCGATCGAGTCCGGCATCCGCACATCATCAGTCGCCTGGGCCATGGGACGGCGATTGACCTGACCGGCACCCCATTCCACTACATCGTGCTCGAATATCTCGGGGGCGGCGACCTCGCGTTGTTGTGTCGCAAAGGGCCGCTCGAAATCGATCGCGCCCTTTTTTATTTACAGCAGATCTGCGCTGGTCTGGCGCACGCACACGCATCCGGCGTGATTCATCGCGACATCAAACCACAGAATCTTCTGCTCACCGCCGATCATGAAATATTGAAAATCGCGGACTTCGGCGTGGCTAAGATCGAAGCCGCCGAGGGCGCTATTACACGCGTCGGCACCAATATCTATGCGGCCCCCGAACACAATCCCCTCGTGCAGACGGCGGCGCTGGATACCGGCTCGCTGCTCGGCGCGCAGACTCAACTGACGCCGGCGGCCGACATCTATTCGCTGGCCAAGACCGCTTACACGATGATCTGCGGCGTGCCGCCGCGCGCGTTTGCGCATCACCCAATCACGTCGCTGCCCGCTCCAATGGCGGCGGAGTCTTGGGCGCCGTCGCTGGTGCGTGTTTTGGAGCGCGCGACCCAGACGCGACCGGGAGATCGCTATCAAAGGGTCCAGGATTTTTGGGACGAACTCAGCGACGCTTCCCTTCCCGTCACCCAACCACTGAAAGTCGCGCAGGCGCGCCGGCGCATCACTTCCGATCTTAGTCTGGAAGCAGAAGTCACAATGGCCGCGCCTCCCAAGCCTCGATTCGAGACCTCGCGCGAACTGCAAAAGGACCTGGCCGCCAACGGAGCCGCGCGACCGAAAATCGTGGTGCCAATCGCCGGCGAGTCAGCCAACTTCCCCCTCCCGCCGGCTAGCTTTGCCCAGGGTTTTGCCGCTCCTCAGCAAACGGCCCGCGTAACCGTGCCTGTCGGCCGGAACGGACAAGTGGCTCGCGCGGTCGATGCTAAGGCGCCGGCAAAAACGAACCGGCGCGGCCGGGACTTCGTCGTCGGAGTCGCTCTCGTGTTATGTTTCGCAGGGTTGTTGGTGGCGACGGGGGCGTATGTGCGTTCGCGGATCATGACGCGCACGGCTGAACAACAACCGACGCCGAATGGAATTATTGGGCGCGAGGCTTTGACGACGACTGATCTAAACTTGCGGGATGGCCCGAACGTCACCAACGATCAAATCGGTCTGGCGGAAGCGGGGTCAAGGGTGCGAATCCTGAGTGCGAACAATAATTGGTGCGAGGTGCAGGTGATGCAGCACTCGCGACCAAAGGTCGAACCGAATTCCGAGGATCGTGGTTGGGTCAATAAAAGGTTCTTGAAGTTTGATTGAAAAACCCGATGTGGTTTAGAGCAGGGACTCGTTGTGGCAGTACACACGCACTCTAAACCGGCATTTGTTTTTGAGGAGTAACGAGTGGGACTCATAGAATCAATCCGACGCTGGATCGACGGCGAGACAACCGACGACATTCTCGAAGAAGCTGACGAGCATGCGAAGCCGCGACGCGTGTGGGAAGAGTTTTTGGTAAAGATCGCGCGTGAAGTTGAAGCGTGCATGCAGCGAGAGATGTTCACCCCGCCTGGCGGTATGACCTATATCCCCCGCGAATATATCGTCTATCTCAGCAACGACGACGATAAAGAGTGGCAGGGAGACAAGCGGCGCGGACTGGAACAGGGACTGTTCCACGTGTTGTCCGAACGCGCGCGGGAACTGGCCGGCTCAGTGCAGTTGCAGACTAAATCCTTTGCCATCGAGTTACGGGTCGACGGGACCTTGAGCAAGGGCGAGTTTCGCGTCCAACCTGTGTGGGACGAAAGCGAAGCGGGCCACACAATGGTCACCGTTCGGCCGGCGACCACCAACGTCGGCGCCACGCCTGCTGAAGCCACCGCCGAGCCCGGTGAAGGCGATGGCGATGGCGACACCGCAGGACTGCCAGAAACTGACGCAGGCGATGTCACCGTCGTTCGTCCGCGCGTCGTCGATCTTTACTCAATCGAACTCTGGCGTGAAGGCGTGCGGCAATCAGTCGCCAAAATTACCAAGGCCGAGATCACCATCGGGCGCGGATCGAGATCGGTAGCGGTGGATATGCCTCTGAAAGGCGATCCGGAAATCAGCCGCGTGCACGCGACGCTCACCTTCGACGATCAGGGACGCTTCTGGCTGACCTCCAAAGGCCGAAACCCAACCTTGGTTTCCGGCCGAGAGCTCCCGCGCGAGGAACGCACCCTGGTTCAGCCGGATGAGAAGATCGGTATTTGTAGTTTTACGCTGAGGATTCAACCTAAGTAGCTTCCCTAAATAGCTTGATTGAACAGCAGTCTTATGAGGTTGCTGTCACAAGTCGACGTTCGCAGTCATCGGCATACGCGAGACAGGCTCGGATATCCTTTTCCGTGAGTTCCGGGGTAATCACTCAGTATCTCTTCATGAGACATTCCGGCGGCCAGCCAACCGAGCATGTCTCCGACGGAAATCCGCATCCCACGGACGGTAGGTCGCCGCCGCTTTACCAGTTCGATGGTGATGATGTCCTGGTAATTCATGAGTGGAGTCATACCTTTCAGCGACCCGCAGCCTTCGCCGCTTTCATATCACCGTTCCCATCGAGGTCGGAGATTAGCTTGGTCAGCAACGGACTGACGCTCTCGACGTTGTCGTAATTCTTTACCAACAACTTCATCAAGCGCTTATCTTTCGAGGTGCCATCGATCTCTTTGAGGAAGGCGCGGCAGAATGCGCAGACGACTGCGGGCTCGAATTGAGTTCCGGTATTGACCCGAAAGTCTTCCAGCACATCCGCCAGCGGAAGATGTTTACGGTAAGGCCGGTCGGTAGTCATGGCATCGAATGAATCTGCGAGGGTGACTATCTTTGCGCCCGTCGGAATCTCATCGCCTTTCAGGCCGTCAGGATAACCGTTTCCATCCAGCCGTTCGTGATGATAGCGGGCCATCAAAGGGATGTCGGCGTAAGGATGACTGATCGGCGAAAGGATTTCGTATCCCGCAGCCGGATGCCGGCTCATCTCCTTCGATTCTTTCGCATTGAAGCGTTCGGGCGAGTTGATGACGTTGAGATCGACGATCAGCTTTCCGATGTCGTGAAGATAACCCGCGATGGCAATACCTTCGACCGCGTCGTCGGTCCAGCCCATTTCACGCGCGATGATCTCGGCGTACTTGCCCACGCGTACGGAATGACCCTGGGTATATCTGTCTTTGATGTCGATGGCCGCGGCAAAGGCGTGCACGGTCTCTTTGTAGATTGCCCGCAGGCCATCGTATAAACGTTGGTTCTCGTCCGCCTTGTGCTCCAGTTCCTCCAGCAGTCGATGACTGTGAATTCCGACGCCGAGGTGACGCGCCATCGTGCCGAGGATTTCGAGATCTTCTTCAGTGAACTTTTCGCTGGTCGCTTTCTCGCCGAGTAAGACCACCCCAATCAGGCGTTCGCGCACCACCAGCGGCAGGAGCAAATTGATCTCGACGCTGGCGAACGAGGCCTTTTGGTCTTCAAGAAACCTGGCCGCCTCTGTTTGGGATTGATCGAGCGAAAGCGACGAGCCCAAACTTAACAGGTGCTCCGCGTAGTCATTTGAGAGAGGCAGCAGCTCGCGCTCCTGAGATTCGCCAATGCCCCGCTCTGCGACCAACCTCAGGCTATTGGCCTCTCGATCGTATTCGGCGACGGCGCCGCGCCGAATGGCCAGAGAGCCCAGCAATAAATGAAAAGATGCCCGCAGCATCTCTTCAAAATCGCCGGTGTCAGCGATCTCCTGGCCCAGATCGGCCAGGGCAGCAAACGCGTGTAGTAATTTTTGAGTGTCTGTTTCCATACGTCTTTTTTAGAGTGCGGTGACTTGTCCGCGCTCTTGAAAGCGGCCGGTCCGCGGTCCCATCCGATGCCCTCCCTCACAGTCGGGCTTCTGACAAGCCTAACTCGCGGTCGAGCCGGCTGCGTTCGCCTGCGGATCGACAAGTGACAAAGCTTCGGTCTCGTCTGTGACTATGCTGACATGCCTGCTTAGTCCCAGCATCTCGAACAATTTCGCAGTGTGGCTGTTTACATCAGAGAAGATCAGACGTGCCTGGTTCTGTTCCGCGGCATCGATCACGCCCATAAGAATCGAGACCCCGATGCTGTTTACCAGCTCGGTGTCTCGGAAGTTGATCACCAGCGCCCGGCGACCCGCCTCAAGCTGGCGCTTGCATTCGCGCTCGATGCGCTCGCCGCTCAACTTGTTCAGGTAATCGCTGGCATAGATGATTGCCGTGTCGCCAATGCAGCGCGCCTGCACCGGAGTCTGCCCGGATGTGTCCGCCATGCTCAACTGCGCCCCCTTTACGTGGCACAGTCTAGCACAGAGGTCACTATCGTTCCCTTTCATCTTTGAAAGTTAAGGCTAGCCTGTACGACGCCGACCTAGTAACTTATCGCTCAACTGTCCGACAAAATAGTATTGAAGGAGGTGAGAGGAAGGATGGAGACCCAAAACTATTTCACGTTCTTCGAGACTTCTGAATATAAATGAGGATCGAAGCAAGTATGATGCTGTAGACAATAATGCCTAAAGGAACGCCAATCAAAATCGGTTCGGTTAGCTTCGATTCGCCAGTAAGATTGCGGCACCTTTCAACGATCCATATTGTCGGGTAATAGAGATAGATAAGCTTTTCCAGGAAGGCACCCGCCCACCGCCCTGGTGTAAACCAGATAAGGAATTGAATGACGGCAGAGAGCCCCGCATACTTACAAAAACGGCCTATGCTTTTCACAGTATCGTAAGGCCCTCTCGCCCCCACCTCGAAAGTTGACTCATCCGATCTTCTAATGGCGGTGTAAGTATCCCGCTTTTAGGTCCACCCATAAGTAGAGACTTCGGGCATTTGGTTTAAGAGATATTCTCTGGGTGTCATGTCCCCCAGAGAGTCATGTGGTCGCTCTTCGTTGTACTCCTTAAGCCA
>JAWVEB010000018.1:0-58102 GCA_033856915.1 Blastocatellia bacterium | reverse complement strand
GGTCTCTGACCGTGACGGGTCGAAGACCCGAATGAAAAAGAAGGTTCGCCGCCGGCAAGTCGCAGACTTGCCGCGCATCAGAGTGGCAGAGCCATTGCCGTAATGAGTCAAGTATATTAGTGCCGTTCAAACGGTTTCCAGAATGAAAGAGTCTGGTAACCACCTCACTGAAGTGAGGTGCTAATGAAACTTCGTCTAGTTCCAAATTGAATTAGTGCCCTTTGCTCTACGCTCTTCTATACTCAAACTGTTTACCGTAAGATGCTCGGTCCGCGAATTAAAGGAAACCGCAAGCTAACGGAGGTTTCACCGATGATGCGACGCGCCAGAAAGCAAGTACCCTTGTTGGCTCTTATTCTGTTGAGCCTCTTCCCTGCCGTAGCCAACGGACAAACAAGGTTCGTCACGACCCGAGGCAAAACGATCGTCTCGCCTGACGGCAGACCGCTACTCTTGAAAGGCACGAACCTCGGCAACTGGCTGCTGCCTGAGGGTTACATGATCAAATTCAAGCAGACCAATTCGCCCCGGCTGATTCAAACCGCAATCAATGAGCTCGTGGGAGAAGACGAAGCGCGACGCTTCTGGAAAACTTATCGCGACAATTACATCACTCGCGCAGACATCAGCTTCATAAAGCGGTCCGGATTCAACTCTGTTCGAGTTCCTTTCAGTTACCGTTTGTTTGTCTCAGACGAGACCAGTCCAAGACTGGAGGGCCCGGGCTACGAGCTGTTAGATAGAGTTGTCGATTGGTGCAAAAGAGAAGGTCTCTACGTGATTCTCGATATGCACGCAGCGCCCGGCGGACAGACTGGTGACAACATCGATGACAGTTTCGGGTACCCGTTTCTGTTTGAAAGCAGTGAGAGTCAGCAGTTGACTGTTAACCTGTGGCGGAAAATTGCCGCCCGTTATCGAAACGAACCGACTGTGCTCGGATACGATCTGCTCAACGAGCCGATCGCGCATTACTTCGATGCCGCGTCGCTCAACCCAAAACTCGAACCGCTCTACCGCAAGATCGTTTTGGGAATACGAGAGGTGGACCGGAATCACATCATCTTTCTGGGTGGCGCGCAGTGGGACACTAACTTTAAAGTTTTCGGACCGCCTTTTGATCCCAAGCTCGCCTATACTTTTCACAAGTATTGGATGACGGTGAATCAGGATGCGATTCAGGAGTATCTTGCCTTTCGCGACAAGTACAACGTCCCGGTGTGGATGAGCGAATCCGGCGAGAACACCGATGAGTGGATCGATTCGTTTCGCAAGCTGCTGGAAGCGCATGACATTGGTTGGTGTTTCTGGCCCTATAAGAAATTGGAGGCGACTTCATGCATCGTCTCGATAAACTCGCCGGCGGATTGGGCCGCAATCGTTGCGTTTGCGGATGGGCCGCGCACGACCTTTGAGGAAGTGCGGAAGCACCGCCCGCCGAAAGAGAAGGTGCAGAAGGCCCTGAGCGATTATCTCGAGCGGATAAAGTTCGCGAGCTGTCGCATCAACCAGGGATATTTGAAGGCGCTGGGACTAAGGTGACTGCGAGGCTTGGCGCCGACCACTCAGTCGCCACCTTACAAGACTGATTCCTGGAGCGCCTTGAGAACACCTTGTGGGTCGTAGATGATTTTCATTCCGTTGGCGATAACATGATACGTTCCTTCTTCTACGGGAACGTCAGCCCAGTCGGGAGTCGAAAAATTGTATTCAACTTCAGTTCCGTCTTTGTAGAATGCACGGAGAGATTTAACCCGCCCCCAGTTTTCAACTTTGCATTCTCCAACATCGCCAAACCGGGATATCCATGATCGGTTCTCAAAATAACTTGCGACCCCGGTCGTGAGAATCATCAAGTCAACATCTGATTCTTCGGTCGCAGAATCACGAGCATGCGAACCTACTAAGGCTGCAGCTTCAATGTCAGCTTGCGCCCTCGCCCAAGAGCCAAACGCTTCAACAAAGGACGTTACCTCCACAAAGTTCTCCTTCTTACTCACCAATCGACGCTGCGACCGGACTACTTCTTACCAACCAACCCCAAAGCCTTCACGACCTCTGCATCAACCGTCGCGTGGCCGTTCTGCTTATTGACCACGGCAAAGCCGCCCGCGTAATCCCACATGGTCCAGCCGATGCCGTACTTTTCCAGCGCGGTGCGCATATCCCTAATCCAAACCGCGCGATCCGCCGGCGGCGCAAAGTTACGGAAGGTCCCGAATTCATTACAAGTAAGGGGGACCTGGTACTTTGCGGCCCAAGCGGCCGCCACTCCAATCTCGCGATCGATGCGGGCGGCGTCCCAACGGTCTTCGCCATAGCGAAGCAGATTGTAACGCGCCGCTTCGTCCTGAATCGTGTCGAGGACCTTGCTGACGCTTTCCGGACTCGATGGGTAGGGGATGTTTTTATAGAAGGACTGATTCGGCCCAGCCCACGATGCCCCCTGATGCGTGAACGCAAACGGCTCGTAGAAGTGGAAGTTGTAAATAATATTCCGGTCGGCATAGGGCTGCATGAAAAGTAGTTCGGCAAGACCGGACCACCGATGGCCTGACGCAATGATCGTGTGCTGCGGCGCGCCTGAGCGAATTGCGGCGATGAGTTTCGCCTGCACGCCAAACCAACGATAGCCATCTTCCATCATCGGCTCGTTGATGACTTCCAGAAAGACTCGCTCGGAATCACGCGTTGAGAGATGCTGGGCCAGCGCTCGCCAGAACTTGCCGAAAGCTTCGATCTGACGATCGTTGCTATTAAGCTTTACCTTGAATTCATCAGTTGGATGGATATCAACGATCACGGCCAACCCCTGCGCCAGGATCAAGTCAAGCGCGTTGTCGAGGTACTTCAGGTACTCGGCTTTTAGCTTGTCTGGATCATTCGCGTTGAAGAGCGGTGCGGGCTCGAGGGTCAGGCGAACATGATCGAAGCCGATGCTTCTGATAAGCGCTATGTCCTCCGCCGTCGTATGTGATTCGAGATGAGCTTTTGAATAATCGGCGGACTGCGCGAACCAGTGACTCAGATTGATTCCGTGACGCAGCCGGGCAAGTCTGGAGGCCGGAACCCCTGACTGCCCTGGAGAGTTCACCTCAGGTGAGTTGGCCCTCACCGTTGTTGACATGGACGCCAAAACAGAGATAGTTACGGCAGTGATCATTAAAGAAATCCATCGTTTCAGCATGCCGAGTCTTTTAGCAGCCGCAGCAACAGAAAGCAAAGGAGGGTCGCTGTGGGCTTTGTCCTAAGAAGTCGAGGTGATGCAAAGTGCCCAACAGCGGGCCGTGTCCAGTCTGCTGTAGTGAGCGATAACGTCGGGGCAAGGAGTCAGTACCGGGAGCGGTAGCGACCGGGTCAACATTTCACACGGCTCGATATAATAAGGAGGAGGCCCGGTCGCTACCGCTCCCGGTACTGACTCCATTACCTCGGCGCTGTCACCTCGCTCCCCCGGCTAACTGGAAGTACTATTTTTCAGAAAGTGCGTTAAAAGATGAAGGCAAAATTGCTGATCGCCGTTCTATTTCTGCTGGCTTTAACTGCCGCGTCCGGTCGATCTCAAACCGCGTTGCGAAGAGAGAGCGGCCTGCACACGAGCGCACTATCGCTAGACAGTGGCTGGCAGTTTCGCGAGGCCGGCAAAAACCAGTGGTATCCCGCGAGCGTACCGGGTTGCGTGCACACTGACCTGCTTACCAACAAGCTGATCGACGATCCCTTCTATCGCGACAACGAAAAGAAGCTGCAATGGATAGGGAAAACCGATTGGGAATATCAGACTACCTTTAAGGTCACGGCTGAAATGCTGGGGCGAACGAATCTCGAATTGGTCTTTGAAGGGCTGGATACTTACGCCAACGTGTTCCTCAACGATGAACCGCTGATCAGTGCCGACAACATGTTTCGCACCTGGCGCGTAGACGCAAAGCGTCTCACGAAAGTTGGCGCCAACACCCTGCGGATTCGGTTTCGTTCGCCCATTAATGAAGTCTTGCCCATCATGGCAAAGATGGATTACGAGTTGCCGGCGGGAAATGATCAGGGAGAAAAAACAAGTCCGCACACCCGCAAGGCGCCTTATCAGTATGGCTGGGATTGGGGGCCGCGGTTTGTTACGAGCGGAATTTGGCGGCCTGTCTATTTAGAGGCTTGGGACAAGGCGCGTGTGGACGATTTGCACATCTTGCCCAAGCAGGTAACGGCTGCAGCCGCAAGCTTGACGGCTGAAGTTGAAGTCGTTGCCAACAGCAGCGGCAGTGCAACCATTGTCGTGGACAATCTCACTGACAAGAGCATCGCGGCGCAACGAGTGGTGAGCTTAACGCCTGGCTCGAATCGCGTTTCGCTCGACTTCGCTATTCCGCACCCAGCTCTCTGGTGGCCCAACGGCCTGGGCGCTCATCCTCTCTATACTTTCAAAGCACGGCTGCTGATCGATGGCAAGGTTGTGGATGAAGCAACTACGCGCACGGGCCTGCGCGCGTTGGAACTCAGGCAACAGCGCGACGAGTCGGGCAAGAGTTTCACCTTTGTGATTAACGGCGTGCCTGTCTTTGCCAAAGGCGGAAATTGGATTCCAGCCGACAGCTTTCCCAGCCGCATCACCAAAGATAAATATCGCGAACTGCTTGGGTCCGTGCGCGACACCAACATGAACATGCTGCGCGTCTGGGGCGGCGGCATTTATGAGAGTGACGATTTTTACGATCTCTGCGACGAGATGGGAATTCTCGTCTGGCAGGATTTCATGTTCGGATGCAGCATGTACCCGGGTGATCAGGCATTTCTCGACAACGTGCGTCAGGAAGCCATCGATAACGTGAAGCGTCTGCGGAATCATCCGAGCATCGTTATCTGGGTCGGCAACAATGAAATCGAGTCGGGTTGGTTCCACTGGGGTTGGAAAGAAAAACTTCCGGCCAAGCTCTGGGACGATTACCTGAAAATTTTCTATGGCGTGCTGCCGGACGTTTGTAAGTCGCTCGATCCTTCACGCTCTTACTGGCCGAGTTCACCCAGTTCGAACCTGGAAGACGATCCGGAATCACAGAAGATGGGCGACCTTCACTACTGGCAGGTTTGGCACGCCTCGGCTCCGTTTACCGATTACGAGAAGCAGTTTCCGCGCTTCATGACCGAATATGGTTTTCAGTCTTTTCCGCAGATCGAGACAGTCAGCACCTATACCAATCCCGCCGATCGCGACATCAAGTCGCCGGTGATGATGGCCCACCAGCGGCATCCGCGCGGTAACCAGTTGATCCGCGAATACATGCTGCGCGAGTATCCTGAGCCGAAGGACTTCGAATCCTTTCTCTACGTTAGCCAGGTCCTACAGGCCGAGGGAATCAAGATCGGCGCCGAGCACCTGCGGCGCATCATGCCGCACAACATGGGTTCGCTATTCTGGCAGATTGATGACTGCTGGCCGGTGGCTTCATGGTCGAGCATCGACTACACGGGACGTTGGAAGGCGTTGCAGTACTATGCGCGCCGTTTCTACAACGACATCCTCCTTAGCCCTCATGAAGAGAATGGCAACCTGAACTTCTATGTTGTCTCTGATCGGTTACAGCCGACCGCCGCGCAATTGAAGGTAAACCTGCTCGACTTCGAAGGACATACCTTGTGGAGCCAGCAGGCTGACATAGAGGTTGTCGCGCTCAAGAGCAAATCGTACTTTACCGTTCCGATCGCGACGCTGCTGAAAGGGAAGGATGCGAAGAGCGTGTTTCTGTTTGCGGAGTTATTGGTTGGGGGCAAGCCGGTGTCGCGCAACGAACATTTCTTTCAGCCCTACAAGAATCTGCTGCTGCCGCGGCCGCAGATCAGCGTGGAGGCGGTGCGAACGCGGACGGGATTCAGGATCATTCTGTCCTCGGACAAACTGGCGCGGGCGGTTTATTTGGCGGCGCCGAATTACGCAGGGTCGTTTGTCGATAACTATTTTGATCTGATTCCGGGAAGGAAAGTTGAAGTAGAGTTTCGCACGCGCGGCGCTGTTACCGTGGCCGACTTTCAGAAGCGCCTCACGGTCCGCTCACTGGCTGATGCTTTTTAGGCGTGGCGTGTGATCCAATGCCTAATGAGGTCAGTACCGGGAGCGGTAGCGACCGGGTTGTTCTCCTGGCAAACTCGTCCGAGGCGTTGGTTGGGACCCGGTCGCTACCGCTTCCGGTACTGACTCCCTCGTCATCGTCGGTCTGGTCACTATCGCGTCCTGCCGCGCGCGGAGATCAATCGCCCAACCGGTACTCAAACAAAAAACGTCCGACCTGAATCGTCCCGCGGCCATCGACGGGCGGACTGATGAGAAGTGAGCGAACCATGGCACTCTTGCGATTGACGTGCGCGTCGGCGGTGCCGATGCCTTCACCGCTCGCGGCGCGGTAAAAGCTCACGCGAATGACGTCGTTGTTGATTCGCTGATAACCAAAGACATACTCGCCCGGCTGCAGCAGCATGCTGCCGATTCTTAGCGGCGCGTGGGTGATAAAGAAATGCGAGTACTTGCCTTCGGCCGAGTATCCGGCGGTGATCATCACGACCCCGGCGATGAATTTGCCGCGTCCGTCCGTTACTCCCGAAGCAGTGCGAAATTCGGTTTCAATATTTTCTTTGATCACCGGGGCGCGGGCCGGGATTAGCTTGCGCAACTCGGCTTCGCTGGCCGGCCGCCAGTGCGGACGAACCGCTCTGGCCGGTCCGGTAGAGTTTGCCAGGATCAGCGATGCAGCGACCAGAATGTTTAGTAGAATGGCAGATGACAATGATGCATCTCCGGCCTGAAACCAAACTATGTTAATGAGAGAGCGTCCGTGGTACGGTATTGATTATAATCGATTTCGTGCTGGTTAGTGCGATATTCGGAAGGGGTCTTAATTTACGGCTTGTCACAAGTGAGGGTTACGCAGCAAGGAGCAGATCGGTAACCCAATGGCTTTGCCACGCCGATGCGCGGCAAGTCTCCGACTTGCCGCAGACTCTTAATCTGTTGGTCTATGACCTAGGGTCGGAGACCCCTTAGAAAGAAGAAGAGTTCGCGGCCGGCAAGTCACAGACTTGCCGCGCATCGGCGTGGCAGAGCCATTGCGGTACTGACCTCGTCACTCAACTATCACTCAAGTCAATGGTCCGACATAAACGCTTTTGAGCCCTCGGTCAGCCGTAAAAAATTAAATGCGCCCAACGGCCTTTATCAACAACCCAACCGTTTGGATTCAGTGTCTGCTTTTTCTGCTCCTCGCTGGTGCGCCGGCGATCGCTCTTGATCGCACACGCGATCTCTCTGAGTTCAAGGCTCAGGTTTGGCTGACCGAAAACGGCCTGCCCCAGAATACTGTCCACTCGATTACGCAGGCCCGGGACGGATACGTTTGGATCGCCACCGAAGAAGGGCTGGCCCGCTTTGATGGAATCAGGTTTGTCGTCTTCGACAAACAGAATACTCCGGAGTTGAAGAGCAACGACGTGCGAGTACTCCTGGAAGATTCCCGCGGCGCCCTCTGGATTGGCACTGCCGATGGCCTGGTGCGACTGCTGGATGGAAAGTTCACCACCTTCACTACACAGGATGGCTTGCCGAGCAACGTCATCGATGCTTTATGCGAGGACCACAACCACGCCGTGTGGGCGGCAACCTCAGCCGGACTGGTGCGCTTCGATAACGGCGCCTTCAAAACAGAAAGCGAATTCGCCCGCGATAGCATCCAGACTTTATTCGGGGATCGCGAAGGCGCTCTTTGGATTGGCACATCCAATGGTGTCGCGCGCTTCAAAGACGGAACGGTGACCCGATACACGAAGCAAGATGGCCTGGCTAATGATAGTGTCGTCTCGATCAATCAGGATCAGGATGGCCGGCTTTGGGTGGGCACCGTTGAAGGGCTCAGTTGTCTAGAGGGCAATCGCTTCGTTACCTATACGACGCGTGACGGTCTGCCAAACAATCGAATTATTTCACTCGCGGTAGACCGTGAAGGCAGTGTTTGGGTCGGCACTGCCGGAGGTCTGGGTCGCTTCGCGGATAAACATTTCTCAGCCTTTCGCGCTAACGATGGACTGGCAAACGAAATCATTCTCTCTCTGTTTGAAGACCGCGAAGGTAGTTTGTGGATCGGCACGGAATCGGGCGGCCTGAATCTGTTGAAGGACAAGAAATTTACGACCTATACGTCAAGGGAAGGCCTGAGCAGCGATTCGGTCAAGTCGATCTACGAAGATCGTAAGGGCAACATTTGGATCGGAACGAATGGCGGCGGCCTGAATCTCTTAAAAGACGGCAAGGTCACCACCTACACAACCGCGGACGGTTTATCCAGTAACGTCGTGCTCGCATTATTCGGCGATGACGACGGTAATCTTTGGGCGGGGACTCCGGACGGCTTGAATCGATTCCGGGATGGCAGGTTCAAGACGTTTACGTCCGCTGACGGGCTAGCCAATGATTTTGTGCGCTCGATCTATGCGGACCACAGCGGCAATCTCTGGATTGGGACGCGCGGCGGGCTCACGCGATTGAGAGGCGAGCGCTTCAATATTTACACGACCGCGGACGGGTTGCCGAACGACTTTGTGGGCACAATCTATGAAGACGCGCAAGGCAACATCTGGATCGGCACGCTGGGCGGCTTGAGCAAGTTCAGGGACGAAAAGTTTACTACCTACAGCACGCGCGATGGGCTATCGAGTGACGTCGTGATTTCTCTTCATGAGGACAGCGGCGGCGCGCTGTGGATTGGAACCAGCGGCGGCGGACTCAATCGACTGAAGCAGGGAAAGTTCACCGCTTACACCATTCGCAACGGGCTGCCCGATGACGTCGTTTACAGCATTCTCGAAGACCGGCAAAACGGTCTTTGGCTGAGTTCCAACAAAGGCATTTTCCGCGTCGACAAGCAGCAGTTGGATGACTTTGGGAATGGGAAAGTCGGATCGATCACCTCCGTGCTTTATGGTCCCGCTGATGGAATGATCACGCGAGAGTGCAGTGGTGGGGGACATCCGGCGGGCTGGCGGAGCGCTGACGGAAAACTCTGGTTTGCAACCATCAAGGGGGTGGCGATGATCGACCCTGAGAGGATCAAGCTTAACGATCAGCCGCCGCCGGTTGCCATCGAGCAGATCCGCGTCGATGACGAGTCGATTAGCCCGGCTCAAGCTATTGAGTTGGCGCCCGGCAAGAGCCGTCTTGATTTCTATTACACCGCGCTTAGTTTTGTGGCTCCTGAAAAAGTCCGGTTCAAATACAAGCTCGAAGGATTCGATAGTGACTGGGTGGATGGCGGGACGCGCCGCATTGCTTACTATACAAATCTGCGGCCGGGCCGGTACAAGTTCCGCGTGATCGCTTCCAACAATGACGGCCTGTGGAGTCCCACGGGCGCCACGTTCGATTTTTATTTGAGACCGCACTTCTATCAGACGTACTGGTTCTATGCTCTCGGTATTCTGAGCCTGGCGTTTTTGATCTGGCAGCTTTATCGATTTCGGCTTAAGCAGGTCGAGTCGCAGTTTGCCGCGGTGCTGGCTGAGCGAAACCGCATGGCGCGCGAGATTCACGATAACCTGGCGCAGGAGATGTTGGGCATCTCAGTCCAACTGGAAGTCGTAGCCCGAACGATGCCGGCTTCCGCTGACGTGGCCAAAACTCACCTGGATCGGGTCAGGCTTTTGGTTCGTCACGGGATTGCCGAAGCGCGACGGTATGTTTGGGACTTGCGCTCGCAGGCTCTCGATCAGAACGATCTGCCAGCAGCGTTGAGTGAGACGGCGCGGCGTCTAACGTCTGAGACCACGGTTCAGGCCAAAGTAGAAGTTAGCGGAACATTTCGGCCTCTCAGCCAGTTGATTGAAGGCAATCTGCTGCGCATCGGACAGGAAGCCATCAACAATGCGGTGAGACACGCGCACGCTAAAAACATTCTGGTTAATTTGAAATTTGACGCGAAATGCGTACAACTAAGTGTGCGAGATGACGGACTTGGTTTTGATCATCAAATCCCGCGGAACGGCGACAGCAAGCACTTCGGCCTGATCGGCATGCAGGAACGCGCGGAGCAAGTCGGCGGCACTTTGAAAATAGATAGTCGTGCCAATGAGGGCACGGAAGTTTTAGTCGACGTGCCGATCAGTGGTTGAGATGACTAGGTGAAGCAGCCTTGGAACAGGACCGATAGTTTAGTGAATAGCATTAGGTTAGAGCGATGCCGAATTTTGATACCGCGAAGCGGTTATGCCCTCCAGCCCAACGTTGCCGCTCGGCGGCTACGTTGGGTAGGTGCGTACGAGAGAGGACACAACCCCATCGGGGTTGAGCCGGATTGGAATTCGATACCCCAGGGTAGCCGCAGTGGCAACCCTGGGCTGGAGGTCGTAACCGCTTCGCGGTTTTTGATCAGAACTTCCTGAAGTTTGTCGGACGTGATGAACGAATGAGTGATAACACGATCAGAATCATGGTGATTGACGACCAGGCGGTCGTGCGTCAGGGTTTCGTCGCGCTCATCAACACCGTCGCGGATATGTCTGTGATTGCGGAGGGCACGAATGGGCAACAGGCCATCGAACTCTATCGGCTGCACCGGCCCGACATTACTTTGATGGACTTGCGGATGCCGCAACTGGGCGGCGTCGAAGCGATAGTGGCCATCCGAAAAGAGTTTCCGGACGCTCGTCTGATCGTGCTTACCACCTTCGACGGCGACGAAGACATCTATCGTTCGTTGCAAGCCGGCGCTCAGGGATACTTGCTCAAAGACATGTTCTTCGAAGAACTGGAAGAGGCGATACGAAAAGTGCATGGCGGGTCGCGGCGAATTCCGACTCACGTAGCTGAGAGGCTGGCGGAGAGAATGGGCAGCTCGGACCTCACTGGGCGCGAGATCGAGGTGCTGGAACAGATCGTGGGTGGTAACAGCAATAAAGCGATCGCCAGCCGACTGAATATCAGTGAAGCAACCGTCAAGAGTCACGTCAATAATATTCTCAGCAAGCTGGGTGTAAGCGATCGCACTCAAGCCGCCACCACGGCCTTACAGAGAGGCCTGGTTCACTTGCGCTAGTCGCGTGAGCGAACAAAGAATGAGCCGCAGATAAACACGGATGACACAGATTAGTACCGGAAACCCGGACAGAACCGGGTCGCTCGCGTCTGTTCCGATCTGCGTTTATCAGCGTAAATCGGTGGCTCGTTCTCCGGCTGTCTCAACCTAAAGTTGTAGATAAAGACCAACCAGCAGTCTCATGACACCCAGCTAACCTCATGTTACCTTCTCTCTCGTAATCACCAATTTCCCGGTCGCGGGTTCTTTGAATCAGAGGTCTTGGTATTCCTACCTAACTTTGTTGCAAAAGCGAAAGACCCATGCTTCATGTAATCGAGCCCGCGACCGGGCACTCAAGCCAAGCAAGTAACATAGTCAGACAGTAAGTCCGGGTTTCATTCGATCCGTTTTTCTCGCGGATCTAGAAATTCAATCGTAGTGAGCTTGAAGGAAGTCCTGTATTCGGGCCACTCAATACTCCTTTTGGGATTTTGAGAATGATGCGAGCGAGTAGGCACTTAGTCCTCGGCCACCTGTTTCACCAGTGTGTGCTCCTGCCTGAGATCAGTAACGCGCTCTCGATCTCCTTCCATCGTTTCATGCCAAGCCAACCAGAGCTGAGGTGTCGAGATCATGGATTTTCCATTCGTTAGGTACGTCAGAGTCGAAGAATCGCGGCGGCTCTTCCTATTTGCCGGAGTCGTGCAACTCCTGCTGTCCTTGATCGCCTTGCCCGTCTTTGCTCAGAGCAATTACGCGAGCCTCGGCGGTACCGTCTACGATCCGCAGCATCAGGCTATCCCTGGCGCTTCCGTGCAGCTCACATCGGACAGCACCCATGCAGTTCGGCAAGTCGTTAGCAACGAGCAGGGTATGTTCCAAATCACAGGCTTACTGCCGGACCTTTATAAAGTCACAGTGCAGGCCCCGGGCTTCGCGCTCTCAAACCAGTCGGTGCGCCTCGAAGTCGGCCAGCCGACGACGCTTGATGTAGACCTGAAGCTGTCTTCGCTGAACACTACCGTGCAGGTCGAGACGCAAACGGCGAGTGTGTTACGGACGACGGATGCCAGCGTAGGTGAGGTGGTTGAGCAAACCTCGATTCGCAACCTGCCTCTCAATGGACGGATGTTAGTCGATCTGGTGCTTACAGTTCCGGGCGCGCACGAGAGTCATGGCGCGCAGGCCGGCGACATGAGCCCGTTGTACTGGCGGCCGGGACAGCGATCGGCGGTTAGCATCGGCGGCAACCGGCCCAACGCGAATTATTTTCTGCTGGACGGAGCGACCAACACAGATCCGACGTTCAATACTCTTAACCTGAGTCCCTCGCCAGACACGGTCCAGGAATTCAAAGTGCAGACGGGAAGTTATACGGCCGAGATGGGCGGCGCCGGGGGTGGCCAAATCAATATCGTAACGCGAACCGGCACCAACCAGTTTCACGGAACTGGTTACGAGTTTCTCCGCAACAATGTGTTCGACGCACGCTCGTTTAATCAAATGGACTCGTCGGACCATTTGGTAAGAAACAATTTTGGCGGCTCGCTGGGTGGGCCAATCATCCGGAACAAAGCGTTTTTCTTTGCGAACTACGAAGGCCTGCGATTAACGCAGGCGGATACGATGATTGAAACGGTGCCGACCGTCGATGAGATCAACGGTGATTTCAGCATGAGCGGCGCAACTATCTACAACCCGTTCAGCTCGCACGCAAATCCAAACTTCGATTCGACCAAGCCGCTCAGCCCCAGCAATCCGCAGGTCATTCGTGATCCATTCCCCGGGAACGTAATTCCGACAGGTTTGATCGACAAGAAGGCCCTGCTATTCCTAAATCAATATGTTCCCCGACCAAACATGGGCATGGGAATGAATGGCTGCGGCATGACGATGATGGGAGTGCCGCTGGTCGTGGGAGCCGGCGCGGACTGTAACAACTATCTCGACGTGCGCAATGAACACCACCGCACCGATCAAGCGACGATCCGGTTCGATCAAAACCTCAAAGGGGGCGACAGCTTGTTCGCGCGCTATTCATTCAGCAGTGAAAAAGGTTTCATGCCGCAGAACCTGCCCGGCTTCGGCGCCATCCATAACAACCTTTCGCAAAACGGCACCGTGGGATGGAATCGCATTTTCAGTCCCAACGTGGTGAACATGGCCAACATCACGGTCTCGCGCCTGTCGATGCATCGCACTTCCGAGAACAGCCTTTCCAACGACATTGTTTCTCAACTGGGAATTACCGGGGTCGGCTTTGGCGGTCAGGGCGCCTACGGTGCGCCATGGTTCAACGTGCAGGGTTACTCCGGCATGGGCGACACTTATATCGCAACGCCGATGCACGCCTGGGATACGATCCTGGAAGCACGGGACACTTTGAGTTGGCAGAAGGGCCGGCATAGCCTCAAGTTCGGCGGCAGCTATCGCAATTTTATTTGGCCGATGTGGGGGTTCTTCCAGAACCGGGGCTACTATCAGTTTACGAATGGGTTTACTACTCAGACAGCGACAAACGATGGAACAGGATCTGCACTCGCGAGTTTCCTGCTCGGTCTGCCGGCAGTAAAGCAACGTCAGGCGGGGGTTCCGCAGATGCAACTGCGACAGTGGTACGCGGATGCATTTGTCCAGGACAGCTTTCAGTTAAGTCGCAACACGACAATCCAGATCGGGCTGCGCTATGAATACATGAGCCCGCTGAAGGACATTCGTTACGCGAACACGAACCTGGTCTTCAAGGACGGTGTGCCTTTTGTTTTCATCGGCGGACAACAGGGCTTCCCGGAAGGCCTAAACAATTCCAACAAACTAAACTTTGCTCCCCGCGCAGGCATCTCGCACAGCATTCCCAGCCTCGGACTGGTTTTCCACGCGGCCTTTGGTATTTTCTTTACACCCGTGGACATGAATACCTGGTGTAACCAGCGTCACAATGTTCCTTATGTTTTTCCAGAGACGCAGCAGAGCGATAACTTCACTCCGGCGGCCGGCATCGTCGCGAGTCATTTCAATTTTGCGCCGGCGGTCCTGGGCACGACCACGGTTAGCTTTGCTGCTTTCGAGCTCAACGCGAAACCACAATACATCGAGCAGTGGAGCGGTTCCGTAGAGAAGAGTTTGGGCTCAGCTACTACTCTGGAAGTCGGGTATCTCGGATCGCACGGAGTGCATCTGCAAAGATCGCAACTGATCAATAACGCTGCTCCAGGACCGGGGGCGATAGGACCGCGCCGGCCGTTCAAGACTTTGAGTTTTCTGCCGGGCATGGTCTTACCCGATAACATCACCATAGCCAATACGACTTTCCCGGTAAGCGGCATTAACCTCTTGGAGAATTCCGCGCAAAGCTGGTACGACGCGGGTTACGTAAATGTCCGGCGACGCTTTGCTCGCGGCTGGACTTTGCTGGCCAACTACACCTTTGCAAAGAACCTCAGCGACGCTCCGGATTTCCGCTCGCCGATGTTCGAGTCAGCCGCGCCGCAAAATAATTCCAACCTTAGCGCTGAGAAGGGACCCGCGTGTGACATTCGCCATCGCTTCGCGCTGAGCACTGTCTATAATATTCCCTCGTGGGGTAAGACTGGCTTCGTGAATAAGGTTACGAAGGATTGGCGTCTGTCGGCCATCTTCCAGGCGCAAAGCGGATTTCCTTTTACTATTTCGGTGTTCGGCGATACCGCGAACGCGGGCACGCTCCTGGGTGAAAACCCGATTCGCGCAAATTACACCGGTCAAGCAGTATTCGGTCCCGGCACACATACGGCCTCCAGTTGGTTTAATACAGCGGCCTTCACGACACCCGCGGCCTTCACTTTCGGAAACGTCGGACGAAATTCGGTGTATGGTCCCGGCAGGCAGACTCTCGACCTGGCTTTGCAAAGGGAATTTGGCATTACTGAAAACGTAAAATTCCAGCTTCGCGCGGAAGCCTTCAACGCACTTAACCATACGAACCTGGGCACGCCCAACCGTTTCGTAAACACACCCCAGTTTGGCACCATCACGGAAGCCGCGACGCCGGGTCGCGAGATCCAGTTAGGCGTTCGGCTGTCATTCTAGGTCTTCCCATCTCTCTGAAGTAGCTTGGGTCACCCGAACGCACCTTGGGCTCTTGAGGACGGACATTTTCCGGTGGAGTTTGATCGAAAGTTCGGCTAGTACAAATCCTAAAGGCCGTGTGCGATCAGGAATATGAGCAAGAAAAGGAACGCAAGTCCGCAAAAGATGACAATAAAGGCTATCGCGATGATGATCAGGTTTCTTACCAGGGCTTTAGAGACCGCGGTCCCTAAATCACTTTTGGGCAAGGGCTCTGTCGGTTGCAGCGGGTTGCGGCACTTCATGCAAAAGCGGGCCGCACCGGAATTGAGGGCGCCACATCTCGGACAAGCATTCGCGGACATTGTTAGCCACCTCCCCGCTTAAGAAAATGTTCTGAGGATGCTCGATAGGAAGTACAAGACAACTACCACAATAAAAATAACGGTTACGAGAAGGAAGCCGCCAAAAATCGCGACCAGAATCCATATCACTTTCAACGTTTTCTTTCTGGCGGCCAACGAGTTTCCGCAGAATTCGCAAAACGTCGCGGCACTCGGATTAAGCTTTGTGCACCGAAGGCAAAGAATCTGGCCCATACCTCGTCTCCTAATTCCCGAACGTTTCTTTGAGTGAGCCCTGGCTTAGAAAGGCAGAGCCTCCTCGAGATTGGATGTCGTCTTAGGAAAATCCGAACGGGCGAGGCATTGTATTGAGCCGTTCGACCACATGATTGCCTTTCCCTCGCCCCAAGTCAGTCGCTGTCCCACTTTCGTTCCGCCTTTGGTCTTAGACTCAAGGACAAGATCGTGCTTGCTTGCAAACGCCTGCATCGCCGCTTCAGCTTCCCGAGCCGACGCAAAGTTGGCGACCTGAAGTTGTACCGGCACGGAAATCGAGCCGGCTTGCATCGTATAGTTTGCCTTGACGGCCTCTTGAGCACCATCGAGGTCGTCGCTTTGTGACGTATCCAATTTGAAGTTAATCAAACCCACGCTCGGTTCGTTTGGCAGCAAGCTCTTAAGCGAACCTTTGTAAGGATCGTAGTCGTGGGCGCCCGTCATGCTGCAAAGCCGGCAAGCGAAGATGAGCAAAAGAAACGGGGCCAGACCTGAGACAATCTTCATTTCCTTCTCCTCTGTGACAAAACTGCTTACTCTATTTCATCCTGATGATGAACTTACAAAAGCGATCATTTCGGGACGTGCTGCGGTCTGCCCTCCCGGCCGCCGGTTTGCTTGCATACCCAGTCGCCGGTGGCGTCCTTGAAGCAAGAGTAAGTCATGTTTTCATACTCAGTCTTTAGGAGTTCTCCTTTAAAGCCAGTCGGCGCGAAGCCGGGGTAATCCTCACAGACGAGATATGTAGCTTTGACCGGATAGACAGTTCCGCCGGCAACTCCATCCGGCCCATCGGGGTTATTAATCATGTGACGGTAAGGATGGGTCGCACCCGTCTTGAAGTCATCGAAATGAATGCTGACGGAGACGTTCTTGTGGTTCTCGTCTCGGCTCTTTCCATTCCTCTCATATCTGTCGGCGACGAGGCGCTTGAAGATCGCAAGCTGTGATGTGCCTTTGAGGTCGTCAGACGCTGGACACGAGACGGTTCCGGCCTGGGCCTGGTCGGTTGTAGTTTGAGTGTTTGTGGCCTGGTCTTCAGTTTTATTATTTGCTGCAGCTGGCGCGTCGGATCCCTGCGGAGCGCGCATCCACTGCGTATCAACGAAACGTAACCGCATTTCACGACCATCCTCATCCACCTTGACGATGTAGCCGCCGAAGCGATCTTCAGGGGTATACAATCTGATGATGGTTGCCTTACGCCAAGTCGCGTTTTTTTCGGCTCCGGGGTAGTTACCATGCTGAAATGTATCGACTTCCACGCGGTCACCGACTTAATAATGTGTTTCACCTTGCGCGGTCACCCGTGAGCTAGTCACGAGAGCTAAGGCCGTTAATGCCACGGCGACAACGAGTGCTGGAATCAATAGCCTATAACTTGTCTTATTCATTTTCTTCTCCTTTTGGGTTTACTGAATGGTTACACAATAGACAAAGAGCGAACCAAGAACAGGCGTCGGTAACCCAAACGCTTCGCCGAACACTGGTTTATTCTTCCTCTACCTATAAGGGCGCAATTCCGAGCTGATTCTTTCCAAATACCGTTTGGGCAGAATTGATATTGATTTGAAGTGCGTGTAGGCTTTAGCCGCCAATTAGGCTCGACATACGGGAATATTCATATTTCCGCCTGCTAACCAGCGCTATGCATGCGCTGGGCACCCGCGATAGTTTTGGAATCCGATCTAAGAAGTGATCTGTGGCTGATGCTCCCCAAACCGGCGTTACCCAACTGCTCTTGCAGGCGAGCGCCGGAGATCAGAAAGCCGTCGATGCTTTGTTCGAGCGGGTCTATGGCGAACTGCGCGGTCTGGCAAAAAAGTACCTCCAGGACGAGCGGCCCGATCACACTCTGCAAGCTACGGCGCTAGTGCATGAAGCGTACGTGCGACTGGTTGGCTCGGATCAAATCGAATGGCAGAACCGCGCGCAGTTCTTCAGCATCGCCGCGCAGGTGATGCGACACATTCTGGTAGATCATGCGCGGCGTTACTCATCAGAAAAACGCGGCAGCGGCGAGCGCAAGCTTTCACTGGATGAGGCGATCAGTTTTGCGGAAGAGCGTGACATTAATCTCGTGGCGCTTGACGATGCGCTGACAGCCTTGGCGCTGCTGGATGACGAGCAGAGCCGCATTGTTGAGTTAAGATTTTTTGGCGGACTCTCAATTCCCGAGGTTGCTTCAGTGCTCGATGTCTCTGAAACAACGGTGAGCCGCAAATGGAGCACCGCGAAACTGTGGCTGCACGATCAGATTGCTACTAAAGAATGATTATGGAGTGCGCTGACTTGTCAGCCCTTTCTCGCGGGGTCCTCGCGCGGGCAGCCCGCGTGGGGTGCCGATAGCGGCGACCAGTTGCCGCACTCCAAATGACTGAGGTATGAATCCTGAACGACATCAACGTGTAATGCAGATTCTGGGTGAAGCGTTAGAGCGCGGAGCCGAGTCGCGTGACGTTTGGGTCAACACTGTGTGTGCCGGCGATGAAGCTCTGCGCTCAGAGGTTGGGCGCTTGTTGGCGCGGCAAAAACCTGCTGCCCAATTCCTGGAAGAATCACCTCTCGCCGCTGTCGCTGAGCCCAATGGCAGGTCGATGATTGGCGAGCGCGTCGGGCTTTACAAAATCACCAGCGAGATTGGGCGCGGCGGCATGGGTGCGGTCTATCTGGCCGAGCGCGATGACCAGCAGTTCTCCAAACGTGCTGCCGTCAAACTGATCAAACGCGGCATGGACACGGATTTCGTTGTGCAGCGCTTCCGCAACGAGCGTCAGATACTCGCCAATCTCGATCACCCAAACATCGCGCGACTGTTGGACGGCGGGGCCACTGAAGCCGACCTGCCTTACTTCATTATGGAGTATGTCGAGGGCGAGCCGATTATTAGGTATGCGCAGGCAAATAAGCTCGCTACGGCTGAGCGGCTGAAACTCTTTCGCACCGTGTGCTCGGCCGTTCAATACGCTCATCAGAACCTCGTTATTCATCGCGATCTGAAGCCGTCGAACATTTTGGTGACGAAAAAGGGCGAGCCCAAGCTCCTTGATTTTGGCATCGCTAAGCTCTTGCAAGCAGATAGTGAAGCGGAAACAGAGTTGACGGCCACCGACGTGCGCGTGATGACGCCGGAGTACGCGAGCCCCGAGCAAATAAAAGGCGAACGGATCACAACCTCGAGTGATGTCTATTCTCTCGGTGTGCTGCTTTACGAATTGCTAACCGGCCATCGTCCTTGTCGGGTCAAAAGCCGCCAACCGGAAGAGATCGCGAGAGCCATCTGTGAGCAGGAGCCAGAGAAGCCGAGCGTGGCCGTGACACGGGGACGCGAGACGCGGGGTGAAACCAATTCGCAATCCGCGAACATCAATCCGAAAGCGCTGCGCGGTGATTTGGATAACATCGTTCTGAAGGCGTTGCGGAAAGAACCGGCGCGGCGCTATCAATCGGTCAATGAATTCTCCGAAGATATTCGGCGCCACGTCGAAGGTCTGCCGGTCATCGCGTGCAAGGCCACTCTTTCCTATCGCGCATCGAAGTTCATTCAAAGGAATAAGATTGGTGTCGCGGCGGCGGCAATCATTCTGCTGACGCTTATCGGCGGCATCATTGCGACTGCCTGGGAAGCTCGCAGAGCCCGCGTCGAAAGCGCGAGAGCGCAACAGCGATTTGAACAGGTGCGCAAGCTGGCGCACTCGGTCTTGTTTGATTACCACGATCAAATCGCGGCGCTGCCCGGCTCGACCAAAGTGCGCGAGGGATTAGTCAAAGACTCTCTCGAATATCTCGACAACCTGTCGAAAGATGCAAGCAACGACACCTCGTTGCTGCGCGAAATTGCCGCAGCTTATGAAAAGGTATCAATGGCGCAGGGCGGCTATGCGTTGTCGAGTCGCGGGAATGTGCTGACAACGTCAAACCTCGGAGATACGCGGGGAGCCATAGAGAATCTGAACAAGGCCTTGGCGATACGCGAAAGAGTATTCGTTCTGGAGCCCAATAATAACGACGTCCGGCAAGAGCTGGCGCTCTGCTATGAGAGAATCGGAGTGGTATATGTTTTCAACGGCCCTCCCGATAAAGCCGTTGAAAACCTACGCCAAGCGACGCCAATATTAGAAGAGCTCGCGGCAGCGGATCCCACGAACGAAGATCTTCAATATGCTCTCGTTGATAATTATCAGGGTACGGCCAAGGCCCTGGGCAGTCCCACCTCGCCGAATCTCGGAGATGCGAAGGGTGCGCTGGAATACATGCATAAAGCTCAGCCAATCATAGAGAAATTGGTTGCCGATCATGCAACCAATCTCGGTTATCAGGTATACCTCGCAGGTCTTCACAACTCGCTTGGCTGGGTACTAGGCACTTCACTTGGTAGGCTACCCGAAGCATTAGAACAAGCGCACCAGGCACTCGCAATTAATAGGGAACTGGTGAAGGCAGATCCAGGCAATACGCTGTATCGGACCCAACTTGCGAACCAGCTTTCTGCTACCGGCAGAATAATGTTAAATGCGGGCGACAACAGGGGAGCGCTTGAAGATTTCAAAGAGGGGAAGGCGATTTATGAAGCAGTACTCACGGCAGATCCGCATGACACCTACTCCCGCAGGGGTGTCGCCCTCGGTGATCGCAATGTGGCCGAGGTGCTGGGCGCAATACGCGATTACGTGGCCGCGCTGAATAGCTTTCACCAGGCGCAGCAGTTGTTCGCCGACCTGGTCGCGGTAGATCCGGCTAACGCAGGTCTTTCTGCCCAGGTGTATCTCGCAACCAGCCGAGTCCAATCACAGGCCGGCGATTTGAATGGCGCACTCGACAGCGCTCTTCAAGGGACCAGGATTGTCGAACCGTTAGTTGCCACTTCTCCTACGAACATCTTTGCCCGCAACACTCTCGCACAGTTGTATTCGCAAGTGGGCGCGTCTCGCGCAGCGCTTGCAATAAAGACGGGCGCGAGCAAACAGACCGCCGAGTGGCAGGCAGCAAAAGACGCCTATCAGAAGAGCCTCGACATCTATCTCGACATGAAAAGCAAAGGCACGCTCAGCGGCGCCGATGCCGCCAAACCTGACGAAGTCGCGAAGGAGATCGCCAAGTGCGATGCCGTATTGCAAAGATTCAAAGCGAAATAGAATCCGCAGGTGCTTTGAAATGTTGGCGTCCCGTACGGGAGTCGAACCCGTGTCGCCGCCGTGAAAGAGAAGCGACCTATTGTAATTCAACGGAACTTAGCGGCATGGATAGCACTTTACCGCAGTTCAAGGACTCACGGGAATCGTTATTGGACGCTTAATGGACGCGCGCTTGCCATGCAAGGGTCGGCCATTTGTTACGCGAACTTTAGAAACAGGACACAAGTCCAGATCAAAACAAGTCAGCTTGATCGTAGCATTGCCAAACTCAGGCAGCCGAGCCGGCATGGATACCTATCCGAGCGAAAGTTGCCTGAGCGCGCTGCGGTGATCCCCAATCGCTCCATCCCACTTCGCTGACAGCGAGCACAGCCAATTTCTCAGGACACTTCGTAAGCACATCGCGGGAGAAATTTGTTGGCGTCAAATTGGAATAGAGGGCGCGGATGCTCGATTCCTCCCGTGCGGTCGTAAGGTCAGAGAAGACACTAGCGAAGTCGTCGTAGAGGAAACTTATTGCTTCTTGAGTCATGCGGAGAAGAGCTTGCGCGCGGCCTACCATCACAAAGCTATTCCACAAGCAGCCTTCTGCCATGAGTTTTGCCGCCAAGACGTGGGATGGTTTCTCCCAAAATCGCCGCACTCGGTAGAGTGAAAATGAGCCCTTGTTTGAAATCAGCCGGTCGGGCTCAATCCAGCCATACTCCACTTCGGGATTTTCTGGGGCCATACCCAGGAGAGTAATCAAGCGCGGGTTCAGGTCCCCACTCTCGAACGCAGAAGCAACATGGGCCATAAATCGTTCCTCATCAAAGAAGTAGTGATCTGAAGGAAAGAAAGCTACGGTCGCTGTCGGGGCCACAGCGGCGAGACGCAATAAGCTATAAAGAATAGCTGGAGCTGTTCCCTTATTGGCAGGTTGCTCGATAAGCCGATCGGCGGGCACATCAGATAACAAGCTGGTATAGAAAGGCTCGTGCGCTTTGGTTACCACTATTAGAGTTTGACTGGGCGGGACCGAGAAGGCGACGCGCCGTCTGGTCTGTTCCAACAGAGTCTCACCATCGAGAAATGAGCAAAACTGCTTCGGCCGTTCATCACCGGCAATCAGCCTGGTTAGTGGACGAAGCCGCTCGCCGTCACCTCCGGCCAGAATTACAGCCCAGCGATTCGTCGTCTCTGACTCAAATGAGTCCACGTCACGATCTGAGTTTCTGGGTGATATCCGGTGTTCATTCGAATAGCTGGTCATGGTTCCCCCCCTTGCATACGAATTGGCTTCAGCAGCCCTATCTATCCTGTGCGCCGATCATGCCTGGTCGAGCGCGTCCTCCGCCTCAACCTAATTGTCCCGTTGGATTAAACGAGGCGTGCTGCTAACTCGGTGCCTCCCTAAGCTCGCGCTCGGCTTGCAACCAATCGTCCTGGTCATGACCATTAACTTCTCCGCGCGCCAGGTAGAGTTCGTACGCGCGACGCTCGATCTCTTCTCTCGTGGGTTCGTTGAGGCCAGCGCTCTGGTCGTCTGGAGTTTCGTCTCCCACTTTCTTGTTAATAATCTTCGCTCTGACTGTTTTGCCTGTTGACATAAATTCCTTCTTCCTTGAAGTTTTCTGTCTTTAGTACTGTCTAGGTGACGGCGACTTGAAAATCCCGTCCTTCCCACCGATCTTCCCTGGGCCAATAGAAGGTGAAGCGGAGCGGCGCGCGCTGCTCCTTCGGAACGTCGACATCGGCAAACTCGATCTCGACTTGGGTTTGCGTCGAAGGCGAATCGTGAACCTCTTGCCACTCGTCATTTGTCCAGCGCAGCACGAAGTCGGCCGCAGCCTGAACGCGCAACGTCATCCCGGCGTTAATGGAACGAGGTTGCCGGTTGAATTTCCAGATCTCCAGCGGTCGGCAGTTTCTCGGTTTTAGATAGCGATCCGCGACTGCCGGGATCAGATCGAACACCTGTCCCTCGCTTACAGACCTCAGCAGCTTGATGTACTCGGCGTGGGCCCACATCAGCGGCATCGCCGCACCGGTCGGACGACCGAACTTCATGTGACCATCGGGACTATCAGGCTGGTCCCATATCTGTTCGGCCAGCAACCCTGTTGGATCGGCGAATGCCTCCAATGCCTTGATATAAATTTTCGGATCACGTCCGGCAGCTAACTCATAATGTCCGCGTTCCCCCGTCAACAGCGGCCACGCGCGCCCGACGCCGGTTCCCTGGAAGGCACTACCATCTTCTTTCTGGCCATAGCCATCATGGTTGTACCGGCGCCAGCATGGTCCAAAAGGCGTCTCTACTTTCAGCACGGCGTCGACCACCTTCAAAGAATCTTCGAACAGAGGATCGCCTGCTTTGCGAATGCCGTAGCGAACCAATTCAAGAAAGCCGGAGTCAACAATCTCCCTGACGGGGAACTCTGTTTGCACAAACGGGGGGCGATTGCGAATCGTTAAGGCGCCTCGATTTGGATCTTCGTCCGGTCGCGGGTTTCCAATCTCCACCGGGTTGATGCGAATGAAGTGACGACTAATGCCTGGCACGAGTGTCCCTTCAGTGGTTACAGTCCACGCTTCGATGTGACACTCAAGAAAGTCGGCATAGTCCTGGATAAACAGCGCCGTCGCCTCGTCGCTACGTTCGCGGGCAAAGCTTGCAGCACAAGTTAGCGCGGCAATGTTCGAGGCCAGAGTCGAAGGCGAGTAGCCGCTGTTCTCTTCCCAGCGTTCCTGCGGGGTGGCTGGCCCTTCTTGAATCAGGTAACGCGCGGCGCGCAACACCATTGGGTACGGATCGAAATTGTGCAGCGCACCAGCTTCGTGCAGACGCCACGCAAGGATAATGGGGAAGGCGACTTCATCGAGCTGGATGCCACGCCAATAAGCTTCACCATTGATCCAAAAGTTCTGGTAGAAGCCACCTTCTTTTTGCTGTGTGTTCGCCAGATAAACGAGTGCGCGTCGGGGCGTTTCCCTGTTGCCCGCCGCCAGCAAACCCATCGCGCTGTTGCACATATCGCGGGTCCAAACCAAGTGGTAACCGCCGATGTCCTCATCACCTTTCACGTCGCCCCAGGGAATACTGAGCGAAGCGATGATCGCACCCTGATATTGTTTGTCTTCATGCGCTAACAGGAGGCTGCGACTGGTGTGGTAAAGTCTGCCGCCATCACCCGCTGCACTTTCAAGTGGCACTATCCGCTTACTTGCTCGATCCCACTGCTCGATAAACCGCTCCCTCTGCCGGTCGAAAGGCACATCAAGCGATTGCAGCAGCGTGGTTGTTGCGCTGTGAAAGCTGTCACCAAAAGCGAGGCCGAGAGTAAATTCATAGCCCATGCTCAAATCCAACTGTCCAGTCAGCGCGATGTTTCCATCTGCCGCAAAAGGGAACTGCCAATCCATCTGGAGGTTGTCCATCAGATCGGTCCAGCCGTCGCTGCGACCCACATATCCGCATGAACTCTTCAGAAGAGGCGCCGTAGCACCGAGAGCCAGCCATGTTTTCCCTTTGTGAGCGGCGAGAACCTTTTGTCCTGCAACCTCTCTAGCGAAGCCATTGTTATTCCAGCCACCAACCTCGAGATGAGGTGCGAGCAGGACGTAGAGCTTCAACTGGGACAGAAAACCCTCGTCTCCTTCTATCCTGGTGTGAATGAGCACTCCGTCCTGATGAGGGTCACCGATCACTTCTTTGACGATCCGGTAACGGGCTTCGGGATCTGTATTTGTTACACGGAAGCCGAGCGCGTGGGGAGCGAGACTCTCGATCTCGGATCGGAGGTGACGCTTCTCTTCATGGACGAACGTCTTGCCGTCAGAAATGAGAAACTGTAGGTCACGGATCTGCGGCCGGTCGATTGTCGGATAATAAATCTCGTTGAGTATTCCTGATGAAAGGCTATACCAAACACGACTTGAGGCTGCGTAAGCGGTGCCCACACCATCTTTGGCGCTTCTGGTCCAGCGGGGCTCAATACCAGGATGCCCGAACGCCGATTGTTGATTGTTTTCCTTCATCGAACTTGCCATAGCTATCCCGAAGTCGCTTATTCAATTCCGAGAGCGGTTGTTGGTGACAACTGGCGGACCAGTCGTGGCGAGCGCTTGCCGATGATCTGCCGAACCTGTTTAGCTCCTTAGCTGAATTCGAGCTCGCTGAGGTCAATCGAAACCACTACCGGAGTCAAACGAGATGAATCAATGTTTGCCGGACTTGCAGACAAAAAATAATCAAGACTAGTTTCGCACCAGCTATGGCGGCCCTGTCTTAGGCCCCTGCCATTCAGCTTCAGCTGACAGAGGGAGATCTTGCGAGTTCTTAAGCAGGCTCACGATCTCTCGTCGTCTGACAGCATGGCCCCAAACCGGCCAGTTTTATGAACCCACGCCGGTCCATTTCGCCCATCTGTATCCTCCTCCTGACAAAGCAACGTTGTGACTTCAAAGTGTCCGCCGTGTAACCATACCGAGTGGGCTTCGGAAATATTCCCGTGGTCTTCAATTAGTTGCGGATCAATAAGCAGAAGAGATGGCTCACACGTACTTTTTGCCCTGTAGTCTGTTTGAGGTGAGTGCAGGCCCAGTCGACGATCAGAAGTCGGTGTGGGCACGTCATCGTGACGGCGTTGAACTGATAGAGAGTCCTACCGGCAAATCAGCAGAAGTAGAAATATTCCTCGCTGGCCTTGATCGGATTAACTAACCTAAGAGGATGGGTAGCAGTACCCCCAAACCCAGCACAAAGAGCCAGAGTGCAGGAGCTGGGGTACCAATCGGTCTGCGCAAACGAACTTCTCGAGCGGCCAATCGCGGATCGAGTCTGATCCATTCATCATGGCGTCGTTCAAGTACTATGAACGCAAGCGCTGTTGCCGCACCGTACATGAGGTGGCCGATAAGCGATGGCAGTGCCAAACCGGCAGCCTGGGTCGTCCAGGTTAACGAGCCCCCCAAGAGAATCGGGTACAAGGTCAGAGGTCCAAGGAACCACCAAACCAGTCCGTACAACAGTCCCCATGCCACACCTGACCCCTTATCAGGAGCTTCACGCCGGAAGAGCAGCCCGTAGCTCATACCGATGATTGCGCTGATCACGAGATGGACTACAAAGCCTAACAATGGTGAAGTGCCTCCGACCAAACGAGCCACACGCGGCAGAGCACCTGTGGCAAGCATGACTAGACTGAAGAGTAGCCCGCCGGCTAAGCTTGCCGCTGCTCCCCACCCAAGCGAATATACAGTTCTCGCTCCCGGACCTTCTGGCTCACGATTGATTGGATCAGAATCGGTAAAAAACCCAACCCAAAGCCGATCCGCGACGGCGTAAGTTAATCCGACGATGAGCCCAAAGACAATGTGTCCTACGAAAGAACCAAATAACGCACTGCCATGTTGGTATGACCAGTCCAGAGGCCTGCCCTGGAGCAGCGGCAGAATCGTCATCGGTCCCAGAAACCACCACAAGATTCCGTAGGCCATTCCCCAGCCCAGACTCGATCCATAGCCGCGGATGTCGCGCTGAAACAATAGGCCGAAGCTGGCCCCGATGACTATCGCAACCAGCGAATGAACTGCCAGACCCGATGCGCGTGTGTGAGAATTGACCAATCCGCCGAGGACCGGGAAGAGATCAACCTTATCCATCCATCTGCCGAAGACCCAACCGCCAACGCAACCGGCCAGACCACCGCCAACCAGAGCGCGCCTGAAGCTAAAGGCTGCCTGTGTCGGACGGACTTGCAGGCCACCCCAGATTCCCAGAACTATTCCGAGAGGCATTCCCAAGAGCAGCACATAAGCCACCAACTGAGGAAACTGAGCACGCAGGAAATCGACTCTACCAATTGCTGACATCCCCTCCGCTATTACAGGGACAATTCCTGCGCGAACAACGAGCCAGAGCAGGAGAGCAAATCCAAGTCCCCAGATCAAACCAGCACCAGGGCTCACTGCACGCCGGTGGCATAAGACAGCAAAGACCAATCCGTAGATCCCGCCAAGCACGAGGCTAGCTGGGAGCGAGACAGTGACCACAGCGGAGTAAGCTGCGCCTCCTATTACTCCTGTGAAGATGCAAATAATTATCGGAACCACCAGCGGAGTTCCTATCAAAGGGTGTTTATCAGTAGTGGCTGGAGTGAGAATTTCAGATGAGATTTCCATCGTGTGCCCCCTTTTCATGCAGCTCAATCGTCTGCACGATGTCGCGTGGAAAGAAAAGTTCGATAACCCAATCCGTGAGTACGCGCACTTTGCGATCGAGTCCCGGTAGTTTGCTTAGATAGACTCCGCGCCACATTAACCAGGCAAAGAGGCCCGAGAACTGAACTGACTTTTCTTTCATAAACGGTACCGTGAGCTCAGCACACGCAGTATGGTGACCAATGACGCACAACGCTCCACGCGAGCGGAAGCGAAATGGTTTAAGCTCTTTTCCGTTGAGGCTGGCGTGAATGTTGTGGGCCAGCGCGCGTGCCTCTCGCAAGGCAAATTGCGCAGTAGGCGGACACGGTTTCCCTGTCTTGCCGTCGCTGCAGGCGGCGCAGTCTCCCAGAGCCCACAATCCCTGATGGCTCGGCACCGCAAGTGTGCTGTCGACGATCACTGCTCCCCGTTTGTCGCGATTGATTGGGAGCAAACCCAGCACCGGGTTAGGGACAGTGCCCGCCGTCCATACTAGTGTCTGCGTTCTAATCTCCTCACCCGACTCCAGGATCACTGCGCCGGCACGCGCGTCAGCCAAGAGCCCATTGAGCTTAAAAGTGACACCGCGCGCCGTCATTCGTTCAAGCGCATAGCGGCCTAACCGTTCGCTCAGCTCTGGAAGGATACGATCGCGCGCATGAACGAGGATGACAGACATATCTCCGGCACGCAGGTTGAGATAGTCAGCCAGGATGCCGCGAGCAAAGTCGTTTAAAGCGCCGGCCAACTCGACGCCGGCAAAACCGCCGCCCGCGATCACAAACGTCAGCAACTCCTGGCGTCGGCCCGGATCGGATTCGCGATCGGCGCGTTCGAACATGTCTATCACTCGGTTACGAATGCGCATGGCATCCGGAAGAGTCTTGAAGTCAAGCGCAAACTCCTTGACGTTCTGCATTGCGCTCGGATAATTGGTGACAGAACCTAGAGCCAAAACAAGATGATCGAAGGGGAGTTCCTCAGTGACGCCGTGTAGAGTGGATGTCCCACGCGAGCGTCCGTTCATGGCCAGGGAGACGCGGCGCTTTTCCAGATCTATGCCGACGACACGTCCGCGCACGACCTGCGTCCTCCGCAAACCGGTCCGGAGAGGGCTGCTAATGTGGGTAGGCTCTAAGCTGCTCCCAGCGACTTCCGCCAGCATAGGAGTGAAGAGCAGCGCATTTGTGTCACTGACAAGTGTGAAAGTTACCTTATGATTTGCGCCAAATACGCGCTCTAATCGCTCAGCGGTAGCCATGCCCGCGAAACCACCGCCGAGAATCACAATCTGCTCCGTCGCCACTATCGGCGATTTGTCTACGATCGCGTCGGGACCCAGCCACGAAACTCTTATCCTGCATAGAGCTTCCGCAGCCAAGCCGAGTACAACGCCATATGCCACCCATGCAATCAACTGCGGCAGCATTTTTCTCATTCCATCAGCGGTCCACTGGGGTGGCTGCGCACTTATGAGTGGGAATACAACTACGCTGACAAAGACCCAAAGGGGTATGCCGAGGGCGGCAGCCGTCATGACGCTGTCGATGTACAGGCGCTGTACGTTGCGAAAGGCCGCCACATATGCGATACCGATGACCGATCCAAGAAGAACTGCGACAGGAATGCTTTCAAAACTCATGGCGAGGACGAAGCTGCTCACGAAACCAGCCAGCAGTCCGGTCATCCCAGAACGCAGATATCTGGACCTGCTATAAAGGGCTTTAATCTTTGCCGCGTTCACTTGATTTTATTTAGTCCGTTGCCTGCCATAGTCATATGCTCTGCAACCTTGCGATCGTCGTAAGGTAACTCCTGAGTTGATCCCTCCAATCGATATACCTTCTGACCAGCGCCGTTATTCCGTATCACCAGGTCAATCTGCCTGATTCTCTTTTCTGAGACTCAAACCCACCAGCTTCGAGACTTCGGGAATATTCAGACACGATACGCGGTAAGTTCAGGTGAGAGATTCCGTTGTCTGAAAAGATTATCGAGGTCGAACATATGGGAACAGGCAGAAAGACAAGAATAAGAATCATTAAGCGGGGAACCGCAGGCAACATCCCCGAGTCACAGGCGGCACTAGTGCCGAGAGAAAAGCCAATGAAAGATCCGATGGCGGATTTGTTTCGTAGCGTGTCCGGATGGGTGGCCGAGTTCAAACAAAGGCGCCGGCCCGATCCGAGGATCACATTTCAAGCTCTATTTAAGGAGGTGTAGACCTCCGGATATGAGAAAATATTTTCTCAGATGCCTTTTGAAGCTGGCCTCCAGCCGTTTTGGACAACACTCGAGTATTCAATTGTTAATGATGAACCGGCTCTCCCCGGCCCTGTTCCTGGATACGGTCAACGCCTATCAGCGCACTGCGGCAATCAAAGCTGCGATCGAACTCGATCTCTTCACAGCCATCGGTGAAGGGCGCGAAAGATCTCAGGATCTCGCTCTACGTTGCGGCGCCTCCGAACGGGGCATGCGAATCCTTTCCGATTATTTAGTAGTCATTGGATTGTTGAGGAAGAAGAGAGATCGGTACAGTCTAACGATTGATTCCGCTATGTTGCTGGATCGTCGATCTCCGGGGTATCTGGCGGATTCAATTGAGTTCTTCCTCTCGCCGATGTTGACCGACGGATTTAGAGACCTCACGGCCGTCGTTCGTAAAGGTGGGACTCTGCTTCCAGAAGCTGGGACCATAGCACCCGACCATCAGGTGTGGGTTAACTTCGCTCGGGCAATGGCTCCGATGAGCGCAGTCCCGGCGAAAAAGATGGCCAGACTTGTCGACAAGAGGCCGGCACAGAAGCTGAAGGTGTTGGACGTCGCTGCCAGTCATGGTATGTACGGGATTGAGATTGCTCGACGCAACAAACGGGCTGAAGTGGTTGCTATTGATTGGGAGTGCGTTCTCGCCGTAGCAAAGGAAAATGCACTGAAAGCGGGAATAGATAATCGCTATAGCACAGTCGCCGGGAGCGCCTTCGAGGTCGATTATGGCAGTGATTACGACCTGATACTTCTCACAAACTTCCTTCATCACTTTGATATGAATACTTGCGAAAGGCTGCTCGAAAAAGTCCATGCGGCTCTTGCCCCGCATGGTAGAGCGGTCACGGTCGACTTCGTGTCCGATGCGGGCCGCGTCTCCCCTCCTGGACCAGCGGCTTTCTGTATGACAATGCTCGGTACCACGCCGAACGGCGACGCATATACCTACGAGGAATTCAAGCGAATGCTCAGCAACGCAGGATTCGTGCGCAGCGAGCTTCGCCCACTGGTGAGTAACTTTCAGCAGATGATCATCTCTTATAAGGAGTAGATCGTCCTGTCACCGTGCTGCCCGGATCCTGAGTTGAGCGTGAACACTGGGCCTGGAGCCGGCCCGCTCCCAGTTATCGGAGCTTGAGGTCACTTCCGGTCCTTTATCTCTAGTTGCCAACACAAGCTGCACACGTGCTCGAGGTAATCGAATTTGATCCGCTATCAGTTTGGTAGTGGCAGGATTTGCTTAAAGGATAAGCCCTCTAAATTTGGGTTGACCTCGGGGGAGGTTGTCGCAGCCTGGCTGGGACAAGTCGGTCGCCTGAGTAGGCTACGCATTTTCATCCGAGCTTTGTGCAGTTGCGACTTGGATGTGCCAACCGCGCACCCCAGAATGTTCGCGATTTCGAGGTGTTCCAATCCTTCAACATCATGAAGGACCAAGACGGTGCGATATCCAGGAGCCAGTTTCACGATCGCTTCGGCCAGCGCGAGCCGGTCAATTATCGGAAAGCTCATGCGAACGTTTGGACCATTAATCATTCGCTCCGGCAGTTCTCCGTCCTCAGTCAGTTGATCTCTTCTTCTGCGAGTCTTGCGAAAGTTCATCAGGACCTGATTAACGGTCAGGCGGTGCAGCCACGTCGTGAACGAACTCTCACCACGAAAGGTATCCAGCTTGCGAAATACCTGGACAAAGACCTCTTGCGAAAGATCTTCCGCTTCCGCCGGATTGCCAGTCATCCGCAAGCAAACTGCATAAACTCTTCGGTGATGAAGCTTGTAGATCTCCTCGAAACGTACCAAATCACCTCTTACCATTCCCACTTCTTTGACCGGATTATCCATAATTCCTCTCAACCGGATTTGTTTAAGCGGCTCAAAGGAATCCCGGAAAATGCGCCCTCGTGATCCCGAAGATGCGTCTTTTATTTCTCGTTTTAGTGACTCTGAGCGCTTTCACTCTCTTATACCGCCCGCTTGCTATCAATATTCCCGGTGAAAAGATCGGCTAGGCGGGAATAAAAGTGGCGCGAGATAGGTCTTAATGGTGGATGGCGTAGAGTACAAACAGGAAGAGCGATTGCAACAGCAAAACAAACTCGCCAGTTTTGAGACAGCGGTCTTACCCCACCTTGACGCGGCCTATAATCTGGCGCGCTGGCTGACGCGCAATGACGCGGACGCCGAAGATGTGGTGCAGGAGGCGTATCTGCGCGCGTTCAGGTTCTTCGGCGGATTTCATGGGGAGGATGGGCGCGCCTGGCTTCTGGGGATCGTGAGGAATACGACTTATACCTGGATGCAGCACAATCGCTCGCCACAACTGAACATGCAGCTGGATGACGAACTGCACGAGGTTAAGAGTAACGATTTGAATCCCGAAGCGCTCCTTTTGCAAAAGGCCGATGCAAAAATGCTGAGACAAGCGGTGGAAGAGTTGCCGCTGGAATTTCGCGAGGTGCTGGTGCTGCGCGAGTTGGATGAAATGTCTTACAAGCAGATTGCGGCAGTGGCAGATCTGCCGCTCGGCACGGTGATGTCTCGCCTGGCGCGGGCCCGCAAGCGGTTACAACAGATTCTTGTGAGTCACACACAAACGGAGGTCCTAAGTTGAGTTGTCAGACAACACAGGAGTTGATTCACGCATACGTCGATGGCGAACTGGATCTGGCCAGAAGTTTGGAGGTTGAGCAGCACATGGAGCAATGTGAGGTCTGCGCGATCGCTTATCGCAACCAAATAGCGTTGCGTTCCGCTCTAAAGGATAGCTCCCTCTATCATTCTGCCCCAGCGGGGTTGCAAAAGCGGATTCGATCATCATTGCGTCGCGAGGCAAAGTCTGAAGTCGGCCGCCGCTTGTTTGGCTGGCGCTGGCTCCCAGTTGGAGCATTGGCCTTAGTGCTTTTGATGGCGCTCGTCGTCTGGCGGGCGGTGCCTGGACTCCGTCCTTCCGGAGACGAACTGCTGGCCCAGGAGATCGTTTCCAATCACGTTCGCTCGCTGCAGTTAGAGGGTCATCGCACCGATGTGATCTCTTCCGACCAGCACACAGTCAAGCCCTGGTTCGACGGCAAACTGGATTTCGCTCCGCCGGTCAAAGATTTTTCCAGCCAGGGGTTTCCTCTTCTCGGCGGCAGACTCGAGTACCTTAACAACAGAGCTGTCGCCGCGCTTATCTACCAACGCCAGAAGCATTTCATCAATCTGTATATTTGGCCGGCTGAGCCAGGCAATGCTACCGGCGAAGTTGCTACAAAACGTCAGGGATATAACCTGCTGAGTTGGACCAACTCAGGTATGAACTTTTGGGCCGTATCCGATCTAAACGCCATCGAGTTGCAAGAGTTCGCGCGGCTGGTGCAGCAAGCGCAATAGGCCTGGGCGGAAGGCCTTTCCCAAACCTGAAGATTCGTTCAGGCACGAGTTAACAGGCTATTCGCAGCGCACTAACAAGCCTCAAAATCTCGCCGAGCTGAGCGCTTCGATCTTTCCTCATCAAGAATGGTTAGTGATTCGCATGAATGGGCCCCACGAACGTCCGTGGTCGCCCTCCCATCCCTTTAACCCGAAACCTTACGTCGAGGCCGAAGCAGTCTGAACTGTTTCCGCCACGATCAGGTACACCGTCGGACCTGGCGAAGTTCGCTATTGAAATAGCGCTGTCAAAGCAGGGCAAGTCGAACCGCGTGCTCACTCAGACGATCACGCGCGAGATGCTTAGGCCCCAGATGCCGCGTGTCGAGGAGATCGCTTTAGGGAATGAGCAACATCGAGATCGCATGGGACTTGGATTCTTCTTGGGTGACGAAACGCGACCAGACCTCTTCGGGCACATCGGAGATGACGAAGGCTTTCAAGCAATGCTGATCATGTTCGGCGATTCAGGGCAAGGCGCCGCCATCATGGCCAACTCCGAATACGGGATTATGCTGGGCGATTTTGTCTGCGAGGAGATCGCGAAGGAATACGGCTGGAAAGGCTATGTGCCATCGGACCGTCCGCATGCACAACAGTTGACTTGAATCGCGAGAGCCAAACGGTACCCACCGCATTCATAAACAATGGCAGTTCACGTCCGAATGCGTTGGAACTTAGTCAAATGGACTCACTCTCGCAAGATCCCCCATTAGCCATACCGAGTCGGCTTCGGGAGTATTCGCGCGGCAACTCGATTAAATGCGGATTGCGAATTACATGAACCTATGTACCAACGAGCTAACCGAGCGCCGAGTCCACGACGGCCAGCGGGCTGTTGTTCGAAACGTATGTTACTTCTCGCAGCCCGAGCATGCTGCGCAGTTTGTCGGCCGGAACATCCTTCATTGGCCCGGGCGCAGGCGCGGTGCCGGGCGCCGGCTGGGGAAACGCGGTCGATCGCGCCGTGTGAAAGGTGACGTTGCCTTCTACCTTCTGCAGAATTTGATGAATGTGGCCATTCAGCACTGTGATGGATCCGAAGCGCTTGAGATAAGAGAGAGCTTGCGCGCTGTCATCCGTTCCCCAACCCCACTCTGGATAGATTGTCCACAGAGGTACATGAGCATAGACGACAATCGGCGTGCTGCTCGATAGTCCCTTAACATCTTTCTCGAGCCATTGCAGTTGGTCATTTCCCAATTGGCCGAGTCCGCTGCCACCGAGTCCGGTTCCAGTCCCTTGCTTCAGATTCAAGACATTGATCAGCCCAATGAAGTGCACCCCTTGATAATCGAAGCTCTGCCATCCCTGGCCCTGGGTTCCCTTGCCGTATCGCTCGAGATAAATCTTTCCGTCATCCGAGAACACGTCATGCTCGCCGGGAATGTAATACACCTGGCTCGCCTTCGCACTCTTGAGCACCTGTGTCGCCGTGTCGAACTGGTCCGGTGTCGAAAGCTGTGTGATATCACCAGTATGAATCAGGAATGCGGGTTGCTCGTCCAGAGCATTGATTCGGTTCACCGCCTCCTGGAAAGTCTTGGTCACATCCTGGTTCGGCTCTTTGTTGAATCCGATGTGACTGTCACTGATCTGGACGAAGCTGAATACACCTTTCTGTTTTGAGCCTGGTAGTAGACTGCAGGAGGTGAGCACTCCCGCATTCATGGCCCAGACCAGCCCGGTGCCGGCCCATGCCATACATTTAAGAAAACTGCGACGCTCGACTCCGTTACTCTCTTTCTCATTTTTTACTTCGTCTGACATCTGTGTGCCTCCTTCTAAGAAATCTACTTAACGATTATTTGGCCGGTCATTCGGGGGTGAAGCGAACAGAAATAGCTGTACGTGCCGGGCGAGGTGAACTTGTATGAAAACTTCGCGTCCGTATCCAGAGTGCCTGACTTAAAGGTCTTGTTGTTTTCATTCACTGTGTGCGGCTCGTCATCGTGATTAACCCAGGTCACAGTCGTTCCGGCTTTAACTGTGAGGGTGACGGGTTGGAACGAGAAGTTTTCAACCATGACCTGGTTCGCAGTCGCGGGGGTTTGCATGTCTTTGCCCGCCGCCGGCGATGGTTTTGCGGGCATCTCCATCTTTGACATGTCCGTATTTGAATTCCGAGATACAGTTGGCGCGGTAGGCGACGTTTCCGAACTGCCGTTGGACTCCGCCCCGCTCTGGCCGCATGCTGCCAAAAATAAACTCAGCAAACTCGTGGCGATGACGAGTAGAAACTCTCTGTTTAAGTAATTGATCATTCCTCTTCTCCATTCCCTTTACGCACAGCACGGCATCACTCGTTGATAATGGCGGTAAGCGCACCTGTCAGCAGGTCAACCCGATGAAAAAATCAACCCACCGTCTGACAGTGTGCGCCTACCTTCGAACACGGCCTGGTTCCCCACTCAACAAAGCCGTGCTCTTACTAGACTTAAATTCCCTCTCCCCTGGCTTCAACTATGCATACCGACTGGGCCGGCAAAATATTCCCGCGATCCCACTTCGAACTGAAAAAAAGACCGGCAACTTTATTTTTTTGGAATTTTCAAGAACCGAAGCAGAACATGTGCAATCGGAAAAAAATTGCGATCTGAAGGTTGACAGCGACTGGCTCATAAGGTAAGTTGCCGAAGTCAAATCAATGAAAAAAAGCTCGGTCACAATCGCGACAATTCACGCTAGAGCCAGCCAGCTGTGCGGCTGCATCTGTATGTGTTGTTGTTATCGGCCATCGACCGAGCGGACCAATCATGTGACATAGACTGACATAATCATTCATGCACAGATTCTTGAGGCCGCTCATTTCGAGCGGCCTTTTTGTTTTTGCGCTAACCATTCGAGGCCAAATGAAGGAGACCATATGAGCACCGAGGCAAAACCCATTGCCATCTATTACGAACATCCCGACTGGTTCCGCCCGCTCTTCGCGGAACTCGACCGGCGCGGCACACCTTATCTTGCAATTGATGCCGCGCACCATCAGTACGACCCGGATCAAGACGAGAGTGAGTATTCGCTGTTCTTCAATCGCATGAGTCCTTCGGCTTACCTGCGAGAGCACGGCCAGGGGATCTTCTACACACTCAATTATCTCGAACACCTGGAGCGCAGAGGTGTCCGAGTTATTAACAATCGTGCGGCATTTACGGTTGAGACTTCAAAAGCGATCCAGCTTTCGCTGCTTCGCTTGCTGGGACTCTCTTATCCGCGCGCACGCGTGATCAATCATCCATCACTCGCGGTCGCGGCAGCGCGCGATCTGCGCTTTCCACTCGTGGTGAAGGCAAACATCGGCGGTAGTGGAGCGGGAGTCGTGCGTTATGACTCTCTGGATTCACTCGAGCGCGCGGCGGCAGCGGGAACCATCGACCTTGGCATCGACCAGACGGCGCTGGTGCAGGAATTCGTTCCCGCCCGCGGCGGACACATCACGCGGGTCGAGACCCTCGGTGGCAAGTTTCTCTACGGCATCAAGGTCTTCACTTCGGGCGAGAGCTTCAACCTTTGTCCCGCGGATATCTGTCAGACCACGGACGGCGTCGAGCTGGCGCGCCTCGCCTGCCCAATCGACGCACCTCGCAGCGGGCTTCAGGTCGAAGGCTATACGCCTCCCGATGAAGTGATCGACGCGGTCGAGCGGATTGTAAAAGCGGCAAGCATCGATGTTGGTGGCGTCGAGTACATCGTCGACGACCGCGATGGCTCTCTGCTCTATTACGACATCAACGCACTCTCAAATTTTGTAGCTGATGCGCTGCGCGTGGTCGGGTTCGATCCGCATGCGCGGTTGGTAGATTTTCTGGAAGAGGAGGCAAACAAATGCGCTACGGTTACTGGCTACCAGTTTTCGGCGGTTGGCTAAGAAACGTCGATGACGAACGGATGGAAGCGAGTTGGAAATACAATAGCCGCCTGGCGCGACGCAGTGAAGAGATCGGCTATGACCTGACGCTTGTCGCTGAGTTGAATCTCAACGATATCAAGGGCGTCGAGGCACCGTCGCTCGACGCCTGGTCGACGGCCGCGGCACTCGCAGCGGTTACTGAGCGACTTGAATTGATGGTCGCCGTGCGCCCGACCTTTCACCAGCCGGCGCTTTTGGCGAAGCAGGCCGCGAACATCGATCACATCGGCGGCGGCGGACGGCTCTCGCTCAACGTCGTCTCGTCTTGGTGGGAAGATGAAGCGAAGAAATACGGCGTGCATTTCGAGCGGCACGACGATCGCTACGCGCGCACTACCGAGTGGTTGGAGATTGTCGACCGAATGTGGCGGCAGGATCACTTCTCGTTTAACGGAAAGCACTACGCCGTCGACGATGTGGTCATGCAACCCAAACCAATCAGCCGGCCGCGTCCGTTGATTTACGCCGGCGGCGAGTCGGAAGCGGCGAAGCAAATGATCTCGGGACTTTGTGATGCTTATGTCATGCACGGGGATGAGCCGGCTCGCGTGCGCGAAAAGATCGCCGACATGTCCGCGCGTCGCGAGCGTCTGAATCTGCCGCCGATGAAATATGGTGTGGCGGGTTATGCGATCGTGCGCTCGACCGAAGCGGAGGCGAAGCAGGAGCTGGCGCGCATCACCAACGTCAAACAATCTGCCGCCGGCTACCAGAATTACCAGCAATGGTTGGCAGGCACGAAACTGGAGCAGCAGGTTTCGCTCGAAGACTACTCCGTATCGAACCGCGGTTTGCGTTCTGGTTTGGTCGGTACGCCCGAGCAAGTCGCCAATCGTATCGCCGAATTCGAAGCCGCCGGAGTTGATCTGCTGCTGCTGCAATGCAGTCCCCAGCTCGAAGAAATGGAGCGCTTCGCCGAAACAGTCATCCAACCCGGCGCGGTCGCAACTGCAGGGGCTAAAGGACGCGCAGGAAGGCCACCAGATCGGACTTCTCCTGCTGCGTCAGATTTAGTTGTTGAACCAGGTTGAAGAACTCCACCGCGTCCTCGAGCGTCAGTAACCGCCCGTCATGCAGGTATGGCGGCGATTCCTTGATACCGCGCAGCGGGAAGGTCTTGATTGGTCCCTGCGCAGTGATCAGCATGCCGCCTTCCATTCGCGGTTTGTAGAAGCGCTCGACCTTCAAGTCGTGCATCGAATTATCGGTGTAGAACGGCGGCGCATGACACGCTGCACAATTGGCCTTCCCGAAGAAAAGGTCCTCGCCGCGCGCCTCGGCTTCGGTCGCCTTCGTCCGATCGAGCCGGCCAAGAATGTTTAGTTTAGGCGCCGGCGGAAAATCCAGGAGCTCCTGGAACTCCGACATGTCATGCACCTGCGAACCGCGGTCGAGAATATTCAGGCCTTTCTTGGTAGCGAGCACCGGGTCGCCGTCGAAGTAGGCGGCGCGCTGCTCGAACTCAGTGAAATCTTCTACCGTCTTGAGTGCTCTTTGCGAACCGAACAGGCGTTGAATGTTAACGCCGCGCAGCGATGGCGTCTCAATCCGGCGGCGATTCTCCTGCGGACGAATGTCTCCCACCAGATGAAACGCTCCTGAGGTGTGGCCGTTGACGTGGCAATCGAAGCAGGCTACCCCTCGCATACCGTCGGCCTTCTCAGTCTTGCGATCTGCCGTCGCATTGAATTGCTGCTGCGGAAATTGGGTCACGAGCAGACGCAAGCCATCGAGTTGCTTTGGATTGAGAATGCCATTGAACAGTTCGTAAAAGTTATCAATCGTCACGACCTGTCCTTTCGAGACATCGCCAAGATCAGGCCGAGTTGTCAGGAAAATCGCGGCCGGGAATTCCGGCAGAAACCAGTCCGGCAAATCAAAGTCCATATCGAAACGCTCGAGCCGCGCGAGGGACTTAATCTCCGTCTGTGGAAAGACCATGCCGCCGACCGGGTGGTTGACATGGGGCAGCGGCAGATAAGGAAATAGGCCCTTCTCCCTGACCTCATCCGGCGACATGCGGCCGAGTTGTTCCCAGGTCGCGCCGTTCTTGAGTCTGGCCGTAGGGCCAACCGGAATCGGTTTGCCACGAGTCATCCGAACCTTTTCATCAACGCGCCGTGTAAGGTCGTAACGCTCCTCCAGTAGTTTGCGATGAGCGGCCATCACGGCCGCTTTCGCGGCTTTGTCGCGTGCCCTTACGACATCGAACGGCTCTTCTATGACGGGGGTGAACGATGAAGGTTTTGCATCCTGCTGCTTTTGCGCGCGAACTTGTCGCGTGATTATCGTGCCGGCCACGATTCCCAACAGAATCGTGATTGTCATTAGAAGCCTGTTTCGCTTGCTGGTAGTCATGGGCGCTCCTCTTTCTTTCACTGCAAAGTTGACCGACGCCGGCGAGCATAGGTCTGGTTGAATCAAGCCCGCTCGACATGTTTTCATGGCTCACGGACCGATTGGAAAATTAACCCGGTGGAAATAACACGCTGGCCGCTCTTTTATTCCCCTTCCACTCGTGTGTTGTTTCAAAGGTTCGCTGACAAAATCGAGCCGGGCAGCTTTTCATGGTCCTGGAATATTTTGGCGGGTGAAGTGTTGTTATAAGATAGGGCCAGACCAGGAACAGTGAATGAGCACCGCAACTTTCAGTCAAGCTGCACTTGAGCATTTGGACTCGCTTTACGGTTATGCGCTAATCCTGACTCGCGACCAAACCGCGGCCGAGGATCTGGTGCAAGAGACGTATTTGCGGGCCGTGCGTGCGTTTGGACAACTTACGCCGAACAGCAACTTGAAGGGCTGGCTCTTTGTGATAATGCGCAACGCCTGGCTCAACCAGCTTCGTCACACCCGCAGTGGGCCACGCTTTGTTGAACTGGATGACGAAGAGATGGGATTTGTTCACCAGAACGATCGGGCGAGCGAAGACCCTCACGTGGTCTATTTAAGAAAGGTCGAGCGTGAGCAGATTCGAGTTGCGATCGCCGACCTGCCGGAACTTTACCGGGAAATAATAGTTCTGCGGGATCTCGAAGGCTTCAGTTATCAGGAGATCGCCACGCTGCTTGAGTGCCCGGCTGGTACGGTCATGTCGAGGCTGGGGCGGGCCCGAGCGAAGCTGCGGCGCGCGCTGGCAAGTTGGCAACCCAGAGCGGCAGCAAAAGCAGTTTGAAGAATTGACTATGAGCAACTGCAGAGAAATTCTCGACCGGATGACTTTGTATCTGGATGATGAACTGGAAGCGCAGGAGTGTGGGGATATCAAACTCCACCTGGCTGGCTGCGACTCTTGCCGCGCAAGTTTCGATAGTGAGCGACGCTTACTTGAAAATGTTCGCGGGTGCGGTCCGCTTCACGTGGCTCCGCCGGAATTGCGCGCGCGTGTGGAAAAGTTGGTGAACGATCGTCCGATGGCGCGGTTCGCTCCGCCTGAATTGCGCGAGCGGATACGCCGAACGGTCGAGCATTTCAGTTCACGCAGCCCAAGACTCCGGTTCGTGCGCCCAGCAATTGCCATGGCTGCAGTCCTGGCCGTTGCTATGTTGGTTGGCCTATGGCTCCCAAACAGGAGCAACCGCCAACCAATCCTGCCCGGCCCATCACAGTTTGCCATGATGGCCGCCGACACTCATCAAAGACATATTCGTGGACAACTCCCGCTTGAACTCGTCACGGATGTGCCCGAGCAAATCTCCAACTGGTTTGCCGGCAAACTCCCTTTCACCGTGAAACTGCCTAACTATCAGGAATCATCAGGACAGGAGAAAACATATCGGCTTGAGGGCGCGCGCCTCGTTGGTTATAAGAACGACTACGCGGCCTATGTCGCTTATCAAATGCGAACACGTCCGATCAGTTTGGTAGTGACCTCGGACAAGGTGGTGCAGCCAACGGACGGCGAACAGATCGTCGCCAAAGGGATCACGTTTCACTATAACTCCATAGATGGATTGAAAGTGCTTACCTGGTCCGACCGCGGGCTGACTTATGCGTTGGTATCTGACCTGGAGGAGCGTGGCCAGCAGTCCTGCGTAGTTTGTCATCAGGGTGTAAAGGACAAAGATTTCATTGAGAGCTTGAAACCAAGGTGAAACACGAATCGCCCTGAAATCGGTACTCAGCTGCAGCGCTTTGGAGCACGAGAAAACGTGCTGTGAAGGTTAAGTTATTCAAGGATTGGTTGGCGCGGATTTGAGCGCCCGAACCCAACTACCGTCTCAGAAACTGTGCGAAGTATCCGTCGCGACTGCGCACAAAGAGATGGGGCAGCCCGCGGGGCGGATTGACTTTGACTTTGAGGTGATGCCATTTGCCGTTGGCGCTCAAGTTAGGTGGCCGGTATCCAATAGCGTACTGATGGCGAAGTTCCAGAGCAATGCTTTCGAAGATATCGTCCATTTCAGCGGAGGTCTGAGGGAAGAAAGCCTTACCACCAGATACCCCGGCAATATCATCGAGAATTGATTGGCCATCAGAGGCGAGCATTCCGTCTCTTTCTTCTTCTATCCCGATCGCGTAGATGATCACGTCCGACTCTTTCACAAGGCGACGTAACTCATTGAAAGTGTATCGCGAGTTATTGTCCTGTCCATCGCTAATTACCAGGAGCGCGCGTTTGGGATGAGTGCCGTGTGCGACCTTGTCGACACCTAAGTAACAAGCATCGTAAAAGGCTGTGGTTCCGTGCGATTGAACGAAGGTGAGTTTGTTTAAGACGGCCTGACTATCCCGCGTTCTATCGAGCGCGAGATTGGCGCGCCCGTTCTGGAGAGTGACGAGGAAATACTCATCTCCTTCGCGGCTGGTTTCAAAGAAATGATCGAGGGCTTCTCTCGCTCTCTTTACTTTACCAACGCTCATCGAACCAGTCAGATCAAAGACAATGCCCAGGCTTACTGGAGCGTCTTCATCGCTGAAGAAGGTGATCTCCTGCGGTTGTTTGTCGTCGAGCACGGTAAAGGCGTTCTTCTGTAATCCAGTTACGAAACGACCATACTGGTCTGTTATTGTGACATTAAAAGAGATCAGATCCGTGTTAGTGATGACTCGGTCATCGCCCGGGCTCCGGCTTTGCTGAGTTGCCTGCGAATAGCTCTCACTGATCTGCTGAGCGTCAACCCGCGTTGAAATTCCTGAGCAGCAAAGGACGAAAGCGAAAAGCATCAATCTACGACTCATATTGTTTTCTCACTTATTCACAAATGCGACCTTCTCTGTCTTACGATTCACATCCATATGAATCACGTCGCCTGATTACTTTTCGGAGCGAGTTATTGCACTTCTAATCACGAGTTTCCGCTTTCCCCTTGTTCCGGGTATCCCTGCCCTACGCCCTCCCCCAGTCGGGGCTATGTGGTTTCGGATCCACTTTTGCCCCAACCGGAGTGGCCGCCAACAATTTGCAATTCAGAACAAGCTGGCGACGATGTCGATCGTTTCGACCTTCATCGCCTTCCCAGACATATTGCTGTGCTGGGTTTGTGCTAATTGCCGCTCGATGGTTCGCTCACTGCGAGACTCCGGGACTTGCGACCCCGCTTGTTCACCACCCGACCAGATCTGTTCAAGGAAATACTGGTCGTCGTACTTGTGGAAGACCAGAGTCGACTTGTTCTTAGGTGTAAGAACTTCGGCCTCATAGGTTGACTGAAGCACACCGACACCCACGCCCAGGACCAACATCACTTTGTTGTCAGAGACTGCCGATAAACGACTGAAGGTATATTCCCCGGCCGGAAGCTTCTTATCACCGACGTTAAAGTCGAACGGGATTTTAGCCTTGATTGGAGTACTGAGTTGCGCGTTTGCGGATGCGACCGCCGCGCAAAGACTGAACATTGAAACCAGACTCAACATCGTGAGCCTTTTGATGACTTTCCTTTTCATACAATCTCCTATATGTCTTCGGCGAGCGGCGCTCAATTGAGTGCGCCCCAAACTGCGCCCACCTACGTTTACCTTTTCGAGAGTGAAGTTGGTCCTCTCCTTGCAATGATCCAGGCGACCTATCAATCAACGAGTTGTCTTAAGGCCTGACTCAACGTTCTCATCGCCTTCTGCTACTCCATACCGCAGCAGTACACAAAAAATTCCAAGGGCGAGTGACAATTCAGCAGCCGGAATAAATTGGTAGGTGAGCGGGTCTTATGTCTAATGATGAGACGGACTCATTAGTGAGGAAGGGATGTGATGAAAAGCATTTTGTCGTTTTGGCGAGACACTACGCTTCTCAATATCCACGGCCTTGAAGATCGATCTAATCTTACGTAGTGCAGCGCGAGGGCGCACCATGGACCAGTCGTTAGAATCCTACAAACACCTTTTATTCTGACCCGCGCTGATTTATTCGTGTCGTAGAAGGTCGTCTTCACGAAGTCGAGTTGTGAGTGGGCCGGCTACTTTTATCCCACGCCAGATTTCTGTGAAGTTTTGATTCGGCTTATCAGCATAGTATCGAAAAAAAAGTTGAGTTGTGATCTCCGGAACCAATGGGCCTGGGGAATAAATCTGCAGGCCGATCGGTATTAGATGGTTGAGTGGTTGGGAGTCCGGAATTTCGCAGCGATGAGTGTTTAGACTTTGGCATTTTTCTACGCCAGACACCGTGTGGTGTGACAGCGCCTGCTGTTGCGCTCTTCAGTACGCAAGTTTGTTTTTGGACTTCTACCTCTCAACGAAAAGTCCCCAGTTAACTTTTAGAACCACCAGCTAGATAAACAGGGAGGAACAAATGAAGAAAGTTTTCGATTCTCAGTTCGGTTTCGTGCTCGTTAGCGCGCTCTTGCTCTTGGCGTTCAGCGCTCTAACCAGCCAGGCGCAAATTACGCGCGGAATTATTTCTGGCACAGTGCGAGATGAAAATGGTGCCGTCGTGCCGGGAGCACAGGTAACTGTCACAAGCACTGACAGCAGCCTAACAAAACGGGAAGCCACTAGCGACGACCAGGGGTTTTATCGCGTCGGGGCATTGGATCCTGGATCTTACAACGTCGTCGTTGAGAAGGACGGCTTCCAAAAACTTGAGAACCGGGACGTAGTGGTGAAATCCGCCGGCGAAGTCACTTTTGACGCAGCGCTAAAGACCGGCAGCATCGCGGCCACGGTTGATGTCACCAGTCAAACAGAAGCTATAGCACTTGATAAGACGAATGCGACGCTCGGTTTGACTGCCACTTCGCGCCAGGCGGTGGACCTGCCGCTGGGGCCAGGTCGAGATGTGAATAATTTGGCGCTGCTTGCTCCCAATGCTTTCAGTGCGCCCGGTTCAACGGGTATCTCAGTGAACGGTCAGCGAGCTCGCAATGACAATTTTAGTATCGACGGCTCGGACAACAATGACATCAGCGTTACCCTGGCTACTGTACCGGTGGTTCCGGAAGCGGTTCAGGAATTCCGGCTGCAGACCAATCCCTACAGCGTGGAATTTGGCCGAAACTCTGGCGCACAGATCGATGTGATCACCAAGTCGGGTGGAAACGCTTTTCACGGCGAGGGCTTTGAGTACTATCGCGGCAGCGCGCTGAATTCTCTTGATAACATTGAAAAGCAGAGTGGGCTGACTCGGCCTGCACGTTTCAACCGTAACCAATTTGGCGGCGATATCGGCGGCCCTGTTAAGCTGCCGCACGACAACGATCGGACTTTTTTCTTCTATCTATTCGAAGCGGATCGCACTCGAACCGGAGCCAGTCTCGGACCCACCATCAGGATTCCGACAATGGCTGGCTTCACGGCTCTGAGCACGGTGCCGTTGCGGGCTGGACAATCGGCGGCCAGTCGGGCCGGCGTGTTGAATTCGCTTTCCTTCCTGAGCGGGATTTATGGAATGAATCCCGCGTTCAGAAGTCTGACAAACACATTGGTCGATGGCGTGCCAATCCAGACGGGCCTGACGAACATCGCCGCGAATCAACCGACAAACATCTTGAATCACACTCTCCGGATAGATCACAAGCTCACAAACAATGACACGCTAACGTTTCGCTACATTACTAATAGGCCGAACAACATTGCTCAGATCAGCAACACTCAGTTCGGCACGTTGTTCGCCGGCGACCAGGTAATCGACGATAACAACTTTGCGGTCAGTGAGACCCACGTTTTCAGCCCCACGCTGCTCAATGAGTTCCGCTTCTCTTACGTTCGCCGCAACCTTCAGTTTCCTGAGAACGATCTCAAAACACCAAGCACCGCGATTACCGGCTTTTTCTCGATCGGAGGGCTAGCCAACTTCCCCCAGGGACGCATCCAGAACGATTATCAGTTTTCCGATACGGCGACACTACAAAAGGGTCGTCATGCATTCAAGTTTGGCGCGGATATCCGCCGCATTCAGTTGTTCAATCTGGCGGCTTTTGACTCGAAGGGTACGTTCCAGTTCAGCAGCCTTCAGGATTTCCTGAATAACAATGCGCTCTTTTTCCAACAGGCACTCCAGACGGCAACCTTCGATGCCCGTCAGACTCAACAGTCCTATTTTGCTCAGGACGACATTCGGGTGAATCAGAGTCTGACAGTGAACCTCGGATTGCGTTATGAGTACTCGAGCGTGCCCCTGGGCTTTTTCGGCGCCACTGATCCACAAAGTCTGGCGGCGCTGGTTCCGGGGCCTGTTCGGCCGGACAGGAACAACTGGGCGCCAGGCGTTGGCTTTGCGTTTAGTCCCCACTACAAGAGTGGTCTGCTTAATAAGATCTTTGGCGATGGGGCGGGCGTTTTGCGCGGCGGATATCGCATTGCGTACGACCAATTGTTCTATAACCTCCTGACGGTGGACGCTTCGAACTTTCCGCGCGTCGTAGTTCCCAGAATAGACAATGCCGTCGATCAGTTTCCCAACCTTGCGCCTGTATCCGGTTCAGCGGTATTTAGTCCGCTGGCTACATTCGTCAATACACCTTCCGACGCAAAAACGCCTTACTCTCAGCTCTACAGCTTATCGTTCCAACGTGAGGTGCATGGTAATTACATAATCGAGGTGGGCTATACCGGAAGCCGTTCGACCAACCAGGTAAATCAGCTGCAGGCTAATCCCGGGATTCTGACTGCCGCCCAGGCGGCCACTGTGGCCGCGACGGGTAACCCTAATTCGATTCCGACCGTGCAGCAGCGTCGGGTGTTCCCGCAGTTTGGCTCGCGGGTCTTAATCGATACCACGGCTCAAGCGACATACAACGCTGGTTTCATTTCCGTCAATAGAAGGTTGTCGCGTGGTTTGCAATTCGGTGTTGCTTACACTTTTTCGAAACTCTTGAGCAACAACGACGAATCACTGGGTGTCGGCGCGATCACTGGTGGGTCGCCGCAGGTGCCGCAGGACTTCTTTAACCTTGGAGCCGAGAAGAGCCTCTCGGCCTTCGATCGCACGCACCGCTTCGTCGCTAACTACATCTACGAGCCGCCGACGCCGGGCTTTGCCAAGAACAATAGAGTTCTGAAACAGATGTTCGGCCATTGGGAGATTTCCGGGATTACGAGCAGACAATCGGGTCAACCGTTTTCAATACTCACCGGTGTTGACTCAAACGGCAACGGCGCCGCTGGTGATCGGCCGAACTTCAATCCAGCTGGCCAGATCATACTCGACCCTTCTACTCACAACTTTCGCACGTTCACGACTTCCGGGACCCCGTTCTTTGTTCCGCTCGGCAGTAATGGTCTGCCACTAAATTTTAGCCTGGGGAACGGATCCCTCGGCCGGAACACCTATCGAGCTCCCGGGTTTTACAATACCGATTTCAGTTGTTCGAAGCACATCAAGTTCAACGAGGTGCGCGAGTTCATCATGCGCGCCGATTTCTTGAATGCTTTCAATCAGGATAACTACGGCATTCCTGTTAATAGTCTGAACAGTGCTGACTTTGGTAAGAACCTGAACAACTTTGGAAACCGTTCGATCACTCTCGGCGCCAAGTTTAGGTTCTAGGTCTCTTGGGGGAAATCGCGAGGCGCTCTATCGGCAGAAAGGCCAGGAGCTTTTCACCATCTGCGCCTCTTAACGATTTACCTCAGCGCCATGCGGGGTTTCTACGCTTCGGTGGAACCCCGCACTTTTTGAATAGTAAAGAGACGTAGCCTCGATTTGTTAGTTGTCTCCCCGAGACGCAACAGATAACCGGAAAAAGAGGAGAAGCTGATGAACCAGTTCAATGCATTGAAGAGACCGAGAAGTAGAATAGCAGTTACTTTGATCGCGCTATTGTTGGGCCACGCCGCCTTGCTCAATAAGACGGCTCTTGCTCAGCAGATACAGCCGCCCGCACCGTGTCATCCGAATCCAAATGCCAACCAGGACATGGCCACGGTCCGTAATCGCGACGATGTCGTGAACCTGCCTGCTCCACTCAAAGAGCGGCTGGCAATACTGGCAGGGCGACCGCATACTATTTTGCCCGTCCAGGCTTTCGCTGAGTCTGACAAGCCCAGCCAACTCTTCCAGTATTACCTGCTGGATACACACGGCTTTGAGCCCAACGTTTTCACGAGCAGGATTCAGGGCGTCAATGACGCCGCCCAGTTGACCGCCACGGGAATTAACTGTGGCCTTGACAGCATTGGGGCTGTCCGCTTAGTCGTGGAACCGAAGCCAGGTTTACCGACCGATCCAAATAACCCGGGAGCGTTCATCGACGTTTTTACAGACATCTCCGGGCTGTTCGTCATTAACAATGAGTCAGGCTGGTACGAAGGTTGGATGATCCACGACCTCATCGTGCCGGCGATAGCTAAGCCGCGGGCCGACGGCCATGCGCAATTCGGCACGATCACCAAAGCAGATGCCGAAGAACTGCGTAAGATGGACCAAGGCAACAATGTTCCCGGCCATATCTTCACGATGGATGGGAAAGCAGTTCATTTCCCAAGCGAGACGGATCACTTTCCAGATAAACAGACGAACGTGGTGCCACTGCAGGTGAGTATGGGTACCTACAACTCTTACCAGCAGGGCGACTCTCACTCTTATTGGGAGTTCAATTACCTGGGAACCAATTGGGTACATCCACTTTATGAGTTGCCGTTTACGGGTGGTTTCCCGGATAAGTTCGGCGGCGAACCCGACACCTTCCAGGACGGCGAGATTGGAGCGCTGCAGTCCATTGTTCCCGGCTCGGGGCCTGCTGGTGTGAAGAATAGCCCGGTCACCCACGGCGACAATCCCAATCTCCCGCGCGACCCAGATAAGTTTGACGGCGACATCGACGCGCAGCGGGAATTTCGCCAACGCGGTATTCCCAGCGGCTTGGCCGATGAGATCTTTCGGGATGTTTACGAGAGGCCTGCTTCGTTTGAACCTCACGTGACCAACCTGACAAGGCGTTTGAATGACGCCTATGCCGCAGAAGTCGCGCGGGTCGATCAGAATGGCGATGGCGTGATCTCTGCTGTCGAAGGTGATATCGACACAGCCTCGGATGGGTTTCCCGATAACGAGCGCTTATTTCTGGCGCCAACGGTCTTTAACCGCTTCGCGGTTACTCGAGAGATCAACGATGGACTATTGGCGCCGCGTTTCGCTCCCAGCCAGCGAGCGTGGGTGCTGAACGGTTTCCTGGTAAGCGTTAACCCGGCTGTCTCGGCTTCGGCTGGACGCGATTCTGACGATCGTTAATCTGTAAATTCGAGAACGCGGCGACGGGATCACACCGACCCGTCGTCGCATGCGCGAGGCTTAATGGCAGTACTACTCCCTACTAGGGTGAGAAAGAGATTGCGAATTCCAGCTTCCGCGTTGGGAAGCAGAAAATCACTTTCCTCATTTCCTCAACCCGCGATGAGACCCCTGCTAATTGTCGGTTCGATTCCAATAGAGGCTCTCCATCAGCTAACCCAGAGCGCCATACTGCAGCAAGGTGGCTTTGGTTTGCTTCTCAATCTGGCGCCGGGCGATGCCAGTGGCCAATTCTTGTGCCATGACGCCCGCGAGTTCCACTTCGTTATCGCTGCAAAGCGCAGACACCCATAAGGTCAGACCGGCGCTAGAGGATCTGGGGTTGAGTTTCGCGAGGTGCTCCGGGAATGGGGAGGGCTTATCCTACAAACAGATCGCGGATGTGGTCGATATTCCTATGGGGACTGTGATGTCACGCCTGGCGCGTGCCCGTAAACGGCTCCAAGAAAGCCTTGCCAGTCGCGGGAACAAAGAGACCTCAGGAGAGTTATTAGCGGTTGGAGCTATCTGATCTCTTCATTGCCCTTGTTGTACCAGACTTGCGAACTCGTGCAACTCGACGTTGTTTAGATCGGATATGGCCCAATAGTTCATGCCTGAGCTGGTCCAATGGATCAGATTATAGCCCTGGCGTTGCGTCGTGACTTCACTTGTCGAACCAGCTTGCTCCGCGGGCCAGATATACAGATTTATGTAATGCAACCGGCGCTGGTAAATAAGCGTAGCCACAGTTCTGTTGTTCAGGTATTCCAATCGACCCCCGTAGAGACGAAAATCCTGACTGGCAAAGTCTTTAACCGGGGGAGCGAAATCCACCTTACCGTCGAACCAGGGCTTGACAGTGTGCTGATCGGAGGAGAGCACGTCGGTGAGATGACCAGGCATCTGTAATGAGCGCACGTGATCCGACGCGATCTCCTGGGCCAGAAGCTCATTGCCGGAAGGACGAATAGACCGAGGTACAACTCTCCACACGACCACACCAATCAAGAACATGAAAGCCAGCGAAGCCATTACGGTTAGCCAGCGCCAGCCGAACGCGCGCTTAGGCACTTCGGACTTGGCCTCGTTTCGCAACGCGGACTGAACGCGCTTTTTCAGCTTATCTGGAGCGGCGTAGTAGAGCGAGTCATTCTTCAAAGATGAGCGCAACGTTGTTTGGCTGCGATAGGTGCGCTCGCAGATCTCGCATTCATGCATGTGTTGCTCAACCTCCAGACTTTTGGCCAGATCCAGTTCGCCATCCAAATAGCCGTGAATCAACTCCTCTGTTTTTTGACAACTCAACTTAAAACCTCCGCTTGCATCTCATTTGTCAGCGCTTGCTGCAAAGGCTTGCGACCTGACGTTTGTTTTTGCCCTTGCAATCTATCTTCCTGCTTACTTCACACCATCAACTCTAAGACCGATCTTCGGCCCCTTTTATTCCCGCTTTTTGGACTATCTCTTGTCCGGGAATATTGATCATGGAAAACCAGTATTGAAATGTAAAGGCCCCTTTGAGATGAGCAAACCAGATGGAACAAGCGCTTCGAACTCAAACTAATATGGTCTGCTGCAAGGCCACCAATAGCGGCCGGGCGCAGCCCTTTGAGGAGATTTTTCAGCTCCATCACCGGAGGGTCTATTCCCTATGTCTACGGATGCTTGGAAATTCCACCGAGGCTGAAGATTTGACGCAGGACGTTTTCGTGCTGGTCTTTCGCAAGCTGAGCAGCTTTCGCGGGGAAAGCGCTTTCACTACCTGGCTGCATCGCCTGACGGTTAACCAGGTGCTGATGCACTTCCGCAAGAGCCATGTCAAAAAAGAACAGTTAACCGAAGTTGGCGAAATGCCTCTTGGGACAGTGTTTGACCGAAACAGATTCAACCGCTCGCCGGTTCTCGATCGGCTCGCACTGGATGAAGCGATTGTGCAGTTACCGCTCGGCTATCGCACGGTCCTCGTCCTACACGACGTTGAAGGGTTGGAACACAATGAAATCGCATCCCTCCTGGGCTGCTCGATCGGAACATCCAAGTCGCAACTACATAGAGCTCGGATGAGAATGCGTTTCCTGCTCAAGCAACGAACCCACCCCAGCGTCAAATGAGATATGCGCTCCCGGAATAAAGTAGCTGGTAAATGAGTATTCGTTTTTAGAAAGCCAGGATTCTGTGAAGTAAAAACCAGCGGCGTGGATTGACTGTCGGCGGGTTGCAGGATGAAAGGAATATCATGAAGCAGATTATCATTCGTATGTGTGTTGCTCTTACCATGTGCGGTGTCACAAGCCTTATACGGTTTACCAGCTTTGTAGTTATTTCACCCACACCACAACTGCATACTGAGGCCATTTGGATCTTCCGAATAATCCTGGCTTCTGTGCTTTCTCCTCTACTGTACGGTTTTCTTGACCGGCGCACCTCAACCTGGGCTATGCGACCAAAGCATCAACGTCAATCGTCGGCAAATTCCCTCAATCTCATAAAACAGGGCCATTGACCTTCTCTCAATCCCCATTTAATCGGAGGCCGCGGGAATATTTCCGGCCGTCATTCGGTATGGCTAATAGTGGATGTTCCGAGAGTCGGTAACTTCTGGTTTGGGAGGATACGAATGAGCAAGTTTGACAGGCGCGGCTTCATAAAACTCGCCGGATTAGGCGGGGGAATCGTCTTCGCTTCGAGTTTGGGCCGGGGCTTGGGTCTGAACGCCCTGGGTTCGGTCGTGGACTATGCAAATGGAAAAGTTGAAAACGACTTTTACTTCGTCCAACTCTCGGATACGCACTGGGGCTTTGCCGGTCCAAAGGTAAATCCGGATGCTGAAGGCACGCTAAAGAAGGCGGTGCAAGCTGTTAACAGTTTGGAAGAACAGCCGGACTTCATAGTCTTCACCGGCGATCTCACCCACACCACCGACGACGTCCAGGTCCGCAAAGACAGAATGTCGCAGTTCAAAGAAATCGTGAGCGGGTTGAAAGTCCCGACGGTGCATTTCATGGCGGGCGAGCACGACGCTTCGCTTGATCGGGGTGATGCCTATCAGGAGGCATTCGGCAAACTCAATTACACCTTCGACCATAAGGGCGTGCATTTCATTGTGCTCGATAACGTCTCGGATCCGGGGGCCATCGTGGGTGAATCACAACTCAACTGGCTCAGAGGCGACTTGAAGCAACAAAAGACTGACGCGCGTATTGTGGTGCTGACGCACCGGCCGCTGTTCGATCTCTATCCCGACTGGGACTGGGCCACCAGGGACGGCGCCGCGGTAATCGACGCGTTAATGCCGCACAAAAATGTGACCGTGTTCTACGGCCACATCCACCAGGAGAACCATCACCTGACGGGACACATTGCCCATCACTCGGCAAAGTCTTTGATGTTTCCGTTGCCGGCACCCGGTTCGGTGCCGAAGAAAGCGCCGGTGCCGTGGGACGCGAGTGCGCCCTATAAAGGTCTGGGCCTCAGGAGTATCGAAGCTGAGCCAAAACAGGCGAAGTATGAAATCAAAGAACTCAATATTACTGGAGCATAACAATGAGTCATAAGAAGAGAATTCTACTAACGGGTGTGCTGCTGGCGAGCGCAGTTGTTTCGGGCTTGCTAATTTACACCAGAGCGAATGCGGTACCGGTCGAGAGGGTAATTCACATCACGGCCAAGAATTTCCGATTCAACCCTGACTCGATCACCTTGAAAAAAGGTGAGCCCGTGGTGTTCGAGATATCTTCCGGGGATCGCAAACATGGATTCAGCCTGCGGGCCTTTGGCCTTCGCAGCGACGTGTTGCCGGGACAGGTTAGCCGTATTCGATTCACCCCTAATAAGACCGGCAAGTTCACCTTTTCGTGCGACCTATTCTGCGGCGACGGCCATGAAGAGATGACGGGAACAGTGATTGTCAACTGAGTGACTTGGTAAATGATTCGGCGTCCACGTAAAAGTGCGAAGACCTCTTTGGGTCGGTCTTTACACAGGAGACGGGGCGAGCCCGTCGGGAGCAAGGGGCGGACGCCGTCGGTTCGACGCGCGGGTTGGAGATCCTGGGGGCGAGCCTCCGCCAACTCGCGCGTTGAATCACACGCTGACGTGCTTACACCCGACCGCAGTTTGTATATACGTTGATGGTTCCTGTTGCCGCCTGGCACCAACGAGCTGTTAGGAGAAAGATGTGAAGAAAACCCTCCTGGGTGCGGTTCTGACGTTAGCGCTCCTGTTGTTGTCAGCCCTGGTGGTGGCAAGGCTCGGACTGATGCCGGTAAGCGCTGATGGAGCGCATTCACGCCTTGAAGCTCGGATCATGCCCACGGTGCTTCATGCTTCTATCCTTCGTCATGCGTCCGGCGAGACGAATCCAGTCTCCCTCAACGAAGATAATTTGAAGGCCGGAGTAGATACCTACAAAGCGATGTGCGCGAGGTGTCACAGCACACCTGAGGGCAAGCCGAGTATTTACGGACAGTCGTTCTATCCCCCAGCGCCGCAACTCCCGAAAGGAATGGCCCAGTACACGGACTCGCAAGTCTTCTGGGTCATAAAGCATGGCATAAGGAATACGGGAATGCCCGCCTGGGGAAGCATGTTGTCGGACGAGGAGATTTGGCAGCTCGTGAGTCTGCTTAAGAATTCGCGGGATCTCCCTCCGTCAGTCGAAGCCCAGTGGAAAGAACGTTAGGGACCGGTTCCTCCCATAAGAATGGTCGGGCCCACGAAATATCCGCATAGGGTGAGCCTGCGCGAACACGCTGCACGAATGAAACGCGACGAGTAATCTCAAACTGAAGGAGTCAGCCACTATGATGACGAAGCACCTCTTATTATCTTTGTTTGTATGCGCACTAATCTCAGTGCCGACGATCGTTAGTGCTGCCGGAGACCAGCCAGAAGTCGGAACAGTCGCACCGGACTTTCAACTCACAACCAACGAGGGCAATCAGGCGAGTCTGAAGGATTATCGCGGCAAGTGGGTGGTCCTCTACTTCTATCCCAAAGACTTTACTTCGGGCTGCACTCTCGAGGCGCATGACTTCCAGCGGGACCTGGCGAAGTACGCGCAAACGAATGCGGTGATCTTAGGCGTCAGTGTGGACGCAGCCGAATTGCATAAGAGTTTCTGCGCGAAAGAAGGACTGAACTTCAAACTGCTTTCAGATCCGGATGCCAAGACGTCAGCGGCGTATGGTTCCGTGATGGTATACAACGGAACTAAGTTATCCGCGCGCAATACCTTCATCATCGATCCTACCGGCAAGATCGCTAAAGTGTTCGTCGGGGTCAAACCGGGAGGTCATAGCGAAGAGGTCTTGAGCGCTTTGGCCGCTCTGCTGTCATCGTCAAAACCAGCGGTGTCGACGCGTTAGGTCCACGGCTATGCGCCATGCACACCGACGTGACACGCCTACGATTAATCCGATGGCCCGATCCCGGTTGCGATCTTGATTACGTTTCGAATGAAGCCCGCGAGTTAGCGGTGCGCGCAGCGCTATGGAATTGCATTGGGCTTGGATCAAAGAACAGTGCGTTGGTGATCGAAAGGGTGTGAAGGGTTCAGTTTCTCGCTCTTAACCAAGAGTGAACCGTTCATGGGGACTACGAAGGAACCAGAAACACAGAGAACTTGGAGGTCAAATAATGAAAAGGATTCCAACGCTGGGTGCTGTTTGTGTATTGGGACTGGGCATCGTCTTCGCCTCGATGCACGCAGTTTACTCCTCGAGCTTCGTGACCGAGAAAGATATGGCGCAGAAAGATGGTGACGCCAGCGTTCTCTTTGAGAAAAAGTGCGCGACTTGTCACGGCAAGGACGGCCAGGCGCAGACATTCAAGGCTAAGTTCGATCACGCGCGAAATCTGACGGACGCGAAGTGGCAATCAGAAGTAAGCGACGACCGTCTCTTTAACTCGATCTCTAATGGCAAAGGCAAAATGCCTGCTTGGGGGAAGAAGTTCTCAGAGGCCGAGATCAATTCGCTTGTTGCCTATGTGCGAAAGCTGAGAAAGTAAAGGCTACAGCCGAATCCAGAAGAAGATCTTTGTTTGGCATACCGCTTCTGGGGAGAAAAGACGCCTCACTTACGAGAGCGCTTTTGCATCCCACTGGGAACTTGTTTCACCGCTTGCAGCGAGAAAGAGTCCGTCAGATTCCCGACAATGACATCAAAATCACCGGCTTCGACCGTTGGCTTGTTGTCCGCGCCGATGAAGGAAAGATCATCGCGGCGCAAAGTGAAGGTAAGGTCACGGCTTTGTCCCGGCTCAAGATAAATCTTGGCAAAGCGTTTGACCCGTTCGCCGGCCGGACTGAGCGAAGCAACGCGTTCGCGCACGTAGAGCAGAACCACTTCCTTGCCGCCACGTTGCCCGCTATTGGTCACGGTCACGCTAAGATTCACCTGACCGTTCATCGGTACCTGTTTACGGTCGAGTCGCAGGTTGCTGTAGTTGAAAGTCGTATAGCTGAGCCCGTGACCGAACTCGAACTGCGGTGCGAAAGCCGCATTGCCAAAGCCAGTCGCCTCCGTCTCAAACAATTTATGATCGTAGGTGATGAGACCATTCGGAGTGCGCGGGTAAGTAAACGGCAGCCGGCCTCCCGGATTATAGTCGCCGAATAGCACATCAGCGACCGCCGTGCCTCCTTCATTGCCTGGATTGTAAGCCATGAGAATCGCACCCGCTCCGTCGGCAACACGATTGATTACGCGCGGGCGCCCTTCTACTAAAACAAGCACAACCGGCTTACCGGTAGCTTCGACGGCTGCGGCCAATTTCAATTGGGCTTCACTCAGGGTCAGGTCGGTGAGATTCCCCGGCGTCTCAGTATAAGCGCCTTCCCCAAGGCAAACGACTGCCAAGTCCGCGTTGCGCGCGGCGCGCACGGCTTCATCAATATTGATCTCCTGGTCAAGCGTCGTACCGGGCACAAACGTCAGGTTCTTTCCGATCTTAGCCTCGATCGCTTGCAGGATGGTTGGCCTGTCCTTCGGATAAAGATCGGCGTTGTTGCCCTGCCAGACATAAGTCCAGCCATTGTTCAGCGACAGAAGTGAGTTGGCGGTCGGACCGGTGACAAGCACTTTGCGATCTTTCGAGAGTGGCAAGAGGTTCTTCGTGTTCTTGAGGAGCGTCATCGATTCGCGTGCTGCTTGCAAAGCGACCTGTCTCGATTCGTCAGTCCCGATCTTTGAGACCAGCGCCGCGTCGGGCATCGCCTTCTCGAATAATCCCAGTTCAAACTTAACCCGTAGGATACGCCTGACTGCTTCATCAATGCGCGACATCGGTACTTTGCGCTCTTTCACCAATGACAAGAGGTTTTCGTTGAAGCTGAAATCGTGCGGCGTCATGTTCATGTCAATCCCTGCCATAACGGCCAGGCGCGTCGCCTCCTTCTCGTCGGCGGCCACGTGCCATTGGCTGACGAGTTTTTTGACGTCCTCGTAGTCGGTGACGACGAAGCCCTGAAAGCCCAGTTCGCCGCGCAGGACATCCGTCAGCAGATAGCGGTTGATGTGACCGGGAACGCCGTTAACGTCTCCCGAGTTGACCATGATGGTGTGCGCACCCGCACGAACGGCCGCCGTGAAGGTTGGGAGAAAGTACTCGCGCAAGTAATTCTCGGGAATCCAGGCCGGCGTGCGGTCCCTCCCAGACAATGGGAAGCTGTAACCGACGTAGTGTTTCAGGCAAGCCGCAACATGAGTCGGCGAGGAAACGTCATCGCCCTCCAGCCCGCGCACAAACGCCACACCCATGACCTGAGCCAAATAAGTGTCTTCACCAAAAGTCTCCCACAGACGTGGCCACAGCGGCTGTCTGCCAACATCCAGCACGGGCGAAAAACTCCAGGGAATTCCGGCGGCGCGCGTCTCGGCTGCTGCAATTTCAGCCGCTCGTTGCATCAGCGCGGGATTCCAGGTTGCAGCCATGCCGATCTCCTGCGGAAAAAGCGTAGAGCCTCGCACGTAGTTAGCGCCGTGAATCGAGTCAATGCCGTAGATATTGGGAATCCCTAAGCGCGTCTTCTGGCTGGTCTCCTGAATTTGGCCAATGATCTCGCGCCACTTCTCGGCCGGCAGAGCCTGATTGTTTACATTTTGAAAAGAGCCGACGCCATATTTCAGGATCGCTTTCTCCAATTTAGCAGGGTCGATCCGAATGTCCTGATCCTTGCCGGTGGTGATCGTGTCGATCACCAGATTGGTCATCTGGCCGATTTTCTCTTCGAGCGTCATACGCGCGAGCAATGCTTCCACACGAAGCTTCTGCTCGCGGGTTGGTTTGGTGGAAACGTGCGTGGCTTGCTGAAGGAAAAGATCGCTATTACGGAGGTCATCGGTCTGAGGCTCGCGGTTGTCCTGTATGAACGCCTCGGTTCGTTGTATGGGCAGACCAAAGCTCTGCACACAGAGGAAGCCTGCCAGTACTGGGGTTATTATTCTCATGTCACTCCGTTAGTATTGTCGCCGAAGAACGCTTCTATTTAATTGCCGCTACAGGCAGGGAGTTCGCGCTCGCGTGCAGTTCATGCTCGGAGAACGCTCGGTCTCTGATTTGAACTCAAACGACAGCTCCAACTTCCGATTGAAGAGGGAGCCCTACCTAATGGACTGAAAACTTGAAGGTTATGGCGCGATACCGCATCATATCACGCATCACTGCTCAGTAAGCCGAGATGAGAGGGCGAAGCCAGTAAGCTGCAATCCTCGACGATAACTCAAGTAGGTTACGGTGCTCTACGCTCCCGAATGTTCCTCAGTAGATTCTAAACTGAAAATTCAAGAGTTAGCTAAATGTTAGAAACGTCCCCCACATGCTTCCGATTTTGGGTCGCCGGAAATGTCAGCCTCCATGGATGACATTCTAAGAACCGTCGGTGACGGCATCAGCTAGTCTTTACCAAACGATTACGGAATCAGTATTTATCGGCCTAGCGGTCGTCAAGGTATCGCTTCAGCTGGTCTGACATCAACACGTCCGCCATCATCTTAGAGACACCTTCCCGTCGGAGATCGCGTAATGTTATCGCCGTGAAAAGAGAGGCTACCTATTGTAATTCAATGGAACTTCGCGGCATGGATAGCACTTTACCGCACTTGAAGGACTCAGGGGAATGCTTATTGGACCTTTAATGGACCCGCGATCGTTATTTGCGAGAACAGCTAAGTTTCGTTACCCGGACCACGGATTTTGAGCCCGTTGCGCGGGTACTCACAACACTTTTCTAGCGTTACCAAGTGGTATTTACCAACGTTTCAGCCGTCAAAGCAAGCTACGTCTCGCTTGGTACCAACACGTATCCCCTTCATCTTCCCCTCATCCGGGTAAGCCACATGACCGCATTTGTGGCCGCCCTTTTCTTTGCCGAGCGCCATCGGGTGGTTAGCATTTTGCGCGTGAGGTTTCAATTATTCGGCGAGCACTCGATGGACGAAAGCGACGCCAATCGATCCTATCGCGACACCGATTGTCGTCGTGGCTGGCGGTGAGGATGGGGTTAGTTTTGTCAAATGGGTGAATCCTTTACCCCTTCACATAAAAAGGCTTGCGCGGGTTCTTCTTCATCCGTTCAGCAATTCCTTCTGCCAGCCATTGGTAATACTCGCCCGCGAAAGGATCGGACCGCTGTTCGCGTATATCCAAGAACATGCCTTTACTTTTCTCCCAGGCGGTTGTTACGAACGAACCAAGCGTTTTATCAACAGCGTCCATATTGATGAGCCCATCGGCAACAAGCATCCCCAGTGATTCCATTTGCTGGCCAAACTGGACGAGATTGAGCCGCTCTTCGGCAGGAAGCTTCTGAAATTCTGCCC